>NZ_JBCNAC010000075.1:0-46269 GCF_050477885.1 Neobacillus rhizosphaerae
AAGTTCCCTTATCTTCTGACTGAGCTTCACTTTATTCCTCCTAATCCAGTCGAATGCACCCAGTTTTCAGACGGATTTTTCTTTTTTATTACCTTAGTCCTAATACCACCTGCATTAAAACTGAACCACGCTCTTTGCCTAAAACAATTTTAATCTATTTGTAGATTCTACTAAGAAACAAACTATTAAATTCATATTTCTCAAGACCTTATCATTTTCTAGAAGGAAGGATTTTAGAAGCTACTTTGTGCCCGATTAACACGACTATAATCGTCAACAAGCCGTATGGAGCATTGGTAAAGATATCCCTAAAACCAATAACTCGTGCTTGTAAAAGCCGATAAAATAGATATAGAGTATACGGAATGATTATTAAGACAGCCGTTCCTACACCTAATGCATAGGTTCGAAAATAAAGGGACTGCCCAATGTGAGTGAAGACATGCAAAAATAAGATAACATTGAATCCAACTAAGAAAGCAAATGTTTGCTGTTCAACTGCTAAATAGGCTGCAATGATATACATTATTAGTTGCATGACAACAGGGATAGAGAATTTAGCTGCAGTTGTATGCGAAAATTCTTCAAAAAAGCCTCTAGCCCTTCTTGGTACTCGACCAAATACTTTTACATATTTTTTCTCAAACCATGCTTCTACAAAGATGATTTCTTCAAAATCATGCAGTAGGAAGGCTAGAGGAAATAACCATATAACGGTCGCTATACTTAGATTCGTATTCAACCACTCCAACATAACTCTCATCCCCACTTTGCATCATTAAAACTATCGTTTCTTAATATATTCGATAACCTGTTGAATATCCCCTTTTGTTCCCACTGGTCCATGTCCAGGTATGGCTGTTGCTATATCCATCTCCTCAATCTGTCTTAAAATCTGGATCCAGTTCTCAGGATTCGATTCATCAAAAAAAGTAGGGGGTGTCCCCACGAATAATAGATCCCCCATGAAAGCGACTTTGTCCTCTGGAATATACAAAACGGCATCACAGTAGGAATGCCCGCCACCCAATGTAAATAGTTGCGCGCTCCTTTTGCTCCCTTGAAACATCATTTCATTTGAAAAGGTTTGTTGAGGTAATACTAACTCTAATGTTGGCAGAGAAAGTTCCATTTCGCTCAAGAAATGAATCTGCTGTTGCACCTTTTCATCATATCTCTCGCTGATTTTCTGCTTTAGTGACTCGATGTAATTATTCAACCCTTGGACATCGCCCTTCTGCTTTTCAATCCGGGCAGGATGGAATTCCTTCATTTTTTCAAAGGTGGTTTGACTTGAAACGATCGTACTTTCCTTGAAAACCTGATTCCCTCGGATATGGTCTCCATGCCAATGACTATTAACTACCCATCTGACGGGCCGCTTCGTTACTTGAATAGCCATCCTGTTTAAGTCTTCCGCCGCTTGTTGGGTATTAAAGGTATCAAACACAAGGGTCTGACTTCCTAAATCTACGAACCCAGCGTTACCGACTGCACCGCCGCCCTCTTTTGCGATGGCCGCATATATTCCGTCACGGACTTTTTCGAGTGTAAAGTGTTTGCTATGAAATTTTTCTATCATATCTTTCTTACTTCTCCTTCATTAAGTTATTGTTAACCTATAAGCTTTTCTTACATTATTTTTTAATATTGGTGAAAAATAATGGAGGAAAGTGTATTTTAATAAGTATGTAAATATTCTGTCGCAGACAATTAATAGGGAAGTGTAATAGTGCAGTCTTTGAATCATCTCATTGAACATTATGGATATTTTGGTATCATTATTGCCTTAATTGGTGGGATTGTAGGACTACCCATACCGGATGAAGTTCTGCTTACTTACGTTGGCTATAATGTTTTTCAGGAGAAAATGTCTTATTTCCCCTCCCTTTTATGTGCTTTTATCGGTGCATTCGGCGGGATTACGCTAAGTTATCTTTTAGGGATTAAATTAGGTCTCCCATTCTTACAAAGGTTTGGACCAAAGTTTCATATAACGGAAGAAAGAGTGAATAAAACAAGGAAATTATTTATGAAGTTTGGACCCTTTCTGCTGATCATCGGCTACTTTATTCCTGGTGTAAGGCATGTGACGGCCTATCTTGCTGGAATAAATAATTATTCTTATAAGAAGTTTGCCCTATTTGCCTATTTCGGTGCCATGACCTGGTGTTTTACCTTTATTACACTTGGAAGAGTGCTAGGAGAAAATTGGATTCATGTCGGCTCGTACTTTTCTAGATATAGTCTCTATTTACTCTTTGTACTCCTTCTTGGTTGCATTTTATTTTTTACCTTCCGAAGAAAAAAAAGAGTTCTGAGCTAAATCGACCCTATTTGTTTTTTTTAAAAATGGTCCTCCTGTATAGACAACTTTTAATCAAACGTTTGATTAGTTTTTCAAATGTCTTTCTTCTGTATAGACAATCTTTAATCAAACGTTTGATTAGTTTTTCAAATGTCTTTCTTCTGTATAGACATCTTTAATCAAACGTTTGATTAGTTTTTCAAAAGTCGGCCTTTTGTATAGACAAGTTTTAATCAAACGTTTGATTAGTTTTTCAAAAGTCGGCCTTTTGTATAGACAAGTTTTAATCAAACGTTTGATTAGTTTTTTAAATGTCGCCTTTTGTATAGACAAGTTTCAATCAAACGTTTGATTAGTTTTCAAAATTCAATCCTAAATTGCCTTTCACTTTCCTCTCCATTAGAAAAAACTCTTTCCACGTATTCCAAGTCCTCTTCGGACATTAACAATACCGTTGAACTCCTAGTTCCATAATGATCACTTTCAATAAACAGAGGTGAAAGCATTCTTTCCCACTCTAACGAAACACCCGTTGTAGGAAGCTGCTCGTCCGGGGCAGGGTCCGTATTTTGCAACAGAATCATTAGCTTTTCTACAAGATTCTCCGATTCCCCATGGATGATTTGCGACAAGCCATCCTTTCCACTCTTCACCTTTGGCCATTCAGTATTTAATAAATGATTGCTAACACCATAGATACCAGGCTCCAATTTTTGGAGCTGCTGTCCAATATTCGAATAATAATAGAGCTCTTTCGTATCACCCGCTAATAAATTATAGCCTGGATACTGCTGATTCCGACTAACCAACCCCTGCATGTACTTCTTCATATCCCCTTCGAAATTTAAAGCATCTTCCACTAACTCCCCACGGGATTGCTTACCTGTGGTTACTTCCTTTGGGTTGCGATAATTGGTTAACGCCGCAAACCTTCCTGCCGAGGTAACCCCCATCCACGTACCCATCTTCTCCAAATCACGACCTGCAAGGATAGCCGGATTATCCTCCCAATAATGAATCGGAGCTGTGGGACGTTGATAAAATTCATCACGGTTGGCAGCTACGATGAGTTTATATTTTGGATGGACTTTGTAGGCGAATAATATTAAACACATAGACTTTCACAGCCTTTTTATAAAGTATTGGAGTCCCGCGAATGGCTAGTCTTGGGCCACTTCTAGATCATTGATTCTTTTTGCTTACGAATCATTTTTTTAATCAAGCGTATTTGACCTCTATGGCTCAACTCATCTTCAAACACATGAAACCATTTAAAGTAATTATTAGCGGGACGGTCCCACCAAAACGGAGCTTGCTCAAATAACCATTCGTCTGGCAGCGTTTTAAACGTTTCAATCGTCTCCCTTCTTACTAGGTCTAATTTCTCTTTATAATATTCAAGTGTGTTCCCTTTAATCTGCTCTCTTGCGTTCTTTCCTAAATCTAAAGCAGGATTTAGTGCTTTCTCCTCTTCATCTGTTAGGTCACGATTTTCAAAAGTTACTATTTGATACGTTTTTTCAACCGAAGCCATGTGTGCTAATAGCATCCCAATTGAATTAGCTTCTTCGTCAAAGAGAAAATCTAAGTCTTCTACCGTTAAGTCTTTTACTTCATCTAAAGTGGTTTGCCTTGTGTATTCCATCATCGAAACCAATTTGCTGAATTCTAATCCCAATCCTTCTTTCTGATCTATTACATATAATGTTTGATTATTAGTTTTCAATTCTACACCCCTTTACTTGGAAAAATAATACAGTATTACTATTCAACATTTTCTCAATAAACCCTTTAATTACAGTGTAATTATGTATTCACAGAGAATTGTGTTAAACTAACCCACGACTTGTATTTAATTTTATAAAATAATGGAGTGGTTTATATATGAGTAAAGCAAAAGCAAAAAGTGGAACGGGAAGAGGCACCGGTAAGAAAGGCTGGAACCGTTGGCAGGCTGGCGCGAATAAAGCAAAAAGTGCGAAGCCCTATGTAAGCAAAGGGGTTAAACGAGCAGCTGATACAAAAAATGCAGATCAATCTTCCGATAAGTAGTCTCTTTCCTTATGTGTGGATTCAAACTAATTATTTTCTTTAGAATTGTTGATGATTACTCACTATGTTGGAAAAGATAATGAACGACACGACCAACATAGGAGGTATATGTAATGTCACAACTAGAGCCATTGGAATACGAAACAGGAACCGCCATTCGTGATTATGACATTATTGATATTACATCAACGGCAGCGGGTTATGAGGTACTGCTCGATATTAACTTAGATAGTGGGTATTCTTTATCGAGAACCAAATTAGAAATTACTCATGAGGATTTACAAGGATACGAAACAAACGAAGTTGAGGAAGGCATTAAATATGCCTTAGGCTTTTTTGAACAATAGTTTTGTTTCCGGCACATAAACTATTCATACGTGACCGATTCGGCTTACTTTTTACCGGTTCGGTCACGTAGACCCCTTCTACGTTACCGGTTACCCTTTCTTTTTACCAGTTGGGGCACGTAGACCCTTTCTACGTTACCTTTTTCCCTTTCTTTTATCCGGTTCGGTCACTTAGACCCTTCCTACGTTACAGGTTCCCCTTTCCTTTTACCAGTTGGGGCACGTAGACCCTTTCTACGAACCGTTCACAACATTACTCTTTAACCGAATTTTTTTTTTGTAAATCTTTACACGCTCTTAACATGAGGTTAAGAAAACCCCTCTTTATTTTTAATACAATAAAGTAAAAGGGGGCGGAAAAATGACTAGAGAACTACTGGAATTCTTTTATGGCTTTGATTGTCGAGTGCTGCAGAAGGTTAATAACCATTTTGATAAAAAGCTATTAAATCTCTTTTTTCGCTTGATTACACGTTTAGGAGGAGCAGATCTTACAATTGCTTCAACGTTAATTCTCATTCTCTTATCTTCAGGGGCGGCTAAACTAACCGCTATTAGCAGCGCACTCGCTTTATCAGCAAGTCATATACCTGTCCATATTTTGAAAGAGGTGCTTCCTCGTAGAAGACCCTATGTAAAGATTGAAAAAACAAAAACTCATGAAAATCCATTACGAGATCCTTCTTTTCCTTCGGGGCATACAACAGCCATCTTTTCCGTTGTAATTCCCTACATCCTATATGTTCCGCACCTGTCGTTTTTCTTAATACCTCTAGCGATCTCCGTAGGCCTATCAAGAATTTACCTAGGCCTGCACTACCCATCAGACGTACTAGCTGGTGCCCTCCTCGGAACACTAACTGGAGTTATCACCTTTTGCATTCTATGTATCTGAGAAATACAATTTACGGTGTCAGGCACCAAGAAAGTACATTTGTCCTCACACAACGGACACTTGTGGTGCCTGACACCTTCTTATTTTTATGCTTCTACGATGTTTGGTTGTTGGTAGGTTTCTTGGTCAAATTCGCCTGTTGCTTTGCTTGTTAGTACGCCTGCGGTCATGGCTCCGCTCACGTTAAGTGCTGTCCGGCCCATGTCAATAAGTGGCTCTACTGAGATGAGCAAACCGACAATAGCAATTGGCAGGTTCATAATAGAAAGGACGATGAGGGCTGCAAAGGTAGCACCGCCGCCTACACCAGCAACACCAAAGGAGCTAATTGCTACGACCAAAATGAGCGTAAGAATAAAGGAGAGACTGGTTGGATCTACCCCTGCTGCAGGGGCAACCATAACGGCTAGCATAGCTGGGTAAATCCCCGCACAGCCGTTTTGACCAATGGAAAGTCCGAATGACCCTGCAAAGTTCGCTATCCCCTCAGAAACTCCAAAGTCTTTTGTCTGTGTTTTGATCGTCATTGGTAACGTTCCCGCACTTGTACGTGAGGTAAAGGCAAAGGTTAAGGTAGGAAGTCCCTTTTTTACATAATTCCTCGGGTTTAGTTTAACAAACGATAACAGTAATAAATGGACAATAAACATAACGATTAGCGCCACATAGGAAGCAACGACAAACTTTCCTAATTTAGCAATAGCTTCATAATCACTTGTGGCGGTTACCCTTGTAATAATTGCTAAAATGCCATACGGTGTGAGTCGAAGAATCAATGTTACTACCCTCATGACAATTGAATACGCCGTATCTATGATCCGAGCGAAAAACTCGCCGTGCTCAGATTCCTTCCGTTTGACTCCAAGATAAGCAATCCCAATAAAGACAGAGAAGATAACAACGGCAATCGTAGAAGTTGGTCGTGCTCCTGTTAAATCCTGAAATGGATTACTCGGAATTAACTCGATAATTTGCTGAGGAAGTGTCATGTTTTCCACTCCGGCTACTCTTTCCTCAAGCTGAGAATTCCTAGCTTTCTCCGCATCACCCTCGTTTAACTGAATCCCGTCAAGGCCAAACCCTAAGGCAGATCCAATACCAACGGCTGCAGAAATAGCTGTCGTACCAAGCAAAATTCCAATCACAAGAAAGCTAATCTTCCCAATATTTTTGGTTAATTTCAACCTAGTAAAAGCGGCAACGATACTAATGAAAACCAGGGGCATAACTACCATTTGTAATAGTTTTACATAACCATACCCGACAATGTTGAACCAATCAATCGAACCTGTCGTCACCTCATGTGTGGTGCCATAAATCAGATGGATGATAAAACCAAAAATAATACCTAAGCCTAATGCTGTAAAAACACGTTTAGAAAAAGAGACATGTTTTTTTTGCATCATGAACAAACCAAACATAAGCGCAAATAAAACGAGGATATTAACGATGATAAGAAGGGCGTTCATTTTACTCCTCCTTTATATTTGTAAATTTTTCCAACACATACATTCCAATGAGTCAAGTCGGAATTACAAATGAACGAACCACAAAAATTTAATGCTATCAAACGTTTGATATTACATACATATGTAAAGTCGGAACATTAAATACCATCTACGAAAAAAAGGTGTCAGGCACCGTCCGTGGACATTTGTCCACTAGCGGTGCCTGACACCCAACTATTTTATCTCGTATGTTTTGCATTTTTCGTAGAAGCTGGTTTTCCCTATTTCCAGGAGTTTGGCGGCTTCTTGCTTATTTCCGTTGGTTACATCGAGCGCATTTAGAATGGCTTTCTTTTCTGCCTGAGCTAGTGTTTCTTTTAAAGGAACAACCGGTATGGGATTTTCCCCCAAAGGCTGATTGCTTTCCGTACAGCCTCCAATTTCAGAGGGGTTCTCCGGTTCCAAATCACGTAAATATAATGGCAGGTGAACCAATTCAATAGTTTTCCCATCTAGAACATTGATTGTTCGCTCCAACACATTCTCAAGCTCGCGAATGTTTCCCGGCCAAAAATGCTGCATCAATCTTTCTTTTACCTCAGTGGAAAACTCTATCCCTTTACGATAAAATTTCTTCTCCAGTTTTTTCAATAAATTGATGGAGATTGGTGGGATATCCTCTTTTCTTTTTCTAAGAGGGGGTATTTCAATTTTTATGACATTCAATCGGTAATATAAGTCCTGACGAAATTTCCCTTCCTCCACCAGCTTCTCTAAATCCCGATGGGTTGCCGCAATGATTCGAACATCAACAAGAATGGAATTTTGAGCTCCTACACGCTGCACCTCTTTTTCCTGTAAGACTCGCAAAAGCTTGCTTTGCATCGAGAGGGGCATGTCCCCAATTTCATCTAGAAAAAGGGTCCCATTATTGGCAATTTCAAACTGTCCCTTCTTCCCCCCTTTTTTTGCTCCTGTAAAGGCACCTTCTTCATACCCAAACAACTCAGATTCCAGTAAATGCTCAGGGATTGAAGCGCAGTTGATAGCAACAAAAGGCAATGATTCTCGCATACTATTATTATGTATAGCGTGGGCAAATAGCTCTTTACCCGTCCCAGATTCCCCTATCAATAAGACCGATGAGTTGCTCTCAGATATTCTTTCTGCTAGTTTTTTCGCTGCTAAAAAAGCCGGGCTATCCCCAATTAAATCGGAGAATTGGTACTTACTTTTCAATTCTTTTTCAACTTTTGTTTTATAATATTTCAGTTCTTCTACAAGTCTTTGTATTTTCGTTTTATACATCCGCCATTCCTCTGGTGTACGGAACATGACGGTCCCCAGGGCTCCAACTCTTTCTCCATCCACGATGAGAGGGTACCGGTTAGCAATCATTTCACTACCATTGATGGGGTGTAGAGAAGCAAGCTCTTTTTGTCCTGTATTGGCAACGATATGCATGCGGGTATTTTCAATTACCTCTTCCACATGCCGGTTAATGGCGTCCTCCACTGTCGTTCCCAAAAACTCGCAATAAGCCTCATTAATATAAAGAATAATACCCTCTCGATCGACCACTACAATTCGTTCCGCTAATAGATTAATAATTTGCTCATGCCAATTATAGGGGATATTCTCAAATCCTCGGTACATTCTTTTCCCACCCTTACCACACTAGATATATTAATTATACCAAATATACTGACAAAGGGGTCAGACCCCACAAACATGTGGTTCCTGACCCCTTTAATACCTTATTGGGCTGTATAGCCACCATCCAGGATGACTGCCTGACCGGTAATTCCTCTTCCTTTATCACTTGCTAAAAAGACAGCATAATCAGCAATTTCCGAAACAGACAGAAGTCTTCTTTGCGGAACAAGCGGGTAAATTACATCTTCTAGCACACGATCTAAGCTGACATTCCTAGTTTTCGCCAAATCCCCCAGTTGGTTTCTCACTAGTGGGGTATCTACGTAGCCAGGACATAATGCATTTACTGTAATCCCATCCGCTGCGCCTTCTAGTGCTGCCACCTTCGTTAAACCAATGACCCCGTGTTTCGCACTGTTGTAGGCAGCCTTCCCGGCAAAGCCGATGACACCATTAATGGAGGCCATATTGATGACTCTTCCGAAACCTTGTTTTTTCATGAGTGGAAAAACATGTTTGATGCCAACAAATGGCGCCGTTAACATGATTTTGACAAGTAATTCGAATTTTTCAGTTGGGAACTCTTCTATTGGAGACACATACTGCATTCCGGCATTATTGACTAAAATATCAAGGCTTCCAAATGTCTGGTAGGCTAGCTCTAGGCTATTTTTAAAAGCTTCTTCATCTGTTACATCACAGGGAGCAGCTAGTGCTTCAAATCCTTGCTCTCTTAACTCAGCGGCCACTTCTTCGCTCTTGACCGCGTTTAAGTCTGAAATAACTACCTTTGCGCCTTCCTGGGCAAAAGTCTTTGCGAGTTCTAATCCAATTCCACTTGCAGATCCAGTAATAAATGCTGTTTTTCCTTCTAATGACTGTTTCATACGAGATCCTCCTTTAAATCTAGTACACTATGAATCATTAAATGATGTTAAACATAGAGTAAATCGCAATGACAAAGAATACGGCTACTGTCTTAATCACTGTTACAGCGAAAATGTCACGGTATGACTGCTTGTGAGTCAAGCCCGTAACTGCAAGCAGAGTAATAACCGCTCCATTGTGCGGCAGTGTATCCATACCACCGGATGCCATCGCTACCACACGGTGCATAACTTCAGGCGGGATATTCGCTGCAGCAATGGCTTGATTGTATTTATCTGCCATGGCGCCTAGCGCAATTCCCATTCCTCCAGATGCCGATCCTGTAATACCAGCAAGGGAACTTGTTGTTACAGCACCATTAACAAGCGGGTTGGTAAACGTACTAGAAATCGCATCACTGATTTTCGTAAACCCTGGAAGAGATGAAATAACCCCTCCAAAACCGTATTCTGCACCGGTATTCATGGTCGCAAGCAACGCTCCAGCAATACTTAGGTTTAAACCTTCTTTAAAGTTCACGGTTACACGTTTCCAATCAAAGGCAAGCGACGTGACAATCCCGACTACCAACGCCAGCTCAACCGCCCAAATAGCAGCAACTGCTGGTACATCTACCGTATATGCTTTTAAGCCGATAGCAGTAAAATCAAACCCATTTGGATACCATTTTGGTATATAGGTAATGAATAATTTATTTGTCACTCCAACAAGCACTAGAGGCACAAACGCCATGATTTGTCTTAAAACAGAATGTTGAGACGTTAAATCAGGCACCATTTCTTTTTCCTCTGATTTGGCCAGTTCCAAAGCGGATGCATTTTCTGCGCCGAAGCCATAGTAGCCTTCGCCAGCTTTTTCGGCTTTTTTTCTTCTAGTTTCTAGATAGAGAAGACCAAGTCCTAAGACAAAGATAGCACCTATAATCCCCAATGTTGGTGCAGCGTAGATATCTGTTTTAAAGAAGTTTATTGGGATAACGTTTTGGATTTGTGGTGTACCTGGTAATGCATCCATTGTGAAGGTAAAAGCACCGAGAGCGATGGTTCCAGGAATCAAACGTTTTGGAATGTTTGCTTCTCTAAACATCTGAGCGGCAAATGGATAAATGGCAAATACAGCTACGAATAAGCTTACGCCGCTATAGGTTAAAATAGCACCTAGCAAAATGATAGTGAGCATGGCACGTTTCGCACCGACCCAACGGACAATTGTTTTTGCAATTGATTCTGCGATGCCAGACATTTCAACTACTTTTCCAAAAATTGCTCCTAATAAAAAGACGGGAAAGTAAGATTTAATGAATCCGACCATTTTTTCCATAAATACACCGGAGAAAAACGGTAAAACATGGCTTGGATCAACAAGTAAAACGGCTAATAGTGCGCATAGAGGAGCAAATAAAATGACAGAGAAACCACGGTACGCAACGAACATTAATAGCCCAAGCGACAAAAGAATAATAAATAATTGCATGTAAATCCCCCTTTGGATAATTTAGATAAGCTTCTGTCTCTTGTTAGGTAAGCGTTTTCAATTTGAAGCTCGTTTATATATTTGCAAGTTTTGTGCCAAAATTATAAATTTTTAAATAATTTAATTTATTTCCTTTGGTTTCTCACTTTATCATGTTATTAATAACATAAAAGAACCCTTTCTCTCAAACTGATTTCCGGGATTACGGAATATTTACTAGATTAAGATTCCGTAATTGCGGAATTTTCCGTTTTTACGGAATCTTGTCCGTTGAATCTTTTGAAAAATTACTATAAAATCACTTATATTTATCGAATTTAATAATTAATAGTGGATCCAATTCCTTTATCAGCGAATTTTGTATACTTATCAGCGAATATACAAATATATCAGCGGATTTGCGAGTTTATCAGCGAATCGGGGGCATTTATCAACGCATTGCTTTTTCATTAAATGGCAAAGGCGTTAGCGACTCGGACTAGTCGCCCCAAGCAAAAAAAAGGTGTCAGGCACCGTCCGTGGACATTTGTCCACGAGTGGTGCCTGACACCAAAAGATGACCCCACAAAAAGAGCAGTCCCCAAAAGGACCGCCCTTTAAATCTCTCTTATTTCTTCTTCGCGTGCTTTCTCATGTCAAAGGCAACCGCTACGACGATGATTAGGCCTTTAACGATGAACTGGATGTATGGGCTAACTCCAAGGAAAGCTAGGCCGTAGTTGATGATTTGGAATATAAGAACACCAGTCACTACGCCTGGTACCGTTCCAATACCACCTGATAAAGATACTCCACCGACCACGCAGGCTGCGATGGCATCTAATTCGTACATATTACCTGTGTTGTTTGTCGCACTCCCTACACGACCCGCTTCAAGAGTACCAGAGAATCCATATAAAAGACCTGCGATCATGTAGATGATAATTAGATTTCTTGCTACGTTAACACCGGAAACCTTTGCTGCTTCCGGATTTCCCCCGATAGCATACATATTCTTACCAAGCTGAGTCTTATTCCAAATCACCCAAATAACGACAGTAGCAATAATGGCATAAATAACAAGATACGGAATTTCATAAGAACCAACTGGAATTCCACGTTGAGCAAAAGTGGTAAACTTTTCGCTTAATCCACCAATTGGCTGTGCGCCATATGGAGGACGGTCAAAATAGATGGAAGTAATACCATAAACACCGATCATCATCCCTAACGTCGCGATGAAAGGAGGAACATGTAATTTTGCAACAATCACACCATTTAATGTAGCAATAAAGCCTGTTGCAAGCATGGCGATTATAATAGGAACAATCAGAGGTAACTCCGGTAAATTAGGATACATTTTATAAGCATAATCCCCTGCTTGCAGCATGGATGCAGAGACAACCGCTGCAAGTCCAACCATTCGTCCAGCGGACAAGTCTGTACCAGCTGTAATCAGGATTCCTGCCATCCCAAGTGCAATGATAATACGGGAGGAGGATTGACTTAAAATATTAATTAAGTTTGTAACTGAAAGGAAGTCAGGAGAAGCGACCACGATTCCAATAACAAGTAAGATTAAGAAAACATAAATCACATTATCAAATAGCAGTTTGGTAATACTGCTTTTTTGTGTAGCTGAATTTTTCATTTGCATCTCCTCCTAATACAAAGCTGCTAATCGCATGATTTCTTCCTGCGACGTTTTAGCTGTTTCAACGATTCCTGCTGCTTTACCATTACTCATAACTAAAATTCGATCGGTCACACCTAAAAGCTCTGGCATTTCAGAAGAAATCATAATAATTCCCTTGCCTTCAGCTGCTAATTCATTAATTAACTGGTAGATTTCAAACTTTGCCCCTACGTCGATTCCTCTCGTCGGTTCATCCAGTAATAAGATATCAGGTTTGGTCAATAGCCAACGTCCGATAATAACCTTTTGCTGGTTACCGCCTGAAAGACTGCCAATGGATGTTTTTTGTGACGGCGTTTTTACCTTCATTGAATCAATCACCCATTGGGTATCGTCTGTGACTTTGCGGTCAGACAGGAACCCGCTTTTCGTTTTATATTGCTTCATGTTAGAAATGATAGAGTTAAAGCTAATACTTAATTCAGGGAAAATCCCCGTTGATCTTCTTTCTTCCGTTACGAGTGCAAAGCCGTTTTTGATGGCGTGCTGCGGTGAATGGTTTTGAACCACCTTGCCGTGTAACTCTATCGTCCCAGAAGAGATTCCGCGAATTCCAAATAAAGCCTCAACAACCTCTGTCCGCTTTGACCCTACTAATCCAGCAATCCCTAAGATTTCACCCTTACGAAGCTCGAAGTTAATATTTGAAAAAGAAGGCTGTGTTTCTGCTGTAAAATCAGAAACCTTTAAAATCTTCTCTCCCGGCTGGTTCACTTTAGCCGGAAACCGCTGTGATAAGTCACGTCCAACCATCAGCTTGATGATTTCATCTGTTGTTAATTCTTTCGCGCTCTTTGTCGCAATGTACTGACCGTCACGCATGATTGTCACTTCATCGGAAATCTTCAAGATTTCCTCCATTTTGTGAGAAATATAGATGATTGCTACATTCTCACTCTGGAGCTTCCGGATAATTCTGAAGAGATGATTTACCTCTGTCTCTGTTAAAGAGGAGGTCGGTTCGTCCATTACAATGATTTTTGAATGGTAAGAAACGGCTTTCGCAATTTCCACCATTTGCATTTCCGAAACGGATAACGTGCTCACCTTGCTACGCGGGTCGATATTTATATCCAGACTTTTGAAAATAGCTGCTGTATCCTCGTACATTTTCTTTTCATCCACGAAAATACCTTTTTTCGGATAACGGCCCAGCCATAAATTATCCATAACATTTTGCTGGCGTACCTGGTTTAGTTCTTGATGCACCATGGAAACGCCGTTTTCAAGTGCCTGCTTTGAATTGGCAAAGGAAACCTCTTTTCCATCAAACAGAATTTTACCTTCATCCATCGAGTAAATGCCGAATAGGCATTTCATTAATGTGGATTTTCCTGCACCATTTTCGCCCATCAAGGCATGTACGGAGCCAGTCTTCACTTTCAAGGAAACGTTGTCCAGTGCAAGTACCCCAGGGAATCTTTTTGTTATATTAAGCATTTCTAGTAGATTGGTAGTACTGGATTCTGACATGAGCGAACCTCCTTACTAACTATTTAAAAATAAGAGAAGCACCTGCGTTGTGCGTCCCATTTTTGATAAAAAATTTAGATCCTACGGTGTCCCGCTCCAAATCGTTAAAGCAATACCCCGAACGAAAGAAAAGAAGATTCCTTTCCTTCGTTCGAAGAGCGCCGGGGCTGACCTACGTCAGCCCTGGACAGGCGCTTCGACTTCATTCTAATTCTTACTTATAAGCATCCTTACCAACTTGGATGTTGTCTTTTGTTACTTCAACGTAAGGAACACGAACCGCTTTCTTGTCGTCAAGCTTCCACTCTGTTCCGTCTAAAACGTCTTTACCGTTTGCTGCATTTGTAGCAAGTTCAATGGTTGCTTTACCTTGGTTTTTCGCGTCATTTAAAACAGTACCAACCATCTTGCCTTTTTCAATCATTTCTAATGCTTCAGGAATCGCGTCCACACCTACAACTGGCATAAACTTGTCACCAGAGAAGTATCCACCCTTTTCAAGTGATGCAATTGCACCTAATGCCATACCATCGTTGTTAGCGATGACGAATTCAATTTTGTCATTGTATTTAGCTAACCAAGCATCCATTTTTTCCGTTGCTTTTGTTGCATCCCACATAGCTGTATCCATTGCTAATTCTTCTACTTGGATGCCTTTTTCTTTTAAAGTATCAACTGCAAACTTTGTACGTGCTTCAGCATCTGGGTGTCCTGGCTCACCTTTTAATAGAACGTATTGAAGTTTGCCGTCTCCATTTTTGTCCCACTTATCTTTGTTCGCTTCCCAAGCCTTCGCAATCAATTCACCCTGAATTACACCTGATTCAGAAGAAGTTGTTCCAACATAGTAAGCTTTATCATAGCCTGCAAGTACACCTGCATCTGGCTCTTTGTTGAAGAAGATAACTGGAATATTTTTTGGTTTTGCTTTATCGATAATTGTTTGAGCTGCTTTTGGATCTACTAGGTTAATAGCTAGAGATTTTGCACCCTTTGCAATCAATGTATCTACTTGCTCAATTTGTTTTGCTTGGTCGTTTTGGGAGTCATTCAACATAAGCTTTACTTTTCCTTTTGCTGCATCTTCCATTGAACGACGTACATAGGACATGAAGTTATCATCAAATTTGTAGATAGTTGCACCAACAGCTGGAAGACCGCCGTCCTTACCTTTGCCAGAATCAGAACCGCTTGTTGAGCTGCTGCATCCTGCTGCTAATAGAATACTAGATGCAATTGTTAAAGATAGAACCAACCCTTTTTTCTTCTTAAGCATGTGATCATTCTCCTTTTTCCTTTTGATAAAGACTAACGGTGCTTAACTAGCCTGCGTGTAAGCCCTTACACATATGTTAGCATCAGGAGAATCACGGCAATAGTTCCAATCTATAGCACATTTTTGTGAATACCTAGACATTTTTGCAAACGATTCCAATTGTCTGATAATAATCTCCTATTCTTTTAAAAAATGGCTCTCTAAACTTGCCTGTTGATTCAACAGTATTCTTTAACACAGACTAAAAAAATGAGAGGCGGACTCCTTTGCTTGGAGTCCGCCTCTCATTCAAATTTTATTGACTTACAGTTGCTTTTCGGAACTCGGATGGGGATAAACCTGTTTGCTTTTTGAAGACACGGCTGAAGTAATTAGGGTCTTTATAGCCGACGGAGTAGCATATTTCCTTTAAGCTTTTTCCCGGATCGACAATCGCCGTTTTCGCATGCTGGATTCTTATTTCTGTTAAATAATCAATAAATGTCATCCCAAAGCGGTCTTTAAATAGCTTGCTTAAATAGTACGGACTTAGCTCCACAAATTCGGCCACAGATTCTAATGTAATCGAATCGGCATAATTCTGTTCGATATATTCCTTTGCCTTATGCAACATACCCTTAGCATGATTATTTCTCCAGACCTGAACTTGATGGACCACTGCTAATAAATGTGACTTCCCTTTTTCAAAAATCACCTTACTATCTTCAGACTCATCGATTGCCGGGGTTCGTTCATAGCTTATTCCTAAATCATGAAGCATTCGTGAGATGAGAATAAACAATTCCTCGAAGGACTTTTTCACCAGTGCTGTCTTAACGTTCTTATTGTCTGCATGCTTGGCTACAAATGTATCAAAAATGTATAAAACCTGATTCACGTCCCCCTGACGAACCGCCTCTAGTAATTTTTTCTCCACCTCTAGCACACCAGATTCCATGGATTCTGGGGATGACCCTTGTTTGACACCAATAATGTATCTGCGATTCGGTGTTTTTAACAGTTGCTTTAGGGCTAATACTGCTTCATGATAGGATTGATTTAGCTCATGAGCTTGATTGTAGGGAAGGCCCACCCCCATTCGCAACTCGGCAGAAAAAGTCTCTCTTTGAAAAAGACTGTGCACCGTGTCAATGATTACCTGTGCACTCGTTTTAAAGTTGGTTTTTTCCTCTGTCTTTTTACATAAAAATAAAACCGGCACTTGGGAATCCGTTAGAGGACCAATGATCATCTCTTCATTTTTTACTACTACTTTCTGAATCTCCTTCAACCAACGATACCAATTCTGTTTGTCGCTGGCTGACAGTTCGGCATGTCCCTTTGGTTGCAGAGAGAGAAGCATAATATATCCAGAGGTAATTTCCACCCCTAATAATTGTCCCCATTCATCAAAGGTAATATCTTGAACAGAATTAACTAATAGAGAAGATACCCACTCTTTTTGTGCGATAGATACCGCTCGCTCTAGGTTTTCTCTTAAGCTCTGCTGCTCTTCTTTAAGTATCCGTTCCGCTAAAATTTCACTGGAGACACGTTCCACTGCTTCCAGGATATCTTGTTTACTGCTTGGTTTTAGGATGTATTCTTTCACACCCTGCTGCATTACTTCTTTGGCGTATTCAAAGGTATTAAAAGCAGACACCATGATAAAGCGAATCCCAGGGTCCGTTTTTCTAATCTCTTTTACCGCTTGAACTCCATCCACACCAGGCATTTTAATATCCATAAAAATGATATCAGGCCTAAGCTCCTTTGCCATTTCTATCGCTTTCCTGCCATTAGGAGCCTCCCCAATTACCACGACGTTCTTCAAGGAGCTATTAATGATTTTCGTTAAGGCCTTGCGCTCAATGACTTCATCATCCACTATAAGAATGTTCAACAAGCTCGCTTCCCCCTTTCGCCGCTATAGGAATGATCAGTCTAAAATTGGTGCCCTTCATAGGTTCTGATTCAATTTCAACCACGTCATTTCTCTGATAAAAAAGCTGTAGTCTTCTTATGACGTTTTTTACACCAATTCCATTTGAGTACTCTTTTGGCTTTTCATGCAGTTCTTCTGACGCCACAGCCCCATCCACAAATTGGAGCAATCTTTTTTTGACGGTCGCGTCCATCCCATCCCCGTTATCAATCACCTCTACGTGAACTTGATCATGATGACGATAAATATGTAGACGAATTTCACCATTTGCTTCATAGGCTTCTACACCATGGTTAAAGGCATTTTCGATGATTGGCTGGAGGATTAAGCTTGGAATTTCAATATTTAAGCAAGCTTCATCAATCTCTGTGACAAATTGAATCCGTTCTCCAAATCTTGTTTGTTGAATATAGAAGTACTCTTTTACAATTCGTACTTCATCTCTTAAAGTTGAGGCTTTATCGAAATCACTTAAGTTGTAGCGAAGAATAGCAGCAACGGCCTCTATCAAGCGTGAAGTATGCTCTGCCTCCTCTAAATAGGCCATCTTTGAAACCGTATTCAAAGTATTGAATAAGAAGTGAGGATTGATCTGGTTTTGAAGACTCCTTAACTCCAATTCTTTTAACAGCTTATCTAATTCACCCTTCTGTTTAATTTCTGTTACTAGTTGTCTTAGGTTCGCCCGCATCTGGTTGAACGTTTCAGTTAACAGCTTTAACTCATCATTGGTTTTGATTTTAATATCTTCTCCGTACAAATTTCCTTTTGAAATTTGCTTAGCCGCTTGCGATAACAAACTAATCGGTTTGGTGATCCCGCCCGATATCCATAACGCTAACAAGGTGCTTAGGAAAAATGCTGCCGCGAAAAGAGAAAGCGACATTAACTTATAATAATGGTTTTGCCTTTCCATCTGACTATAGAATTCTTGATAATCAGTGAGTTTATTGTTCAACAACCCGAGTGTACTTTCTTGTAAAAAGGATGCAATTTTCATGACTTCATTAAAATGATAGGAGTACTGGTTAATATCGTCCTTTTGGAAGGCTATAATAGTCGCATCACTTTCTTCCAAAAAACTATCAATCATATTTTTATAGTTAATGAGTTTGATATCATTTGTATCTAGTTCTTCATAAAGAATACCTTGATCCTTGAGAAGCTTGGTCTTTTCTCTCTGATAGTCTTTTAAATAAGATACTTCCTTATCTAAAATATACGCATGCAGTTTTTCTGCCACTAAGTTCGTCCTTTTGGAGATATCATTGAGAAGAAGAAAACGTTCAAAGCTATCATCGTATTCGACAACGAGATTTTCGCTGCTTTTATAAAAAAAGAAGCCGACTGACGATAGCAAAACGACCAATACGATAAAATAAAGAAGCAATTTGGACCGAATTCGAAATAACATTAGTGGTTGTCCTCCTTGTTGCGCATACCGCTTACGGGTAAATCTCCTATTCTCATAATTCTTGTTTCTGTATGGACAACCTGTGAGACTGTTTTTCCTTCGATTATGTCAATCATCATTTTCACTGCTCTGTAACCCATTTCGTAGGGCTGTTGGACAACGGTTGCCTTGATCGTTCCTCTTCGAATATAGTCCAGGGTTTCGGGCAGTGTATCAAATCCAATCACGTACACTTCTCTTTGTTTTTTATATTTCTCAATGACCTGTGCAATTCCTATCCCATCGAGGGCACTGGTTCCATAAAATGCATTGATTTCGGGATGATCTTTTAGGAGTTGATTGGCTTTTTCTGCCGCTTTTACTGTGCTGATTTCGGATTGCTGGATGTCGATAATATGGATTCCAGGTTCGTCTTTTACCGCGTCCTGAAAACCCTTCACGCGTTGCTGCTGATGGTTTGCATAAAAGGTTCCGGTAATAATGGCGACATTAGCTCTACCGTTTGTATCAGTAATCAATGCTTTTCCGGCCAAAAATCCTGAGTAATAGTTGTCTGTCCCAATATAGGCTAATCGGAGGCTGTTTGCGGCATCTGTATCTACTGTAATCACG
The DNA here is from genome assembly GCF_050477885.1 of Neobacillus rhizosphaerae. Classification (GTDB taxonomy): domain Bacteria; phylum Bacillota; class Bacilli; order Bacillales; family Cytobacillaceae; genus Neobacillus; species Neobacillus rhizosphaerae_A. The sequence goes on from NZ_JBCNAC010000075.1 coordinate 19,442, forward strand.
GGAATTCCGTCTGCGATGACTCGGTTAATTAACGGCGTAAATTGTTCGTCACTTAATCCCTGTGTTAAAATTCCATCTACTTTAGAAGCTGCGGACATTTCAATGGTCTTTAAATGGTCGTCAATATTTGCCTGCTTCGGCCCTGAGTATTCCAGCAGCACACCATATTTTTTGGCAGCCGCCTTTGCTCCGCTTTCTACGAGTCTCCAATACTCGTTATCTAGCTCTTCTGGAACCAGGACAAAGTGATATTTATAAGGTTCAGGCACCTTCTTCTCGACTGGCAAATGATGGGTAACCACCTTATAGCCATAAAAAACCGCCATTGAGCAACTCACAATAAAAAACAAAATACCAAATGTATACGCTACCACAGAAAACCGGCTCATCCAATCTCCCCACTCTCGATGCCACTCTCGATGCCACTCTCGATGCCACTCTAACTAACGCTATTATACGGAACATTCCAAAAATCGACAATGGAAAGAATATGGTGTCAGGCCCCACTATAAGAGACTCTACGAATTTAGACAACTCTTTGCTCTTTCACGATTGGTCTGTCCGAGTTTCCTTGCCTTCTGACTATGTTACTGACTTTTTCGCTGACTCTGTCAGAAGTTTGCTTGCCTTCTGACAGTGTTGCTCGCTTTTCCTTCGACTCTGTCAGAAGTTGCCTTACCTTCTGACTATGTTGCTCGCTTTTCTTCTGACTCTGTCCGAAGTTGCCTTACCTTCTGACTGTGTTGCTGACTTTTCCTACAACTCTGTCAGAAGTTGCTTTACCTTCTGACTATGTTGTTGGCTTTTCTGCCGACTCTGTCAGAAGTTCCCTTACCTTCTGACTATGTTGCTCGCTTTTCCTTCGACTCTGTCAGAAGTTCCCTTGCCTTCTGACTATGTTGCTCGTTTTTCCTCCGACTCTGTCAGAAGTTCCCTTATCTTCTGACAGTGTTGCTGGGTTTTCCTTCGACTCTGTCAGAAGTTCCCTTATCTTCTGACTATGTTGCTGACTTTTCCTTCGACTCTGTCAGAAGTTCCCTTGCCTTCTGACTATGTTGCTGGCTTTTCCGCTAACTCTGTCAGAAGTTGCCTTACCTTCTGACAATGTTTCGTCTTTTCCTTCCTACTCTGTCAGAAGTTGCCCACGCTCGGACTAGTCTTTTTTATTATTATCTCAATCTGTCCATAAGCCCGATGGATTCCGGCCATTAATAACCTATAAACATCATCATAAAAACAAAAAACCCACCACTACCATGGTGAGTTTCATTTAGAAGCTGCTATTACGTAGGATGAGCTTAGTCCCAATGTAAATTTTTTTAGCAATTTTTCTACCTTCAATTCTTTCAAGCAGCGTGTCAACAGCTGTTTCACCCATGAGCTCCGTGTATACCTTCACCGTGCTTAAAGAAGGAAACACATACTTCGAGACGCTGATATCGTTGACCCCAATAATGTTCACTCGCTCCGGGACAGCAATTCCTTCCTCTAACAACGCTCGCAATGCACCAACAGCAATCGAATCATTCGCTGCAAAAAAGGCAGTTGGCAGTCGGTCCCCATGTTCCTCAATCGCCTTCCTCATCAGCCTATTGCCATCTTCGACCGAAAAAGAGCCATTGTACATGAACTCTTCCTTTAATAATCCTATTGCCACCAAGTACTGCTTGAACGTCTTTTCCCTTGCATCTTCAATTGCGGAAGTCTTATCCTTAAACACTTCTCTTCCGCCAATATAGCCAATCTCTCTATGCCCTTTATCAATTAAATGATCCAGCACCTTTTTAGTCGCCTTTTCAAAATCAATCACAACCGAATCAAAGCGTTCCTCATCAGGAGATGTATCTACAAAAACAAGATTCTTTGTTCGTTTTTCCAATTCACTCACTTGCTTGCTACTGAACTTTCCAATCGCAATAAGCCCTTGCATGTCCTCTGCTTCCGTTAAATCCTCAATATTGTCCTGGAAGTACTTTTCCACCTTAATCCCGTGATGGATGCAGCGGTTTTCGACGCCCAGACGAATGGACATATAATACAGGTCTTCGAGTTCCTCTTTTTCCGTGTACCATTGCAGAAGCGCAATTTTCCCTGACTCCTGTTTTCGAATGGTCTTCTTTTTATAGGAAAGCTCCTCTGCTACTTCAAAAATTCGCTTCTTCGTTTCATCACTGACAGAAAGCGAGGTGTCGTAATTCAGTACTCGTGACACGGTAGCAATCGAAACCCCCGCCAGTTGTGCTATATCTTTAATGGTTGCCATAATCAAACTCCTAATGTATTAGCAAAAAATCGATACGTCGTTGTAGAATAGTATAAATCCTTCGGCTCCAAGATGACAGTTGGAAATGCTGGATGATGAATGGCATCAGGAAATCCTTGTGTCTCTAGGCAAACGCCTAAATAATTTCTAGCACGGACACCTGATATGGAATACGGTCCCTCTAAATGGTTTGCTGTGTAAACAACGACACACGGCTGATTCGTCGTCACAAGCAATGAGCGTCCACTTTCCTCATCACTTAACATAATCGTATTCTCGCCCTCTTTTGTAAAAACAAGCGGATGGTCGTAGCCTTTTCCAACAAGGACATTTTGTGGATGAGAGGATTGGATCCCCGAACTCAATCTCCGGCCATGCTGAAAGTCAAATGGTGTATTTCGAGAAGCGAGTAAGCTCCCGGTCGGAATCAAATCAACCCCTAACTCCAAGAAGCGGTCACTTTCTAACTGGAGAATGTGCTCAGAACAATCCCTTTTCAGATTTCCGCTTAAATTAAAATAGGTATGATTGTTTAAATTAACTAACGTTTTTTGGTCCGTTTTCCCTTCGAAAATCATACTCAGCTCATTTTTATTATTTAGAAGATAAGTAACTGTTGTTTCGAGGTTTCCGGGGTACCCCTCATCTCCATCAGGACTTAAATAGAAAAATCTCAGACCAATTGCATGTTCTTCCACGATTTTTTCCGCTTTCCAAATTACAGAATTAAAGCCCTTCTTCCCCCCATGTAAATGGTTAGGGGGCTGATTTTCTGCCAGCTGGTATTCATGGCCATCCAGTTCAAACCGAGCCCCTTGAATACGCCCCGCAACTCGGCCGACAACCGCCCCAAAGTACGGCGATAAGTCCAAATAATCCTCAAATTCCTCAAAACCGAGCACTACATTCTCTAACTTCCCCTTACGGTCATGAACCATGATTTTCGTAATCACACATCCAAAATCCAAGCAGGAGACCGTCATGCCTGAATCGTTCATAAGGGTATACTCCCTAACCATATCATCCTCATATTGCCCAAACCATCTTTCTAGTATTTCCATTGCCTCTCACTCACCACTCTATAAAGATTGGATAAATCGCTTGAATCCTTCCGTTCCCTCTTCATCTCGCTTAAAGACGCCTGCATCTTCTAATGCTTTTAAAAACTTCTTCCCTACTGCTTCTTTAACCAGAGATTCCACATTGTCTTCACTCGCTACTCCTTCATAACGCTCCTTTAATTCTTCCGCCCAGCTTTGATGGTATTCCGCAACCTCGCCGTCTTTACCGAGAATAAATCGTTCGACTTCTACAAGCTCATCTTTTAATCGTGCTGGTAAAACCGCGAGCCCCATGACTTCAATCAGACCAATGTTTTCTTTCTTAATATGGTGGACATCTGCATGTGGATGGAAAATCCCCATTGGATGCTCGTCATTCGTCCGATTGTTTCGAAGGACCAAATCGAGTTCATAGATATCACCTTTTTTACGAGCAATCGGCGTAATGGTATTGTGCGAAGTTTCACCCGTCCATGCCAAAATTCCGACCTGCTCATCACTGTACTTTTTCCATTTGGCTAAAACATAAGCTCCTGCCTCTACAAGCTCGCAAATTTGTGCAGACCGCAGACGGATGACCGACATGGGCCATTTCACAATGGAGCCCGCCACTTGTGGAAACCCAGCCATCTCAAATGCCCAATCATCTTCTGCCTTTGCCATCGCAAATTCATAATAACCGCCTTGATAGTGATCATGCGACAAAATGGAACCACCAACAATGGGAATATCTGCATTGGAACCGACAAAATAATGCGGAAATTGCTCAACAAAGGCTAATAAACGTAAAAAGGTCTCCCGACTGATTTTCATATCTGTATGGGTTTCAGATAGCACGATACAATGTTCGTTGTAATACACATACGGTGAATACTGTAAATACCAGGTCTTGTCGAGAAGCTTTAAGCGGATCATGCGATGATTCGAGCGTGCCGGATGGCCAATCCTGCCCGCATAGCCTTCGTTTTCCACACAAAGCAGGCATTTCGGATAGTCCGCTTTTTTCACTGTTCTCTCAAGCTCGATGCTGCGCGGGTCCTTTTCCGGCTTGGATAAATTGATTGTAATATCAATTTCACCGTAATCCGTTGCGGCCTTATACTCCACGTTGTTTCGAATTCGCTTCATTTGGATGTAGTTACTATTCTTACTTAACTCATAAAAATACTCTGTTGCATCCTTTGGGTCTTGTTTATATTTTTCAAAAAAGATCTGATTAACGGTTGATGGACGGTCGGTCAAGCAATTCATGACTTTACTCGAGAAAATTTCCTTCGCATCAAACATATCTTCTATGATTTCTTGTTGGCAGGCATAATCCACGATTGCATCGAGTAAATCTGGAATTGCCAAGCTGTTTTCATCTGCAAAATCCTCTATTTTAAATTCCGTTAAACCTAACAAGGAAAGAATTTGATTTCGTGCATAGATTTCGTCTTCCCGCTCGATTAATTGGACTGCCAGCGCTTGGTCGATTAAATGTTGAACTAGTTGATAAATCATTTTTTTCACCTCTATTTTTGATAGCATTTAGGTCGCCGAAAATGTTCCCCCTAACACAAAAATGCTCACTTAAATCGACTCCTCCATTTCAATTTCCTTTGCCCCATCGCCGATACTAGCTACATAGAAATCTGCCTGATAGCCGACTTTGTCCGCATAGGCTGCACCAACATTTGCAATAAAGTTGTCAACCTCTTCATTAGCAACAATCGCTATGGCACAGCCACCAAAGCCAGCACCTGTCATTCGTGCGCCAAGGACTCCGGGTTGCTTCCAAGCAGCTTCTACTAAACGATCAAGCTCCATACCTGTCACTTCATATTCATCCCGTAATGACACATGCGATTGGTTCATCAACTGCCCAAATGCTTCCAGGTTTCCGCTCTTTAACTCCTCCAGCGCCCTCAAAGTTCTACGATTCTCATAGACCGCATGTTTCGCACGTTTGCGAACGATCTCATTAGTAATTAAGAATTGATTCTCATCAAACTCCGCTTCTGAAAGCTGTCCAAGTGCCTCTATTGGGAGTCTTTCCTGAAGCTGTGCCAACGCCTCTTCACATTCTCCTCTACGCTCGTTATACTTCGAGTCCGCTAATTCTCGGCGCTTGTTTGTATTCATGATAATAATTTTCTGATTTTCAAGCTGTATAGGCGCGTACTCATATTGAAGTGTCTGACAATCTAGCAAAATTCCAGCATTCGCCTTGCCCATTCCAATCGCAAATTGATCCATAATTCCGCTGTTCACACCAATAAATTCGTTCTCCACCCGCTTGCCAAGCTTAATTAATTCGAGACGAGAGATTTCTAATCCGAACAGTCCATTCACTAATACGCCTGTTAACAATTCAATGGATGCGGAGGATGATAGCCCAGCTCCATTAGGAATATTTCCATTAATCGCACACTCGAATCCTGATGGGATTTCGTACCCTGCTTCCACGATGTATCGAATCATCCCTTTTGGATAGTTCGCCCAGTTATGTTGTTTATCGTAATCTAGTTGTTTCAAATCAAATTCAATGATTCCTTTATCAGGAAAATTAGCCGAGTACAGGCGTATCAATTGGTCTTCACGCTTTCTTGCCACAGCATAGGTCCCGTATGTGATTGCACATGGAAAAACATGACCGCCATTATAGTCCGTGTGTTCGCCAATTAAATTGATCCTGCCAGGAGCAAAAAATGCCTGTCTAGGCAAGCCATGAAATAAGTCTAAGAATGTTTTATTCAGCGTTGTGACGTTCATTTTAAAAGTCCCTCCAACTATGTTTGCAAATTCCGTCTTTGTAACCCTTTTCATCTCTATGATAATTTTACTCTTTTTAGTAAAATTCTTCAAATTTTTTTACTAAAAATTTTACTAAAAATAAATAAAAAGGACGAATGTACATCCATTCGTCCTTTTCACTCTTATAATCTTTGAATTTTAAACTCGAATTCCAGCTCCTGATTTGCAGGTATAAGATGCTCCTCTTGAACAGGTGCACCCCAACTGTCATCACCGCCAACACCCATCTGCTGGCCAGCTACAGTTACCACCGTATAGTGAACCTTCGGCAGCGCATAATGATGATTGGCATTCTCCAGTTCAAATGCCGTATATGGTGAAACATTGCATTCAACCGGCTCGGATGTAGATGATATTCTGATTCCCTGACCACGGTCATTCATTACATCTAGACGGCGTACTCCTGTACGGTTCCCCGATTCTTGCGGAACGACATAGCCCGATACATTATCGGACACTTGGTTTCTAAATACACCCAGTCTTGCGCCCATTTTCCTGTCAGAGTAGTTCTCTTCCGGTCCCATGGCGTACCATTCGAGTTGGTCGTAATCCGCTGGAACCTTAAAGGATACGGCAAATATCGGCAGTTGCGGTAGATTTTCTGCTCCATGATAGGCAGACTTCACCATCAAACTACCATCCGCCAAAACTGTAAATCTATTACTTACTTCTACATCGTTATGAATCGATAGTTTATAGGTAAAACCGACCGTTACTTGGTCTGTTTCTTCTACAAGGTCAACTGCCACACATTTTCGTGCTAGGCTTGCTACATACCAAAGCCCGGAGTAGAAGCCCTGAGCAAAGCCTCTATCATTATCCGTTGTGGCTCTCCAAAACAGTGGTGCAGGTGGCAGCTCAATCATTTCTTTCCCTGCGTAGTTCAACGACACCAAGCTTCCTACCGCTTTTGAAAAAATGACTTTGAAATCCTGTCCGTGGACACCAATATTGACATCCCCATTCACAACTCGTAGATTACCTCTCATACCTTTTGATTCCTCAGCGCCTTCTACCTTAAACACATATTGTCCAAATGCCATCTCATAACCAGCATCTGCCCAACGATTACTTTCCTTCAGCTTAAAAGAGGTATGAATACAATACTCACCGGCCTCTTCCTCCATTCCAGGAGGCCACTCAAATTCAACTCGCCCCTCGCTTTGAGGAGCTACAACCACATAATGCTGCTCCCGATGCAGTTCCTTACCCTCCAGGTGCAGAATACATTCCAAAACATAATCGGAAGTATCTGAGAAAAGACTTTCGTTTTTAATGGTTACACCATTCTCATCAGGAAGAAGCTTAAAGTTTTGATATAAAAATTTGACTTCTTGCATCTTTGGTGACAGTTCTCGATTGGCATACACAATTCCATTCGTACAGAAACCGTAATCCGTCGGACGGTCGCCGAAATCACCGCCGTATGCTAAAAACTCTTCTCCATACCTGTTCTTTTTTATAAGGGCCTGATCAATGTAATCCCAAATAAAGCCCCCCTGATACATTGGGTATTTCTGCTCTAAATCTGTATATTTGTACATGCCGCCAAGCGAATTTCCCATGGCATGCATATATTCACAGCTAATATATGGTTTCTCTGGATTTTCACTCAAATACTTTTCAATATCAGCCGGCTTTGCGTACATCCGGCTTTCCATATCGCTCGTGTCATTATACTCCCTGTTATGGAAAACCCCTTCGTAATGCACGAGTCGGCTCGGGTCGACTTTCTTAAAATATTTTGAAACATTCAGTATGACTTCACCAGCATAGGATTCATTTCCGCAGGACCAAATCAGAATTGACGGATGATTCTTGTCACGCTCATACATGGACACCGCCCGGTCCATGACAATTTTTTCCCATTCCGGTTTATTCCCTGGAATGTTCCAAGAAGGATCAACCGTCATCATTTTTTGCCACGATCCATGTGTTTCCAAATTCATTTCATCAATCAAATAGATCCCGTATTCATCACAAAGCTCATACCAATAGCTTTGATTCGGGTAATGCGAGGTACGGACGGCATTCATGTTATTTCGCTTTAAGGTTTGAATATCCCACAGCATGTCTTCCTTTGTAATCGCACGGCCTGTCCGGCAGTTAAATTCATGGCGGTTGACACCCTTGAACACAATCCGTTCCCCATTTAGGCGCATGATTTTATCCACCAGCTCGAACCTTCTAAAGCCAACTTTCTGTGGAACCACCTCTACTAATCTACCTTCTTCGTTAAACACTTGGATATAAAGCTTGTATAAGTATGGGTTCTCTGCACTCCATAGGGTAGGTCCATCGACTTCAAGCGTTAGGGTCCAATCTCCGTCCTTTTCCACGGCATTTTTGGTAGCTACTAGATTGCTATTTTTGTCGTATAAATCGGCCGTTATTTTTGAAGCACTCTTAGTAGCCAAGGATTGCAGCTTAAGGTCAGCTAGCAGAGTACCTTTTTTAAAATTAGCCTCTAATTCTGCTCTTATAGAAGCATCGTATACATGAATTTCCGGTACCGTATAAAGATATACATCGCGAAAAATGCCGGACATACGCCAGAAATCCTGATCCTCCAGCCAGCTCCCCGTGCTTCTCTGGTACACCTCAACGGCCAACTTATTCTCTCCTTCTGTTAAAAAGGGGGTAAGCTCAAATTCCGCAGGTGTGAAAGTGTCCTCACTATACCCAACGAATTTTCCATTTAGCCACACATAGAAGGCGGACTCCACTCCCTGAAAGGATATGTACAGCGGTTTATTTTGCATGTGGGCGGGTACGGTAAACATTTTCACATAGCTTCCTACTGGATTATCGTCCATAGGGATTTCAGGAGGACGGATGTCGTTGTGACCATCCCATGGGTACATGGTGTTCACATATTGTGGTTTCCCATAACCTTGAAGCTGAATGTGTCCAGGTACTGTAATGTCACCCCAGCTTGTGGTATGAACGTCAGGCTGGTAGAAGGATTTGGGGCGGGATTCAGGGTTTATGCTATAGGTAAATTTCCAATTACCATTTAAACTATGACGAAGTTTCATTGGAGCAGCACTTCTTGCTTCCTCCAGTGTCTCATAATAATAGTGGTCTGAATGAGCGGGAAGTCGGTTGACAGCAAACACTTGAAGATCTGAGAGCCAATTTATCTCTGGATTGATAGTCATCGTTAGTGATATCCTCTCTTTTAATAAAATTTTACTTAAATCATACACCATTCTCACTGAAAGCGGTTTTATTTTTTTAGTAAATATTTTACTTATTGGGAATTCGAACGGTGAAGGTGCTTCCTTTTCCTACGTCGCTGGATACATGAATAGTCCCTTTATGCATGTCCACAATCCATTTCGCAATAGAAAGGCCCAATCCATGTCCCCCCATCTGCCGAGAGCGAGACTTTTCGGCACGGTAAAACCGATCAAAGATTCGTTGATAATCCTCTTTTTTAATCCCAATACCAGTATCCTGAACAGTCATACAAAACTGATTCCCTTCGTTGGATAGGGCAACTCGGACCTCCCCTTTTTCAGGAGTGTATTTTATCGCATTGTCTAAAATAATATATACTAGCTGGGAACATCGATGAAAATCACCCACTACCATTTGTGGAGCAAGTGCATTGAAATTGAGTGATATTTGTTTAGAAAGGGAAAGCGGTCGGACGGATTCTATTGTTTTTTCAATAAGCTGTGTCCAATCAAATTTTTCTAGTTTGAGCTCTACTGCATTTGAATCTGACCGGGCCAAGGTTAACAAATCACTAACCAAATGAGTCATCCGCTTTACTTCCTCTTTCATGTTCGTGAGCATTTTCCAAACAGGGTCCTCTTTTGCAGGTTCAACTGTCATTTCTAACGCTTCAACGGACGATAACAGGACACTTAATGGTGTACGTAACTCATGCGAAGCATCTGCTACAAATTCCCGTTGTCTCTTAAAAGCAAGTCTAATAGGCCCCATAGCTCTTTTCGACATGGCTGAACTCATATAGAGTGCTACTCCAAAAAATACGATTCCTATAGCAATGAAAATGAATAGAAGCCAATGGAACAATTGGTAGGCAAAGGAGATGTCCTTTCCGATATACAACTGGCCAATATATTTCCCTTTAAAATAGATGGACTTATTAGCAATCATGAGACGGAGATCTTTTTCAGCCTCAGGCTCACGAAATTCCCCTCGATTTCCCCGTCCTTTTGGATTTCCTGCAATATGAAGCGTTGCCTTTTGGATTTCTCCGTCATAAGAAACTTGTTTACTCACGAGCCGTTGTAATTCAGGACGGAGCCGGCTGTCTGTTTCATTGCCCATCAGAATTCCCCGACTTGGGCTTACTACATAATAAAAAAACTGATTGACTCCAGCAAAAATAACCTCTTGACCTGATAAGTCCTGCAGGTCACTTTGGTCATTTCTCAATAAATAATTTTCAATGATTCCAGCTTCTTGTTGAACAAATGTTTGGAGCTCTTGCTCCTGATTTTTTAGAATGACTACATAGAGAACGGAATACACAATCAAAATAAAAAGGGCTAGAAATACCATAAGGAGTCCACTATAAATCCGCGTCAATCGACCTTGTGTATTTGTAAAAACATCCTTCTCGCTATGGCCGGTCAAGAAACGAGGGAAGAAGCGAGGATTAGCATTCACACTTATATCCCACCCCTCTGATACTTTGAAGCAAGTCTTGTTTCCCTAAAACATCTAATTTTTTTCTAATCAGCTTAATGGTAGCATCGATCGTTTTAAGAGACACATCCGAGTCTAAGCCCCAAATCCGTTCTAGGATGATTTCTCGCGGCAGGACCTGCCCCTTATTTTGGACTAACAAGTTCAATAGTTGAAACTCTCGTGGACTTAATTGGATTTCATGTCGGCCAGAGCGGACCAAATGGCTCATCCGATTGAGTACCATCTGGTGAATTTCGATTTCTTCCTCCAAAATTGGCGCATAGTTTCGCCGAGAAAGCGCACGAAGCCTTGCTAACAACTCTTCAATTTCAAATGGTTTGACAAGATAATCATCCGCTCCGGAATCCAGTCCTTCAATCCGATCCTGAACGGAATCTTTGGCCGTTAGCATGAGAATGGCGCCGGAATATCCGTGTTTCCTGAGGCGTTGACAGATTGTCACTCCGTCGCCGTTGGGCATCATCCAATCCATAATAATCACATCATAATGTACGGATGTTGCATAATAGTAGGCGTCCTCCCCTTCCGTAACCCATTCAACATGGAAGCCGCCCTTCTTTTTTAACATATATACTATTAACTCCCCGAGCTTTTCATCGTCTTCGGCTAACAAGATATTCATAGTCATTGCTCCTTTGCATACTTGAGATTCAAAAACACGACAACTATATCTCGAATCCTATCAACACAACCTTAAGGATTACTTAAGAAACAGTTTGGAAAGAAACTAATTTATATTCGGCTGTTGGAACTCCAAGCAAACCACCCAAAAAAGACCATCAGGTTCTAGTTTAGAAAAAAGAACTGTATTATTCGGAATCATTACTTATCAAAAAATATAGTAAAAAGGCATGATCCATTCTATGTAAGAATAGACCATGCCTTTTTACTACGCTTAAATACTAGTAACCCCACGTTACTCTATTAAAATATAATTAAAGAATATAAAACAACTACAAATATTTCCCAATACTCTATTTCCATATTCCTGTTATTATTTACGAAAAGGGAGGAATTAAATGGAAAATACTTAAAGTAGAAAGACATCTATTTAGGAAATATTGGGGAGTAAAGGTCATTTAAGAAACATTAGCAGTTATTATTTTGTTGTCTAGGGGAAGGAGAAAAAATAATGAAGGGTATTATGAGTAATAATAAGAAGTTATTATTTTTAATGGTAGTTATTTTATTTTTTTCAATACCAACTTTAGGAGCTAAAGCCTATGTTCTCAATGGAAGCAAGTTCCAAAACCCAAAACAATTACGTTATTACATTTCCGACGCGGTTGTAAATGCAGGATACTGGGCTGATGCAAAGCATGCTACTACTGCTTGGGGATATGCGGCTGAAATTGAATTTACTGGTGAAATTGTTCAAAAAGTTTATGCTGAAATAAGATTCGATAGAAGTACTATCGATACAGGAGATTTTGCAAGTGCATCCAATGATTGTTATTGTACATACAGTGATTATTCAAATATCACCCTTTGGAAAGATTTTGATTCCTTGAAAACTGACGCCTTACAAAAGGAGACTACAGTACATGAGGTAGGTCATTCCCTTGGTCTAGCACATGAAAATGATAATATCGGGACCTCTATAATGTTAGATGGTGACCACGGATTCATTGGGGCAATCTATCCTCAGTCAGATGATTGGAAAGGGATAGCCGCTAGGTATTGATATTAAGGGGGAGAATATGGATGAACTTTAAAAAAATCATGATAGCTACTACATTATTATTAGGAGTTACTTATGGCAGTACATTCGCATATAACTATAGTCAACCTGTAAAACAATTTAATGGTCACGGAAAACGAGAACAAGTTAAGTCTCTTGATGATATGGAAAATAAAGCCTCTTTAATTGTTATTGGACAGAAACTAGATGGTGAAAAAGCAACTGTACTTGACGATGGAGATAGGGGAATACTAGCAGCTTGGACAGTTTCAGATTTTAAAATCAAGAAAATAATTAAAAACTCTACCAGTAATGAATATACGAAAAATGATGTTATTCAAGTTCATGAAAATGCTGCAGAGGATATGTCCATTCTAGGTAAAAAAATGGAATACTCATTGGATGGATATGAAAAGATGAATAAAGGCAAAAAGTATGTTCTATTCTTAAGAGAAAGTCGAGGATCTAACAAAGATAACCTAATACCTATTTCTGCAATTTACGGCAAAGTCCCTCTTGATGCTAAAGATGGAGCACTAGAGTATCACGGCGAATCAGAAGTTCTTAAACAAATAACTAAAGATGGCATCAAAAAATATAAGAAGGAATTGGATGCGATAGACTAAGCAAATAGCAAAGGTCAATTCTTATTAGTACTGACCTTTGCTATTTAGGTTATAAGAAACATCCTAATCGAGAGGTATCCTACTTATTTACCTTATTTCCCCATTAAACTAGTGCTACCTTTTCATTTCTCAGCTTTTCAAGTTCCTTATTTAATTCGTCTTCGTCCACAAACTGATTAGCTGCTGCATCAAATTGAGCTAGAGGAGTGGAAAATTGATTACCTGCTTGTACTTCAGCCTCCATCATTAAAATTTGCTCTTCTGCCCGAACTACACCTCTAGCAATTGTATCTGTTTGGAAGGATACAGTTGCCTTTTGAATTTGCTTCGTGGATAAAGCTACATTTGCTCGAGAAGCTAAGAGAATTTTTTTATGCTGCATTTGGTTATAGGTTTCTTCCAAGTGTTCTATTTTTTCATTTAGAAGTTGTGTCTGTGTTTTAATCGCTTCAGCCTGTTCATGATAGAGGTGAAGCTGTTTTTCAAGGACTAGCTTTTCCCGTACAGCTAATTTTGCCATTGCATCCTCACCATGCTCAATAGCAAGCTTTGCCTGGCGGTTTCTTTTGTCTACAAAAGCTTGAGTTTCAGAAATGAGAGCCGCCTGTTTTTTCTCTACAAAAATTTGCCGTGCTAATGCTTTTTGTCCTTTTACAATTTCCTGTTCCATTTCTCGTGAATATTCATTCAACATAGCAATCGGATCTTCGATTCCATCTAATAGTCCATTCATTTCTGCCATTGTAATAGTCTTTATTCTTTTAAAAATACCCATTTTTATCTTTCTCCTTTTTAGTCATTATTGTTTTTTCCCACTGATCTAATAATTGGCTATTTTGGTTAGCCGCTGGTGTATGTGAACCCATTAATGGTGTATCAATAAACTGTTGCATGGAAGAAGCCTTTGCTTTTTTTCTAAACCATCTGACAAGGAAGAATAACAGAGCTAGTCCTATTAAAAGCAATAACCATGGAAATCCTCCTCCGTGATGAGGGCCATTCATGAATGACTGAGAGTCGAATCCTCCTCGTGCTCCCATACCACCTGGTCTATGCCCGTGTCCATGTGGTCCATCAGCAAGGGTGCGGTCTCCTCCTAGAAGAAAGTGAAGGACGTTAAATGCCACTATCACAACAGCAATCATCACACCCCAAAACACTCCTTTTTTCATTTTCTTATTCATTTTTCTTTCCTCCTTTCAACTTGATACTTGAAGTCTATTAGAGAACGGTGAAAACTTGGTGAAAGACTATCTTTTTTTAAAATATTTTTTAAAAGAAAGGTTTTGTTAAACTTGGATGTTTATTTCCGCTCCAGGTGCTTCGCTTTCCGAGGGCGTGCCGGGGAGCCTCCTCGTCGCTTCGCTCCAATCAACTCATGTGTTTCAAATCCACATAAGGCTTTTACAAATACATAGAAAAAAGACCCTTCCACTGGGAGCGAAAAGGTCTATTTCTACCTCTATTAATTAAAGTGAGACGATTCTCTTAACTAGCTAATGGCAGTGTAATCTCTACCAGTGTTCCTTCATTCATTTTACTCTTATATGAAATGCTGCCATGGTGCTGCTTAAGGATTTTATGACAAATCATGATTCCTAGTCCTGTTCCCTTTTCCTTCAAGCTATAGAATGGCTCCCCTAGACGAGGAAGAAGTTCTTCAGGGATACCGCAACCTTGGTCTTGAACAGCAATAAGGCACTCTCCCTCTGCACTCTTTCGAAGGTCAATGCTAATTTCTCCGCCATCCTTCATGGCCTCCATCGCATTTTTTAAGATATTGAGGAATACCTGCTTAACTTGATTCCTTTCGCAAGTAATAAAGAAATCAGTATCCTCCATCTGTAATTTCAACTGAATATTATTCATCAACGCTTCTGGGGCCAATAATTCCAGTGTATCTTCTAGTAATTTACGTAAATCCATGCGAGTTAATTGAATAGCCTGCGGTTTTCCCAGTGATAACAATTCACTAGTAATTCCCTCAATTCTCTCTAATTCAGTAAGCAGCAAGCGGTCAATGTCGGTATTCTCACCTCGGTAGAGCTGCAGGAAGCCCTTAATGGTTGTTAAAGGGTTTCGGATTTCATGAGCAACTCCCGCAGCAAGTTCTCCGACAATAGAAAGCTTCTCCGATTGAAGAAGAATTTCCTCTGCCTTTTTCCGTTCAGAAATATCCCGGCTGATAATAACAATATGCTCAACCGATTGTCCTTCTCCTTTGACAGGCATACAACGGGATTCAAATTCTATATAATAACCTTCTTTGTGTTTCAAACAGAATTCTAACGCTTGAGATTCTTTCTTCTCAAACATGGTCTTGACTGTATTTTTAAAATCACAGACATCTTCTGGATGAATAAACGTACATAATTCAAATTTTTCTAATTCGCTAGCTCGAAATCCTAAAACCACTTCATGTGAAGGGGAGAAGTAACTGATCGAATGATCCTTATTCATCACCATAATCAGGTCCGAGGTATTTTCTGCAATGATCCTATATTTCGATTCGCTTTCACCTAACATTTTATACATGTCAGACAAACGATTATTTAATCTATGTAACTTCACATAAGATTCGATAAGCAGGCAGCCAATCGTTACACCTAACATCACAAATACGAGATATTGAAGATGAAACAAAGGCTTGTCTCTAAATACATTAAATAAAATTGGGACGGTAAGAACATAAATGACTAGGTATGCACCAGAGAGAATGGCACTCCTTTTAATTGCGGAGAGTTTCGAAATATACAAATGAATAATGGAAAAAGTAATCATAATAATCGACCAGCCAATGATTGCCGGCATCCATTGACCACTAGAATAAAGCCTCATAAGTAATGAGAAAATACCGGTAATAATTCCTGAAAGTGGTCCGAGATAGGCGAAAACCAGGATGACAGGGGCGTACCGAATATCGTAGGAATAGCCCTCTTGGTGAATGGATAGCAGGACAAGAATGATTGAAACGATTCCCCCATACAATCCACACCATAGTGTAATCCTCTTTAAGGGTTTATGTTTGATGAACGAGCGGATCACCAGTGGTGTACTAACCATTAGTGAAAAAATTGCGAGATTCATAATATAGTCTAAAAGAATCAACTGAATCCACCTATCTTATGTTAAATTCTTACTATTTACTCTTATCTTAAACTAGATATATCACTATTTCCATAAGGAAAATATATATTAAGTTGGTATTTTCATCCAAAAATAAAAGACCTTTCCGCCGAAGCGAAAAAGTCTTTGAGATTTTATTGTCCTATTTGGATAATAAAGAAAGCACGGTATCCAAGATAACATTGACCCCTTTTTCACAGTCTTCCCAAGAAGTCAGTTCTACTTCACAATGGCTCTTTCCATTGATACTTGGCACAAACAACATAGCGGTCGGAACATAGCTGGCAATAAATTGGGCATCATGCCCTGCACCGCTGACCATTCGTTTGTGGGTGTATCCAAGCGAATGGGCAGATTGCTCGAAAAGCTCGCAGATTTCTGGCTCAAACCAAACCGTATCCCGCTCCCATAGTTTAGTAGTCTGGATCTCACAGCCTTCATTTTCTGCGAATTGAGGAAGCCCGTGAATGAAATCTTTGACGGAATTGACGATTTCCATATCCTTATGTCTTGCTTCAAGAGTAAAAATCACTTTATTCGGAATAACAGTGTGAATACTCGGATAAACGTTCACTCGACCGATTGTAAATACTAGCTCTTCATCCAAGCTGCCTAAATGTTGACGGATTTCATTAATGAGGTTGTTCGTTGCAAATAGGGCATCCTTTCTCATATTCATTGGTGTAGTACCTGCATGGTCGGATTCTCCTGTTACTTCTATTTCATAACAGCACATCCCTACCACACACTCGACAACACCAATGGTGAGTGCCTCTTTTTCTAAAATAGGCCCTTGTTCAATATGCAGCTCTAAAAAGGCAGTCGCTTCTTTGAGACGATTGTCTACCTCACCCTCATAACCGATAGCTTTTAAGGCCTCACCAAATGAGGTACCCTCTGCATCTTTCTTTTGCAGCATGACCGATTTATCAAATTTCCCAGATAGGACACCGGAAGCCATCATAGAAGGCTCGAATCTTGCCCCTTCTTCATTTGTAAAATTAACAATGGTAATTGGAATTTTTGGTTTGATGTTATTTTCCACTAGTGTTCTAACCACTTCTAAGCCGGTAACTACGCCTAAAACACCGTCGAAGCGCCCGCCTTTTTTCACTGTATCCAAATGGGAACCAATTAAAATAGGCGGTTTATTTTCGGTCCCTTCAAGTGTAGCGTACATACATCCCATATCATCAACCTTGACCGACATACCTAACTCTTCGCAGCAGGAACGGAAGTAATCTCTGACACGGCGGTCTTCCTCTGATAAGGACAATCTTGTAACCCCATTGTTTTCTGTCCGACCATAGTCTGCAAATCGTTCCAGTTCCTTCATCAGTCTTTCCCCATTAATCAATAGCTTTTGTTTTTGCATACTGAACACTCCCCTTTTTTAATAATGAGATTACGTCTGTTTCCATTATTGTTTTATTGAATCTCAGGAGGTTAAAAGCTTAGGATGGTTTAGTTGAAGCCGATGGAAATGGATTGTGTTACCTATTTAATTATGTAAAAATTCAGTCAATAAGTTTATTATACAATACTCCCAGCCACAGTCATTAGACAAAACATCAAATCTTTCCAATCAATTGTTTTATAGTTTGTATGATTTCACATTTTTCTTTCACTAAATTAGAAGTTATTGTATCTTTGAAGGAAATATATAGATAAGAAACGTGAGGCACATTGTATGTGGAGAAACAGAAATGTTTGGATTTTACTGTCTGGGGAGTTTATTGCGGGCCTGGGGTTGTGGCTTGGCATTATTGGGAACTTAGAGTTTATGCAGGCAAAGCTACCTTCAGATTTCTTAAAGTCATTACTTTTAGCAGGAGGGTTACTTGCAGGGATTGCTGTCGGACCATATGCTGGCCGGCTAACCGATCAAGCCAGTAAGAAAAGAGTCATGTTGATAGCTGGTTTCGTACGTGCTATTAGCGTAATTTTTATGCTTATTGCAATCCATACCGGCTCCATTTGGTGGATGGCCGTGTTTTTAGTTTTACTGCAAATATCAGCTGCGTTTTATTTTCCAGCACTTCAGGCGGCACTTCCACTTATTGTTGCAGATAAAGATTTGCTTCAGTTAAACGGGGTTCATATGAACGTGTCTACCCTGTCTCGGATTATTGGAACCGCACTGGCTGGAGTATTGCTAGTGGTTCTCCCCTTATCTATGCTTTATGTAGGTTCGCTTGTAGGATATGTGGCGCTATTTATCCTTACCTGGTTCTTGAATTTTGATGAACGACAACTAGATAAAACAGAAAAGATGAAGAACAAGTCTTTAGAGAATACTAGTTTTAAAGATGTATTTCCCATCATTAAAAATCTCCCAATTGTCTATATGACACTTATTATGACACTGGTACCGGTGCTTTTTCTCGGCGGGTTTAACCTGTTAGTCATTAATATCAGTGAACTTCAGCATAGTTCAGCGATTAAAGGGTGGATTTATACGGCTGAAGGAATCTCATTTATGCTTGGTGCGTTTTTTATCAAGTTAATCAGTGACAGGAGTTCGCCTTATATTATTTTGTTCGCCTGTTCCTTTATGATTGGCGGCTCACAGCTGCTTCTTTATTTAGCGGATGTTCCTTTGTTAAGTGTATTGGCATTTTCCTTATTTGGCTTTTCCGTAGGATGCTTTTTTCCGACAGCCGCTACCATTTTCCAAACAAAAGTGCCAAAGGAGTACCACGGACGGTTCTTCTCCTTCCGTAATATGCTGGACCGAATTTCCTTTCAGATTGTCCTGCTGATCAGCGGCTTTCTCCTAGATTTAATCGGCCTGCAGCTCATGTGTGTTCTGTTTGGTGCAATATCCATTATCATGACCACCATTTTCTACGCTAGACACAAGCGGGTTCAAATGGTCGAACAAAAAAACTAAAGCAAAAAGGGTGTCCACCACTCATGTACAATTGTCCATTCGTGGTGCCTGACACCCTTTTTCTATGTTAGCCTATTTTTTTCTTTTGTGTTGCAGTAGTTGGTGCGCTTTCCCATGCTTCAAGGTTTTGTAAGCCTTCGATGTTTGAAGAATAGAAGACAGGGTTTTGGCCGTTTGCTTTTTGCTTCTTATAGTCAGCAAGAGCAGCAAAAGCAATTTTTCCTAATAGAATAATAGCAATCAAGTTAATAATAGCCATTAATCCCATGAATAAGTCAGCAAGACTCCAAACAAAGTTCAGTTCTGCTAATGATCCAAACGCTACCATGCCGACAACGGCAATACGGTACAGGTTTAGAACTAGCTTGTTATTTTTAATAAATTCAATATTCGATTCACCGTAATAGTAATTCCCCACTACAGAACTAAAGGCAAATAAAAATACGATAAAGGCAAGGAAAATACCCGCCCATGATCCTAAAGAACCTTCAAGGGCGCTTTGTGTTAAGATAATCCCGTTGCCCTCTTTAGAGGTATACAGCCCTGATAGAAGAATAATAAATGCCGTTGAGCTACAAATAACAAGCGTATCCACAAATACACCCAGCGCCTGAATTAAACCTTGTTTTACAGGATGACTGACATTTGCAGTGGCGGCTGCATTCGGTGCACTACCCATACCCGCTTCGTTTGAGAACAGTCCACGTTTGATCCCATTCATCATTGCCGCACCAATTGCTCCTCCAGCTACTTCTTTCATACCAAAAGCACTTTCAAAAATTAATGCAAACACGCCAGGAATTTCTGTTATATTCGTTACCATGATGTACAGGGCGAGTAGAATATACGCTCCGGCCATAACGGGAACCATCCACTCGGCCACCTTGGCTATGCGTTTTAGTCCACCAAAAATAATAAAAGCAGTGATAACCGATAAAACAACGGCAATGACTATTTTATTAATTCCAAATGAATTGTTCAAGGAGCTTGTAATTGTGTTTGCCTGAACAGAGTTAAAGGCAAGTCCAAAAGTTATTGAAATGAGAACAGCAAAGGTAATCCCCATCCAGCGAGCCTTCAATGCTTTTTCCATATAATAAGCGGGACCACCTCGGAAGGTGTCTCCGTCTTTAACTTTATAAATTTGTGCAAGTGTTGCTTCTATAAAAGCAGAAGCAGAACCAATCAATGCAATAAGCCACATCCAGAAAACAGCTCCTGGTCCACCGGTAGTGATGGCAATGGCTACTCCAGCAAGGTTTCCTGTTCCTACCCTTGATGCAGTACTGATACAAAAGGCTTGGAAAGATGAGATTCCTTTTTTATCGCCTTTGGTCCCTTCACCCATTAGGCGAAACATCTCTCCCACCATGCGGAATTGGACAAACTTTGTTCGAAAAGTGAAATAAAGACCTGATCCAATTAATAAAACGATAAGAATATAAGACCAGAGTAACGTATTGGACCCATTTACAAAATTTTCAATCATCTTCATCTAATCATCACCTTCTACCCCTTATTTTTTTATATACTGATATAATTTATCAAATTCAAAGAACTCTGACAATGTATGAAGTTTCCAGTTACTAGACACTGTAGAATCCCTCACTTTTCAAGGAACTTTTTTAAAAGTTTGGGATAATCGTAATATTGTAAAAAAATAGGTCGTTATATCTATTAAAATTATGTAAAATAGAGATAGGGTTATACTAACCTTACAAATTTTTACAAGAAAAACTAATTTAAGGGTGAACGTTATTGCAATTTTTCAGGAAGGAAACTAAACGATTATGCTAAAAGCTAGGCTGTATGACATATCCATCTTTCTTGCTGCCCTTGCCATAGCAATTAGCTCCAAACATATATTAATACCTACATCAGACTTTTTTAAGGCTTTAATTGTGTTTTGGGTATTCTCCAGTCTGTATTATCACCTTAGAGTTTTTTCAAAAAACGGAAATACAAATTTTGAATATGGTATTAGCTACTGCTTTTCCTTTGTTCTGTTTACCGGTCCACTTGGTTTATTTATATTTGAAACGATCTATCGGTTTACCGTGTATGCTTATAGAAAGTGGACAAAGACCGCTGACCCTAGTGAGTTTACGGACACTTTATATAATATCGGCGCCTTTGTTATTACCAACTCGATAGCCTACTTCTTGTACCTACAACTTTATTCCAGTTTTAATCAAATTCCTTATGGTTTTTGGATTTTGATGTTTTTGTTGACGTGCATCGCCTCCCTTCTTTCTGGTACTTTCTTAGTGACTGCTTTTTACATAATGGGTGACCTTAAAACCTTAAAAGAAGGTGTCGATTTTATTTTTAAGAGCAGAAGTATGCTTGACTTTGGGAAAGTAGCGATCACAAACGGTTTATTATTCATGTTTTTAAAAGAAGGAAGATGGCAAATCTTAATTAGTTTATTTATTTTAAACTACGTAGTAAGCCGCTCCTTTTTCTCGAAGGCTCAAAGTGTCCAACATAAGCTGGAAAGGGACAAGTTCGAGCAAATGGCCTATACAGACTTCCTGACTGGCGTGTATAACCGTACATTTATGGATAAAAAAATGGCAGAGCTTAATCAAACGGAAGAACATATCGGTATTGTCGTATGCGACATCGATAAGTTTAAACGAATCAATGACAACTACAATCACGCTGTAGGTGATAAAGTTATTCAGCACTTTGCTTCTACATTAAAAAGCTATCTTGATGAAGATGATTATTTGTTCCGAAGTGGTGGAGAGGAATTTACTCTTTGTCTCAGAAAGAGAGATTTTGATCAAACACGGAATCTGGTTAATGATATTCTGAGAGGCGTTGAAAATAACGCAGTAAATGTGGAGTATCTAGGGGAACATGTCTCCATTTCCTATACGGCTTCGTTTGGCCTTTATTTCTACAAGGTAAACGAACAGATTTCTATTGAAAAAGCCTATATTATGGCTGACCAGCTGTTGTTTCGTTCCAAGGATCTAGGAAAGAACAGAGCTTCCATGGTTAACGGTCTTTCAAAAGCAGTAGTCGTGTAACTAATCGTAAACCCAATAAAAAAGAAGCGGTAATCGCCGCTTCTTTTTATTTGGTGATAAATTTCCCATCCAAACCAATTTGCTGACCGAAGTTGCTCTAACTTCTGACTATCTTTCTCCCTTTTCTACCGACTCTGTCAGAAGTTGACCTGACTTCTGACTATCTTTCTCCCTTTTCTACCGACTCTGTCAGAAGTTGACCTGACTTCTGACTATCTCTCTTCTTTTTATGGCAACTCTGTCAGAAGTTGACCTGACTTCTGACTATCTCTCTTCTTTTTCTACCAACTCTGTCAGATGTTGCTCTAACTTCTGACTATCCTTCTCCCTTTTTCTACCAACTCTATCCGAAGTTCCTCCGACTTCTGACTATCTTTCTTCTTTTTCTACCAACTCTGTCAGAGGTTGCTCTAACTTCTGACTATCTTTCTTCTTTTTCTACCAACTCTGTCCGAAGTTGCTCCGACTTCTGACTATCTTTCTCCCTTTTCTACCGACTCTGTCAGAAGTTGACCTGACTTCTGACTATCTCTCTTCTTTTTATGGCAACTCTGTCAGAAGTTGACCTGACTTCTGACTATCTCTCTTCTTTTTCTACCAACTCTGTCAGATGTTGCTCTAACTTCTGACTATCCTTTTCCCTTTTTCTACCAACTCTATCCGAAGTTCCTCCGACTTCTGACTATCTTTCTTCTTTTTCTACCAACTCTGTCCGAAGTTCCTCCGACTTCTGACTATCTTTCTCCCTTTTCTACCGACTCTGTCAGAAGTTGACCTGACTTCTGACTATCTCTCTTCTTTTTCTACCAACTCTGTCAGATGTTGCTCCGACTTCTGACTATCTTTCTCCCTTTTCTACCGACTCTGTCAGAAGTTGACCTGACTTCTGACTATCTCTCTTCTTTTTCTACCAACTCTGTCAGAAGTTGCTCTAACTTCTGACTATCTTTCTCCCTTTTTCTACCAACTCTATCCGAAGTTCCTCCGACTTCTGACTATCTTTCTTCTTTTTCTACCAACTCTGTCAGATGTTCCTCCGACTTCTGACTATCTTTCCCCCTTTTCTACCGACTCTGTCAGAAGTTGACCTACCTTGCAAAACAGAAACAAAAATGTTAGATAACTACAAAGTTTACACAAAGAGCATTTTTTATTATTTCCAATTCCATCAAAAAAGGTGTCAGGCACCTTGCATGGACAACTGTCCACGAGTAGTGCCTGACACCCTAATTCGATTTATGAAACACGTTTTAGATGTTTGAATTGTCCTTTTGATAGAACGGTTGTTTCAAGGCGGTGTGCCATGATTGCTGCTAGAACAGATAGAACAATATCCTTTGGCAGCGGAGCTAGCATCCAGAACCAAGCCATTTTATAGGTGAAACCCTCAGGGGCAGCTGCCCAAAGCTTATACGCAAAGTACATCCAGTTGGTTCCGAAAACATAGTTTACTGCCATTCCGATTAAAGCAGCAATAATAAAAGTAGCCAGCCCTTTTTTCTTCTCTACTATTCTTCCGATAATATAGGCAGTGAAAATATAAGAAAGAATAAAGCCAAAGGTAGGTTTTATAATGATTGATAATCCTGCAGAAAAGTCAGCAAAAACAGGAACTCCTACCAAACCTACTAACATATAAACGGTCATTGCGATAGAGCCTAATCGGCTTCCCAAAATGGCTCCTGCTAGAATAGCAAAAAAAGTTTGAAGCGTAATCGGTACTCCACCAACATGTAAAAATGGAGCAATGGTACTGATATTTGCCCCAATGGCCATCAATGCCACAAACATGGCTGATAGTGTTAAATCAAGAGCTCTTAAATTTTTCATTTACGTTCTCTCCCACCCTACAATATAAATGTCTTAAATTTAAAATAAATGGTAACCAACCTTTTGTCAACCAAATTATAAAATTGGTTGACAAAAAAATTATCGCTTCTATATTAATAAAGGAAAACTCTTATTTAACTATTACATTTTTTGGATTCTCCTAAAACTCTATCAAATAGCATATATATTTGAATTAAATAAAATTTTCAAAAAACATTTTGACAAACTATCTTTTTAAAGGTATATTAAGATAACGAAATAATTATCTGAATTTTATAAAAGTATGTTCACATAGGGGGAAACATAGTATGGAAAAACGTCAACAGTGGGGGTCAAGATACGGATTTATCATGGCAGCAGTTGGTTCGGCAGTAGGTCTAGGGAATATTTGGAGATTTCCGGCCGTTGCCTATGAAAATGGAGGAGGAGCCTTCTTCCTACCTTATCTATTCGCCATTTTAACAGCAGGAATTCCAATATTAATTTTAGAATTCACAATTGGTCAAAAATACAGAGGTTCCTCACCACTATCATTGTTCCGTATGAATAAAAAAGCAGAATGGCTTGGTTGGTGGCAGGTATTAATCGCCTTTGTTATTTGTACTTACTACTCAGTCATCATTGCTTGGGCCATTAAATATACCATCTATTCATTTGGTACTCAGTGGGGATCTGATCCTAGTAAGTTCTTATTTGGTAAGGTTCTACAGTTATCTGATAAGCCTGGTGAAATTGGCGGACTTGTTTCCGGCATCGTCACTCCATTACTTTTTGTATGGGCCGTCACACTTTTTGTCCTATTTCGTGGAGTTTCTAAAGGAATTGAAAAGCTTAATAAGATTTTCCTTCCGACTCTTATAGTGATGTTCTT
This sequence comes from Neobacillus rhizosphaerae, assembly GCF_050477885.1. Lineage (GTDB taxonomy): Bacteria > Bacillota > Bacilli > Bacillales > Cytobacillaceae > Neobacillus > Neobacillus rhizosphaerae_A. The sequence goes on from NZ_JBCNAC010000075.1 coordinate 44,316, forward strand.
AGTAATTGTTGTTCGTGCTTTAACTCTTGACGGTGCAGCTAGTGGATTAAATGCCTTTTTCAAACCGAATTGGGATATGATTTTGAACGGAAAAGTTTGGATTGCCGCTTATGGACAAATCTTCTTCTCCTTATCTATTGGATTCGCCATTATGATTACGTACTCTAGCTATCTACCAAAGAAATCAGATATTAATAACAATGCTTTCATCACAGCTTTTGCCAACTCTGGATTTGAATTATTGGCTGGTATTGGAGTGTTTGCAGCACTTGGATTTATGGCAAAGCAACAGGGAGTACCAATTGATGAAGTGGTTAGCAGTGGGATTGGACTAGCTTTCGTTGTATTCCCAAGCATTATCAATGAGTTCCCTGGCTTAAATGGATTATTCGGCGTATTATTCTTCCTATCTTTGGTTTTTGCTGGAATGACGTCACTTATTTCCATCGTAGAAACATTTGTGGCTGCTGTTCAGGATAAATTCAATGTATCACGTACAAAAGCAGTCTTAACTGGAGGATTAACAGCAACGGTTATTTCTCTTCTTTTCGCAACACACGGCGGATTGTATTTACTAGATGTGGTTGATTATTTCATCAATAACTTTGGAATTGTCTTTGCAGGGCTGATTGAGGTAGTTTTAATTGCCTGGTTCTTCAAAGGATTAACTGGTTTACAAAAACATACAAATGAAATTTCTGACCTTCGTGTAGGTGCATGGTGGAAGGTATGTCTTGGTGTCATTACTCCATTGGTTCTTGGCTATATGATGTTTGACAATATTCGTCAAAACCTAAAGGAAAACTACGAGAAATATCCAACTGAACTGATTTTATATGCAGGGGTAATAGTAGTAGCCGTAACAATCATTGTGGCAGTCCTTCTTTCCCTTAAGGGTTGGAAAGCATCTGCCAATACAGAAGAAAATAGGGAGGTTGCTTAATATGTCAGGAAGCGCACTAACTATGATGATTGTTGGGATGGTCATTTTATGGGGCGGTCTAGCAGCCAGCATCCTCAATGTAGTCAGAGTTTCAAAAAAAGCAAAAGCCTAATACAAACACAAAGGATTGAGCAGTTCCGCTGCTCAATCCTTTTTTCATACTGATCAATATTTTTTTGGCCGGCAGTTTTTACAGACTTTGATGGTATGATTTGTTTCTGTCTTCTGTGTGTAAAGAAGCTTTACTCCAGTCCTACTGCACAATGGGCATGTCCCACGACCATTTGAAGGCAGATAGCTAATTGTTTTTCCCCTATTTCTTTTTGCCATTTTCCATCATCCTTATCTAGAAATCTCTTGTTTCTTTATCTAATGTTGGACTGGCACAAAGATTGATAGGCATATAATTGTTTTTAAGAAAAACTCTCGGTCGTTTTAGAGAAGTTTTCTACCCCTTCTCCTTCCCTCCAGTAGTCTATTCCTCCGTCAAAATAGAATCCCTATTTAACAGACTACGAACCTCGTCAGGTACTAACACCTTCCGCCTTGTTTGACGATTAATCGTTGTAAGAACTACTTCCGCAGCTACCATTCGCTCTTGCTGCTCATTCGTGATTGTTTGCTTCATTGTAAAACTTGTATTTCCTATCCGCTCCAGGGACGTTTGAATCCATAATCGATCATGATTGAAAACTTCTTTTTTATAATCGACCTCAATATGTACAACCACCGCTTCAACTCCGAGAGAGACACAATATCGGTACCACCACTTGCGCCCCTCATCTAAATACTCAAATAGCTTTACATTACTTACGTGACCCCGGTTGGCTTCTGCTACGATGAACAGCTCTGAATAGGCCAAACTTCCATTCCTCCCCTCCTCAATTAATAGGCTCTGTTAAACTTGCCTGTTGATTTCCGCTCCAGGCACTTCGCTTTCCGTGGGTGTTTCGGCGAGCCTCCTCGGCGCTTGCGCCTGCGGGGTCTCCCCTGAACCATACTCCCACAGGA
>NZ_JBCNAC010000076.1:0-98218 GCF_050477885.1 Neobacillus rhizosphaerae
CTGTTCTTTAACACAGCCAATTAATAAAAAACCACCTATCAATAATTCGCTGCTGAATAGATGGATACCTGCCCATCCTTTCCACACAACCTCACTAAAGATGGCACGACAACACACCTCTTCCCATAAGATAGCAATAAGAGTTGAGTCTAAACTTTTCAAACGGAAAGGAAAGATGTGGTGCTTTTTTATGAAAAATTATTCAGTTCATTCCCCTACATTTCAGAACCTTCAAGAAACTGGAATGACATTTGAACAGGTATTTGAACGGATTATTACATTTATGCAGTTCGATCCCAACGGAAACTACCGCCTGATGGTGGGCACAGACTCACAGGTACACAAATCGAATACTGTCTTTATAACTGGAATTGTGATACAAAATGAGGGAAAAGGTGTATGGGCTTGTATTAGAAAAGTGATTGTTCCCCGAAAAATGACGCATCTTCATGAACGTATTTCACTGGAGTTGTCTTTAACAGAAGAGATCGTCTCGCTGTTCACGGAAGAAAGAAAAAATGAACTAATCTCTATTGTCCTTCCTCATTTGTACCATGGGGCTACTTTTACTATGGAAGGCCATATTGATATCGGGGCAGGAAAACGGAATAAAACGAGTGAATTTGTCAGGGAAATGGTCACTAGAATGGAATCCATGGGAGTCGAGCCTAAAATTAAGCCAGACGCCTTCGTCGCCTCAAGCTATGCAAACCGTTACACAAAATAAGGGTGTCAGGCACCACGCAAGGACACTTTGTCCATGAGCGGTGCCTGACACCCTTATTTATTTGCCCAGACCGTTTTATATAAATTTTAATTAAATATAGGTGAGTTGAACTTTTACTGTCGTTCCTTTGCCCAGTTCACTTTCAATTTTCATGATTCCGTTATGTTCTTGGATGATTTTGTTGCTGACGGTTAGGCCAAGCCCAATTCCCTTGTCCTTGGTTGTATAGAATGGCGTTCCTAAATAGCCCATTACATGCGTGTCAATTCCAATGCCTTCATCGGAAAAACTAATCTGAACTCTTTTCCCCGCTAATTTTTCTACATAAACATGGACATTCCCTCCACTCGGCATGGATTCGATGGCGTTTTTAAGAAAATTAACAAAGACTTGTTTCAGTTGATTAGGGCTACATAATAATTCAATATCATTTGCTTGATTATAATCATGGTTGATAATTTGAACATTATGCAATAACGCTTGAGGATGCAAAATATTCACCGTACTATCTAAAATGGAATGTAAGCCCATCCTTTCAAATTGAATGGCTTGGGGTTTTGCTAGAGACATAAACTCATTGACGATCATATCGATTCGGTCAAGCTCATTCATAATAATGGACAAATAATTATCCTGCTTCTCTTTATCAGGCGTACTTTTTAATAGCTTGGAAAATCCTTTTAATGAAGTCAAAGGATTACGAATCTCATGCGCTACCCCTGCTGCTAATTGGCCAATGATTGAAAGGCGGTCTAAATTCCGTAAAGCATCATCATTTTTTACCCTATCCGACACATCTCGTCCAACTGTAACATAGCATTCTACCTCATTTTGCTCATTAAAGATGGGTGTAATTGTAGTCTCGGAATCTATAACTTTATTATCCCCCGTCTTTAATTTCACTTGAAGTAGTTGAGGTTCACCTGTTTCAATTAACATTTGGTATACTTGTTCAAAGTTTTCCTTTTCCTCCGGAACGATGAGATCATACACATCTTGACCAATTAGCTGTTCTGGTTTTACGCCAATCCCTTTTTCATGAGAAGGGCTTGCATAGAGGATCCTTTTATCTTTGGAATAAAGTTTAATCATATCTGTAGTGTTCTCGGTAATTAATCGATACAACTCACGCGTTCTTTTTAATTCTCTTTCTGTATTTATATGCTCCGTTATATCTCTGTAAATAGCTATTACGGCAATAATTTCCCCCGCTACGTTTCGAAAAGGAGAATAGGACACAGCTATATCAAGAATTCGTCCATCTTTATGATAACGTTGTGTCACAATGTCATGAAAAAATTCCCCTTGTTTAACCGCGCTTATTATTCCACTTACGACGTCAGGGTTAGGGAATTCCTCAAATCTCCGCCCAAGGATCTCTTCCTCTGTATAACCGAAAATCTTCGTATACATGCCATTCACTCGAATAAACCGATTCTCCATATCAACAATACAGATTCCATCAGCCGTACAATTAAGAAAAAGATCGATTAATTCATCAGGATTATAGACAACAGACTCATTCTCTTCTCCAAAAATAGGGAAACTCTTAGCCACAAATATCTCTCCAAACACATTAATCTCTACCTTCCATTTTACAGAACTTTGCGACAAAGAAAAGAAGTATTTTTTGGTGGGTGTCAGGCACCACAGAAAGACACTTTAAACCACTTCGTCCATTCCACACGGACATTTTCTTTTAAATTACAATAATTAATTTTTTCTCCCTATCATATTGGACTTCCTTTCCCTCATAAATTTTGAATGAAGGGGGTGGCTAATTGAAAAAATGTCTATTGGCATTGATTTTATTACCATTTATTTTTTTATTATCAGGATGCGGCGGGGATCCTGTACATGATGATTTGCTTAATTATGTGAATAAAGAGATGAAAGAAGCAGGGAAATTGGAAAGTGCAGCCGTTTCTGCATATGAAGGCGTTTCTGGAGCAAATTATACCGATGATCAAACGATGTATGATGCTTTAACCAATGACGTTATACCTAATTACAACGAGTTTATTAAAGAGCTAGATTCTGTAAGCATCGAAACGGAGGAATTACAGGATATTCACGAGATTTACATCGAAGGTGCGGACATCCAATTTAAAGCCTTTACCACAATTAAACAAGCTTTAGAAGAACAGGATCCAGCCCTCATTCAAGAAGCGAACGATATGCTGGCAGATGCAAGAAAACATATTCGTGATTATCAGAATAAGCTTGATAAACTAGCAAAAGAACATGATGTAGAAATTAAAAGATAACAATAAGAAGAAAGGCCAGTCCTCCCCATTCAATGGGAGAACTGGCCTTTTATTCTGCCAAAACATTTCAAGCTAAGCTGTTTTACGGTTTCTAAATGGCAGGCGTTCGAAGTAAGTTGCCATTCTCCACAGCCATTCCAACGGGCCAAACCTATAGAACCTTAGCCAAATGGTGCTGAAAACTAACTGACTTGTTAGTATGGTTAAACAAAGGTACAGTGACTGAATGTAGGTTAGCTGCTGGAACAAATGAAACACTTTTCCCGCCAGTAACAGGAATACAGTTTGTAAAATATAGTTTGTTAACGCCATCCGGCCAAAGCTTTTTAATGGTGATAAGACTCTACGAACGAAAGATAATTGTAACAGCAACACCATCATTCCCACATAAAACGCAGAAACAATCGGTCCGATGGTAATTCCGAAGTTTATAAACTGCCGCATTTCGTAGGAATGACTATAACTAACTGGTTCAAACACCATCGGACTGAGTTGATATTGATACAAAAGGCTAACCATACTTAATACAAACATACTCCCTGTGAAAATAGCTACCTTCTTCCACTGTTGCGAGATCCACTCGAACACTCGGTACTGCCCAGCTGCGATACCTAGTAGCATTAGTGGAACTACCATAAAAATTTTCGCCAAAAAAAGACTTAAAGCTAGCAGCATAGCTAGACCAAATAGAAGATTGACCCACTTAGGTGCCCTATAAAAAGGTAAAATAATGAAGCCGCAAACGGCATAAATGGTCAACGCTTCTCCAGGATGAAACTTTATATGAATCAACCCAAAAAGAAAAAGTACAATCATGCGTCGTAAAAACAGCATGGTTCCCTTTTTTCCTTTCGCCTCGGCACGTGAAATAAAGATAAAAAACCCAACGCCAAATAAAAAAGTAAATATAGTATAAAAGCGACCTTCAACAAATAAATAAAGAAATCCCCAGTACGCAGCATTCACGGTGCCAGGCTCAGGGTTCTTAACAGACAACAACGGAATGATATTCACTAAAATAATCCCTAATAAAGCAAACCCCCGCAAATAATCGAGCACATCTAACCGCTTATTTAATCCCGTCGAATTCATCTCTTACTCCTAATGGTGCCTGACACCGTTCATACTTTTACCCCTCTTAAAACCTTTGTAAGGGTAAACCCTCTTTTGGTTTAGGAAACAGCCATTCTATCTGTTCTACATCTTCATCAGATAATTCCCAACCCAATGCTTCTAAATTACTTTTTATGTGAGTAATATCTCTTGCCTTCGGGATTGCCACAAGCCCATTTTTCCTGAGAATCCAGTTTAAAGCGACTTGGTAGGCGGTTTTCCCGTATTTGGCAGCCAAATCATCTAGTGCCATTCTCTCTTTTGATCCTGGTTGCGGAAATCCCTGGTTTCCAAAAAACTTTGGTGCATAACCAAAAGGAGAATAGGCCATAACAGTAATCCCTTTTGCCTGGCAGTAAGGCAGGACATTGTTTTCAATCCGCCGGTCATTTAAATGATAGCCCACTTGGTTGCATGCGAGCAAACGGTTACCCAACTCCGCCTGGGCTTCATCAATTAATTCCGGCGTAAAATTGCTCACTCCGATATATTTCACTAGTCCTTTTTCTACTAGGTAAGCCATCACTCGCATTGTTTCCGCTACCTCATGTTCAGCACTAGGCCAATGCTGCAGGTATAAATCAATATACGTTGTCTGCAGCCTCTCTAAGCTTGCTTCCACTGCGTCAATTACACCTTGAAAAGAGCAATGTTTCGCAGAAACCTTTGTCGTGAGGAAAACTTCCTTCCTGCAGTCTTGAATGGCCTCACCGACAATCCGTTCCGCACCACCCTGGGCATACTCTTCCGCTGTATCAATCAAAGTCATTCCATTTTCCATTCCGAATCGTAATGCTTTGATTTCTTCCTTTGCCTCATGCTTATTTTCTCCATATTTCCAAGTGCCCTGGCCTAGAACTGGTATGTTAACCTCAGTTTTTCCTAGTTTTTGATATATCATGAGAAGCCACGATCACCTCTTTATCCTGCCATAATCGCTTCAGCAAAACTTCATTTTCATCAAACTCCAAAAGAAAGACATCCGGATTACTAAGCTTTTGCCATTGTTCAAAACCAAAATCAGACTGATAGTTTTTCAGTAGTAAAGACATCAAATTCCCATGTGTGACGATGATGGTATTTTCAACTTCACCATTTAATACCTCTTCAACCACACTTACAACCCTCGCCATTGCTTCACGCGTCGACTCGCCTCCATCAAACTTTAAATCTAAATCATTGTAGGTCGCTTGTAGCTTTTCCAGCCAATCCTCTAATACCTTTGTACTTAAGATTCGCTCAGATAACCGTTCATCAGTTTCCACTTCGATCTGTTTCAATTCAGCTATCGAATTCACGGAATGAACCGTTCGTACAAATGGACTGGAAACAATTCGGTTGATTTCAATTTTCGAAAAAAATTCCGCTAACTCAGCTGCCTGCTGGACTCCTTTATCCGTCAAGCGAGCCTCCCTTGGCTGCCCCTCCGCCTCACAATGCCTGACCACATAAATCCTTCGAACCATCCATTCCTTCCCCCAAACTCTACTTTTTAATTGCTTTTATTTTTTCATCGAGGACTTCAAACGTCTTTCTGATTTTCTCTTTGGGAATGGCCGCATATCGATCGCCCATATTCACCTCGAAATAGCATTCCTCCGCGTGGATTTCTCGTAAATAGCTTGTCAATCCTAGCCCAGTTTCCTCATAAACAGCTAAAAGAACAAGCTCCAGTTCTTGTTTGGCAACACTCACATGTACATGAAACATATTAGAAACCGGTACGGCCGGCTTGGTTGAAACGGAATGGCACTGATTATAAAGAGATGCCAGCTCCTTCGCTTCCTCAAAATACTGGGCCATTTTTGGAATCCTTTGATCAAAATAATAATCGGCACTGATTATGTATGGGTAAAGACTAATTAAATCTCCACCATGACGTCTTTTCCACACTTTTGATTCCTCTGTAAAGTCCTTTCCACCTGCAAGAATGGCTCCAGCAATACCTCCAAGCCCCTTATAAAAAGATACATACACACTATCAAAAAGAGAACATATTTCCTCAGCGGACTTTTGATAGTAAGGGATAATTTCAAAGAGTCTTGCCCCATCTAGATGCAATTTAATGCCCTTTTCACGACAATAAGCTGATATTGCCTCAAGCGTTCGATAATCCGGCAATTGACCGCCAATCTCACGCTGTGGTAATTCTAGCAATAAACAAGCAATATCCTCATCCATACCATGGACATCTTCCAAACTAATAACTCTACTTTTATCTGCCAGCAATACTGGCTCGATATGATGCAATTCCTTTAAACCATCTTCTTCATGGATTTCCAAATGACTCAATGGATGATAAGCAACCTTTTTGATGCCCTTTTGATCACACCAAATCCGTAAAGCAATTTGCTGTGCCATCGTTCCACTTGGAAAAAAAACAGCCGCTTCCTTCCCTAAATAGGCGGCCATTTTCACTTGAAAATCCTCGATGAGTTTGCCTTTCCCATACATATCACTATCCATATCCCCATCCACATTCGCGAAAGCCTCTTTTAGGACCTGAATGTCTCTATTTCCGTGACCCGGTAATTGATATTCCGTCTGTTTAAAAGCATCTAATAATGTCTTCTTTTCATTCATAGTCAGTGTTCCTCCCCACTTTTTCCCCTTTAATAAAATACATTCACTTAAGTTAATACAAACATATGAAGCACAAAGGCTGCAAGGAAAATCATCGCAGATATAAGGTGGAATTTCCGCCTGAATCCTGAAGCTTTTTTATGTCGCAAATACCCGGCAGCTAGAGTAATACCTAGGAATACCAACGCCAGGTATCCGCTTAACAATTTCACATGATTGAACCCAAGTATTCGGCCAAACTCATACAGGTTAATCCAAGCGTGTCCCAAAATGATCGTAGTGGCTAACAAAGCAATTTTAATATGCCATTTCATTAAGTATCGGGAAAACTTTGCAAGGCGTATTTTTACCATACGGATGGATGTATTCCTGATAACTAGAAATATGAAATACATGTTGATATTAATCAAAAACAAGATGACACCCAGCTGTGCTAATGTTTGACCTGTTATAACTAATGTGCTATCATGCGGGCGGAAGAACCATATATACACAACCGATAGAACAATTAATAAAATGTTGGCTACCGTCCAGATACGGTGATACATGAAAGTGCCTCACTCCTTTCGCCCACTATCCTAATCGATAAATTAAAAAACGTTCATTCGGATTCTTTTCATAAACATATGGGAGAACCACTTCCTCAATCATTTCAAAAGCTGTTTCCTTTTCTAAAAAATATATATAATCTTCCGCTGGATAATATAATACCAACTCTATTTCCCTTGATGACTGTTCGAAAGAATGCAAAATATTATTAATAATTTTTCTGAAAACTTGGACAGAAAAAGGGTTAAAGAAGTAAAATCGATTGTCTTCTGGCTGCACCTCATATTCTTCTGCTAAGCAGCATAGGAAATGTATCTTTTCCTTATTGCTCTTTGCCTTTTTCAAATAACTTTTTTGATTTTGAACAGCATCGTGATAGAGTTCATCATCCATTTCTACCCCGACCACCGAGGCACCGAAGAAATAGTGGATATAAAAATTAAGACGTCCTTTTCCACAGCCAAAGTCCACAATATGATCCTTGTTTTTTATCTTATATTTTTCAAATAACACCTCAAGCGCACTATAGGGTGTTGGTTCATAGCGATGATAATGCAAAGATTTATGAAATCCCTGTTGTACCTCTTTTGTTTTTATGTTTAGTAATTTATCATAATAATGTTCCTTCATGATTTCTCCTACCTATTTAAAAATCGAACCTCTTTTCATATTATCCCATATCAAAGAAGGAAAAAGGAGAACCCTGTAGAATTGTAGAATAAATCGGATCAATAAGGAGCTGACGCCCTTTTGAAAATTAAAAAAATCTTAAATAATAATGCCGTTGTGGTTTCAGATAACAATGAAGAGAAAATTGCGATCGGGGCAGGCATCGCTTTTCAAAAGAAAAGAAATGACATTATTAATCCAAACAAGATAGAAAAGCTATTTATTATGAAAGAAAATGAGAAGTTCCAGCAGCTGCTGCTTAAAATTCCTGAAGAACACTTCGCCCTATCTGAAGAAATCATCACATATGCAGAGGAAACCCTGGGATCTAAATTAAATGACCATGTGCACATTGCTCTTACCGATCACTTATCCTTTGCAATTGAAAGGGTAAGTCAAGGCATTCAGCTGAAAAATAAACTATTTCATGAAATAAAATCGCTCTATAGAAAAGAGTTCGATATCGGAATGTGGGCCATCAAACATATTGAGAATAGGACCAATATCAAAATGCCTATTGATGAGGCAGCCTACTTGGCGCTTCACATTCATACAGCTAAGCTGCATGGTGGAGATATGAAGCAAACACTGCGGCTCACGGCGATTATTGGTGAAATGATACAGACGATTAAAGAGTGCCTTCACGTATCCATAGAGGAGGACGATCTATCGTATCAACGATTACTGACTCATCTCCGTTTTACACTTTCTAGAAGCAGCCATCCTGTGCAGCCGATTATGGATGATGAGATGCTGACAATGATTAAAAAGAAGTTCGCAGACTCCTATCAATGTGCCAAAAACGTTGCGAAGCTTCTCACAGAACAATACAGCATTCACCTTCCAGAACATGAGCTTGGATACATTACCATCCATATTGAAAGATTAAGAAATCTATAATGACAAAAAAACGCTTAGACTATTCGTTCGTCTAAGCGTTTTTCCATACCCTATGATTATTTCTTGCGAATCTTCATGATTTCATCCGCTACGAATTGGACATTTGTTCCCACAATGACTTGAATGCTTTGTTTTCCAACAATATTAATCCCTGGAACACCAGTTGCCTTTATTTTCTTTTGGTCCACCACATCCATGTCTTTTACTTCTAAACGTAAGCGTGTTACACAGTTATCGACAGAAACCACATTGGCGTCGCCGCCCAATCCTTCATAAATCTGAGCTGCCATCACTGCAAATTTGCTTTCACCTGTAGCAACACTCACTTCTTCAGCTTCGTCCTCATCTTCCTCACGACCAGGAGTCATTAGGTTGAACTTAACGATAATGCAGCGGAATAAGAAGTAGTAGATCACTGCAAATACGAGACCCTGCACAAGTAACATATATGGCTGATTGGCAATTGGAATTCTTAAGCTTAGTACAAAGTCGACTAGACCCGCACTAAAACCGAAACCAGCAGTCCAATGGAACGCTGCTGCAATTGCTAATGATAGACCTGTCAAAATCGCATGGACAAGGTAAAGCATTGGTGCAACAAACATGAAGGCAAATTCAATTGGTTCTGTTACGCCCGTAAAGAACGCTGCGAAGCCCGCAGCTAACATCAAGGAAGCTACTTGTTTTTTCTTCTTTGTTTTTGCTGTATGAACCATAGCTAACGCTGCAGCCGGAAGGCCAAACATCATAACAGGGAAGAATCCTGCTTGGTACATGCCTGTTACGCCTTTTTCCCCTTTGCTTGCCCAGAAATTTGTAATATCACTAATTCCCGCCACATCAAACCAGAATACTGAGTTTAACGCATGGTGTAAACCTGTTGGGATTAGGAGTCGGTTAAAGAAACCATATAGACCCGCACCAAGTGCACCTAATTTAGCAATTCCTTCACCAAAAGAAACTAATCCTGTAAAAATGACAGGCCATACGAAGAATAGGATGGCGGAAGCTACTAACATCGATACGGCAGTCATAATTGGTACTAATCGTTTACCGCTAAAGAACGCCAGTGCATCCGGTAATTTCACATGACTGAAACGATTGAACATTGTCGACGCGACTATACCTGAAAGGATCCCGACAAACGCATTTCCAATTTTTCCAAACGCAGGGTCGACCTTTGCTGGATCAATGCCTTGTAATAAAGCCACTGTGTTTGTTGAAAGTAAGGTAGTAACAACTAGATAGGCAACTAAACCACTGAGCGCTGCCGACCCATCCTTTTCCTTTGCCATCCCCAGCGCTACCCCAACTGCGAATAGGATTGGGATATTATCAATAATTGAACCCCCGGCTTTAATTAAGAAAGCTGCTAGTGGGCTGTCAGCTCCCCATCCTGTAGGGTCAATCCAATAACCGATACCCATTAAAATCGCTGCAGCAGGTAATACGGCTACAGGCAGCATCAATGAACGACCAATTCTCTGTAAATATTTCTTCATTATCTTACCTCCTCTTAAAATGACGACCTACTAACAAAACAACTAATCATACAAAATACGAACAACTAAAAATGAAATAATTTCCCAAAAAAATGTATAATAGCCGCCGTTTTGTCAGTCTACTACCCCCACCATCACCTCCTTTAAGCCTCTGTAATAATAGCGGTTTCCCCTTTAATGCCTTTTTTTTCTTGTGAAAAGCGGTACTGTTTACCATTTTCATTACTATTTGTAATAACAATAGGTGTTATGATACTTTTTGCACGTTTTTTTATCGTATCCAAATCCATTTCCATCAACAGCTGCCCGGTCGTCACTTTATCCCCCACATTGACCGCTATCGTAAATCCTTCCCCGTTTAAAGATACGGTTTCGAGACCGACATGAATGAGAATTTCGGTTCCATCTACCGCACGAATACCAATCGCATGCTTAGTCTCTGCAATGAGAATGACGCTCCCCTTTACAGGTGAAAAAACTTTCCCCTCTTCAGGTATCATAGCAATCCCTTCGCCCATCATCTTTTGACTAAAAACCGGATCTGGAACCTCGCTCAACGAAAGGATTTCTCCATTTACTGGTGCAAATATAGAAGTTTTCTCTTTTTTAAATATGTTGAATCTCATGTTCTTTTCCCCTTTTTTTCTTGGTTAAATTTCCATCTAACCCTATTATTATCTTACGGCCTTGTATTAACTCCTAGTACTAAGAAAAGCGCAGAGCTGGACAAAATCGAAAAGCGGAGGCGCCTTGGTCAGCCCCGACAGGCAAATGTTCTTCGGCAAGAAAAGTCCGCCTTTTGACTTTTATTGCCGAAGGTTATTTGACCCGAGGGGCTAGGCGCCAGAGCTGGACAATTCTCGAAGTCAAACCTATTCTTTAACAAATAAAAAAGGCATGGGGGTATAATAAAAGGACATGAAAATGCCTTTCATTTTACCACCATGCCTGATCGAATCAGTAACATGTGATCATTATTAATTAATAACTTTATCATATCACTTTTCTGCAAGATTACAATATGTAAGCGCAAACATTTTCGTAACGCTATGATTTTTTCAATGGCTCAGTTAAACTTGCCTGTTGATTTCCGCTCCAGGCACTTCACTTTCCGTGGGTGTTTCGGGGAGCCTCCTCGGCGCATACGCCTGCGGGGTCTCCCCTGAACCATACTCCCACAGGAGTCTTCGTGCCTTCCGCTCCAATCAACAGGGTGTAAAAATCAACACTGTTCTTTAACAATGCCTTTTCAATAACTCATGGATGATTTTTTCACAGATTTCATGAGATTCCAGTGCATCCCTAGCAGTGATTCCAGGGTTTGAATTTGTTTGTACCGATTGGACAAAATCTGCTACCATCTGCTCAAATCCACGTCTTAACAAGGTTGGCTCCCAATCGCTGCTCCGGACATCAACTGTTTCCATATTCTTTGAAATGGTCAGTTTGGACACATTGTGGACCGTTCTTTTCTCAAGCGGCCCCATCACCTCGGCTATTTCTTCGTTCGTCCCATTATCACGATTCATGATTCCGATCGCAGTAGCGCCCTCCGATAAAAATTGAACCACTACATGATAAAGAATGCCACCAACCATTCTACCGTTGACGATCAAATCTTTAATGGGGTACGGAAATAGATATCTCATTGTATCTACTACATGAATAAAATCATCATAAATAAACGTCCGCGGTTCTCCCGGTAGACTTTTGCGGTTCTTCTGAACCACAACCATATTTGGCTCCGCCACTTCTTTTAATTTTGTATAGGAAGGTGCATATCTCCGATTAAACCCCGTCATAAGAATGAGTCCCTTTTCCTCTGCCAGTTCGACAAGCCTTTTAGCTCCATCATAGTGATCGGAAATGGGCTTATCAACAAACACATGAATACCACGTGTTAAGAGTGCCTCCACAATTCCCTCATGGGAAGCAGTAGAGGAATGAACAAATGCCCCGTTAATGCCGCTATTCATTAAGGAATCCAAGTCAGAATGAAGATGTTCAAACCGGTACTGACTTCCTAGAGACCTAAGCTTGTCTTGATTTCTTGTATAGAAATGAAATTCAATCTCTTTCATACTACTGTAAACAGGCAGATACGCTTTTTGCGCAATATCCCCAAGACCAATGACACCCAATTTAAGCATTTTGTTCCCCTCCAAACTTAATCCCGGTATTGTATAGCTAGTCCTTTTAAGAAGTTTCTAGCGTATTTGTCACCGCACTCTTTATAATTTTTATGGCCTACTTTTCTTAATAAAGCACTTAATTCCCCTTTTGTGATCGTAATCCCTGCACTATCAAATATATCAATCATATCTTCACTAGTTAGAGTTAGTGCTATTTTCAATTTCTTTAAAAGAATATTATTCACACTTTCCTTAGAGAATTGCGGTCTATCAGGTTGGCCGGGTCTTGGCTCTTGCTTGCCTCGCTTAAAGGTAATAAGGCCATTTAAAAATGACTCAAACATCTTATTATTGCATTTTATTACGTCTTCCTCATTGTCTTCCTCATAATCTACATCGTCATTTGATTTTGTAAGGATTTTAAGGACTTCCTCTTTTGTTACTTCAACGCCACCAAGCTTAAAGATCTCAACCATATCCGTGTTTTTTATATCCAAAGCATATCTTAATCGTATTAATATATCATTATTTTCCATCTAGAATAGAACCCTCCATACTTCTTCTACTTTCTCTCAAGCCACGCACAGCACTCTACGTGCGTCGTCATTGGAAACATATCAACCGGTTGGACTTCTACTGTCCTGTAGCCTCCGTCTTCTAAAATCCGCAGATCCCTTGCTAATGTTCCTGGGTTGCAAGAAACATAGACAACCTTCTTCGGCTTCATTTCAATAATCGTTTGCAGCAATGCTTCATCGCAACCTTTGCGCGGTGGGTCCACTACTAAAACATCCGCCGTATTTCCTTCCTTGTACCACTTCGGAATGACAACTTCTGCTTCCCCAGCTGCAAATTCCGCGTTCGTTATTTCATTCAATTCAGCATTTCGCTTCGCATCTTCAATTGCCTCAGGCACCACTTCTACACCAAATACTTTTTTGGCCTTTTGTGCTAAAAATAAAGAAATCGTTCCAATGCCACAATAGGCATCAATGACATTCTCTTCTCCACTTAGATTCGCATATTCCAATGCTTTGTCATATAAGACCTTTGTTTGTACTGGATTCACCTGGTAAAACGAAAGAGTTGATATCGCAAACTTTACATCACCAATATAGTCATAGATGACCTCATTCCCCCATAAAACATTGGTTTTTTCCCCTATGATTACATTGGTTCGTTTGGAATTTACATTGTGAACGATTGATTTTAACTTAGGCAATCGAGCGACCATTTCCTCAACCAGTTTGTTTTTCTGTGGTAGGTCCGTGGTTCTTGTAATGATGACAACCATAAGTTCTTCCGTTTGTTTACCATAACGCGCCATAATATGCCTAAGTACACCTTTATGGCTTTCCTCCTGATAGGCAGGGATGCCAAGCTCGCTGCAAATTTCCTTTACTACCTTGACCGCTTCATTCACCTCAGGCAACTGAATCAAGCTCTCATTGGTATCAACAATTTCGTGGCTTCTTTGCTTAAAAAATCCAGCAATCAGTTTACCATCTTTCTCTCCGACTGGTACCTGTGCTTTGTTACGGTAATGAAAAGGTTCCTCCATACCAAGAATCGGATGCACGACGACATCCTCTAATTTACCGATGCGGGTTAGTACTTGGCGAACCTGATTTTCTTTATATTTCAGCTGACCTTTATAGCTAATGTGCTCCAGCTGACAACCGCCGTATTTATGTTTTTCTTCACTGGGAATATCGACACGGTACGGGCTTTTTTCATAAATTTCGATTAACCGGCCAATTCCGTATCCTTTACCGGTCTTGATTACCTTAATCTTCGCTTTTTCACCCGGCAGACCATTGGGGATGAATAACGGATAACCCTCAACCTTTGCAACCCCTGCCCCGTCATGGGTGATATCTTCAAAAACCACATCTATATAATCGTTCTTGTTAACAGGTAATGTTCTGCTCATTTATTTCGTCCTTTACTCCGTTTTTGACTAGAAGAATTGTATCACATTATGAAGGAGAATACGAAACAAGACCCCATACGATATCATTTTATGCTAAAATTTTCCTATGCCTTTATTTTGATTGAGAGGAGCCATTATGAAAAAAAGAAATTGGCTTTACCTTTGCATTATTGTTCTATTATTTACAGCAGGCTGGTATGGTTATCAAACTGCAACAGACGATACCTATGAAGGTATGTCTATTATTCCTGAAAAAACAAAAGACATTCCCTTTTATCCTGGCTTAGAACCCACGAGAAGTAATTATGTAATGGAAGGCGATTCTTGGAGAGAGGTTTTTGCTTTTTATGAAAAACAGCTACCTAAGCATGGCTGGGTTTTAAGTACTAAAGGCTCTTCACTCGATGATAAGGATCCTGAAAACGATTGGTCGGGAGCGTATTCTGAGTGGACTAAAAAAGGATTCGATGGTGTATTATGGGTTTCGGCAAGCTATAATCAAGGGGAAAATCAGACAGAGGTCATGTTTGATCAAACGCCTATTCTACATTCTGCAACTTGGATTGAGAAAGCACCTGAAAGCCTATGCATTCATGCCGATGCGTTACGGTCAGACTGTGAGAAGGTTACTGACCCTGATGAAATAAAGGCAATTATTCATTTTATTAACAATGCATATGATTCAAAAGAAAAAGCACCTGCGCATAAAAATGAAGGCAGAATAGACTTTGGAACCTTTGATGTTTACTTCAATTATAAAAAGGATGAGGAAATTATTCTTTGGTCAGAGAAGGGGACAAAAACAATGAAACCCGAGCCGGAGTTTTTGGCGCTTTTGAAGATTTCATCCTAAAGGGGTATTTTTATCTACCCTTTTTTTAGTGTACGGTCTTTAAGAATCGGCCTTATCGACCATACCCACTCTTTTCCTTGCTCCACGGGCGTTATGAACCTCTCTTTTCGACCGTACCCACTCTTTCCCTTGCTCCACAGGCGTTATGAACCTCTCTTTTCGACCGTACCCACTTTTTTCCTTGCTCACAGGCGTTATGAACCTCTCTTATTGACCGTACCCACTCTTTTCCCTGCTTCACGGGCGTTATGAACTCTTTAATCATCCTTCCTTCTACCTTTCTCTAATACAAAAAGACGCCCCTCTCAGGACGCCCTACTTTTTGTTACTCTTTCATTGCAGCTACTTTTTCTTTTACCTCTTCAATATTCTTCATTTTGTTATCCCAGCACTTTTGACTTAAGTCGACTGGGTATTCTTCCGGGTTCATAATCCGCTTGTATTCTTCCCATAACGAATCCAAATTCGCCTTCAGGTAATCTCGTGATTCTTCCAAACAAGGAAGCTCATATACAAGCTCACCATCAACAAAAATATCTTCATGAAGTGATTTCGCCGTAAAATTTGTAACCACCTTATTAATGTACGTATGAGTAGGATGGAACATCCTCAGACGCTTTTCAGGGAGCTTCTCATCCTCCATCGCAATATAATCACCCTCTGCATGGTGATTCGTATTATTAATAATGCGATAGATCTTTTTCAGACCTGGAGTCGTTACTTTCTCCGGATTAGAGGAAATTTTAATCGTATCCTCCAGCTCCCCCTTGTCGTTTTCAATACAAACAATTTTATAAACAGCCCCAAGCGCAGCTTGATCATAGGCAGTAATCAGCTTTGTACCAATTCCCCAGCTATCAATTTTTGCACCCTGTGCCTTCAAGTTAATAATCGTATACTCATCTAAATCGCTGGAAGCGTAAATTTTTGCATTCTTAAATCCAGCTTCATCCAATAACTTACGTGCTTCTTTAGAAAGATACGCAAGGTCTCCGCTATCTAAGCGAATTCCAATAAAGTTAATTTGATCGCCCATCTCTTTTGCGACTTTAATCGCATTCGGCACGCCAAGACGGAGTGTATCATACGTATCTACTAAGAAAACACAATCCTTATGGGACTCCGCATACTTACGAAAAGCTGTATATTCATCTTTATATGCTTGGACCATGGAATGAGCATGGGTACCAGCGACTGGAATCCCAAACAATTTACCTGCTCTTACGTTACTTGTTGCTTCAAAACCAGCAAGGTAAGCCGCTCTCGTTCCCCAAATAGCTGCGTCCATCTCCTGAGCACGTCTTGTCCCAAATTCCATTGCAACCTCATTGCCAACAACTTGTTTGATTCTTGTAGCTTTCGTCGCAATTAATGTTTGGTAATTCACAATGTTAAGCAAAGCTGTTTCAATTAACTGTGCTTCAGCCAGAGGCGCTTCTACTCGTAAAATCGGCTCATTGCCAAAAACGAGTTCGCCCTCTTTCATGGCACGAATGGTTCCAGTGAACCTTATATTTTTTAGATATTCAAGAAAATCATCTTGATACCCAACTTCATTTTTCAAATACTCAAGGTCGTCTTCCGTAAAGCGGAAATTTTGGATGTACTGAATGACCTTTTCAAGACCAGCGAAAACAGCATAGCCATTCCCGAACGGTAGTTTGCGGAAAAATAATTCGAAGACCGCACGTTTATTATGTATACCATCTCTCCAATATGTCTCTGTCATATTAATCTGGTAAAGATCGGTATGAAGAGTATAACTATCATCTTGATAAATGTGTTTCATAATCGCCCTCCGGAATACTATTACAGCTTTTCACCATTACAAACAATAATATCATTAAATAGACTATTTCACCATAGCACCCAGCGATTGTTCAAAATGTCCGAGGGCCCATTCATGTCCCGCTTGGTTAAATGAGGCAACAGCATCCTTGTAAACAATGATTTTGAATCCTGTATTGTACGCATCTACCGCCGTATGGAGCACGCAAATATCCGTACAAACTCCCACCAAATGTACCTCTGTAATGCCGCGCTCCCTTAATTTGATTTCCAAATCTGTACCTGCAAAGGCAGAGTACCGTGTTTTATCCATAAAAACAACATTTTCCTGGCCCTGGTTTTTCTCATATACACCCTTTAATGCTCCAAATAAGTCTCTTCCTGATGTGCCGCGAAGATTATGCGGTGGGAATAATTTGGTTTCCGGATGGAATTCATCCCCTTGGTCATGGACATCAATAGCAAAGACCACATAATCGCCATTCTCAATAAACTCGTTCGTAAGTTGAGTGATTTTCTCCTCGATGACCTGACCTGGTTTCCCACAGGTTAGGGCCCCACTATCTGCAACAAAATCAAATGTATAGTCAATGTTGATCAATGCCTTCATATCCCACACCCCTTATTTGTCTTGACTGCTGTCTACAAATCATTATATACCTAATTCTAGAGCTGATTCGGATTTTCCTTCTATAGTAAAATCCACTCTACTAAAAAAAGCTCGCTCCATATGGAACGAACTTTTTGTTAGCTATATCTTTTACCCGATTCCCAGTCAGTTGGTCTGTCTTGCGGGCGAATATTGTCAAGTGGCACAAACACTTCTAAATGGCGGTATAGGTTTTCAAACTCTGCTGGCAGCAGTCCGCCAAATTCACCATCTAAATTTAACTGCACCCTGTCATCAGAATACACTTTAATGCGATTTGCCTGTGTGTAAATGACATTGGGGTCATTCACATGCTCTCCGCGAACAGCTAAGGTTGAAATTCGAATAAACTCTGCCAAATTCACTTTTTTCACAATTAACAACGAGAATAGTCCATCATTGATCGAGGCATCAGGCGCAAGCCTTTCAAATCCTCCAATGGAATTCGTCAGGCCAACAAGGAACATCATGGCTTCTCCTTCAAACAGCTTCCCATCATATTCAAGCTTTAGATGTGAGGCTTTAATTGAAGGAATCATTTCCATTCCTTTTAAGTAGTAGGCAAGCTGACCAAGCATCGTTTTTAATTTGCTAGGGACCTCATATGTAAGCTCAGTAAGCCTTCCGCCACCTGCGATATTTATAAAATACTTTTCATTAATCCGACCAATATCGACGGGAATTAATTCCCCTTTTGTGATTATATCGACAGCGGCTCCAATATCCCTTGGTATTTGAAGGGCACGAGCAAAATCATTCGTTGTTCCAGCTGGAATAATGCCTAATTTCGGACGATATTCCTGTTCAGCTAAGCCGTTAACCACTTCATGTATGGTTCCATCTCCACCTGCTGCAATGACTACGTCGTATTGGCGCTCGACAGCGATGCGTGCTGCATTCGTTGCATCACCTGCTCCAGTTGTGGCATGACAAGAAGCTTCATAGCCGGCCGCTTCTAATTTCATAAGAATCTCCGGCAGTTGGCGCTTAATCAATTCACGTCCTGAAGTTGGGTTATAAATTAGTCTTGCTCTTTTCATTATCATCATCCTAATTTTTTTAAATAACACCGACTCTGTCAATTCTATATTCTACCAATTATTATCCTCGCTTACAAACTTAACGCGAAGCCATACGTACTATTCTCTCTCCAGAGTCCACCTTCTATCATAATCCTTTTATTTTTTTTTGCAAAAAATAAGATGATTTTTTCTACTAATTGCTATTAAGACTTACATTATACGCATTAACTATATTGATACGGTGTTTGCCTTCTCCTGCTTGATAAACCGCATTTTTCAACACAGATGAATTCTCTATGCCTTCAGAAGCCGTATCCTCCGATACCTTCCATTCGCCGTCTTTTCCACGTATATCTTCGACTCCGACTGCCGCTACCTTCAAATCACTATTTTTTGCAACATCGACCATAACCGATGAAGCACTCTCAATATTCCAATCATTCGCCAGCGTCCTAGGCTTTAAGGTAAGCTCGTTCCCGTTACCGATCACCTCAAGTTTCACGTCACTTGGTACAAGAAGCGTTGCTGCAACATTTCCTTGTAAATCAAACGGTCCTACCTCATTTGGTAAGGTCTTCACATTCAGATATAACGTATCGCCTCTTTTGTTAGCTGAAATCAAATCTTCTGCTGTTTTTAAAAGCTTATCTTTCTTCGCTGTTTGGACCCGATACGTCCCAAACATAGAAACCTCTTTTTCTTCTGTCGCCTCAATCGTCATATCATAACCGACAGTTCTGACTACCACTCGTTTGATACTATCATCCATTGGATAGGAATATGCAGGAAGCTCAAACGAACGCTCTTCCCTCGTAATTAACTCCTCCACCTTGTCCATCAGACCTGTCGAGCTAATGACCGCAAACGCTATTCCCGTCGTCCCCATCAGTCCGACAAAGAAAATACTAAGAAAATCATATTTTAAAATCGGCTTTTCTTGCCGTGACAAAAATAGGTAGAGTAAAATTTCGACACCCAGAACGATTAATAAAATCGGCCACCACGCACTCATCACCTGAACCATACTAAACCCAAGAAACCTTGAAAAAAAGAGGAAAAGGCCAAGAAATAGGAGCGATCCTCCCATTGAAAATGTACCCACACGCCAGGTTCTCATACCTCTTCCTCCTTCCTTTTTCTAAAAAGGAACCCAATTCCGGCTCCGATTAGGACCACCCCTGTTATCGTTTTCCCCCAACTACTCATGGTTTTCTATCCCCCGCTTCTTTTTACTACCAGATAATAACTTGATCCCCCCGCCGATTAATAGAAGGCAAACAAGACCTGTCTGTAAATAAGGCTGGAAGTAACCCTGAACCCAGTACATCACATCAATATCCAATAGTCTCGAGAACATCGGTGAAAAGGCTGGAAGCAGAACATTCATGATTAAGTAGTAAACACCCATGATTACAAGCCCAATCCCCACCCATTTCTGATGATTAAGGAAATAAGCAATGATTGGCACATCTTCAATCGTTTCCTCACCGTACCTTGACGCTTTTTGCAGTCCATCAAAAAAGCTGTAAAACCAGATAATCGGTATTAAGAACAAGAAGATTCCTAATCGTAAAACATCTAAAATATAAATGGAAAATAGAAATGCTGCCATTAACTGAATCCCTCGGCGCTGAAGACCTAGATAGAGGTGGCCTGCTCCAGGGAAGATCGATAAAAAGGTCGCAATGGATTTACTCTTCTTTCCGTCTTCTTTACGCATTTCAAAGTCCTCTAAGATACTTCGATCTATTAGCTCCTCACCTCGTTGCTTCTTATTGACCTGTTGGACCGCATCGAAAAATCCGTACACCCAGATCACCGGTAATCCTGCTAAGAACACCATAAACTCGCCACGATTAGACATGGCTGTTACAAAAATAACCATGACGGCAAGACCCAAAAACGCTGCTAGAAGGGTTAATCCTCTATTCATCAGACCTATCTGCAAGTGGCCAAGACCAGGGACAAAGGATAAGACAATCGTATAGAATCGTTCGGAATCTTGATTTTGGATATCATCCGGATTAGCGGCCTTTAACGCTGCCTTATACTTTGAGATCTGAAGTCCCATATCTATAAAGCTAATAATGTAGAAGACAGCCCCTCCCAAAAAGGCTAAGACGGCTTCCCCTCCTGCATTATTAATTGCACCAATCAGTGTTGCAAACGCTGCTATACCGACAGCAATAAGATAAAATAAGCCACGAAAAACTTTACCGTTATAAATATGACCCAGACCAGGAATAAGATTTAATGTTAACGCCTTTGTCGGATTTTTCATTTCTTATTTGCCTCCTTCTTTTCTAGTGAATCCATCCATGCGAATGTTTTATTCATCATCCCTTCCGTCATAGATGGCCTTTTTTCCTGAACCTGTTTTGTTTCTAATGAATTTGCATAAGTTGCAAGCGATTGGAAAGCTCCAGTAAAAGTTAGCAAGATTGTCGCAGCTGCGGCCAATAAATAATGAAACGCAGCCTGCTTATAAAACGGCTTTTTCTTGTTGGATTTTTGTTTATCCAGCTTGGTGTCAGTCACCATACCTTGTTTCTTGGAGACTTCTGCCATTACGGCATCAGTAAAACTTGTTTCATTTGATAGAATTGGGAGAGATGATTCATTTGCTGTTACTGCTTGCAAGTAGACTTCAAGGCATTGGTCACATGTATATAGATGATTTTCAAACTCTTCACAAGTCTTACCAGTGATTTCATTTCTTACATATTGCAGCCATTCATCGTAGGTGTAATGCTTCATGAAAAATCGTCCTCCTTCCAATTCTTTTTCATCCAGCTTCGGGCTCGGTACAGCTTTGTTTCAATCGTCTTCACCTGTACTTTTTGTTCCTCAGCCATTTGTTGATAGCTTTTTTCCGCTATGTAGAACCCATAAATGACTTCGCGGTAATTCTCTGGCAACTCATCAAGCCTTTTCCTAACAAGTTTGCGTTGATCATTTTCAATGATTTCTTTTTCTATACTATCCCTCGGTGTCCCTAAGGCCTGTTGTTCGAGGGCATCCACAACTTCCTCTCTTCTTCTGGCCTGTTTTCGTTTTACATCTATTGCATGATTGACAGCAATTCGTGTCATCCACGTTTTAAACCCTTGATTTTCATATTGGGAGAGAGAAGTATAGATTTTCATGAACACTTCTTGTGCGGCATCTTCTGCTTCCTTTTGGTCACGAAGAACAGCAAAGACAGTCCGGAACACGTCATTGCTGTACTTCTCAACCAAAAGGCGAAAGGCATGTTCATTGCCTTCCAGCACTTTTTCTATTAATGCAGTGTCGCTAATGATTCTCTCCCCCTTTCTCTCTGTACTTTCACATCAATAGACGAATAGTTTTACAAAAACCCCTACACTTTTTAAATAAATATTTTTCTTTTTTCATCTTATCATGCTCTCTTGAAGACCATCATAAAAAAACGCGCGAAACTAGTCGCACGTCTAAAAAGATTGCTTATACTAATCGTAAGATACAAACATTACAGTCATGAGGGACCTCAAAGGATTCGTCCGCCGATAAAGAGTCCGTTAATTCCTTTAATGGTTCCTTTCGAACCGACTCGTCTAACCCCGCAAGCCAGGAGGTAGACTCTACTCGTTCCACCCACTCCTCTTTCGAAAAGGTAACCGAGTAATTTAGCTTGTAGAAGTCTCTAATTTCAAATCCTTCCTTTTTCCACTCTTCAAACCACTCAACTGGAAAGCCGTTAATTCGCATTTTTGAGTCCGCTTTTGAACCAGCCGGTGTTAAACCGCCCACTACGAATTTCCCAATAACCTTTAAGGTCTTTTCCACCACAGCCGGGCCTGAGAGAAATCCAGAATCGATGATAATTAACGTCCCTTTTGCTTTTAAAATCCTTTTAATTTCTTGGATAGCCTTCGCACGATCGAACCAGTGCCACGCTCTCATTACCGTCACAATATCAAACTGAGAATCTTCTAAACCCGTCGCTTCTGCCGTACCCAGTTGATAGGGAATGTTAAAATTCTTCATTTGATTCAATAAAACTGCCTGATTTATCAATCCCTGTGAAGGTTCAATTCCAACTACATTTGCTTTTCTCATCGCCATTTTTCTTGCAAGTACACCTGTGCCTGAACCAAGGTCAGCGATCGTTTTTCCATCAAAAAAAATATTGCGCAGCTGCAGGCTTTCCATTAAAGTGACGGGAATATCTTCTCTTGATCGGGCATAGCTATTAGCAACTTGGCCAAAATCAATTTCACTCATGTTAGTTTCTCCCTCTGTTTCCGAATATTGAGATATTAACAAAATAATACCATCTAAATGTGATAGAATGCTATTAGAATTAAAAATTATATGTGAGGGACTGATGCATATGGTTTGGTTATTGCTTCTTGCTTCCTATTTAATTGGAAGTATTCCCACCGCTTTGATTGTGGGAAGACTAATCTTTGGTGTCGATATCCGAGAACTTGGAAGTAAAAATCCGGGAGCAACAAATACATTACGGGTTCTTGGAAAAAAGTCTGCAATTTTCGTCCTTCTTATCGATCTTGCCAAGGGCGCTTTAGCCACTTATCTGCCTATCCACTTTCAAGTGGATGTAGACCCTATCTACTTTGGATTACTCGCTGTGGTCGGCCATTGCTTTCCCATTTTTGCAGGGTTTAGAGGCGGTAAAGCCATTGCTACAACAGCCGGTGCCTTATTAATAGCCAATCTCCCATTATTGGTAGTGGCGTATCTTTCCTTTTTTTCCATTATTTTCTTAACCAAGTATGTGTTTTTTGGATCTATTTCTGTTGGATTAAGTATGCTTGCCTATTCTTTCTTTTCACCTGAATTAGAATTAGAACTTATTTTTTTATTCTTTTCATTCTTTTTAATTTATCTTCACCGTTCCAATATCCGTAATTTCATTCTCGGTATTGAGCCAAAGATTAATGATAAGAATTTGATTAATGACCGTATCCCCCCAAAGGGTGGCGGCAATTATAAGCTATAAAAAGCTGAGGCTGACTCCAATGCCTGGAGTCAGCCTCAGTTTTATTTTAATAATGTACCTATTATACTGCTTGCTACTATTTGCCAAATGGCTTCGTCCTGTTGATAGGAGGTTCTCAGCCGTTTATACAATTCCATTTGCCTTTCCTGAAAATCAACTGCATCCTTTTCAGGCAGGGCTGCACGTTCCTTTTCCACCAGAGCCTGCATTTCTGGTGCTCTAGGGCCCCAAACCCCCACTTCATTTCCCTCTTGGTCAATAAAAATGAAAATGGGAATCGCCCTTGATGTGCCATTTGTTAAGTATTGGTCCATTAACTCTAGATTTTGGTCTCTGAGAACAAACCGAACCTCCATCCCGCTGGCTTCAGCAATCTTGAGTAAAATCGGATTGTTCAAGAGCGCATCCCCACACCAATCCTCTGATATAACGATGACTCGTAACGGCTTCTCCTTTAATTCCTCAAGCTGCTTGCTGTGTTCAGCAGATAGGGTGAACTGCTCATAAATGGATAGCATCTCTTCTTTATTACTAGTCATTGCATTTATATATTCATCCACTGTCATTCCTTTTTGAAACCAAGCGTTTAAACGCATCCCAACTACACCCCTTCCAATTTTCTTCTATAATAGTCGTTTTAGTCAGTCGTTACAATTGAACTGCATTCAGGCGTTTTCCTATAGTATTCTACAAGCACTTATTACTATTTTCATAAAGCAATAAATTAGTACTAGAAATGAGTTTAATAAGTTGATAGAATATTTTATATATAGGAAATATTATTATAAATATTTTCCAATATAATAAAGGGGGAAAAGTATGTCGAACGAAACTCTACAATTAGTTTCGATTGGAATCTACATCGCCATGATGTTATTCATTGGTTGGTATTCTTATCGTAAAACTAGCAATCTGACGGACTACATGCTCGGGGGAAGGTCTTTAGGACCTGCAGTAACCGCCTTGAGTGCTGGCGCAGCTGATATGAGTGGATGGCTATTAATGGGCTTACCTGGCGGAATTTATGTAAGCGGTTTAGCGGACGCTTGGATCGCTGTCGGTTTAACAATTGGAGCCTATTTAAACTGGTTATTGGTAGCACCTCGTCTTCGCTCCTATACGCAGGTAGCCAACGACTCTATTACTATTCCAAGCTATTTAGAAAATCGCTTTAAAGACAAAACGAAACTACTCCGCATTGTATCAGGTATTGTTATACTTATTTTCTTTACTTTCTATGTGTCTTCAGGAATGGTTTCGGGAGCAGTATTTTTTGAAAGTTCATTTGGAACAGACTACCATACAGGTCTATATATCGTTGGTGGCGTTGTTGTTGCCTACACCTTATTTGGTGGATTCTTGGCAGTGAGTTATACAGACTTCATTCAAGGGTTAATGATGCTGATTGCCTTACTTTTAGTTCCTGCGATTGGTATTTTCAAAACAGGGGGGCCTGTTGAAACATTTGATACGATTCGTGCAATTGACCCTGCCTTACTAGATTTATTTAAAGGAACTACTTTTATTGGAATTGTATCTGCAATGGCTTGGGGCCTTGGATACTTTGGACAACCACATATCGTAGTTCGCTTTATGGCCATTAAAACAATCAAAGAAACAAAAAGTGCCCGTCGCATTGGAATGGGCTGGATGATTATATCTTTAATTGGTACTATTCTAACTGGATTTATCGGACTGGCATTCTTCCATAATAATGCTGATTTTTCACTAAAGAATCCAGAAGCAGTCTTTATTTCCTTAAGTCAAATCTTCTTTCATCCTTTATTTGCGGGATTTGCATTAGCTGCTATTCTTGCTGCTATCATGAGCACAATCTCTTCTCAGCTGATCGTAACCTCAAGTGCGCTTGTTGAGGATCTGTATAAAGTAGTAATGAACAAAAACGCAAAGGATAAACAGTTAGTTTTCTTAGGCAGAATGGCCGTTCTCCTCGTTGCTGTTGTTGCAGCTGCACTTGCTTTCAAACAAAACAACACAATTTTAGACCTTGTCGCCTATGCGTGGGCAGGTTTCGGAGCATCATTTGGTCCTATCATTCTATTAAGCTTATTCTGGAAAAAGACAACCAACTGGGGAGCCCTGTTCGGAATGATCGTCGGTGCTGTTACCGTTATCGTTTGGAAGAACGGAGATCTTGGCAAAACCTTCTTTGGCGAATCTCTTTATGAAATTGTTCCAGGTTTTGTTCTTAACTTGTTGGTTGCTATTATCGTCAGCTTAATCACTTATAAAAAGAATGATGAAATTGAAAAAGAATTCACTGAAAGCGTTCGTTTACTAAAACAAGAATAGACTATTGGAAAAGCCCGGATGATTCATAATCCGGGCTTTCTTTCATTTTGCCGACTCTTCTGCCATAGCAGCTAGCTTAAGCACCGTTTTCCAGTTTCGTACTGTTGCCAGAACCCCTAGCTTTGGAAGCTGAGTCGCCAGCTTCGAATCACGGATACTTTGGCGGAAAAATAAATAAATATCCTTCCCAACAATTTGGCATTCATCGAGTTCACTTTTAAAACCTTGCAAATAGTCGATTTTTTCCCGAGAGGGTTCATCTGCCAAAAAAGCCAGTTGAATACTTTCCCCCTCGTTTAATGAATCCGGCGAGTAAGGACAATCCTGAATGATTTGATTCAACGCTTCAGCAGTCCTTAAGATAACGGGAACAGGAAAACCAAACGTAGTTCTGATTTCTTCTTCTATTCGTTGGATGAGCGGTATTGCCCCCTCCTCCGATTCAAACAAAACATTCCCACTTTGAATATAGGTCTTCACTTTTTGTAATCCCATCTTTTCTAGCAACTTTCTTAAATCGGCCATTTTTATAATGTTATGACCGCCAACATTAATCCCTCTTAATAGTGCAATATATATTGTCAAGTGAGTTCCCTCTCTTCCTCTTCTCTAAATCTTACCATTTTCTAGTTGAACTAAACTACCAGATTGAAGGAGAAGGCAATTGATTTGTAGAAATAAAGGTACAGACATTTTATTGGAGGGATAAATAATGGTTCCACAACGAGTTAGTTTAATTACGATAGGCGCTTATGATTTACCAACACTTCGGTCTTTTTATCAGTCATTAGGATGGGAAGAAACCAGTATTAGTTCAGATAACTATGCCGTTTTTAAAACAGCCGGTGTGCTGCTTTCATTGTTTCCAATTGAGGAGTTGGCAAAGGATGCGAATATTGAAATCACACATTCGACCGAAGTCTTTCGGGGTGTGACTTTTGCTATTAACGTGGAGGAGCCAGGATATGTTGACTCAGTTACTGAGGAAATTCGCAAAGCTGGTGGAAAAATCGTAAGGGAGCCTAGTGATGCCCTCTGGGGTGGACGCATAGCCTATTTTGCCGACCCCGAAAATAATCTTTGGGAAGTGGCATGGAATCCTACCTCCGTATTCGATGAAAGCGGGGCAATGAGTTCTTTCTAATTTCCAAGTATGGCGCTAGGCGATTGCCTAGCGTTTTTTTATTGGATATTGTTCTTTCGTGTCAAAAAAAGCACACTTCGACATATTCCCCTATTTTCCCTTATTAACCAAACGTTTGGTTAAAACTGCTATTAACCTTTTTCATTACTGACTTTTTTCCCGGGAAATGAAGCGAGCATTGTCGAAATTCGTATCGACATAAATCGTATAAAAAAGCTGGCAGAGTAGTTCTGCCAGCCTTCGTTTTATCTTTTTTGCAATTCCTGCTGTAACAATTGATTGACCAGTTGTGGGTTAGCCTGTCCCTTTGTCGCTTTCATCAGCTGTCCTACTAGGAAACCAACTGCTTTGCTTTTTCCATCTTTGAAATCTTCAACAGATTTTGGATTGGCATCAAGTACTTCTGCAATAATCTTTAGAAGAGTGCCCTCATCGGAAATTTGCACAAGCCCTTTGTCCTTTACGATTTGCTCCGCATCACCACCGTTTTCAATTAGCTCTTTAAAAACAGTTTTCGCGATTTTGGATGAAATCGTGCCATTTTCAATCAGTTTGATCATACTCGCTAATCCTTCTGGAGTTAACGCAACTTGATCAAGTTCTTTCCCTTCCGCATTCAGATAAGCAGAAACATCTCCCATTACCCAGTTCGAAGCAAGCTTGGCATCTGCGCCACCAGCTACGGTCGCTTCAAAGAAATCAGCCATTTCTTTAGTCATTGTTAATACCTTGGCATCGTAAACAGGCAGACCTAGTTCTTCTATATATCGTTTCTGACGCTGATCTGGCAGTTCAGGGATTTCAGCACGGATCCGTGCTTTCCACTCCTCGTCAATATATAAATCCAATAGATCCGGTTCTGGGAAGTAACGATAGTCATCGGATCCTTCTTTTACACGCATTAGAAGGGTTGCGCCCGTCGCCTCGTCAAAGCGGCGTGTTTCCTGATCAATTGTCCCACCTGATGAAACCACTTCTCGCTGACGCTTCTCTTCGTATTCAAGACCTTTTCGAACAAAATTGAATGAGTTTAAGTTCTTTAACTCCGCCTTTGTTCCAAATTCCTCTTGGCCTACAGGACGAATGGAGATATTCGCATCACACCGAAGTGAGCCTTCCTCCATTTTACAGTCGGAAACACCTGTATATTGAATAATTGACTTTAATTTTTCCAAATAGGCATACGCTTCATCAGGAGTGCGGATATCCGGCTCAGAAACGATTTCTACAAGCGGTGTTCCCTGGCGATTATAATCGCAAAGTGAATAGCCTTTTTCATGATTCAGCTTACCTGCATCCTCTTCCAGATGGATTCTCGTAATACCAATCTTTTTCGTATAGCCGTTTACCTCAATTTCAATCCAGCCATGCTCTCCAATTGGTTTGTCAAATTGGGAGATTTGGTAGGCTTTCGGATTGTCTGGGTAAAAGTAGTTTTTTCGGTCAAACTTCGTATGAGTAGCTACCTCACAGTTCAAGGCCATAGCTGCCTTCATACCGAATTCAACCGCCTTTTTATTTAAGACAGGAAGAACTCCAGGATAGCCTAGATCAATAACACTTGTATTTGTATTTGGTTCCGCACCAAAATGGTTTGGACTTGCTGAGAAAATTTTTGATTCCGTTTTTAACTCTACATGGACTTCAAGTCCAATGACTGTTTCAAATTCCATCGTTTCACCCCCTACAATTCTGGCTTTTGTTTATGAAAGTTGGTTGCTTGCTCAAATGCGTGAGCCACACGATAAATGGTTGTTTCATCAAAATGCTTACCGATGATCTGCAAGCCTAATGGCAGACCCGCATCGAATCCACATGGAACGGAGATTCCTGGAACACCCGCAAGGTTAACCGGAATGGTTAAAATGTCGTTCACATACATCGTTAGTGGGTCGTCGATATTTTCACCCATTTTAAAAGCAGGTGTTGGTGTAGTTGGTCCGATAATGACATCATAGTTTGCAAACACATCTTCAAAATCCTTCTTGATGAGTGTTCGAACCTGCTGCGCCTTTTTATAATACGCATCATAATAGCCAGAGCTTAACGCAAACGTTCCAAGCATGATCCGGCGTTTGACTTCATCACCAAATCCTTCTGCCCGCGTCTTTTTATATAAATCGATTAAGCTTTCTGCATCCTGTGCTCGATAGCCATAACGAACACCATCGAATCTGGCAAGGTTGGCGGATGCTTCAGAAGATGAAAGCAAGTAATAGGCTGCAAGTGCGTATTTAGAATGTGGAAGTGAAACCTCTTCCCAAACAGCCCCAAGACCTTCAAGCACCTTTAATGCGTCTAGTACCGATTGACGGACAGATTCACTGACACCTTCACCGAGATATTCTTTTGGAACCGCAATTTTCAGACCCTTTACGTCACCAGTTAAGGAAGCCGCGAAGTTTGGTACATCCACATTTGCTGAAGTAGAGTCCATCGGGTCTAACCCAGAAATTGCTTGCAGGAGAAAGGCATTGTCTTCCACCGTTCTAGTAATTGGTCCAATCTGGTCAAGTGAGGAGGCAAATGCCACAAGACCGAATCGGGACACACGACCATAGGTTGGCTTCATACCAACTACTCCACAAAAAGAAGCAGGCTGGCGGATCGAACCACCAGTATCAGATCCTAAAGAAAAGAGAACCTCTCCGGAAGCAACTGATGCCGCTGAACCACCTGATGATCCTCCTGGAACTGTATCAAGATTCCATGGATTACGTGTTTTTTTGTAGTAAGAGTTTTCGTTCGAGGAACCCATGGCAAACTCGTCCATGTTTAATTTACCGATTGTCACAGTTTCCACTTGCTGCAGCTTCTGAACAACGGTCGCATCATAGATAGGATCAAAGTTTTCTAGTATTTTACTCGCACAAGTGGTGCGGAGTCCTTTTGTCACCATGTTATCTTTTAAACCGATCGGCATGCCAAAAAGCAGCCCTTTTTCGGCTCCGGAGTTTAGCTTATCATCCAGTATTTTGGCGGTTGCTCTTGCCCGCTCTTCGTCCAATGTTAAAAAAGCTTGTACCTTATCCTCCACCTGGCTAATTCGTGTGAACGATTCATTGACGAGTTCGGAAACTTTTAGTTCTTTTTTATGTAAAAGCTCATGCAAATCTGAAACTTTATAATCAAATAAACTCACTTTTTTCCCTCCTTACTCTCCCAAAATCGATGGCACCTTAATCTGCCCATCTTGATGTTCCGGTGCATTTTTTAGCACTTCTTCACGCGGCAGTCCTGGTTGCGGGACATCCTCACGCAATACATTTTTCATATCAAGCACGTGATATGTTGGCTTCACATTTGTTGTATCTAATTCATTCAGCTGCTCAGCAAAAGAAATAATGGCATCCAACTGCTTTGTAAACTTTTCCGCTTCTTCTTCGGTGATCGCTAACCGCGCTAGGTTCGCCACATGCTTCACCTGCTCATTTGAAATTCGTGACATCTCAGATTACCTCCAATCCCAATTGTCGTTATTATTTTAATATTGATGATACCAAACTTTTCCGCTTTACCGCAATGATTCCTTCATCATTATTAACAAAAGAATAGAGTTTTAGATTGGTTCCGCAAATAATCTTTGTTTTTCATACTTATGACACTGACAGGTAATACCGTATCCTTTATAATGTTCTCAGAAGAAAGAACTGGGAGAGTTATGGAATGAAGAAGCGAAGACGGAAGAAGTTCAAAACCTTTTTCGTACTATTTTTAGTTTTTTGCGCCTTAGCGATGTTTCAAAATTATTTTCAAAAACCAATTTTACCACCTAAAGATAAAAACGATCCATTTGCTAATGTAAAAAAATATAGTCCCTTGATTCAACAAGAACTAGCAAAATATCATCTTGAAAGTCAGACCCACGTTCTTGTTGCTCTCATGCAGCAGGAAAGCCATGGGAAGGGCGGGGATCCGATGCAGGCCTCTGAATCAGTCGGTTTAGCCAGAAACTCAATTACCGACCCGAAGCAAAGTATTCAAGTCGGGGTGAAGCATTTTCAACGGGTGTTCACTTATGGTAATCAGAAAAAAGTAGATTTTCCTACTATTATACAAGCCTACAATATGGGCATTGGGTATGTGGATTACGTGGCGCAGCACGGCGGCAAACATAGTGAAGAGTTAGCCAAACAATTTTCTCTTCTTCAAGTAAAAAAGAAGCCAACTCTTTATACGTGTGGGGGAAATAAAAGTAATTTCCGCTATCCTTACTGCTATGGTGATTTTACCTATAGCACAAAGGTTACAAAAAACATTCAATTATTGGCTGATCGTATTCCAGTCTCCGGCTCAGGAAGCGAAAAACCAACCAATGGATCTTTTTAATCGATTCATTGGTTGGTTTTTTTTCTCAAATTCATAATACGTAAGAGGAGTTTAGCTGGGATGTATCCCAGCATTCCGCCAAATGTATTTAAAATTAGGTCATCTACATCGAAGCTGCCAAATTCAAATAATAATTGTAGAATCTCGAAGGTCAAACTCAAGCAAAAGGTACCTAGTATCACAGCGCTAAGACTTTGAAACTTTTTCATCAGCAATGGTAAGATAAAACCAAACGGGATAAAACCAATCACATTCCCTGCTAAGTTCTCAATACGAATATTCAAGTTAACATCGGCTATGTAGAGATAAAAAAAGATCGTTTTAAACGGGACAAAATTATTTGAACGCCAGTGATATTCGTTATAAGTGAAATTGAAATGATGGATGATTTCCGTTAAAGAGATATATTTAAATAATACTAATTTTGTCAGGACGGCTAGATATAGACAAAGGATGATTGTTAATAATAGTTTAAAGATAATTTTCATTCATTTAATACTCCCTAAAAATTTACAACACCACTTAACGGTACCATATTTTTTTAAGAGAGTGTACCGTTAATTTTAATAAAGTAGGAGGAATTTCGAATGGCTGAACACCGGTTCCATTTACACGCAAGTTGGCCAGGCTTACGCAATGACGTTGGAGATATTGAAGCAGGTAATTTAAAAACCAAAGTGTCGATTCCACCAGAAATGGATGGTCCGGGAGTAGGCACCAACCCTGATGAAATGCTCTTGGGCGCCGCAGCCACTTGTTATATCATTACCCTTGCCGCGATGATGGAACGCAGTAAGCTGCAAAAGGAAAATCTCACGATGGAATCTGAGGGAATTGTCGATGTAACAAGGGGCGTCATTACCTATAATAAGATTATTCACCGACCACTGATTGTACTGAACCACGATGCTACTGAAAAAGACATTAAATTGGCTCATACACTTGCTAAAAAAGCAGAATCGTCCTGTATGATCAGCCGCGCCATCCAAGGAAATGTGGAGATTGAACTTCATGCCTCAGTAATCAGAGGTGGGGACAGTCCCCCACTGCCGGGGGACTGTCCCCAAACTCCATATGTGGTTTTTCCTTTTTATAATAATCCAGCCGATCCTGCAGTGTACCTGTGTGGAATTCAAATTTGTGACCATCCGGATCGGTAAAATAAATCGACTTTTTATCCTTTTCGTCTCTCGGACGACTTGGAAGAATGGTTACATTTAATTTTGTAAGCTTTTTGTACATGTTTGTAAAATCCTTGTCTTCAATGGAAAAAGCAATATGGGTATAGGACTGGTTAATTTCATTTCTGGGAACATCCTTTTCAAGGTTAAGAGCGAGCCAAAGACCATTCAAGTCAAAATAAGCCGTACTTCTTCCCTTCACAAGCAGCTTAGCATCAAAAACGTTTTGATAGAATTCAATTGATTTCTCTAAGTTTGAAACTGAAAATAGCAAATGGTTGATTCCTTTTATTGACATACAATCACCGTTTTTTATTTTTACCATGATTATACAACAAAAAGAGCCCCTAGTATCGTGGAGTGACTACGAGCCATTATAATTGCTATCTTTTAAAGAGTTTGGCAAAAAACCCCTTACTTTTTTTAACCTCTTGTTGTACCGCTATCATCTTTGTTATATAAATTTCTTCCTTATCGATGGCATGATCCATCGCTAACACTAACCCTATTTCTGAATCGTGCTCTTTATTAGTCACGATCGTGTGCTCTATTTTCTGCTTGTTCGCCATTTTTACATACTTTGAAAGGTCCTCATAGCTCATGTTCCCATTTAAAAATAAATGTGCCTGTGAATTTTCTTTCATTAATTGTTCTATCTGTGGATAAATTTCCGTTTCGGCTACTTGGCTCTTTTTCATGGCGACAATAATCCTTTCACGTAAAGTTCCTAAGTATTTGCGCCGCTCATCCGGTTTTGTCTCCATCGCTCCATAAATCCCCTGTTGCAACACTTCATCAACCGTAGGCTTTTTCAAATAAATCAACTCCATTTAAAAGGCTATTACTATGTATGATAATACCCTATAAAACGTTACTTACCAAAAATATGGGGGTTGCCCATGAAATTAACAAAATGTTCATACTCCTCGCTCGCTATTTTATATAAGATGGACTTAAGAATAGGAAAGGTTGTGGCGTATGCCCTATAAAGCTAGAATTGAATCAGATGAGATAAAGATTTGGAGGAGTTTAAGCACTCGAATGAATCTAACAGATGATGAGCAGAAGAATTTTTTATATCTTGAAAAAGGTTTTGCCGGTGAAGTCCAGTTTGATTTATACACTGAAAAAATCCAAAGTAAGCCCTTGATACTAAACGATTTGCTCCTCAAAAGTAATAACTCTAATCTTCAGATTGATTCCACCTTGATGTTTCCAAAGACCATTTATCTTTTTGAAGTAAAAAATTTTGAAGGGGACCATATTTACGAAAACGGAAATTTCTACACTCTTAACGGAAAGGGCAAGGAAATTAAAAATCCTCTAGACCAGCTAAAGCGAATCAAATTCTTATTCCGACAATTACTTCAAAACCTAGGGTATCGCTATAACGTTGAGGGATATGTTGTTTTTATTAACCCCGAGTTTAACCTTTACCAATCCCCTAAAGATGAACCCATTATCTATTTATCACAATTGCCACGTTTTATGAAAAAACTAAACAAACTCCCGTGCCAATTAACTAAACAGGATCAAGCACTCGCTAACAAGCTTGTGGCGCTGCACCAAACAGAATCGCCATATACTCGAATTCGTCCCTATAAGTATGAGGAGCTAAAAAAGGGACCAACATGCAAAACGTGCAACTCTTCTTCGCTCTCCGTTTGTGGAAAGAAGCTGGTGTGTGATGATTGCGGGTGCGAAGAGTTGGTTGAGTCGGCGATTTTGCGTGGTGTCGGAGAATTGCGGTTGCTGTTTCCGGATATGAAAATCACGACGAATATAATTTTTGAATGGTGTGGGAGTGCTGGGTCGAAAAAAATGATTGGAAGGATCCTAAAGGAGAATTTACAAAAGATGGGGAATAAAAAATATACGTATTATGAATAATGCTATACTTTTTAGTTAAAACGGGAGCACAATAAATTCAATTGTTTTATGATTGGAATTTTATTGAGTGCTCCCTTTTTATTTGTACCATGCTTATCTACCCGACCTCTTTCTTTCCCCTTTCCATGGGCGTTATGAACCGCTCTTATCTACCCATCTTCTCTCTTTCCCCTTTCCACGGGCGTTATGAACCGCTCTTATCTACCCATCCTCTCTCTTTCCCCTTTCCACGGGCGTTATGAACCGCTCTTATCTACCCATCCTCTTTCTTTCCCCTTTCCATGGGCGTTATGAACCGCTCTTATCTACCCATCCTCTTTCTTTCCCCTTTCCTTGGGCGTTATGAACCGCTCTTATCTACCCGACCTTCCTCGTTTTCCATTCGACGGTCGTTATGAAGTCCATAAACAACAAAAACCCCTCCCCCAAAAAATCGGAGAGAAGGGTAACGACACAACTTATTTCTTTCCAGTAAACTGCTCTTCCTCAGTAGACCCCTTCAACGCCGTTGTCGAAGATGTTCCACCTGAAATCACCATAGATACCTGATCAAAGTACCCAGTACCAACCTCACGTTGGTGACGAGTTGCAGTATAGCCGTATTGCTCGCTGTCGAACTCAGCTTGTTGCAATTCAGAGTAAGCTGCCATGCCTCGCTCTTTGTAGCCGCGCGCAAGCTCGAACATACTGTGGTTCAGAGCATGGAAACCAGCAAGCGTTACGAACTGGAACTTGTAGCCCATTTTTCCAAGCTCCACTTGGAACTTAGCAATCGTTTCTTGATCCAATTTCTTTTTCCAGTTAAACGACGGTGAACAGTTGTAAGCTAGAAGTTTGCCAGGGAATTGCTCATGAATCGCTTCCGCAAACTGTCTTGCTTCTTCAATGTTCGGCTCAGAAGTCTCGCACCAGATCAAGTCTGCATATGGCGCGTAAGCTAAACCGCGGGCAATCGCCTGATCAATCCCGGCTTTCACTCGGAAAAAGCCTTCTGGTGTACGGTCCCCCGTAATAAACGGTGCATCATTCATATCAATATCACTTGTAATTAAATCCGCTGCATTCGCATCCGTACGGGCAACCAATACAGTTGGAACGCCCATAACATCTGCCGCCAAACGAGCAGCAATTAAGTTGCGAACCGCTGTTTGAGTTGGAAGCAATACTTTACCACCTAAGTGACCGCATTTTTTATCGGAGGAAAGCTGATCTTCAAAGTGTACGCCAGACGCCCCCGCCTCAATCATACCCTTCATCAACTCGAAACAGTTTAACTGACCGCCGAAGCCTGCTTCAGCATCTGCCACAATTGGAGCAAACCAATCAATCGAGTTATCTCCTTCCGAATGAGTAATTTGGTCCGCACGCTGTAACGCCTGGTTAATTCGCTTAACTACACTTGGAACACTGTTCGCTGGATATAAGCTTTGGTCCGGATACATATGTCCGGAAAGGTTTGCATCGGCCGCTACCTGCCAGCCGCTTAAGTAGATGGCTTTTAGCCCTGCTTTTACTTGCTGTACTGCCTGATTTCCCGTTAAGGCTCCTAGTGCATTCACATAATCCTCTTCATGTAAAAGATTCCATAGCTTCTCAGACCCTTTGCGAGCCAAAGTATGTTCGATATCAACAGAACCGCGCAGTTTGATAACATCTTCTGCTGTGTACGGTCTCGTAATTCCTTTCCAACGGCTATCCATTTCCCAGCTTTCTTGTAATTTAGCAACTCTTTGATCTGTCATTTTCATTTCCTCCTAGTAATCTATTATTTTTTTTGTAAAAATAAACACAACAATCTATAACAGTTCATATCCAGGGAGTGTTAAAAATTCTGCAAAGTCTTCATTGAAAATCAGCCCATCAAACAATTTCACTGCTTCATCAAATCGGCCATTCTCAAAAGCAGCTGTACCAATTTCTTGTTTGATTTTTTCTAATTCTTCGACCTTCAGTTCCTCATACATTTCAAAGGTTACTTTTCTTCCATCCTTCAATATCCCTTTTGGATGGCGAATCCATTGCCAAAGCTGGGCCCGTGAAATCTCTGCTGTAGCCGCATCCTCCATTAAGTTGTAAATGGGAGCTGCACCTCTGCCTGATAACCAGGAAGCCACATATTGAATGCCCACATTGATGTTCGTGCGTACCCCTTCTTCTGTAATGGTTCCGCCCGGTACCTCTAATAAATCTTGGGCATGGATCGTTATTTTTTGCTGCTTCGATGTATGGATTTGATTAGGTGTCGGCATTTCACGATTGAACACTTCCATTGCCACCGGAACAAGTCCTGGGTGTGCAACCCATGTACCATCGTGTCCGTCACGTGCTTCACGTTCTTTATCTGCTCTCACCTTCGCAAAAGCCTCTTCGTTGGCCTGCTGGTTATTCTTAACCGGTATTTGCGCTGCCATTCCTCCCATTGCCGGCGCTTTCCGACGATGACAAGTTTGAATCGTAAGTAAGGAGTACGAACGCATAAATGGTACGGTCATCGTCACTTGTGAACGCTCAGGAAGAATAACATCCTTCTGATGGCGAAGCTTTTTAATATAGCTGAAAATATAGTCCCATCTTCCACAGTTTAAGCCGGCTGAGTGTTCTTTTAATTCATAAAGGATTTCATCCATCTCAAAGGCAGCCATAATCGTTTCAATTAACACAGTGGCTTTGATGGTTCCTTGATCGACACCCAGGTTTTCTTGAGCAAACACAAATACATCGTTCCAAAGCCTTGCTTCTAAATGACTTTCGAGCTTAGGTAGGTAAAAATAGGGTCCTGAGCCTCGTGCAAGTAATTCCTTCACATTATGGTAAAAGTACAAGCCAAAGTCGAAAAAGCTTCCTGAGATAGGCTTGCCATCTAATAGCACATGCTTCTCCTCTAAGTGAAGTCCTCGAGGTCTGACAATTAGGACGGCTGTTTCCTTATTCAGTTCGTATCTCTTCCCATTCGGGTTTTCAAATGAAATGGTCCGCTTTACTGCATCTCTAAGGTTGATTTGTCCTTCGACGGCATTTTCCCAAGTGGGTGAAGTGGCATCCTCGAAATCTGCCATAAATAGTTTTGCACCAGAGTTCAAAGCATTAATAACCATTTTTCGGTCAGTTGGTCCTGTAATTTCCACCCTTCGATCTTGAAGGTCTTTTGGCAGTGGAGCGATAGTCCAGTCTCCGTTGCGGATATGTTTGGTTTCAGCTAAGAAGCCTGGCAATTTTCCATTGTCAATTTCCTCTTGGCGTTTTGTCCTGTACTGCAACAGTTCTACTCTTCTTCCGCCAAACTTTCTTTCTAACTCTTCAATAAAATTCAATGCCCCAGGTGTTAAAATCTCATCATATTGGGCTTTTAGGGCCCCGACCACTTCAATACCAGTCGTTTGCGTCGACATAAACTTGATCACCTCTTTGTTATAATACAGTATCTATCCTCGTTTTGTATTATATAACACGATTTCTAAAAAGGGAACTACTTTTCAGAAAATTTTATAAAAATAGGTAAATTATCCCTTACATTCTATTTTTTTAACGCAAAAAAAGCCTGAATGACAATTCAGACTTGTTTTTAACGATATACTTTTAGGTATTTTTACCTAGAAACCATAATAAATGCTGGAAATCTTCTTCCTTATTTTCACTTTTTAAAAATTCCTCACTTACAATGGCTGTTAACAGCTTCTTTTTTAGAGAGGAGTCTTTCACCTCTTTTAAAATCCATTGTCTTTTTGAAAAAAGAAATTCGAGATATTCACTGTATTTTTCATCAAATTGCCGTTCCAGCTGTTCCCGAATTTTCCCTGCAAGGATGGGGCTGGATCCACCTGTTGACACAGTTATACTCAATCGGCCTCTTTGTACCTGCGCTGGGACATGAAAATCAGAACCTTCAGGATCATCTGCAATCATGACGAGTTGATGGTCTTTTGCTACACTTCTCACAAACTGATTTACACCTTCATCACTTGTAGCAACAAAGATCAGAAACGCCTCTTGAATATCCTCAGGAGAAAAAGACTTCTGCTTCCAGATAATGTCCCCATTACCTACAAGCCTAGTAAGTTCAGAAGTTAGCTCAGGACTCACCACGGAAACAAGAGCACCAGTGCCAAGAAGCCCCTTCACTTTGCGCTCTGCTACTTTTCCTCCGCCAACAGCCACTATTTTTTTCCCTTTTAAGCGCAGCATAATCGGATAATTAGTACTCATCTTCTTACGCTTCACACCCCTTTATCAACCGGCAATGCCAGATAGGCAACCAAGCCTTCTTTAGTCGCATGACCCGGCATCCCGGTTGTTGGGAGACCCGCTTTTATGACTGCCGCTTGAGTTTGTACTCCCATGCTGACAACCTGCATTTCTTTTAAAAGAGATACAGCGTTAAACCCGCATTCACATAAAGCATCGACAAAAGGTTCAACCGATGAACTGCTCGGGAACACCATTGTATTTACATCTGCTTCTTCAAGCATTCGTTTAAAAATAGGCAGGAACTGCACGTCTAATTCTTTTTGGCTTGTAACCATCAATTCAGCCTTTACAAAGCCTTTCTTCAAGATACTCTCATCACCGACAATAAGTATATCTTCCGAATCGACCATCTCTTCTGTAAGTTTAGCCAAAAATCCACGAT
This sequence comes from Neobacillus rhizosphaerae, assembly GCF_050477885.1. Taxonomy (GTDB): domain Bacteria; phylum Bacillota; class Bacilli; order Bacillales; family Cytobacillaceae; genus Neobacillus; species Neobacillus rhizosphaerae_A. The sequence goes on from NZ_JBCNAC010000076.1 coordinate 39,156, forward strand.
CCTTTAATGCCTTCATCGATTTAATGGAAGCACCGAAAAAGTCTGCTCGAATGCTCCGAATGTCAATTTCCTGTTCTACCACAGCCTTAAAAAATTCGCTTACACTTTCAGGTGAAGCAAATACGATTTTTTCATATGCTGTAACATTTGCCATGGCTAGCGGCAAGGGCGTCTTTTTCCATTTCGGAAACTCAATGACATCTGCTCCCTGATTCATTAATTCCTTTGCTAATTCACTAGGAGGATTGGCACTCGTTCTTGCAAGCAGAATTTGTCGTCCGTATAATGGCTTTTTTTCGAACCAGTTTATTTTTTCACGAAGAGAAATGACTTCCCCCACTAAAATGATTGCTGGGTTACTAAATTTGGCTTCCAAGACCTTTTCCGAAATATCTGTTAGTGTTCCTTGCAGGGTCTTTTGACGGCCGAATGTTCCCCATTGGATCAATATAACAGGTGTCGTAGCTGGCTTTCCATGGTTCATGAGATTCTCACAAATAAATGGTAAATTCCCAACTCCCATGTAAAAAGCGATCGTATCCACACCCCGGGCAAGACCTTCCCAGTCAAGCTTAGGCTTGCCATTTTGAGACTTATCGTGGGCAGTGACAACAGCAAAGGATTCTGCATGTTCACGGTGTGTGACAGGAATTCCAGCATATAAGGGGGCTGCAATCCCTGATGAAATGCCAGGGACGATTTCAAAGGGTATTTGATATTGGGCCAGGGCTGCCGCTTCTTCTCCGACTCTTCCAAACACACCAGGGTCGCCGCCTTTTAAGCGGACTACTATTTTACCTTCTAGCGCCTTTTCCACTAGAAGATCATTGATGTTCTCTTGGCGCAAAATATGGCGATCTGGTAATTTCCCACAATAAATGAGCTCGCAATCTCCCAGTGCAAACTCTAATAGTTTAGGATTAGCAAGACGGTCATATAGAATAACCTCGGCTTGTTTAATTGCTTCTAACCCCTTAACCGTTATTAAGCCAACATCCCCCGGCCCTGCTCCTACTAAAAACACTTTCCCCTTCTTCATCCTGCAGCCACCCTTCCGCTTTGCTTTGCTGGGGACAGTCCCCTGCTGCTTTAAAGCAGCGGGGGACTGTCCCCCCCCTTTTTATATTACGATAAACACAATATCTTCTTTTATTTCTACTTTAAAAGTTTTTACTTGACCTTCGTCTGGTGCTTGAACCTTTCCATCTATTAATGATATTTTCCAATCGTAAACCGGACAATATACATAGTCCCCGCTGACCATTCCTTCGGAAAGGACTCCGCCCTTCGGATGGGGACTGCGGTTTTCAAGTGCATAAACCCCGCCATTTGTTACTTTAAATAGGGCAATTTCTTGATTATCAATTTTTATGGAATACCCTGTTCTACCCTTCAGATTGGAGTAGTGTACGACTGGAATGCGAGTTAGTGTTTCAATCATTTGGATTCACTCCCAACTGTGATCATACGTTTTGAATAATATTTATCTTGGATTTCTTCACTTTGAATTGCTTCGTTCCAAGGCTCAATATACTTTTTCAATGTCAGATCCATTCGCTCATTTAAGGCTTTACGTGTCGCCTTATCAGCCAATACTTCCTTCACATGCTCTAAGCCCATTCGCTCTACCCATTTAGACGTCCGCTCAAGGTAGTTGGCTGTTTCACGGTAGTATTGCAGGTAAGCACCAGTCATTTCCATAACCTCTTCCTGCGTTTTCACAGTACAAAGCAGGTCACCTGGGCGAAGGTCAACACCGCCATTTCCAGCCACATAAATCTCCCAGCCGCCATCGATTCCTACGAAACCAATATCCTTGATTCCTGCTTCGGAACAGTTTCTTGGGCAGGCTGACACACCCATTTTCACTTTATGAGGGGTATCAAGACGTTCGAATTTCTTCTCCAATTCAATGCCAAGGGCCATGGAATCTTGGGTACCATAACGGCAGAACTGTGCACCCACACAGGTCTTAACGGTTCGCAATGTTTTTCCATACGCATACCCTGATGGCATATCAAGCTCTTCCCACATTTGTGGCAGGTCTTCTTTTTTTACACCGAACAATCCAATTCGCTGTCCACCCGTTAATTTCACTAATGGTACATTGTATTTTTCAGCTACTTCAGCAATTTTTTTCAAATCTGCCGCTGTTGTGACCCCACCATACATTCTTGGAACAACAGAGTAGGTTCCATCCTTTTGAATATTCGCATGCATTTTCTCATTCACCAGTCGGGAATCACGGTCATCCTTATATTCATCCATATGAATCATGCCAAGGTAATAGTTAATGGCTGGGCGACATTTTGTACAGCCTTCTTCATTGTTCAATTCCAGCACGTTCATAACTTCTTTCACGCTAGTTAAGCCTTTAGCCTTAATCTCTTCCACCAATTCCTCACGGCTTATGGTTGTACAGCCGCAAATGCTTGTCTTTTGGGCAGCCGCCGCATCGAATTGGTCACCGAGTGTATAGGCAAGAATGTTGCTGACCATTGGTTTACAGCGTCCGCAAGAGCGGCCGGCATTTGTACAATGACTCACTTGATCCAGTGTGGTTAACCCTTGGGTTTTGATGGCTTCCACAATCGCACCTTTTGTGACACCGTTACAGCCGCAAACCAATTCATCATTTGGCATGGAAGCAACATCATCGCTTCCTCCTTCACCAGTGCATTCCGATTGCAACACCGAAATGCTCGTCATTCCGCTGATATCTTCTTTTTTCGTTAACATTCGGTACAGCTTCGTACTATCCTTCGTATCTCCATATAATACCACACCAACAATGACGTTGTTTCTTGTTAAAATCTTTTTATAGACGCCGTCATATTCGTTGTATACCATAATGGATTTGGTCGATCCATCTTCAAAAATCTCTCCGGCAGAGAATAGATCCACACCGGCAACCTTTAATTGTGTTCCTGTAACAGACCCTTGATATGGTTCACCTACATTTCCACAAATCCGGCTTGCCAGTACTTTTCCTTGTTCATAGAGTGGCGCAACCAATCCATAAACAATTTCTCTATGCTCGGCACACTCACCAACCGCGTACACATGTGGCACGCTAGTTTCCATGAAATCATTCACGACAATTCCGCGGTTCACGTAAATGCCGCTGTCCCTAGCTACCTGTGTATTCGATTTAATCCCAATGGCCATAACGACAAGGTCTGCTTCTACTTCAGAGCCATCTTTAAAACGAATGCCTTTGACATGTTCATCCCCAAGGATTTCGACAGTTTCTTTTTCCATTAAGAAGTTCATACCTTGTGATTCCAGCTCCGTTTTCAGTAGGGAGGAAGCTATGGGATCCAGCTGGCGTTCCATTAGGTTCGGCATAAGATGAACCACATCCACTTGCATGCCTAAGTTAAGTAGTCCTCTTGCAGCTTCCAGTCCGAGCAGCCCACCTCCAATGACAACTGCCTTTTTGTACTGCTGCGCCGATTTGATCATCATTTCACAATCTTTGATATCACGAAATCCGGTGACACCGATTTTGTCTGTACCTGGAATCGGTAGAATGAAAGAATTCGATCCCGTTGCAATAATTAACTCGTCATATTCTACTATTCTTCCTTGTTCGGAAATTACTCGTTTTCCTTCCACATCAATTTTTGTTACGGCATCACCTGTAAATAATTGAATATGATTTTCTTTATACCAATCTAGCGGATTGATAATAATATCTTCAAAATTGGTATCGCCCTGAAGGATATTGGATAGCTTAATCCGATTGTAGTTTGGGTATGGCTCTTGTCCAAAAATAGTTATCTCAAATGGCTCAGGTGCTACTTTGAGAATTTCTTCTATCGTTCTTACACCAGCCATTCCGTTTCCGATCATCACTAATTTTTTCATCGTGCGTCGCTCCCTATATATTGATTTCTTAATGTTAGTAAGTAAGGTTTTCTTTATAGCTAAATTGTAAATCCCTCACCCTAAAAAAATTGTGACGTTCGTCACTTTTAAAACCATATATGTGAATGTTTTCACATTATTGTCATAAACACCATTTCACACTTGGTTCAAAACTAGAGATGATTAGGAAATTACTTATTGGTAAAAATCAAATAGCACAGTTGGATAGAACTGTGCTATTCCCTGTATTTATTATGAACCTTCTTCAACTAGTGACTCTCAATAAGCATACTTAAAGAGTTATGGTCACATGAGGTTTGCTGAAGTGACTCGTTCCCCCGCTACCCACTAGTACGTAACCATTTTTCGGAAACACTACAAGTCTACTTGAACTATCAGAAAGTAAAAGTTCCACTTCTGAATTATCTTCCGAAGCGGTATATTTAACATAGCCTGTTGAGGTAATAGTAGTCTTCCAGTTATTATCAAACTCTGCCCTTAAAACACGGTTTGAATAAGTTTGATTTGATTTTGTTATTGAATGCGTTTTTGGTTGTTTTTTTGATTGTGTTTTAGATTTCGTTTTTGGTTTTTTCATTACATCTCCCCCCTTTGTTGTACGTAAGCATTATGATGCTCTCCATATTTTATTCACTATTGATAACTTGGACATGGACAAGAATCACACTTTAAAAAATTGTATATGTGAATAAACAATTACCTCTGACATCCACAGCCCCATATGCCAAAAAGACACTTACCATAATTAGTAAGTGCCTAAACAATCGCCTTTTTTAGATTACTTGCTTTTCTTTTTTAGGAATAGATGAGTCCTTAACCATTGAATTTAAGGTTGGAACAAGTGCACCAATAATAGCAACAGGAGCTAGCTCCCAAAGTTCTAAAGGCGGTGTAATTAGAATCCCTGACTTATGAATGGCGAATAGGCCAAGGAAATAGGCAACACTACCAATTAGGCCCGACCACCAACTGATATTTTTAAACAATAAAAACACAAGAGGAAGAAATAATAGCGTGATTGGAACATAGGATGTCGGATACTCAACTGCTGCAAAAATACCTTTACCCAAGAATCGCAAGCCAATATACAGAGTTGCTGCCATAAACGGAATCGTATAATCCCGACAAAATCGAATGATAAAAACAGTTAGCAACACGACCATTAACACAGAATAGATGGGATACACCCATTCCGGAATGCCCCCGAATATTTGTGAGGCAGGGTCGGATATCAAATCTAATATTTCCTGTGAAGCAATGGATTTCCCTTGAATGTACTGGTTATAGGAAATTGCTCCATTTTCCTGTTGCATGTTCGGAAACATGAAGCATTCGAGGAGAAACATCGCAAACCAGGTGTGCATCGATTTCCAGGTTGGGGTAATATCTTGAGTTAATATATAATATCCGCGCCAAACACCAAATATCATAATATCTGTTGCAATATAATAAACAAAATGCGTGGGACTCCATGTTGTTAAGTCAATCCCATATGCGATATGATACGTAAAATCTAATGGGATTCCAATCAGGAATAACACATAGCCAATTGTAATTAAGTTCCTTGAAAAGTGGTCCATGTAGTGTGAGCGTCGCCACTCTTTTATTAACAATAACGCCCCTAAAGCAAAGCCAATTGTGTTAACTATATGGGGAATGGAATATTCCTCAAATAAATACTTGAAATGATACGAAGCATCCCAAGCAGAGCCAATAAATTTCAGTAAAAAAGCAATCACCCATAAACGGTAATATTTCAACTACATCATCTCCTTTCTCACCCTATCCAAGCAAATCAAATATATCCCCGAAGATGGCAATAAGGATATAATTAATTAGCAAAGCCACGCCAAATGCTAATCCTGCTACCCGGACATTTTTCTGAGTAAATAATCTGTACATAAATATAATTCCAGATGAAACAACGAAGATGTTGCAAATAATAAAAGTCCAAAGTGTGCTTTCGCTGTGCTCTACCGTAGTTACATGAAATAAATATAACGGTACCAAATGCTTAATACCTCCATAGTGGATTTTTAACATAGTCCTTTCTATCTTATCATTTTATTAGATCTTTTTGACTAATTAATTTACATAAAATTCTTGCAATGGGTCAAATAGGTAATGTAGAGTAAGTGAATAAATAGGGCTTGAAAGGAGAACTCCCTTTGAAATATTATATTAGTGCTTTTCTTCTATTATCCTTATTTCTATCTGCCTGTAATCCGCTTAAAGTCCCAAAATCAACGATGGGGCATAAAATGAGTGCTGTACCGACAGATGTGGTGCCCACGACATCTGAATGGCTGGTGGGAGTTAATCATCCACAAGCCAAAAATCAGATTCCCATCTCGCTATTAATTAAGGACTCTTCTAATCAACCCGTTACAACTTTTGAAACCGTACATGAGAAAAAAATGCATTTATTTATTGTTAGCAAGGATTTAGCTTATTTTGCCCACCTCCATCCAACTTATAAAGAGAATGGTCTTTTTGAATTTACTGCATCCCTCCCAAGCAGTGGTGAGTATAAGCTTATTTCTGAATTTACACCTAAAGGTGGGGGCGACAGTAGTGTTGAAAATCATTGGCTTCATGTTGAGGGGGAGGAAGGAAAGGCTGTTCCTCTTGTAGTTGATAAGAAATTGACCCATACTGTGAATGGAAAAAAAGTGGCGCTTTCCTTTGACCAGCTTATCGCAGGAAAGACGGTACACCTGACGTTTTCGATTAAAGATGCAAAAACAAATAAACCGATAAAAGATTTGCAACCCTACTTAGGAGCACTGGGTCATACTGTTGCCATGAGTGCGGATGCGGAAAAGTACTTGCATATTCATCCAATGACCCTGGATGGAAACGGACCAGAGGTTACATTTATGACCATCTTTCCTGAAAAAGGAATCTATAAACTTTGGGGGCAATTTAAGCACGAAGGTAAGGTTTTCACCGTTCCATTTGTAATTAACGTACCAAAATAGCAAAAACCCCTTCTCGAATGGAGAAGGGGTTTTATACGTTAATTAGTACATTTCAGAAGTAGTCTTCGCTTGCATGTGAAGTAATAGGTAGTCAGGTCCGCCTGCTTTTGAGTCAGTTCCAGACATGTTGAAGCCGCCAAATGGTTGGTAGCCAACAATTGCGCCTGTACAAGAACGGTTGAAGTACAGGTTACCTACATGGAAATCTTCACGAGCCTGCTCTAAGTGAGCACGGTTCTTCGTGATAACAGCTCCTGTTAAGCCATACTCTGTGTTGTTAGCAATTTCAATCGCTTCAGTGAAATCTTTTGCCTTTGTGAGACCAACCACTGGTCCAAAAATTTCTTCCTGCATAATGCGTGAAGTTGGAGAAAGGTCTGCAAATACAGTTGGTTGGATAAAGTAACCTTTAGAGTTATCTCCCTCGCCGCCGGCCATTAACTTACCTTCACTCTTACCGATTTCAATATACTCCATGATTTTCTTAAATGCATTATTATCGTTCACTGGACCCATGAAAGTACCTTGCTCTGTAGGGTCACCAACAGTTAATTCTTTTGTTAATTCAACCACACGGTTCAATACTTGATCGTATACATCTTCTACGATGACAGCACGTGAACATGCAGAACATTTTTGACCAGAGAATCCGAACGCACCTGCAACAATTGATTGTGCGGCAAGCTCAAGGTCTGCTTCTGAGTCAACAACAATCGTATCTTTTCCGCCCATTTCTGCAATCAAACGCTTCATCCATACTTGACCAGGGTTCACCTTTGAAGAACGGTCGAAAATACGAAGACCGACATCACGTGAACCTGTAAAGCTGATGAAACGAGTATCTTTATGATCTACTAAATAGTCTCCCACTTCAGAGCCGTTACCTGGTACAAAGTTCAAGACGCCTTTAGGAAGACCTGCTTCCTCCATAACTTCTACAAACTTTGCAGCAACAACTGGAGTCGTTGATGCTGGTTTTAATAGTACAGTATTACCTGAAACAATGGCAGCAACAGTTGTACCTGCCATAATCGCTAATGGGAAATTCCATGGGGAAATGATAATTCCCACCCCTAGTGGAATATAGTCATAACGGTTAAATTCATTTGGACGGCTGTTAACTGGTACACCATTTTTAAGTGCCAGCATTTGGCGTCCATAATATTCAAGGAAATCGATTGCTTCTGCTGTATCAGCATCTGCTTCTCTCCACGGTTTACCCGCTTCTTTTGTTAAAAGCGCAGAAAACTCATGCTTGCGGCGGCGAATAATGGTCGCTGCTTTAAATAAAACGTCTGCACGTACTTCTGGCTTTACTTTTTTCCAAGTTTTAAATGCTTCTACCGCTGCTTGCATAGCTTGTTCAGCAAGCTCTTGGCTAGCTTTAGAAACGCGACCGATTACTTCTTCTTTATTTGCAGGATTATAGGAAACGATTTTATCTTCCGTTGTGATTCTTTCCCCACCGATTACAAGAGCATAATCTTGGCCTAAATAACCTTCAACGGTCTTAAGTCCTTGAAGATATGCTTGGCGGTTTTCATCAATCGTAAAATCTGTAAATGGCTCGTGCTTATAAGGTTGTACCATTTCTTAAACCCTCCTATGTATTAAAACGTTTACATCCACTGTTCATTCTAACATGTTTCATTTAAGGGCTCAATGATTTGAGAACTAGAAAAAAGAGGCTTTTAAAAGCCTCTTATTGGTAAATATAAACAAATGGTTCTGTGTCATCTGCCTTTTTGACAATGAGTGCTTCTGGACCGTCAACTGAAGTTACACTAACAGAGACTGATAGGTACTTAGGAAAATGCTCCATTACCAAGCCTGTTACATATTGGGTAAAACCAATCCCTTCTGTTTTACCGTAAAACTGAATAGGAATGGTAATATCTAGATCCTGAAGCTGATCACCATTATAATAGGCTCTTCCAATGACCCCATTAAAGTTTGGAAAATAATTTTCTACGTCCTGCTTGAAGTTGAGGAAGGCGATCGAATCATCCCGATGATCCTCTTGGGCATCGCTTGAAGGAAATAGATAATATTTTTCATTAACCTTTTCCCAATCATTCACATTCGCGCTTCCCTTATCAACCGTTGTATAGGTGAAAAACGTACCTGGAACCACCGCAGATTTACTATTTTGTTCAAATAAAGCGATGGTAATAGGAACATCTTTTAAACTCTTAATAGTTCGAGTCCGCTTCACCACTTCCGCCGCTAACTTCTTCCCTTCCTTTTCCATTTCAGCAAAAGGAATCTTCTTCTCTAAGGTATCTCCACCTTCTGTTAATTTGTAATAGTAGATGGAGTTTAGCGCAAGACCAATCGTAACACCAGCAAGTGTTACATTCCCCTTATCATCCTTTGTTAAATAATCATGTTCTAAAATATGAGCCAAATAGATAGGCGATGATGGCTCAGCACCAGGGGCAGCCGTATTGACAGGATTTAAGCCAATATTATCTGCCTGCTTCATTTTGTTTTCTTTTAGCTGCGCATCTGTATACTGTCGGTTCAACCACCCTCTGATGGTCTTCCCTTTAATTTCCTGACCTTCACGAAAGTAATACTTCTCTGTATCAAAGCTGTTTTGAGCAATTCTCATCAAGCCCATTTCAAATTCGTTTAAGTCGTATCTTGTATTTATATTATTAACTACCAATCCACGCGCTTCCCCAGGAACAAATGGCAGGATGGTCCGATAATATTTATTTGAAATATTATACTTTGGTATAATCGCTTTCCCTTTGTCTTTCTCCTTTGTTTGGACCTCTTCATTTTGCTTCTGAAAATTTGGTGCACAAGCACTCAGCAAAAAGACAAGGGAGAGAGCGACTATTGAGAGCTTTCTCATTTCCGAAACACCTCTTACTTATTTAATTCTTCTAACAGCTTCTCCTCATCCCATACTTCAATTCCTAGTTCTTGTGCCTTGGTTAGTTTGCTACCGGCATCATCACCTGCTATCACGAGATGTGTCTTTTTACTTACACTGCCTGCCACATTTCCACCAAGCGCTTCAATCTTTTCCTTCGCTTCATTCCGTGACAACTGTTCAAGCTTTCCTGTAAGAACGACGGTTTTTCCAGCAAAAACACTATCAAATTCCTCTGCAGAAACTGGCTTCGCCCCTTTGTATTCCAAATTGACACCTACAGCAGTTAACTCTTCCATTAACTCCTTCGCTTCTTCTTGTTCAAAATAGGCAACAATCGAGTCAGCCATTTTATCTCCAATTTCGTTAATCGCAATTAACTCCTCTTTTGAAACATCTGCTAATTTGTTCATGGAACCAAAAACCTGGGCTAGCGTTTTGGCTGCTTTCGCCCCAACATGACGAATACCGAGACCGAATAAAAGTTTTTCAAGAGAATTCCTTTTAGAAGTTTCGATTGCCTTCAACAGGTTGGAAACAGATTTTTCCCCCATTCGTTCGAGGGCTAATAGCTGTTCCCTGGTAAGTTTATAAATATCAGCCACATCGCTGATTAATTTTTCCGCAAACAACTGACTTATCACTTTTTCCCCAAGACCATCAATATTCATCGCATCACGAGAAACAAAGTGGATTAACCCTTCGCGAATTTGCGCCGGACATTTTGGATTAATACAGCGTAAAGCTACTTCACCTTCCAAACGGACTAATTCACTTTCACACTCCGGACAATGCGTCGGCATATGGAAGTCCACTTCATTTCCTGTTCGTAGATCTGCCAAAACGTTGACCACTTCAGGAATAATGTCACCTGCTTTTTTCACTACCACTTGATCGCCGATTTTAATATCCTTTTCACGAATTAAATCTTCATTATGGAGTGAAGCACGCTGTACAGTTGTGCCCGCTACTTTAACAGGTGCAAGGATAGCCGTCGGTGTTACTACCCCTGTTCTACCGATGCTTAACTCAATATCTAGCAGAGTGGTGACTACTTCCTCAGCAGGAAACTTGTAAGCTATTGCCCATCGTGGACTTTTTGCTGTTGTTCCAAGCTCAGCCTGCTGCTCGAGAGAATCTACTTTTATGACAATCCCATCGATTTCATAAGGAAGATGAGGCCGTTTTTCTACCCAGCTGTTCACAAACTCTATTACTTCATCAATTGTGGCACATTTTCTTCGCTCTTTATTTGTTTTAAAGCCAAGATGGTCTAAATAATCAAGGCCTTCACTATGGGAAACAACCCCGCTTTCGCCGACATTGCCAATTCCGTATAAAAACACATCCAGCTTTCTTGAGGCAGCAATTTTGGGATCCAACTGTCTTAATGAGCCTGCAGCAGCATTTCTGGGATTAGCGAATAACTCCTCGCTGCGCTCCGCCCTTTTCTCATTCAAAGCCTCAAACGAACGCTTCGGCATATAGGCTTCCCCGCGGACCTCAAGTGAAATATTTTCTCGTATTCGAAGCGGAATCGATTGAATCGTCTTTAAATTAGCGGTGATATCCTCGCACAATTTCGCCTTATAGGTAAAACCTTTTTTGTACAACTTGACATAAAACCATTAATATTATCATAAGTAACGATAAATTTCAGGTAATCTTTTAATTTTGAATTTAGACAACCACAGATATATATTATGCACTATTTTATTCAAAAAAACGACAGTTTTAATTATAAATTACCCAACCAAACATTATCAGTAAAACAAAATATGTCCAAAAAGACCATTAATAATCAACAAAGTTGTATTTTGGTATTTTTCATGTGGCTTCTCAAATTGTAACTCTTATTAACGAAATAAAAATGTACTGAAAGAAAGACAATCGGTTCAGCAATTTTATGACAAGTGGTCTTGTCTCCTTTAACCACTTTTTATTAAGGCACTGGTACCACCATTAACAGCCCATTTTTGATGGACTAATGGAAGATTTGTATGAGCAGTTCTAACCAACCAAGGACCTGATAAAACAGAAGAACTAAATCAAAAAAATGATTAGATGAGTTGATACGGGGATTCTTGGAGACTTAATCAATAGGCTAAACACTCATACAAATTTCAGATGCATTAAGCTTGAGGAATTCCTTAATACCTATGAGCATTTAAGACAAATTAGGCATGCCACTGTTCCTGTTACTGTAGGAATAGTTTTTCATAATCCTTTTTAAACATCCATTTGAATCCGCAAGTTGTTGCTGTTGCATATTTGCCGTTACAAGCTTTCGATATGGTCGCAGGACTTATGTGTAATTCGCTGGCCGCCTTTCTGGCTGACGGCCATTCCTTTATTAGTTTGTCGCCCAACGAGAGTTGCACGATAGGCTTCCCGCTTGCCGTTCCGTTTGTTTTTCCGTTTTTTCGTTGCACTTCTTTTGGATCGTAATCAACCAACCCCAATTCTTTTCCTTGTCGGAGATACCGATGTGCGGTTGAATGGTGAAGCCCCATTATATATGCAATTTCTACTGTACTTTTTATTCCATCATTCCAATGTTCACAGGCAACCTTTACCCACGAACTTACAGAATGATTATGAGCTTCCGTCCAATCGATGTTTGATAAGTCAAAAAACAAATTTAGCGGACTTTTTAGGACTTCGTCTTTGATATACGACAATATAGATTTAGAGCAATCTATGATGATATAATGCTCAACATTTCCCTTTTCCTTAATTGCCAAGTCTTTTTTATCTTGGTCATTCTCTTGTATTTCTTTCGCAGTAGAAGACCATCCCCCGATTTCATGCTGCCCCCCATGTGTTTCAATAATGCATTTTAATTGTTTAATATAGAAATCAAATCGTTTGCCTTTTGACCAACTAAACACCTTTTGAAATTCAAACTCCATGAGTTGTTTTAAATCTTGTAGTTGTTTCAAAACATTGAATATCAGCTTTTCAGGATAGCTAATACCGTCCCCACATTTGGAACAAGAAAAACCATTTCTAACGACGAGGCAGATTTTTTTTGGGGGTGAAATATGGTCACAATTGGGACAAAGAAACTCTTCCCTTTCATGGCTTCCAGCACTTAACTCTTTCCCTTTATCCGGATTTACCAATAATTGGGCAATTTGGGGGTGAGTAGTCCATAAATCATTATAACCCGCTAAAACCTTATGTCCGCCATGATAAGGGCAACAGGTCTTATTGGGTCCTGTCCTATTATGTACCGTCGCTTGATAGGGTTTGTTGCATATGGGACAATTCCATAAGACATTCTTGCTATACGAATACGGGATTTTACTGGGTGGCAGAGAGTTTTCATCGCTATATTCTTGTACCAAATAATCCAAATTATTATTTTTCGCAAAGAATTCTAACGATTTTTCATAAGCAAGGTTTAACAATCTTTTCTGATGAGCTGCTACAGCTGCATGACTTCTGCACCTGTCTATCCCACCATTCTTTTCCCTGCTCGTCGAGACAACTAGATAGGTTTGAGGTTCAGGAGTAGGTATTTCACACTCATCACAAATTTTTGTAACCATTACACTGCATTTAGGCAGCAAATCCTCCACTTTCACTAAAACGGGAACACTATAATCAACAACCAGCCCGGATTTACCTTTTTTTTTAGGTATTTCATACTTTTTGCTTTCATAATATCCAACAGTGCGACCTGTTAATGTTACCCAAACTTCTAGTTCTTTAATAGCCAAGTAATTTCCTCCAAACTCAGGAATTGATGAGGTGTACATAAAATTCGAATCAAAGCAGTAAACAATGCAATTTTTATTCATTTACACCCTCGTGGTAAAAGAAGTATAAAACTGGTAAATTCAAGTTTTTTAACAAACCAGGACGGGAACTCCTAAAAAAACGGAACATGAAATATTCTAAAATAACACAAAATATACACAGTATTAATATGTAATATATTTCCACTACACATACATTAAATTGAATAAATATTACAAAAAAATATATATCACCAATAATCTTTATGCGATTGATAAGTTCGTTAACCCTTAGACATATTGCGTCAAAATAATTTTAAGAAGGTACAAAAGAAATTCTCTACTCGTGAGATTCTATAAATAGACTTTTTTATAAGGCTTAAACACGTAAAAGGAAAAAAATAAAAATAATTGAATGTGTCATGGTTAAGATAATAGAAAGTAGCATAAAGGGTGCTGAAAGACGGATAATCAAGAGCGGCTCGGAATTTATTTCCCTTCTAATTAAATGACCAATTGCGAGATATACAGGACGAGCCGGGCTACTCATTGATTCAGTTAAGCTTATTGTTGATTTCAGACTTGTATCACAGTGTGTTGAAAATGGTGGAGCTATTTTTGAAGAGTTGAAGTAGATTAAAAACGAAGTAAATGAACGATTGAAATTAAAGTAGAGGAAAATATATAATCATCTTAATCAAGAGTACGAAAAGCCACCTTTTAATAGGTGGCTTAGTTTTATAATATTAACCTAGCAATTTGTAACGTTTTTAATTATGCGTTTCTATGCGTTCCTTCCTATGCTCAATTAAGTAATAACCCCAAACAATCCTTTTTAGGTTATTTTATAATAGGAATTACTTCAGCTTTTTGAATATTATTCTCCCCAGATACTATTTTACGTCTCACATTATTATACCTTTGCTGTAGTTCCTCCTTTTCCTCTTTTAAATGTTTTAACTCCTTTTCAACTAATGAAACTTTTCTTCTCATTAGTTCAATCTGAACGTCTCTCTCCCCCATCTGTTTTATTCTTTTTTCAAGCTTTGAGATGTCTTCAGAAAGTTTTTCATTCCTTTTAACAGGATCTTGTTGATTGTAATTATCCATTCTAAGTTGGGTATAATTTTTTAATAAATTGTTATTGTAAATAGTTTGCCGAGCTACTTTAGACTCTTTTGCAATACCATTTATTGACGGTCTGTTCTTTGTTATTTCATTTTGAATTACTTCTTGTTTTGCAAGCTTTTCACTGAGGACTGCCTCCATTTTTTTTAAGTATTCCATAATTTTAGGTTCTACTAATTCGTTTTTAATGCCCAATTTTTCTAAAGTGAGATTAATAGTCTCAATTAATTCATCCATTTCCTAACCTCATCATATATAGTTTTAAAATTGTCTATAAAAAAAGAAACCTGGGGGTACTTTTCTATTACTGCTGCTACGCCCTTTACTTTTGTTTCCTTTTCTAATTCATCAAGCTCTGGAATTAGATATTTTTTAACAATCATTTTTAACTTACTAGTTTCCTTATCAGCAGCCTTTATTAATCCTCTGTCCTGATTGTATTTAATGGTTTTTAATAAAGTAGTATATTTCTCGTAATTAATATCGATCATGAAAAAAGAATGGAAGAGGTTTATACACATACCATACGCACAATAGAATGAATCAGTAGAATCGCTTTTGCTGCATTCCCTAATCGGGCCGCTCTTAATACAAATACCACCACTTTTAGCCCGAATCGGCACTTTTTTAGTTAGACCTTTGATGATTTCATCTAAGTCAGTTGCTACATTCAACTTAGAATACTGTACATACTCATTAATATGTAACATTAGGGTATCCTTGCCTTCACCCATAATTTCTGTCTCCCCTGTAACTAGCATTTTCATTACAGACTCAGAAAGTTCCTTTTCTTTTTCTAAGTCTTTCTCTTTCCTATAATAGCCTTCCGTTATTTCCTTTGTTAGATGATTCATATGTCTTTGAATATATAGTATAGGAACATTTTGATTAATGAGGTCGGTACATAATTTAACCCTAAACTGATGTGGCCGAGGAAGACTTATAGTATCCGTTGGTTTATGTTCTTCAAAATAACTACGGCTTATAACGTTTCGTTCCATTAATATACCTATATTTTGATGATGCAACTTCGGGTGCTCATTTTGGATGTTAATACAGCTTATTTCTTTTGCATGTTTCAATGAAATGGCAGTTAACATTCTGTATAAAGTATTTTCAGTTACAGGTAACGTCCTTGCCTTAAGTGGGACGTTCCTTGTCAGTTTTCTCCGCGAGATCTCTAATTACAATTAGCAGAATTAAAATGGAGGTAGTACGCTGCTGGCCATCGACTATTTCAAAGTAACTAAACCCGTTTTGCGTTCTACACTTATTGCTATTACAGAACCTAAATAATGAGTTTCTCCTGCTTCAAGATTAATCAAATCCTCCCATAAATCGTTCCATTGGTCTTTACCCCAGTTGTAGGTTCTTTGATAAAGAGGAATTCTGTAAACTTCGTTAACACTTCCAAGCAGCTTTCCGATATTTAGGTTTTTTGCATCTATTGACATAATATTTCTCACTCCTAAAACTCGCACCACTATCAATAATTCAATTATGTGCATTTACGCACAAAATTATACGTTATGTATAGTTTTTTTAGAATATCCGTGCATTTACGCACTTTATATTTTCTTTTTAAAAAAATTTGTTATGATAATTTATAAATAGGAAAATAAATTCTATTTCACATAGTGGGGTTTATAATTATGACAAATGTTGGGGAAAAATTAAAAAAAATAAGAGAAGATAAGGGCTTTTCACCACTTGATTTAGAAGCGATATCCGGTGTTAATAGAACAACTATTTCTAGAATAGAAAATAATTTACAATCTCCAACAGTTAAAACCTTATTAAAGCTTTGTAAATCATTACATACTTCAATTAATGATTTGTTTGAGGACAGTGAAAATAAACAGGATTGCGAAGACGTACAGGACAATGAAAGTATAGGGTCCAGTGAAGACAAGTCGGAAGAAATGATTAACTTAGTTGAAACGGCGAAAAAATTAACACCCAACCAAAAACAAAAAATAACAGAAATGATTGAATCCTTTATAACGGAAAAGTAATTTATAATAGAGACTTTGGGCTTTTGATTAAAAAAATTATTACCAGAAAAAGCTGATTCCCCTTAATTAGGAAATCAGCTTTTTTATTACCTTGTGAAGAAGTGTACTTAAGTAAAATGCCCTATAGTTTAGTACAAACCTTCACAATGTAAAAATAAAAGGATAGAGCAAATCGCTCAATCCATACAATTCCTTTCATTATTTAAGACCATTTTACAAATGACGGGATTCGAAGGTACCCAGCTTTGGTTAGGTTCCTATACTTCACTCCACACTGGGTTGGCTTAATAAATTTAAATTTATCATCCTCGGAAATAACTTGATACTTCCGGTACAGGTTTTTAATTTCATTCTGCGGCATAAATTCCATAACTCCAGCTGGCTTGCCATCAAGAAAGGTTAGTAGGAGCCCGAATTCACCTTTTCTAATTCCGGTAATAAGAACGTCATCATAGTGATAATTAATGACCTTTAGCCACGATTGGCTTCGTTTACCTACCTCGTAGCGAGAATCCTTACGCTTAAGGACAATTCCTTCTAGGCCCTGTTGACGGACCAAATCAAAGTATGCGGAGCCATAACCTTCTAAATATCTCACCTTCACTACTAAACTTGTGTCCTGGGGTATAATTTCGTCTAGAAGCTGTTTTCTATCCATTAATGGCAGCCGGGTAACGGACTTACCTTTATATTGAATTACGTCAAATACTACATAACTTAACGTGCCATTTTCTATGATTTTTCGCTTTGATTGGAACCGAGAAATCATGGCTTCAAAATCCGGTTTTCAGGCTGAATCAGTAACAATAATCTCTCCATCCAATACCGTACCATTGGGGATATCTATAGTTAATAGCTCCGGGAACCGGGCTGTAACCTCATTGTTGTGGCGAGTATATAGCTTTACTTTATTATTAATCTTAGTAAATATTAATCTAATGCCATCTAGCTTTAATTCCGTAATAAATGAATCATCATCAAATGGATGATCTATTGTCTGTAAAAGCATTGGTGCAAAAAACACTTATACCACCTCAACGTAATTGTAAGACATAAACACAATCGAATCATTGGTTTTTTGTTGTCATTTATGGAATTTCTAACTTAAATCCATAATTTTTAATAAAAATGAACAATGTATGATGGTCAAGATGGTAAGAAATTTCTTCTCAATCTTTCCAAATAGAGCTGACTTTTTAATAATGAATCACCAAAAGGAAATTTTTAAATTGGAAGACGTTTCAAGTAATATAATTGTTTTACTTATACTTTATTGAGGTCTAATTTGTTAGGAAATATATTGAATTCTTCATAAATATCATGTGTTACCTTTGATAGAGGACGATTACCCCAACTTTCCTTATTAATGTAACTCATAAATATTGAATTAATTACTTCGTCTTTTGACCCAAACAAATCCGGAAACTGTTCTAATAATTCATCTATTCTACTATCATTATAAATAACTACCTTCCGAATAATTTCCCGTATATAGTCGTTATGTTCTTTATATAATAGTTCAATTTTTAAATGCTCTTTTATATTCTTAACCTTACAATTTTGTTTTTCATCTCTACTAATCAACTTTATATCAAAATTGTTACTGACCCCTGTCCAATACAGGAAATCATTATTAATAGGTGATGTTTGAAAAACTACATCATGACTAAATTCATCATCATATGGATAATACAAATCATTTATTTTATCGTATGTATTTAAATTTTTCTTTTTTGAATTACATATACTACAACTTGGTATTAAGTTATATAAGGATACTGAAAGATAAGAAAATAAGCTTTTGGGAAAATAATGATCAAATTGCGGGCGTATTCCTTCATTTTCTAAAGTAAAAGTATACAGTCTATTACAATAAGGACAAACTCTTACATTTAATTTATCCAGCAGTGCCTTTGACCATATTCTTCCAGTAAAGTTTAAATATAATCTTTCAAAAGGATCATCCTTTTTTTTAGGAATTTTACCCACGGCATCTATAATTTTAATTATTTCCTCTTTATTACCAATTAACAATGTTTGAAGTTTATTTTCTATAAGATTTCCTGATTGATCATATAAATAGTTCATTAACTTTTTATATTCTTTCTCACCTTTTACCTTTTCAATTTCCGCCCTTACTTGCTTATTAGTGTCTTTATAGTGTGCAGTTTCAATTATTTTCTTTATATTGTCATTAATATTAATTTTTATCATTATGTTTTACCTCCAATTCACTAATATTTTTCTGGAGGTTTTCTATCTGTTTTTTTAACATATCAATGGTTACTGTTATCTTTGTAGAGTCTTCATACCTTTTTAACTTATCTTTTAGTTTTAAGTTTTCATTAAATATACCAGTAAAATCTAACCTAAATTTGTCATTAAACATTTTTATAATTCTATTTTTTATTAGTGGCTCGCCGATAGAATTAATAATAAACAGCCACTCGTTTTTTTCTTCCTCAGTCACGTCTTCAATCTTTCTATCATTTATTAAGTTAATTACATCTTTTATTTTACTGGTTGCAAATTCTCCCATTGTAGAAGACATAAAAAATCCATCTTTTAAAAGAGAGTGAATATTGGCACCAAAAGTATTGATGGTTCTTTTGGTCGGTATACAATTACCGTTATTATCTTTTTCTAAAAATATAATATTATTTGATTGAATGTCAGATAAGATAAATGGAGAGTGTGTCGAAACAATAACCTGAAAATTCTTTTTACCCCCACTTAAATCTTCTAAGAAAAGAATCAAATCATTAATAAAATTTCTTGTCAGTTCTGGATGCATTCTTACCTCTGGTTCGTCTAACAAAATAATGTACTTTTCTTTATTAGAAGCAAATGAAGAAATCTGTTCATATAATGAGGCAAAAAAGCCTAAATATGCACTTTCACCGTCACTAAGATTTTCAATTGAATATCCAAAGAAATCATTAAAAGTTGAAATCTTCTCTTCGAAGTCACTATTTAAATATTCATCAACAGACACGCTAATCAATTTCAAGAGTTTTTGAATATCTACTTCTCTTGCAATATCTAAGCCCATGTATTCCTTGTTAAATTTTATATTTTTGTTGGTTAATAATTCATCAACCAAAGCTTTATAGTTTTTTAGAATATGCTGCTTTGTTTTTTGTTCATGGAAATGTTCATGTTGAAAGCGAATATCTGAAATTTTTTCTACAATATCATAATAGTAATTTAAGAATCCTTTCAATGACTTTGATTCAACCTTTATTCCGTAAAATAAATCCTTTATGTATTCTCTCACCTCATTACCTGAAAGATAGAAGAGAGCATAGTAGTAGTAATGTACAAAAGATTCAAGAACTTTACAAATCGCTTTATCTTTCCCGTTAAGTTCATTATATGAATGTTGTAATTTTATTTTTGATTCATTATCACCCTTTAGATAAATGCTCTTATAATTTATTTTCAATGTATATAATTCGTCTTGAAACAAATGCCTTTGTGTTTTTTGTAATAATTCATAGAGCATTTTAACTTTTATACCCAAAAATTTGGATTCAAATTGGGAAACCCTCCTGGGTACTGAAATTTTGTTATCATCTTTTGGTGCTACGGAATTGACATCATAATATTTGTGGCTTAGATTTTCACGAAGTGATATTATTGCAAGTTTTCCTTTTGCATTCTTAAAATCTAAGTCATATTTATAATTCAATATTCCAGAACTATAATTACATATCACCGCAAACCAATATTTCTCTCTCCAATAATTAAAGTCACCTTCCGATAATGGCTTTATAAGGTCTTGAAAACTCTCAATGTCATTCCCTTCAATGCAGAATAAATCTTCACCATTATCATCTTTACCCATATAGTAGATGAAAAAGTAAATCGAGTGTTTAATTACTTCTTTGATATCCTCTGGTAAACGATAAGGACCTTTCTCTTTTTTATAAATTACTTCGATTTCTGAGTGACTTTTATTTCTATCATCTATTCTTAGTCCTAATACATCCAATAAATTTGTTTTACCTACACTATTTTTACCTACTATGGCATTAATATTGGTTATATGTTTAGGATATATTGAAATCAAATTATTATTTGGTGTTATTTTGATGCATTTGTTTGCATTATCAAAGTTTATTATAAATTTCTCACTAAAATTTAGTTCAACTTCTTTAAAGTTCCTAAACTTATCTATCCAAGCATATATTAGCTCCATCAATTTCTCCCCCTAAACTCTGTCTTCGACATCATTCATGTCTTTTCTATCCCCAAAATGAAGGATTTGAGCACTCTTGTTGGATAGGAATTATTTTCTTGAAAATACCCATCATGTTTATACCTTATTGTTTTTCTCAAATATAGGCTCTTTTGAGACGGTAATAATAATAGGTAGGTTCTTTACTCCAAATCCCATTTTTTCTTTTAACCACTTGATAAATCTATTCATTATTTTGCCTAGAAACTTAATTGTTTCACCAATACCAAAAACAGAAACATAAAAAGTGTCGCTATCTCTCTTTCTATTTTTAAGTATCCTTTCGGTGACTTTATCAACAAACCACTCATTTTTTTTCATAAATGGATGAGAAGTAAGTTCGTCTGTTACTATCTGATCTAAAACATAAGCAGGTAGTTGGTTGTGCCGGTAATCAATATCTTTAAATCCAGGATTCCTATCTAAAAACTCATTTATAATTCTTTTTGGTTCTTTCTCAGCTATACTTGCCAAATCATGCATTGGATCTGCAAACTCATCCAAGGTTTTATAGTCGTCATTTATTTTCCTGTTAACATCGCGTGTGGAGTCAATATCTTCTGCATGAGCATATTTCCACGCCTTATCTTCAATATCTTTTTGGGTTTTACCCTCAAAATATCTATTATAAAAGCAGTATAGCGGAATAGCTTTTTCATCTTTTGCTGCACTAATTAGAAGGTCAATTTGGAACCCATCCTCATTATAATGATTAATATCAGTATATTTTGCAGGTGTTCTCTTTCCTGGTGGATCTTGTTTTTTTGCTTGAATCCGCAAATGTATTGCCTGCATTTCTTCCCCTTTTTCACCTTGATAGAGTATCCACCATTCTAAGTCAGCACCTTTTTTTGGTTCATTATGCCCTGGGATAACAAATAGGTTTTCGTTGCGATTATCCCTTAGTTCCAGAATAATGTAATCCGTAATCGATGGTTCGCTTGTACTAGGGGATCTGTACAAAGCTCTATAGATTGTATTGACCGTAATATTTTTGAACAATGCAGTTATTTCAGTAGTTGGAATGTGCATAGATATACCTCCTGGAACTTTACACTTCATCTATGTAAATACTAGTATTGCAATTTATAGATGTAAAGGTAAATTTTGTATTATTCAACTTATTAGGATTACAACTATTTTATTTAACTAATTTCTACCAATTTTCCAGTAATGCATGAAATATCTTAATATAAATTAATCGGGGAGGTATTAAATATGAACAATAACCTTTAACAGACCTTTAAATTATAAAGGCCGGAACATACAAAGCTGAAATAGTCGGTGAATAAATTTGTAAATTTGAACCCCAATCAATCAACAACAGACAAATCTATAACATCCCCAAAATCAACCCTTCGAAAATCCCCTCTTTGAAGTTCAATCCTTAGTTGGTGTGTTATTGGATCTAAGTAATGGATTTGACCAGTTATTTCGGATAAAAAACCGTCAGTCCATATTGTTACTTTTACTGGTAGGTTATACTCCATCGCATAACAGATACGTAGGTCAAACTCCTCCTTCACATATTCATCAATGATCGGCCTTTTCATACGTTTCTGGTCGATCCAAAGATTTCGTTGTGACTTAATCAATTCCGGCATTCCAAACGCAAACTGCCATTTCTTTTTACCGCGATCTTGTATCGCCATATTACTCACCTCCACACCATTATACACGAACAGATGTTCTGTTTTAAACAAAAATAAAAAGGACCATTTTAGGTCCATCAATTAACCCTCTTTAAGATAGTAGTTTTTCTGAGTAATAATTCAAAATGATTAATTTTTGCAATACCCCTTATATAGATTATAAATACTCTGCAATGCAATATATGGATTAACTTATGTATTATATAAATATCTTTGCATGCTTTAAATTGCCTAGATTGTAGAGTAGAACAGGATATTTATTTTCTCTCCTCAATACATTGTGAAGTAATCTGTTGGAAAAGTTCAATCCTTTTATTTCCTAAGTATTTCACATAAGTCAAATATGCTATAAACATAGTCGTCAAAAATAAGAAATCATAGAAGCCAAATCTACTAACTAAAACGTTTAAACTATTAGGGATGTGATTTGAAAGTAATATCTCTCTTCCTATTAACAATCCCACACTTACCATAATCCCAAAGATGGAAGTATAATAGTAATCTCTCTCCTTATCCTGCTTAATTACTTTAAAATATGCTTCTAAAAGACGTAATTTTTTTAAGTCATGATTGCAGCTAATTAATATTTCACTTTTTATAATTTGTAAATTCACTAAGATGTCCTCATCTACACTTCGCTTTCCAATTAATTTGTTTACAAAATAATGACCACCATCTAATGAATTAGTCCATTCATATAGATTAGAAAACGATTCACGATCAAATTTTAAAATGTCACTATTCTCTCTTGTTGCTAAAAATCTAAGGAATATTATCATTAAGCAATATATTATTACTCTTATAAATATTTCTCTTAGTAATTCAATATGGACCCAAATGGATAAAATAATCGAGATTATAAAAACAACATACAAAATTCTAGTTTGATTTTTTTTCTTCATTTATTTTTACCTTCATAAAAAAATTTGACTTATGTTCTGTACATTATTGGGTTAAATCGGGCTAGTTGATTAAGTAGCTTTTTTTCAGTAACAGCGGTAATTGCTCCAGAAAGTGCTATTTTTCTAATAATATCGTTTCTCCATATAAATGGGATATTTTCAATTTCACATTCTCTTCTTAAGGGATTACAATTGGTAACACAGGTCCAACCATTTTCCTTAGCCAAAATTAAGCATAAATGATCTTGAAATGAAAGAGTTCCCCTTCTTGTCATAGCATCAAATAAATGCTTAACATTTGGCTCAATAATATGGATACCTAATGAATAACAGTCACTCTTATTAATGAATTTTATCTGTTCTAAACCTGACGAAGCTAAATGGATTTGTCCCACACTACTAGAAATTAAAGGAATAAGAGCCTTATCGGATTTATATAAATCATAGAGCATATTTACATCTAAAATAAGATATGTTTCTTCCTTACCCTCCATTAAATTACTCCCATTCAAACTCGAACCATTGATCTATTCTTTTCTGTATCGAGTCTATGTCAATTCTTAATATCTCTGCCGCTCTACTTTTTGAAATTAAATCCTTCTTGTAAGCCTCATGTACAAGTCTAGATAAGCGATCCTCTATAAAAGCAGAAGATGATAATGAATCCGGTTCTTGAGCTCTAAGTACCTCGGAAAAACTACTTGAGTCTAAAGCTTCGGGCTCTTCTTTCATAGAAAGAGTCTTTCCTGACCTTGATCTATATGCACTCTGAAATTGACCCCAGACTCTTTTCCCAAATCTTTCAGATAATCTGTATAGTACAGTTTTGTAGCTAACCTGAAAAATACGTTTAACTTTTAATACCCTATCGACAAAATCTAAGCCTGCTGTCTCCTTCCATTCTCTATTGAATGCTTCTATAGGCATTTGAAAATAAGATGCAAATGTATTTGCTTCATTTTCCTCTACTGGATCTTCATCTATTTTTTCCAAATCAAGGTCATTGAAATGAAGCAATAAATGACCCAACTCATGAATTGCACTGAAAATCCATCTTTCAACGGAAATACGATCCCAAACGTTTACTACTACTGCTGGCCCTCCTTCCTCCTTACCTACCGATAAACCAAAAAAGCCTTCCGTTGCCATACTAATTTGATATACTTTTATTCCATTATCTTCGAGCAAACCTGCAATATCTCTTATTGGCTCAGTTTCCTGCAAATCTAAGAACATCCTAGCCTGATTAGCTGCATAGATGGCCCTTTCTGTTCCAGGTTTCATTTTAGCCAGTTGTTTAACTAGATGCTCAAATTTGAAACTTTCATTTATATCCAAAATTTCTTCTAACTGTTTATAATCCTCTAACCATCGTGCAACCTCAGTTATGATATGATCTCTATTATTCATTTTCTTTAGTGCCCTAAATCTTACCTTTTCAAGCCTTTTTACAGGTGCAAATAATTCCTGCAACTGGATACCAAATCCTGTAGCAATAGATTGAAGAGTAGAAATCTTCGGGGTTGAATCTCCGTTTTCGATATTTCTATATGCAATCCTCGATAGATTTGACAAACTAGCTGCCTGTGTTTGATTTAAACCATTGGATTCTCTTATTCGTCTTAGATTTGCACTAATTGTTTTTTGATCCATATTACCACCCTTAAAAAAAAAGTAACTTATCATTAGTATATACAAAAATACAAAAAAAGGATATAAATCAAATATACTTTACAAAAAATATTTTACTGTTTTTTTGTAAATAATACTTGTCTTTTTTGTCACCATATTCTAATATGTAAATATAGGTACATCCTTCCAACTGAAAGGAGTGTTTAATCTTCAAAAAGTAAAAGATGACAAAAAAAACACAGCATTTGCGAGATGCTGTGCGGCGGCCATTGGATAGCCAGAGTTTGTTATAAAAATATCGTCTTTCATTATAACACATCCTCTGGCAGATTTAAAACATCACAAGGAGGAATTCTTATGAATTCAAATCAAAATCAGAAACATGAAGATAACGGTAAAGGTAAAGATATTGTAAATATCTTTATTAACGAATCAACCTACCAAGTACACCAAGGTCGGCTTAACGTTTCAGAAATTCGTGCTCTAAATGATATCCCGATTACGGATGTTATTTATCAATTACCAGCTTATCTGTTACTCGACAACGAAGGATTTGTAACCGTCCATGGCGGCGAGCAATTTAAGTCCGGTGGATCATCTGGTCATTCGTCTTAAAGGAGGCGTAAACTGATGTATCCTACAAATCAAATTCAATTACTTCGCCACATATATGGTCCAAACGTCGAAGAACGAAGAGATGGCCAAAATCTTTACTTATTTATTCCGGGGCTAACCATGCCCCAGAATTGTACACCAAATAAAACAGATGCTTTATTCTGTACTCAGAGCTTTGCTCCAACAACTGGCGGTTACACATCCCGATTGTTTTTGAAGGATAATGTGGAATCCCCTCACAAACCAAATAATTATCAATCATATTTAATAGCTGGTGAAACCTGGTATGCTTTTTCTCACAATAATGTAGTAGCTGGCCCATTTCCTGAGATGATTTTAAATCATTTAAGGGGGTTCTTGATTCCTTGTTAATCAGCATATCCAAACAAAACTTTAATAAGATTAGGGACGATTTAGCTCGTCCCCACCCTTTTGCTTTTGAACGAGTAGGGTTTGTTTTCATTAAGCCAGACAGCAAGAATACTATTAATATTATTGATTATTTATCTGTTCCTGATGAATTTTACATCAATAATCCAAAAGTGGGTGCGGAAGTAGACCATCGTGCGATTGTTATGGCGATGAAAAGGGCTGATCACAATAACGAAGGTGTTTTACAGGTTCACGAGCATGGCGGCAAAGGAATACCGAAGTTTAGCCGTGTAGATATTGATTCTCATCCTGTATACCTAAGATCCTTCCGTAACGCGAATCCTCGTGCAACACATGGATTCCTACTCTTAAGCGAAGATTCCATGGTAGCAAGAGTCTGGAAACCAGGAAGCAAAGTTTCCCTTGATACAAAAAAATTCGCGATTTCAAAAGGTTCCTTCTTTAGTTGGTTAACTGACTTATTTACAAAACGGGGGAATTTATAATGAAAAATAATAGACAATCTTTTCTTGGTGACAGCCTAGACTATATTCTCGAAAACACTAAGGTTGGGGTAATCGGTTTAGGCGGTGGTGGATCTCAAATAGTTCAGCAGCTTGCCCACATTGGTTTTAAAAACTACATTCTTTGTGACTATGATGTATTTGAGGACACTAATATTAACCGTACCGTCGGCTCAAAATTGGAGGATATAGCAAAAAGCTCCACAAAATTAAGCATCGCAGTTCGCCTTATTCGGGGGATTATTCCTGATGCTAATATCATCGAAATAAACGATAAATTTCAAACAGCTCCGGCCGAAATAGTAAAGGCAGACATTTTATTCGGCTGCTTAGATGGTCTTAGAAATCGAGAACAGTTAGAAAACTTGGCTAGAAGGAACAAAATTCCTTATATTGATATTGGTATGGACGTTACTCACCCATCTAATATACCAGTAATTAGAGGGCAAGTAATTGCCAGTTTACCCGAAATGCCATGTATGTGGTGCATGGGGTTCATAAATAAAGAACACCTAACGAGGGAAGATGCAGCATATGGAGAAGCCGGTATTCGCCCTCAAGTAATATGGCCAAATGGAACTTTAGCTTCAACAGCTATCCATATAGCAATGAATCTTCTTACAAATTGGACAAAAAAATCCGATAAACAAGTTCTTTATTATGAGTACGATGGAAACAAGGGAACTGTGAGACCACATATCCACTTCGAAATGAACAAATTCAAAATATGTGATCATCACAATTATTAATGTTGGAATTAATGTTCATCAAGAAATATAACAATTATTGTTATTAAACTATTAAATTTAATACGATAAAATGAAAAAACTGACTTGGATTAGCAAAGTTAGTTTTTTCTAATTTAATAACCCTAAATAAAGGGATACTTTTCACAAAGTATATATATCAGCTTGCGGTGGCATTATACAAAACATTTGAAGCTTTATTAAAGTAAGACTTATCTAATTCAAAACCTATAAATTTTCTTTTTAGATTTATTGCTGCCTGTCCGGTTGATCCTGAACCCATAAAACAATCCAATACTGTGTCACCTTCATTGGTATGAGTTTTAATGATTTTTTCTAGAACCATTACAGGCTTTTGACAAGGATGAAATCTCACTTTACCACTAACTATTGGAGCTTCGTATGCTGCTTTATCATAATAGGAATTAAAAGTTCTTTTTGTCCCCTTGGTATAAGAGATGAAATATTCCCTTGAATTTGACAAATAATTTACTTTTGCATTTATTGGTACTGGATTAGTTTTTTCCCAAAAACCGATTCTTGGTTGTTTTAAATTTATTTTTTCCGCAGATATTGAAATATCACTCATTTTGAAGATATAGTAAAAAATTACCATTGTTCCACCTGGAACTAGTACTCTTTTAAATTCTTTTAATAGGGAATACCAGTTTATACTCTTCTCTTCATAGTCCCAATCACCAAATTCCATCGAAATAGAACCATATTTCTTTTGATCGCCGCCACCATTTTTAAAATTTGTCTTCCTAGATATAAAGTATGGCGGATCTGTACAAATTAAATGGATTGAATTACTAGGAATTCTTTTAATTTCATTAAAAACATCACCATTTATTAGCTTCAAATCTTTTGTAAATTTACAAACAGTCATTTTTATTATCCCCAATGCTTAAATTCTCTTAGTTAACTAAGGCGTATGCATTAAATTCTTTTTCACTAATCAGAAACAAGGGGATAACTAGATTAATTTATTAATAGATTAAAGTTTTCTCAGAAACCTACGGTTCAAACTAAACGCTGTTTCTTCTCTCCGGATACCGTCTCTATAAAATAATTCTTTTTTTTAACTTCCGCCATTTCCACTTGAAAACATAAAAAAAGACCAAAACTAAGACCGGTAAAGACCCGATTTCGCTTCAGTCTTGGAATAAATCCTCTTCTTAAGGAAAGCGATTTTCCATCTTTTACAAATAAAAATGAGATAAATGCAGAAATTGAAAGGATATCTAATTTCTTCGACAGAGAATCCTGGATATCATTCCTTAACCCCACTTTACCATTTTCTATTTTATTGATTGCGTTAATCCGAAACAAATGGTACTCTTTTTAGGAATTTTATATGTGCTGAACTACTCTTTGTTTTAAGATTTTTTACAAATTTCTACCAGTTCTTGTGTTGATATGTCCTGCTGTCTCAAGCCACATAGGTACTGGAAAATGGCAAGGAGGTTAAAATAAAGACATTGGATATATCCGCTATAATTGATAGAAAACCCCTAGATGAGCTACATAAGCATGTCCGTAAAATTTATAGAATTAATAAAAAAAATGGGAATAAAAAAAAAGCAAAGTTATAATTATTAATAGCTCCAAAGAACAGACGTAAGTACCTCAACATTACATTGAGTTTATACATAAAATCCAAGAAAAGTACGACAATGAATCAAGGTATTTGGATTCGTTCAAAAAAGAATACACAAAAATATGACTTGGAGTTTTGTCTCCAAGCCATAGCATCAATATATCCTTCTCATTTGAGACTTAGAAAACAGGAGGAATATATATCAGCTGTTTATAAAGTGGTAATAAGTTTTTTATTTCATCTTTAATTAAAAACACCATTTGGTCCTCAGTTGAAATTGAAATATCGTCTATAGGTACGACTCTGGTTAAATGTGATTCAAATCCCTCATTATCAAATTTGTAAAATTTGAAGAACTCGTTTAAATCCCTGTTATCTAATGAAAAAGGTTTTACTGGTTCTAATCTTTCGATAGGATCATTTATGTACCATGTGTAACCTTTCCCTTTAATCTTTTGTAATTCCATTAACATTTCATTCTTAAAATCAGGGTTCTGAAAAAGTTTTTCCTGTACGAACCCCCGATCAATAGCTCCATCCCTCACAGCATGGAATAATGAAACGGTAAATCCGCCAGGGTATAAACCGATTTGTATTGATCCATGTTTTGTAAACGAAGCATAACTCTCTCCACCGTATTTTACATGTTTTCGGTGTTTTCCGTACCTAATACCAACCCAAGCAATAGTGTAATTGTTATAGGTAGTAGGATTTATTATTGTTGTTATATGTTCTGGATTCCAATGAACATGCAAATCAGCCTTTTGAGCAAAATTTTTTATTTTTGAATGGATATTTAATAACTTTTTTTGTATGGATTTTCTTTTCTTCGCAATAACTGTATCGTTCCTTTTTTGATTAGCAGGAAAGAGTGTCTCGTAATCCTCGTATGTAAAAACATAATCTTTTATTCTTACGGGATCAATATGCTTAATAATAAACCTCTCGTCATTCAAGTTGATTCCCCTTCTCCCTTTAGAAAGTCAATACGCTAGTTGTTACATTTCTATCGAGTAAGCCTCTCCTACCAACATTGATTACCTCTAGATTGAGTCGCCCTCTATACCATTCAATAGAGGAAGTGTTGTAAGGAGGTCTATGCCAGTGAATCAAAAGCGACTCCATATCGTTTAACTTTTTAACAGAATGAATCCCACCATGTGGGTATTCCAATATCCCAAAACGTATCTTTATTTCTCCTCTAACGTTCCAAAGCCATTCCCTATAATGTTCATTTATTCTTCTATTAAAGCTGCGACTAGTTTTACCAATGTAAAGCAATGATTCTTTTCCCCCGAAAACACTATAAATAGCATAGACACCCATATAGGAAGCAATATCTCTGGTATTAATGTTTTCAAGGCCATATGGACCGTACCATCTAACTTGAACAACAGTCATTTCTCCCCTCCCCGATTTTATGAACGGGATTCAATCAGTAGTCTTTAATATATTTATTAACCAATTAACTATTCCGTCATTTTCCCTTCGGTCATAATTAGACAATAATGACCTACTTTTACTCTTTTTAAAACCTTAACTCTTTCTGGAAGAGTAGATGTTTTATTTCCTCCTAGACTAATAGGAACCATATCGGCAATTGTTGTATTGAAGTCCTTCCATCGATTTAATCCATATTTGTTATCTACCCAATTTTTAATTTCAAAAATTCTTCTTGTTCCTCCAAGAGCCTTAAATGCTTCTATTATAGCTTCGGCCTGAGTCATCCTCTTCATCACTTCCTATTTTTGTAATAAGTATTCTATTCAGCTGTAACTTATTCCTTCTGTTAGCCAAACTTTATAGATGTTAATCTACACTTTCAGTTTAATTATCCACAGTTTATTAACAGTATTATCAACAGGTCTTATTAAAAATTGTTGATAACCTATCAGTTAGATTTAACCTAAAAATAACTCATTTGGATATTCAAATTTAGTATTATATCAGATATATGATGTGTGAAAACTAAAATTCATTCAACCTAATTGAAAAAACAGTAAAAAGTTTACCAATGAAAGATATAATTTATTTGAAGTAATGAATCATTAGTTGCTTTAAGTAAAATAATACCTCTAAAAGATAACCTTTAGAGGTGATTTATTGCGATTTATTATACTTTTATTTTCATTAATGCTGTTTAATAACAATCCCGCAATAGCAGCCCCAAAACAACTCAATCTTTTAGAAAGCCAGTTGCTGTCTTTTATGACTGGGTTGCACGTAGGCGAACCGAAACAAGCTGTTGATTTATGGATATTAGGTGTAAATAATCGAAGCGGTGCTGTTCAATATGCGATGTTGTCCCCTTCGCTTCAAAAACAATCAAGGAGAACATTTGAGCAAACTCATTGGGTAACAGGTCAGTCAAGCCCGTGGGTTAGTAACTTCCGTCTTACCAAAGTAGAAAAGCTTAGCGAATCCCGAATGCGGTATAACGTTAAATACGATTTAGGAACATCATATGCTAATTTTGGTAGTGGGCAGAAGACCATAACCGTGGAAAAGAATCTAGAACCATTTAGAGAGTATTGGTTTATTTCTTCGATAACAACGAAATATAATCAATGGGAAGCATTTACCCCAGCCGAGACAGTTTTAAAATAAAGCATTGCAGTTACCAATCCAACAAAAAACGCTGTTGATAATTTTACAACAGCGTTTTTTCCTGTGATTTTACTGTGATATATAATTTTTCTTATGCTTGCACATCAAAACTGAACCCGTTACTGCTAACTACTGGCTTTTTATATCTACAATTATGTAAAAAGAAAAATGGCTCAGCTATTTGAACTGAGCCATTTTTAGTGAATCTTATTTTAACATGTTACTAAATTCTTCTTCATCAATTATTGTTATTCCTAAATCCTGGGCCTTTGTTAGTTTGCTTCCTGCCTCTTCACCTGCAAGAACGTATGATGTTTTTTTAGATACACTACCAGAAACCTTGCCACCATACATTTGGACTAATTTAGTTGCTTCATCCCTTTTTAGGGTTGGAAGTGTTCCTGTAATGACAAATGTTTTACCCGAAAATCTATCGTCACCACTAACTCCATCTGACGTTTTGGATTTAACATTTACTCCTGCTCTTTTTAATTCAAAGATTAGTTTTTGATTCTTTATTTGATTGAAATAGTTTATAACGCTGTTAACGACAATATCTCCGAAGTCAGGCAATGCCACCAGTTGCTCATAAGTTGCATTTGCTATTGCATCAATTTCAGGAAAGTTCATGGCCAACACTCTAGCAGTTTGTTTCCCTACATTTTTAATTCCTAGCCCTGTTAGTAGCTTTTCTAAATCATTATCTTTAGACTTCTCAATAGCTTTTAAAAGATTATCAACTGATTTCTTTCTTCCCACTATACCTTTCTCGATCAACTCGTCACGATATTGTTCGAGAGAATATATATCAGCAATATTATTTATATACCCTTCTAACATAAGAGTTTCAACAGATTTCTCCCCAAGTCCCTCAATGTCCATTGCATCTTTTGAAGCGAAATATATTACTCCTCTTATTTGTTGTGCACCACATACCTCACTAGTACAACGTATATCCGCACCATTTTCTTCTCGGATTGTCGGTGAATTGCATATAGGACAAGACATTGGAATGGTATATTTAACTGCATTCGCTGGCCTTTTCTCAGGTATACTCCTTATTACCTCTGGAATTATATCGCCAGCTTTTTGAATAACCACTGTATCACCAATTTGAATATCCCTTGAATCAATAAAATCTTGATTGTGTAAAGTTGCTTTTGAAACCTCTGTTCCTGCTAATATAACTGGCTCTAAAAGAGCTAAAGGAGTTAGCCTACCTGTACGCCCAACTTGTATCTTTATATCCTTTATAACGGTTTCTTTTTGTTCTGGTGGGTATTTATAAGCGATTGCCCATCTAGGAACTTTACTTGTACTTCCTAATTCTATTCTGTCATTTAAGTTATCAACTTTAACAACCGCCCCATCTATCCCATAAGGTAAGCTGTTTCTTTCCTCACCTATTTTAGTAATAGCTTCCCATACTTCATCAGCTGTAGTGCAAACTTTATAATTAGGAGTAATGGTAAAACCCTGTTCTTTCAACCATTCTAAAGTTTCACTATGTGAAGAAAAATTTTTACCTTCTGCTATTTCAAGATTAAAAACAAAAATATCTAGATTACGTTCTCTTACGATGCTTGGATCTAACTGTCTTAATGTTCCAACTGCTAAATTCCTTGGATTTTTATACTTCTTACCACCCTTATTTTTTTCCCTTTCCAATACCTTTTCGAAAGATTCGTTGGACATGTAAACTTCCCCACGGACCTCTAAATACGGTAACTCTGTTGGAATACTTTTGGGTATATTTTTGATCTCTAAGACGTTCTCATAAACGGACTCCCCGATTTCACCTTTGCCCCTGGTTATTCCTTCTGTTAATTTTCCATTGTGGTATCGTAGCATTACTGTTAAGCCATCAATTTTCTTTTCCACTACAAATTTATGATTAGTGAATTGAGATCTTATTTTATTTACAAAATCATATATTTCCTCTTTTGAAAATGCATCTTGAAGACTTATTACTGGTACGTCATGTTGCACTTTTCTTAGTTCACGTTTTAATGTTCCACCTACTTTTTGAGTAGGCGACTTTAGACTAAAATACTGTGGGTATTGGTGTTCTAAAGCTTCTAACTCTCGAATTAGTTCATCATATTCATAATCAGATATTTCTGGTTGTCCATTGTAGTACAATATATTATGGTGTTCAATTAGGTTACGTAGCTCTTCTATCCGTTCTCTCACATTCATGCTGCTACACCCCCATCTTGTTTAAGCCCTATGAAATTAACTCCTTTTCTCTTGAAAGCTAATCCATAGTTCCTGCTACCCACCACGGGACTACATCCCCCTGCTTGTCTAATTATTATAGTTTTTCTTCTTATCCTTTTATTCATTTTATTGAATACTGTATTCATATATTTATACACATTAGATTTTACCGATAAGGTTCCATCCCCACGGGTTGCCCCTTGAATGAACAAACCGTCTTCATAGCGTAACGACACAGCAAGGCCGTCAATTTTCAATTCACAGACATAGGAAAAATTGTCTCCTACCGCCTGACGGATCCTGCGGTCAAAATCCTTTAAGTCTTGCTCATTAAAGGCATTACCTAAGCTTAACATCGGTGTACGGTGCTCCACCTTCTCAAATACATCAAGAACCGTACCACCTATACGCACCGAAGGAGAGTCTGGTGTCTTTAACTCTGGGAACTTTTCCTCTAGCTCTAAAAGCTCCTGCATAAGCCTGTCATATTCAGTATCAGGCACAGATGGTTGATCTAGCACATAGTATTCATAGCCATATTGGTTTAATACGCTTCTTAATTCCGTGATTTTCTGTTCAGCCATTAGAAGGTCCATATATCCAGCCCTTTCATAAAGGTA
The DNA here is from genome assembly GCF_050477885.1 of Neobacillus rhizosphaerae. Taxonomy (GTDB): domain Bacteria; phylum Bacillota; class Bacilli; order Bacillales; family Cytobacillaceae; genus Neobacillus; species Neobacillus rhizosphaerae_A. The sequence continues at coordinate 73,528 of NZ_JBCNAC010000076.1, forward strand.
TTTCACTCATATCCACTTGGATTATAGCATGAAGGCTTATGCTTTTTTAATTGGTGCAAATTTAGCTAATAGACGTTTGATACCTACTGGGCTTGGAAACGCAATATCAAGCTCTGTTCCTTCTCCCTGTCCTTTCACACTTACAACCGTTCCAATTCCCCATTTACCATGTTCCGCCTTATCGCCAACCTTCCAGCCGACTTCCTCTCCACCAGACGCAGCTGAAACAGGACGCATCACTGGTTTTCTTGGAGTAGTTGGTGTACTAAATGTACTTTTCGCTTGTCCAAAGGAAGACCCTGAACCTCCAAAACTTCTTCCTCCACCAGAATTAAATGGCGTATTCATACGTCTCTCGGGCTCTACTCCTTCAATTAAATCCTCCGGAATTTCAGCGATAAACCTTGATGCGGGGTTCATATTCGTTCTACCAAATAATGTTCTCATTTGGGCATTTGTGATAAATAAGCTTTGCTCTGCTCTTGTAATCCCTACATAGGCAAGTCGGCGTTCTTCTTCCATCTCCGCTTCTTCCATAAGGGAACGGCTATGCGGGAATACTCCTTCTTCCAAGCCGATTAAGAAAACGACAGGGAACTCCAAGCCTTTTGCAGAGTGCAAGGTCATTAATGTGATAGAATCAACCTTTTCACCATCATCATCTAGGGAATCAATATCTGCAACGAGTGCCAAGTCCGTTAAGAAAGCAACTAAGCTCTTATCCTCACTAGAATCCTCAAAGTTTTTCGTTACAGATAATAATTCCTCAAGGTTTTCAAGTCGGCTTTGAGCTTCTAGTGACTTTTCCGCTTTCAGCATTTCGCGGTAACCTGTCTTTTCAAGAACCTCTTCTACTAATTCCGTTACAGAAAGGAATTCCTGCATATTCGTGTAATTTCTAATTAAATCACGGAACTCTCTTGCAGCCTTTGTAGTTTTCGGGCTTAAACCGATTAATTCAATCGAGTCTAAAGCTTGGTACAAAGAAAGGTCATGCATAGCGGCAAAGTCTGCAATTTTATCAAGTGAGGTCGAACCTATTCCGCGTTTTGGCACATTAATCACACGCTGTAAGCTAATGTCATCGTCCGGGTTTGAAATCAAACGTAAATAAGCAAGCATGTCCTTGATTTCTTTTCTGTCATAGAACTTAATGCCGCCGACAATGCTATATTCAATAGTTGATTTAAGCAGCACTTCCTCCATTACACGGGATTGTGCGTTGGTTCGATAGAGAACCGCAATATCTGATAACTTATATTTCTGATCTCGGGTTAATTCTTTAATTTTCCCTGCAACAAACTGCGCTTCTCCCTGCTCACTATCGGCCCGGTAATACACGAGTTTATTTCCTTCGGGGTTTTCTGTCCATAGATTTTTAGCCCTACGGTTCATATTGTTTTCAATCACCTTATTGGCTGCTAATAGAATTCTCTTGGTTGATCGATAGTTTTGCTCTAGTAAAATGACGGTTGCGTTCGGGTAGTCTTTTTCAAAGGAAAGAATATTGGCAATATCCGCTCCCCTCCACTTATAGATCGACTGGTCTGAATCCCCAACGACACACAGGTTTTTAAAACGATTGGCCAATAGTTTTACGAGCATATACTGCGCTCTATTCGTATCTTGGTACTCATCCACGTGAATATATTGGAACTTCCGCTGATAAAACTCAAGCACTTCCGGTACACGTGTGAACAATTGAATGGTCATCATAATTAAGTCATCAAAATCAAGAGCTTGATTTTTTCGTAACCGTTTTTGATATTCTTCATACACATCGCTAACCACTTGTTCAAAATACCCGCCAGCTGTCTTTTTAAACTCTTCTGGGTCAATTAGTTCATTCTTTGCAGAGCTAATTGAACCTAGAATCGCACGTGGGTCAAATTTCTTCGGGTCTATATTTTTTTCTTTTAAGATCCCTTTTACTACGGATTGCTGGTCTGTTGTATCAAGAATAGTAAAATTACGGTTAAAGCCCATGCGGTCAATATCTCTGCGCAGAATTCTTACACACATGGAGTGAAAGGTAGAAATCCATATTTCATCGGCGGCACCGCCCATCATTTTGCCGATACGCTCTTTCATTTCTCTTGCTGCTTTATTCGTGAAGGTAATTGCTAAGATATTATAAGGATTGACGCGCTTTTCTACTATTAAGTAAGCGATTCGATGCGTTAGTACTCTTGTTTTACCACTTCCGGCACCTGCCATTAAAAGAAGTGGTCCGTCTGTTGCTTTCACGGCATTTTGTTGTTCTGGGTTCAGGCCGTTTAATAGCTTATCTGTTAAAAATTGCATTCTATCCACCACCATTTACAAACATTTGTTCTTATTTTTATCATATCGTTAATTTTTCTCTGATGCAAATATCTATTTAACACTTTTTACGGTTTCCAACGCTTGATTAAAATCATCATAAATGACATTTCCCACAACAATGACATCGGCATGCTTAGCCATTTCTACTGCCTGTTCGGCGGTAGTTATTCCCCCACCATAAAATAACGTAGTTTGTTCAAGAACCTTTTTGACCTCTGCCACTAAAGCAGGGTCCCCATATTTGCCGCTATATTCTAAATAGAAGATTGGAAGCTGAAACATTTTTTCTGCCATCATTGCATATGCCTTAACATCCTCTGTTGTTAATTGAGCGTTGGCTGATGTCAGTTTAGCCGCTTTACATTCTTCGTTTAAAATACAGTACCCTTCCATGGCGAATTCTTCCCAATCTATGATTTCACCATATTCCTTAACTGCTTGATGATGCAACCCAGTAATCCAGTTTGGGTCACTACTGTTTAATATGGTTGGTACAAAATAAAGATCAAAACCTGGTGTAACCGTATCGATACTTGAAACTTCAAGGACACATGGAACCGTATAACGGCGAATTCTTGCCATTAGATCAAGAACGTTCTCGAGTGTTACTCCATCCGTTCCTCCTACAATCACTGCATCTGTACCAGACTCACAAATTCTTTCCAATTGCTCGTCTGTTATTTCTTTATTTGGATCGAGTTTAAACACATGCCGCCACTCGCGAAAATCATACATCCCAAAGATCCTCCCATTCAGTAATCCATTACACCATTATAGCATTTGCCCTTTCGATAAAAAAACAAAACAGTGATTCTAATTATAGAAATCATATCCAGTTTGTTATGGGCATTAACATGCCTGTTGATTTCAGCTCCAGGCGCGAGCGGTTCGTGGGTGTTTCGGCGAGCCTCCTCGGCGCTCACGCCTGCGGGGTCTCCCCTGAACCATACTCCCACAGGAGTCTTCGCGCCTTCCGCTCCAATCAACAGTGTGTCTGAAACAGCAGTATGCTTTTTCAACACGTTGAATAAAAGAAAAAAACCGAAGATTAGCCTCTTCGGTTTTTTATTCGTTGCTATTTTTACTATTTTCGTCTTTAATGCGTTCTAGAACCATTTCGTACGTATCGTTTCCAAAGTTTAAGCAGCGCTTCACACGTGAAATCGTTGCTGTGCTTGCACCTGTTTCTGTTTCAATTTTATGATACGTATTACCTTCTCTTAACATTCTTGCCACATCCAGGCGTTGTGCTAATGATTGAATTTCGTTGATCGTGCACAAATCATCGAAAAAGCGATAGCATTCTTCCAAATCCTTTAATGAAAGGACCGATTGGAACAACTGGTCAAGCTCTTTTCCACGTAATTTATTAATTTGCATATTCTTTACCCCTTTAAGATCAAATGTTTATTTAACGTTAAAAGAAACACTTGTTTCAATTCCAGGACTAGTTGGAACCACATTCACCCAAGTCCTTCCTTGAACCAAAGGAATCTCTTGCCCATTTTTCATGGGAACAATTAGGCCATTCCGATTAGCCCATTCTACTTCGTTCACCTTCCCCATCTGGATGAGGTAGGCTCTTCCTCCTGACTGCAGGTCAATATCCCTTCGGCCATAGGTATCAATGATTTTATGAACGGCTTCAATAATAAATACATTATCCAGTAAAACTGGTTCATTAGTGTCTAAATCAGCGGTCTGCTCCCCACCTGAGAAGCGCTTATATTTGCCAAGCGTAGAATCGAATTCAAGAACAGAATCCGAAATCCCACCCTTTGAATAAGTAATCTTCACCGATGCGGCTTCATTCCCGGTTACATTTGTTCTCTCTTTCTCAGACAAAAACGTAAAACTCGGGGGACTTTTTTCCATTGAATACTTTTTTTGCTGAGCGCCTTTTAGAATATTATCATACGTAATATAGGAGTTGTGTGGTGCTTTTCGGGTTTTGGATCGCTTAAACAGGGTACCATCATAAACCATTCCGTTTAAATTATCCACAACATTTCCTTCCAGCATCTTCTTTGCCTCTTCACTCCAACCATGAGCAACATAAAGGGCATTCAATCCTTTGGCAAGATTAACATAATAATCACGTGCACTGCGGACCGGTCCAATATTTTCTGGCCTTTCACTTTGAAAGACGGCAAGGAAGCGAGTAATATCACCCTCTGCAAGCACCTCATACACCACATCAGCCTTATTTAAACCTGATTGTGGTCGGGCTTTCGGATGATTATTAACCATAACAGCAACGGCTCTTCCATCCGTTTCGGTTGTAGAACCTATGCCTGTTAATGGATAAGAATAAGGGTATTCTTGCTTCTCTTGCTCTTTTTCTTCAACCTTTTCAACCACTTTTTCTTTTTTTACTGGTTCCTGTACTTTTTCTTTTTCCTTATTACTGCAGCCTGAAAACAGTAACAGAACAGCTGCCATGGCAACAGCCCATTTTTTCATTTATTGAACACCCCTATTTATACTTTCACACTTTAACTCTTTACTTATTTACAGTTTAACGCATTATCGAAGGAAAGAGTACTGTTTTGTTCATAACATCATACATTCCCTGCTGCGTTATGCGAATATATGGCAGATGAGTCGAAGAAAAGAACAGTAGACTATAAATTGGATCTGAAAAAGAATAGCCCCGCTCCTTTAATTCTTCAAATAATCTCTTTTCCTGCTGCATTAACTCTTCCACAGGAAGATCTGACATAACTCCATTTAAATAAAGCGGCAGTTCGCAAACAACCTTTTCTTCCTCTACCATGACAATGCCTCCGCCTAATTCTTTCATTCTATTAAATGCACGGAGCATATCTTGTTTATTTTTCCCAATTAAAATAATATCTCCTGTATTAGAAAACGAGCTTGCTAAGGCGGACACCTTCGTTGCAAAGCCTTTTAACACGGTATTAATTCTCCATTTCCCTTTACGGTCTATTAAGGTAAAGAAGCATTCATCATGGTCTGGAGGCAGTTCATCCCCTGAGACATCGATGGAGATGGAATAAGGCTTTGTAATAACTGAGTTTTCCATTTTAATTCCGAACGGCATAGAATACTGTAAATCATCCATGGAGAGTTCCCAATCTAACTCCATTGGCTTTAAGCCGTAGTCCTTCCAATCCACCCCAGGATACGCCTCTTCCACCTTTACGCCATCCCGTTTTACCCATTTTCCTTTTGCTAGGACAGATACAGGAGTTGGATTTTCAATACTAGATAGGAAGTTAATATTAGCTACGCGACCTGTTGCGATATTCCCATGTAAATGGTCGATATTATAGTATCTTGCTATATTCACAGTTGCCATATTATAGGCATCAATAATTGGCACGCCTTTTTCAATAGCAATTCGAATCATGTGATCCGTAATTCCTTGTTCATAAAAGGCAGAAGATGAGCCATCTGTATTGAATAGTAATCTATCATATGCCTCAATGCCTAAACGCTTCATATCATCCAATAGCTGCGGAAGATCCGGGCGAATGGAAGAGTGCCTTAAAGAGACCATATACCCTTGCATCAAACGGTTATAAACCTCTTCCCCCGTCATGGCTTCATGATCACAATCGGCGCCAAGCAACATCATTTTCGCCAACGTTTTTTCAGAAGCACCTGGAAAATGACCTTCAATTTGCTTTCGCATCCGTTTCGCTTCCTGAATCCAATGAAGCATCATATCATCGCCATCAAGCAGTTTTGGCCATCCGGTGAGTTCTCCGCCTTGTAGCACGGCATCATGCTCAAGCCACGTTTTAATATTACTATGCGAAAATTTTTCCTCTTCATTCAAAATTTCCGTTTGTGAATCAAACCGACACCACCAAAACATGGTGGAAGGGATCGAGCGGAGATCCCGCAATAATGAAAACGCTTCCCTTTTTTTCAAATGTAAAATGAGTGCCATATTGTCATTAATTAATGTTGTCGTCCCGAACTGGGATGCATATGCCGCCAATGTTAGGGGATTATATAGTTGAAACGGATGTGCATGTGGTTCAATATAACCCGGAACTAAAATTTCATTTGTGCAATCCATGATTTCACAATTTTCATCAATTTGTGCAGGCAGGTTCTCACCCACATACACAATGCGGTCGTCGTAAATCCAAATATTCGCTCTCATCCATTGACGAAACGTCTGGTTTAAATATAAGGCGTTTTTCAATAGGATTGTTGGAGAAGTTTTCCCATCTAAAACGGATACATGCATGCGTAAGTTTTTGTTTTTCCAGCGGTAGCGTTGTTCTAGCATACCATATCCCTCCCTTTTCAAACAAACTATATCTATGTTAAAAACTTGATTTAATCATAAAGAAAGCCCTTACAAAATTTCTTTAGATACTATATTATCATATTTTATCATTTAACGCATTAAAGAATTGATAAATATTGTAAAAATATTGTGAAGGAGTGAACAACTTGAATATCCGTCCAAATATCGGGATTTTAAATGCGCTAATTCGGATTACCTTTGGGTTAACTATTCTTGCCTGGAGCACCTCAAAGCTTGTGAAGCGTCCTTGGAGAGATTCTTATTTATTGGCTGCGTTTATGGGTGCAATGAAGGTAGCAGAAGGTATTGTTCGTTATTGTCCGCTAACCGCATTATATGAGCAATATCAAAATAGAATGCAGGATGATGACCCTACCAACGAGTCAAGGAATAGTATGGAAGGGCTAGAGGATTTTGATGGAGAAGAGGTACTTCCTTATAATCCGTCTTAGTTGTTGGACAAGGTGTAAAGGCTTCTACAATTCGTTTACGTGACGATTCTCGTCGTTCGAAAGGAAATTCGGGCGCATTGAACCTCTCTACGTGACCTTTCTCGTCATCCCGGGAAGGAAACGGGTTCATTGAACCTCTCTATGCGACCTTTCTCGTCATCCTGAGAGGGAAACGGGTTCATAGACCTTCTCTACGCGACCTTTCTCGTCATCCCGGGAAGAAAACGGGTTCATAGAACCTCTCTATGCGACCTTTCTCGTCATCCCGTGAAGAAAACGGGTTCATAGAACCTCTCTACGTGACCTTTCTCGTCATCCCAGGAAGGAAACGGGTTCATAGACCTTCTCTACGCGACCTTTCTCGTCATCCCGGGAAGAAAACGGGTTCATAGAACCTCTCTATGCGACCTTTCTCGTCATCCCGGGAAGAAAACGGGTTCATAGAACCTCTCTACGCGACCTTTCTCGTCATCCCGGGAAGAAAACGGGTTCATAGAACCTCTCTATGCGACCTTTCTCATCATCCCAGGAAGGAAACGGGTTCATAGACCTTCTCTACGTGACCTTTCTCGTCATCCCAGGAAGGAAACGGGTTCATAGAACCTCTTTACGTGACCTTTCTCGTTGTTCGAGAGGGAAATTAGGCCCATATAAGCAGTTTTTTAACAGAGAACTTAATTAGGAATGAGTCACACAAAAAAGATTATTAAAAAGAGAGGCTTACTCAAAGCTAGGGGCAAGTGAATAAGCCCCTAACCTGAGTCAGCCTCCCTGATAGGAGTCGATGTTGATGTTTTGGGAATACGTTAGTCATATGTCGTTTGTGTTAATTGTGATAATCGGGAGCATTGTCGCCCTGCTCTATGCATACATGCGCCGATCAAGTAGAAGACGAGCCCGTTAGCCAATAACGGGTTGAATTGCTTTTGCCCCAATATCTTTTCGATAAAAAATCCCATCACACTGAAGCTTTTCCATCTCGTGATAAACCTTTTCTTGTGCTGCTTGCAGCGTTTCCGCCTTTGCACCGACAAGTAAGACCCTTCCACCATTAGTGATGAATTCACCGGATGCATTTTTCAAAGATCCCGCATGAAAAGTAACCACTTCATCAGTAAAATCTTGCAATCCTGTCAGTACAGCACCCTTTTCATATTCATCAGGATATCCCTTTGCTGCAACAACAACCCCCACCATCGCTTCTTCGGACCATTCGAGCTGAGGACGGCCGCCTTCTAACAGCAGCTTAACCATCACTTGCACCAAATCCGATTGTAATCTAGGTAAAATAACTTGAGTTTCCGGATCCCCAAAACGGGCATTAAATTCAATAACCTTTGGGCCCTCTGCAGTTGCAATTAACCCGGCATATAAAACACCGCAAAAACTTCTACCTTCCTGTACCATAGCCTTGGCTGCCGGAATTAGGACGGTCTCAATAGCCGTTTCTACCGTATCTCTGCCAATCTGAGGAACTGGTGAATAAGCGCCCATTCCACCTGTATTTGGCCCCTGGTCCCCATCAAACGCCCGCTTATGGTCTTGAGCGATTTCCAGTGGAACGACCACTTCACCATTCACCAAGGCCATGAGTGAAAATTCCTCGCCGAATAGGCATTCCTCAATGACCACTCGAGAAGAGGCCGCGCCAAACCTCGCACCAACAAGCATTTCCTCTAGACTTGCCAACGCTTCCTCTTTTGTGAGGGCAACTGTTACACCTTTTCCAGCTGCTAAACCATCGGCTTTTATAACAATAGGCGCCCCTTTTTCTTCGATATAGGCACGAGCTTCTTCAATGGAAGTAAATACAGCATAATCAGCCGTCGGAATCTGATATTTTTTCATCAGTTCCTTAGCAAAAGCTTTACTTCCCTCAATTTCCGCCGCTACTTGACGGGGACCGAAGACAAGTAAGCCTGCTGCTTCAAACTTGTCTGCCAGACCTGCTAAGAGAGGTACTTCCGGTCCAATAATAGTGAGGCCCACTTCCTGCTCTTGGGCAAATCTAATCAATTGCTCATGCTGTGATTCCTCAAGAGAAACAAGCTCAGCTACATCCACCATTCCGTCATTTCCAGGTGCGACAAAGACTTTTTCAACCAACGTGCTTTCACTTACTTTTCGGCATAAAGCATGCTCTCTACCACCGCGGCCAATGATTAGGACCTTCATCATACACACCTCCACTTAGTGTTTAAAATGTCTTACTCCGGTAAACACCATGGCAATTCCGTATTCGTCTGCTTTCTTAATTGAATCCTCATCACGGATCGAACCGCCCGGCTGAATAATTGCGGTAATGCCTGCTTTTGCTGCCGCCTCAACGGTATCATCCATTGGGAAAAATGCATCTGATGCTAGAGCTGCACCTTCCGCTTTTTCTCCTGCCTGTTTCAATGCAATTTCTGCCGCTCCCACACGGTTCATTTGTCCAGCTCCAATCCCGATGGTCATATCCTCATTTGCCACAACGATCGCATTGGACTTTACATGCTTCACAACTTTCCAGCCAAGCTTTAATGCTTCCCATTCTACCTCTGTCGGCTGTCTCTTCGTTGCTACTTTGACAACAGCATCCTCTAGGGTAAAGCGATCCTGGTCTTGAACTAGTAATCCCCCTTCGATTGTTGTCATTTTCTGTTCCGGCTTCTTTACACCATCAGACGAAATCGTTAACAAGCGAAGGTTCTTTTTACCTGTAAGAATAGACAATGCCTCCTCCGAGAAGGATGGGGCAATAATAATTTCTAAAAAGATTTCGTGAAGTTTTCTAGCTGTTTCTGCATCTACTTCACGATTGAAAGCAATAATTCCACCAAAAATAGACACAGGATCTGCTGCAAATGCTTTATTAAACGCATCCAAGCTTGTTGTTCCTGTACCGACTCCGCATGGATTCATATGCTTCACTGCAACAGCCGCTGGCTCAGTGAATTCTTTTACAATTTGCAGTGCTGCATCGGCATCGTTGATATTGTTGTAGGAAAGCTCTTTGCCATGAAGCTGCTCTGCATAAGCAATCGAAAACACGGAGCCAAGTGGCTTTTTATAAAAAGCAGCTTGTTGATGTGGGTTCTCTCCGTATCGTAAGGTCTGGTTTAATTCATATGTAACGGTTAACTTTTCGGGTGTCTCTTCTTGAGCTAAATCAGTCATGTAGCCTGCAATGAGTGCATCGTAGGCTGCAGTGTGACGGAACACTTTCGCCGCTAGCTTTCTTCTTGTTTCTATTGTTGTTTTTTCATTCGTCTGCAACTCAGCAATCACTGTCGCGTAGTCAGCGGGATCCACTACAACCGTGACATATTGATGGTTTTTCGCTGAAGCACGAAGCATCGTTGGACCGCCGATATCAATATTTTCAATCGCGTCCTCCACTGTTACATTTGGTTTTTCAATGGTTTGCTGAAATGGATACAGATTGACGCAAACAAGCTGGATTGCCTCAATTCCATGTTCATCCAGCTGTTTTTGATGTTCCGCATCATCTTGCTTTGCAAGCAGACCACCATGAATAAACGGATTTAACGTCTTAACGCGTCCTTCTAAAATTTCCGGAAATCCAGTGACATCACTCACGCCCAATACAGGAATGCCCTGTTCGTGAAGCATCTTTTTCGTCCCGCCGGTTGAAATGATTTCATAGCCAAGAGCAACCAATTCCTTAGCAAATTCTCCTACTCCGGTTTTGTCAGAAACACTAATAAGTGCGCGTTTTTTCTTCATTAATGACCTCTCCTCTGGTTAACAACATTTGTAGAATGGATGGATAGAGCTTATGTTCAATCGATTGGATTTTCTCCTGCAGGCTTTCTCGTGTGTCACTTTCTTCTACACGAACTCGCTCCTGAACAATGATGGGTCCCGTGTCCATGCCTTCATCCACATAGTGGATCGTAACCCCACTCCATTTTGCTTTGGCGGCCAGCGCCTGACCAATGGCATCTTTACCAGGAAAATTGGGAAGCAGGGAAGGATGGATATTCACAATTCGTCCCTCAAACTCTTTAAGCAAGATTGGGCCAATCAAACGCATATATCCAGCAAGGACGATAAAATCGATGTTTCTTTCCTTTAAAAGAAAGGAAATTTCCTTTTCATAATCCGCCTTACTAGGATACTCCTTTGCGTGAAAAACAAAAGAGGGAATGCGCGCCTTCCTTGCTCTTTCGATTGCAAACGCACCGGGTTGATCACATATTAACATTGATAATTCGGCAGACAACTCTCCTGATTGCACCTTATCGACGATGGCTTGAAAATTACTCCCGCTCCCTGAGGCAAACACTGCAAAGCGTTTCATTCCCACTCACCCAATCCTTTAATGCGAATTCCTTCTTGATTGGTGACTACACCTATTTCATACGCCGTCTCTCCAGCTTGCTCGAAATGCTGAATTAAGTCTGGTGCCTCTTCCTTATCAATAGCGACCACCATTCCGATGCCCATGTTAAACACATTATACATCTCTTTGTAACCAATTTGTCCAACCTCAGATATCAGCTTAAACACAGCTGGGATCTGCCAGCTTTTTTCAATCAACTCTGCACCAAGACCAGCGGGAAGCATCCGCGGAATATTCTCAATAAAGCCTCCGCCTGTAATATGAGCCATTCCTTTTATCTTGAATGTTTTTAGTGCGGACAAAATAGGCTTCACATAAATTTTAGTCGGCTTGAGTAATTCTTCCCCTAATGTACACTCTAGTTCATTCACGTATTCGATCAATGACCAGTTGTTAAATACTTTTCTGACAAGGGAGTAGCCATTACTATGAATGCCGCTTGACGCTAATCCGACTAACACATCCCCTGGCTTTATATCCTCACCCGAAATTAGCGTTTGCTTTTCACACGCCCCAACAGTAAAACCGGCTAGATCATACTCGTCTTCACGATAGAGTCCCGGCATTTCTGCTGTTTCGCCGCCAATCAACGCACATCCAGCCTGCTCACAGCCCTCTGCAATGCCTTTTACAATAGCCTCAATTTTTTCCGGTTCTGCTTTACCACATGCAATATAATCTAAAAAGTAAAGAGGTTCTGCTCCTTGGACAACAACATCATTCACACACATCGCAACCGCATCTATCCCAATGGTATCGTGCTGGTCCATCATAAAAGCAATCTTTAATTTTGTCCCAACCCCATCGGTGCCTGACACCAGAACTGGCTCTTTCAAGTTGAGAGCGGACAGATCAAACATGCCCCCGAATCCGCCTAAGCTGCCGATGACACCGGCTCTTGCTGTTTTTTGGACATGTTTTTTCATACGTTCTACCGCTTCGTATCCTGCTTCGATATTTACGCCTGCTTGTTTATACGCGTTTGTCATGCCAGTGCTCCCTTCCTATTTTTGATAATAATATTGGAGTGTATCGGGATAAATTTCTGTTGGATAATTTCCGGTAAAGCAGCCAAGACAATAGCCGTTCGTGCCTTCTTGACCTAGCGCATGCATCATGCCATCTACTGTTAAAAAGGTTAAGGAATCAGCCCCAATCAACTGGCGAATGTCCTCTACCGATTTATCTGAGGCAATTAATTCTTCCTTCGTTGAGGTATCAATGCCATAAAAACAAGGGTTTTTAATCGGAGGTGAGCTAATCACCACATGTACTTCGGTTGCTCCTGCTTCCTTAAGAAGCGAAACAATCCGTCTGCTCGTCGTTCCACGGACAATGGAGTCATCGACCATGACTACCCGCTTGCCTTCGACTACCCCACGAACCGCTGATAACTTCATTTTTACCCCTTGTTCCCTCAGTGATTGTGAAGGCTGGATAAACGTTCTTCCCACATAGCGATTCTTAATTAACCCCATTTCATAGGGGATTCCCGCCTCTTCTGCATAGCCAATGGCGGCAGAAATACTCGAATCTGGGACCCCTGTCACGACATCCGCATCAATAGGGGCTTCAAGAGCTAATCTTTTTCCAAGGTTTTTTCGAGCCGTATGCACATTGATTCCATGAATATTGCTATCCGGTCTGGAAAAATACACATATTCCATCATACAAATGGCTTTCGTGGTACTGACAGCAAATCTCTCAGAGGTTAATCCGTTTTCATTGATAATCAACAGTTCACCCGGCATAATTTCACGGATATATTCCGCTCCGACCACATCAAATGCACATGTCTCAGATGCTACTACATAGGCATCACCTAACAAGCCCAGTGAAAGAGGTCTCAAGCCATGCGGATCAAGTGCAACCATTAACTCCGTTTCCGTCATGATTAAATACGCATATGCTCCTTTTAACATGGAAAGGGCATTTTTCACGCGATCATTAAGATGCGGATAGCCACTTCTTCTAATGAGATGGGCTAATACTTCCGTATCAGAGCTTGTTTGAAAAATACTTCCCTGCGTTTCAAGCTGGTGTTTCAAGGAATTGGCATTGACTAGGTTTCCATTATGAGCAAGGGCAAGACTGCCGCTTTGTGAATGGAACAAGAGTGGCTGAACATTTTCGTAGCCGCCTCCCCCTGCTGTCGCATACCGAACATGACCGATGGCAGCCGAACCTGTTAACTCTGCCATCGCCTCCGTTGTAAAAATTTCCGCTACCAATCCCTCACCTTTTACTCCTTTGAGAGTTTTCCCATCAGAGACAACGATGCCGGTTCCTTCTTGACCGCGATGCTGTAAGCTGTGAAGTCCGTAATAAGTTAATTGAGCTGCATCCGGGTGTCCCCAGACGCCAAAAATTCCGCACTCTTCATTTAATCCCTTGATTTCAGCAAGCATGGGATGGCTCCTTTCCAAGCAGCTTTCAGTTCGTTAACTGAAGCTTCGAGAACAGATTCATTATCATTCTTCACACGTAATGTTCCAGAAGCATTTACCTGACCGATTAGCTTGGCTTCTACAAATCGTTCAAACTCTATTTGATTCTCTTCTTTTACCGTTAATAGAAAACGAGATTGGGTTTCACTAAATAAGGCAGTGACAGGGTCTCCTTCGATGGTTACCTCAGCCCCCAGCTGTTCATTAGCGAAAAGACATTCCGAGAGAGCCACACCTAAGCCGCCTTCTGACAAGTCATGTGCAGATTGAACCAAACTTGCACGAATCGCCGCTAGGATTGTATCCTGTCTTTCTTTTTCTGTAATTACATTTAATTCAGGTGCTTGACCAAAGATTCTGCCATGAATCAGTTTTTGTAATTCACTACCGCCAAACTCAGGGTTTGTCTCGCCAACAAGGTAAATTAAATCCCCACTGTTTTTAAAATGTTGTGTAGTAATATGGTCAATATCGGTTACTAAGCCTACCATACCAATGACTGGTGTCGGATAAACTGCAGTACCGCTTGTTTCGTTATATAATGACACGTTTCCGCCGATAACAGGGGTTTGAAGTACGCGACATGCCTCGCTGATTCCGTCCGCTGCTTTTTCAATTTGCCAGAAAACCTCTGGCTTTTCTGGATTTCCAAAATTCAGGTTATCGGTAATTGCTAACGGCTCTGCACCGGAACAAATAATGTTTCGGGCAGCTTCTGACACGGCAATTTTCCCGCCTGTTTCCGGATCCAAATAGACATAGCGTGAGTTGCAATCAACTGTCATGGCTAAAGCCTTTCTTGTTCCGCGAATCCGAAGAACCGATGCATCTGATCCAGGAGAAACAACCGTGTTGGTACGAACCATATAGTCGTATTGCTCATACACCCATTCCTTGCTGGCCACAGTTGGCTGACTCAGGATTTTTACTAGCGTGTCTTTTAAATCGTCGATTTGAGGAATCTCTTGTTCAGTTGCTTGGAACTCCTTAAAATAAGCCGGCTCTTGGGATGGTTTATGATAAACAGGTGCATCCTCTGCTAGAGCATCCACTGGTAGATCCGCAACTATCTCGCCCCTGTGAATTAAGCGCAGCTTCTTGTCATCGGTTACCGTTCCAATCGCCACTGCTTCTAAATCATATTTTTCAAAAAGAGACGTAATCTCCTGCTCTCTTCCCTTTTTAACAACAATCAACATGCGTTCCTGTGACTCAGACAGCATCATTTCATAGGCAGTCATCCCTGTTTCCCGCTGTGGTACAAGGTCTAAATTCATTTCAATGCCCATTCCCGCTTTACTTGCCATTTCAGCCGAAGAACTGGTAAGGCCAGCTGCCCCCATATCCTGAATCCCTACAAGTGCATCGGATTGAATGAGCTCGAGGCAAGCTTCTAAAAGGAGCTTCTCCATAAATGGATCGCCTACTTGAACTGCAGGACGTTTTTCATCGGATTGTTCGTTTAATTCCTCGGAAGCAAACGTAGCACCGTGGATTCCGTCGCGGCCTGTTTTTGCGCCTACATACATCACCGTATTCCCCACACCATGGGCCAGACCCTTTTTAATATCTTTATGATCAATAAGGCCGACACACATCGCATTCACCAGTGGATTGCCTTCATAGCAAGGCTCGAACTGAATTTCTCCGCCAACCGTTGGAATGCCTATACAGTTGCCATAACCCGCAATCCCGGCAACTACTTCTTTAAATAAATAACGAACACGAGCTGAATCCAGCTCACCAAAGCGTAGTGAGTTTAATAGAGCAATAGGACGTGCTCCCATTGAAAAAACATCACGGATAATACCACCAACACCAGTAGCCGCCCCTTGATACGGCTCAATCGCTGAAGGATGGTTGTGGCTTTCGATTTTAAACACAACGGCCTGGCCGTCGCCGATATCAACGATCCCCGCTCCTTCACCAGGACCCTGGAGAACGCGTTCACCTGTCACCGGGAATTTTCTCAGCACCGGCTTTGAGTTTTTATAGCTGCAATGCTCTGACCACATGACCGAAAAAAGACCTGTTTCCGTGTAATTAGGTGTACGGCCTAAGAGCGACTCAATCATTGCAAATTCTTCATCGGATAAACCCATTTGCTGATAGATTTTCTCTGTTTTGATTTGGGTAGGATTTGGTTCAAGCGTTAACAACATGTGCTTCCCTCCATGCCTTTACAATTGATTGAAACATCTTAAGTCCATCTGCCCCGCCTAACAGCTCATCTACTGCTCGTTCAGGGTGCGGCATCATTCCAAGAACATTGCCTTTTTCATTCACGATACCCGCGATGTTTTCGAGACTTCCATTCGGATTTTCCTGATAAGTAAATACAATCTGGTTATTTGCTTTTAGTTCCGCAAGCGTTGCTTCATCACAGTAGTAATTTCCTTCTCCGTGGGCAACAGGGATGGTGATTGTTTCGCTTTGTTGGTAGCCAGCGGTAAACATCGTTTGGTTGTTTTCCACTCTTAGTTGGACCGGCTTGCAAATAAAGGAAAGACTCTCATTCCTGCGCATCGCTCCAGGTAACAGCCCGGCCTCAAGGAGAATTTGGAATCCGTTGCATACACCCAGGACTGGCTTGCCTGCTTCGGCCGCTTTCACGACCTCTTTCATGACCTTGCTAAAACGAGCGAGTGCACCTGAGCGAAGGTAATCTCCGTAAGAGAAACCGCCCGGCAACAGAATTCCGTCAAACTCATCTAAGCTCTCAGTATCGTGCCAAACATATTCCACTTGCTCACCAAGTTCATCTTTTATCGCATGGTACATATCGATATCACAGTTGGAGCCTGGAAAAACGATTACCGCAAACTTCACTGGGCGACACACTCCTCTACCTCATATCGATAGTCTTCGATCACTGGATTGACGAGTAGGCTCCTGCACATTTCATTTACTATTTCATCAATGTCCCGCTCTGATTTTTCTACGGTTAGTTCCATATATTTACCAATTCGAACATCAGCCACCTGTTTGTAATTGAGTGAATGCAAGGAGTGTGTGACTGCTTTTCCTTGAGGATCTAATACACTTTCTCTAAGAGTGACATATACCTTAACCTTATACATGCTGACGACCTCCAAGTCTCTCTAAAATAGTTTCATAGGCTTTGGTTAAACTCCCTAAATCACGACGGAAAACATCCTTATCGAGCTTTTCGTTTGTTTGCTGATCCCACAGTCGGCATGTGTCAGGGGAAATTTCATCGGCAAGAAGAATGCTGCCCTTTTCGTCTTTACCAAACTCTAGTTTAAAATCAATCAGACGGATTCCTAGTTCTGAAAAGAAGCTGGATAAAATAGCATTTATCTCGAGTGCTTTTCCTCGTAAAATATAGATTTCTTCTGTTGTGGCGATATTCAGTTCAAGAATATGGTCAACCGTTAAGAGTGGATCACCCAGCTCATCATCTTTTAGATAAAATTCTACGATCGGGGTGGTTAGTTTTTTGCCTTCTTCGATTCCCAATCTTTTTGAAAGACTTCCTGCTGCGACATTGCGAACGACTACTTCCAGCGGGATAATGCTTACTCTTTTCACAAGCTGCTCCATTTCTGATACACGCTCGATAAAGTGAGACTCGATCCCTTGTTCTTTAAGCTTTAAAAATAACAAACTAGTAATCTCGTTATTTAAGCGGCCTTTGCCGGCAATTTCAGCTTTCTTCTGCCCGTTATAAGCGGTGGCTGAATCCTTGTACTCGACCAAAACAGTGTTGTCGTTGTCTGTTGTGTAAATTCGTTTCGCTTTTCCTTCGTATAGCAGTTCTTTCATGTGTGGTCCACTCCTTATTCGCAATATTGGGAATCTTCAGACTGCAGATAGGCTGGTTGTGCCCTGTCCCTTGGTTTATTTTTTGTTGGGGTCGCGTTGTGATGCTTCTCTACGCGACCGCCAACCCTTTATTTTCTTTGTTTGGGTCTCGTAGAATCCTCCTACGGGACCGGCTGCTCTCTTTTTTCTCTGTTTAGGTCTCGTAGATCCTCTCTACGTTACCGACAGCTCTCTTTTTCCTCTGCTTGGGGCACGTAGATCCTCTCTACGTTACCGTTAACCCCTTTTTCAAGAAAGTTCGGGCTCATAGAAGCCCTTAGCTGCTAAACCCTTACCCATTCAACCCCAACCGGTCAAAGATCGTATCTACATGCTGTAGATGGTAGTTATAATCAAAGCAATCGGCAATTTCAGCCGGTGAGAGCATCGAAGTAATTTTACGATCCTCTTCAATCAAGCCACGGAATGGAACCTGGTTCTCCCACGCTTCCATCGCCTTCGGCTGTACCGTATCATACGCCTCTTCGCGTGATAACCCTTTATCAATCAACGCAAGCAGCACACGTTGTGAGTAAATCAAGCCTAGCGTACGGTCCATGTTACGCTTCATATTTTCCGGATACACAGTAAGATTTTTAATAATATTACCGAAACGATTTAGCATATAATTCAAGCCAATTGTCGCATCAGGCAATATAATCCGTTCGGCAGACGAATGAGAAATATCACGCTCATGCCAAAGCGGCACATTTTCATAAGCCGTCAGCATGTACCCACGTAAAACACGGGCAATTCCCGTCATATTCTCGGAACCAATTGGATTCCGTTTATGCGGCATTGCTGAGGAACCCTTTTGACCTTTTGCAAAAAATTCTTCTACTTCACGCGTCTCACTCTTTTGCAATCCGCGAACCTCTACTGCAAACTTCTCAATGGACGTCGCAATCAAAGCAATCGTTGACATATAGTGAGCATGGCGGTCACGCTGCAACGTTTGCGTTGAAATCGGTGCTCGTTGTAGCCCTAATTTTTCACAAACATATTGCTCAACAAATGGGTTAATATTCGCGTACGTCCCAACCGCACCAGAAATCTTCCCAAACTCGATTCCTTCTGCCGCCTGCTTAAAGCGCTCTAGATTCCGTTTCATTTCTTCGTACCATAGCGCAAGCTTCAGTCCAAATGTTGTTGGTTCCGCATGAACACCGTGAGTCCTGCCCATCATAACCGTCATTTTGTGTTCGATGGATTTGTTTTTTAATATCTCAATAAAGTTTTCCAGATCTTTTTGTAAAATCACATTGGCTTGCTTTAATACATAAGAAAGTGCTGTATCCACTACATCTGTGGACGTTAACCCGTAATGAACCCATTTCCGTTCTTCTCCTAATGTTTCCGATACGGCCCGTGTAAAGGCCACCACATCGTGCCGGGTTTCTTCTTCAATTTCCTTGATGCGCTCAATATTGAAAGACGCGTTTTGGCGTAATTTTTCAACATCGGCTTTTGGAATTTCACCTAACTCCGCCCATGCTTCACAGGCTAGAATTTCTACCTCTAGCCAGGCATTAAAGCGGTTCTCATCTGTCCAAATGGCACCCATTTCAGGTCTTGTGTAACGATCAATCATGTTTTATCCCCCGATCTTTTCTTTTGCTGTGTTCCAAATACTGCTCATTTCGAGCTCCTTAAGAGCGTCCGCAGTCGTTTCTCGTAAAAGTGTAACATGTCCCATTTTCCGCTTCCATTTAGGCTCTTCTTTTCCGTACAGATGAACCTTCCAATCTTTTTGGGTAGGAATCTCTCTATACAAGGTTTCAAGGTGCTCTCCTAATAGATTGACCATAACAGCAGGTTTTAATAGCTCCGTGCTTCCTAAAGGCCAATTACAAATGGCACGAATATGCTGCTCAAACTGTGAGGTCTCGCAAGCTTCTATCGAAAAATGCCCGGAATTATGCGGTCTTGGTGCCAGTTCATTGACATAAATGCTTCCATCATTCGTTAGAAACATTTCTACTGCCAGTGTGCCTACTAATTCAAGAGAATCTGCTAATTCCTCCGCCTTTTGAATGGCTGCTTCTGCAACAGTCTCTGAAATCCTCGCTGGGACAATCGTTTGATGTAAAATATTATCGACGTGAATATTTTCAGCTACAGGGAAAATGGCTGTTTCACCATTTTGCTTGCGTGTCACAATGACAGATAGTTCTTTTTCAAATGGAATCCATTTCTCCAACACACATGGGCCTATTTCACAGAGAGCCTTGCCCTCTAACACGTCTTCGGGATGGTGAATGACAAGCTGCCCCTTCCCATCATATCCGCCTCTTGCTGTTTTTAAGACCGCCGGGTACCCAACTGCATCTATTTTTAACAATAAATCATCTAAGCTCAGTATCACCTCATAGGGTGCAACCTCGATACCCGCCTTTTGAATCGCTCGTTTTTCCTTTATCCGATCCTGCGTAATCGTAAGTAAGGTAGGACCTTGCGGCACATAGGCATGTTTACATAACCAGCCTAACGTATCTGCATCTATGTTTTCAAATTCGTATGTAATGACATCGCTCATCTCTGCTAACTTACTGATGGCCTCTCGGCTATTGTATTCACCAATCACTTGAACATCAGCGACTTGACCGCAGGGAGAGTCTGGTGTCGGCTCTAAAACGGCAATTCGAAAGCCCTGTGCCTTTGCTGCTAGGGCCATCATTCTTCCCAACTGACCTCCACCAATTATGCCAATTGTTGCATCTGGTAAAATGACTTTAGACAAGCTGATCACTACTTTCTAAGACTTCTAGTTTAATAGCTTCTCTTCTCGCTTCTAATTGATTGGCGAGGTTTAGGTCTTCTGTTGCTAAAATTTGTGCTGCCAAAAGACCCGCATTTATGGCACCTGCTTTTCCAATGGCCACCGTTGCCACTGGCACACCGCCTGGCATTTGCACAATGGAAAGCAGGGAATCTAATCCCTTTAAGGCTTGTGACTGAATGGGAACTCCGATAACCGGAAGAGTTGTCTTTGCCGCAACCATGCCAGGAAGGTGGGCAGCACCGCCTGCTCCCGCTATGATTACCTTTAACCCTCTGTTTCTAGCTTCTTCAGCATAGGTAAACATCACATCAGGTGTTCGGTGCGCTGAAACAACTTTTTTCTCATAAACGATTTCAAGCTGATCAAGAATATCACATGCATGTTTCATTGTATCCCAGTCCGACTTGCTCCCCATGATGATGCCAACTTTCATTCCTACTCACCCTTTTCTCTTAACTTGCCACACGAGTGGACATCAAGGTAAAATACAAACAAAACAGAAAATACCCGTAACAAATAGCTCCTCGATAAGAGAAAGCCATTTGCCCGGGCATTAGAAAGACTTCATAAATAAACGTAAGGGGATATCCCCTTATTGCCGAACATATTGACTTTCCCTCATAGTCCAATAATTTACGGTTATTGGGTAGAAACTTATGGGCCATATTCCCATGGATATATGAGGGTAAAGATTAATTGTTACATCCGATAGCTTTATCTTACCAACCAACCCAATCGGATGTCAACAATAATATCGAACATTATTTTTAAATAACACTTTAATGTTCGTGTTTTACTCCAACAACTGAGCTTCAAACACGATTTGACGGCCGACTGGTTCGTAAATGGTTTCGTTTCCCTTTTTCACTTCTTGAAAAATGGGTTTCTCTGTACGACGGACAGGAACATAACCTTGCTGTTTCATTCTATTCAAGCATGCCTCAATACTTTCATTTTCCTGGACCTCAAATTTCTGCTTCTTACTCATGAAAATAATTTCCCTCTTTTCACTGATTTGACCCAGAAACCACCATGTATGGATTTCGGTTCATAGGTGATGATGAATGCCTTCGGATCCAAACTTTTTATCGCATCATATAGTTTTAATTCAAATTTTCTTGGGGTAAGTATTTGCATCGCCATCCGATCGCCTTCAAGTCCATTTGCTTCCCAATTGGTGACGCCATACCCTTTTTCTCTTAAAATTTTAGGAAGGTTTTTATCATATTCCTTTGTTATTACATTAACAGTAATATAGCCGAGAGCCAGCTTTTCTTCAATCTTCATACCGACAATGACACCGATGCCATATCCAACCGCGTAGGCTATAAGGTTTTGAATTTCATTGAGATTATTTAATACAAGACCTAGTCCGAGCACATAAATAACCACTTCAATCGTACTAAGAAATGCTGCGAGATAGCGCTGCCCTTTTAAAGTTAGTATCATCCTTATGGTAAAAAAAGAAACATAGACAATATTGATGAGCAGAATAATCACTACCATAATAAAACTGTTTTCTAACACAAGATGTCCTCCTCCACGATTGCTTGCTACCACTTTAACATATAATTCTCGATGGGTCAGTCCTTAAGTGTTGTAATTAGGCTCGAATTTTCCATAGGATGTGAAGTATTTAGGTCTTCTGCTTGCTTGAGCAGCATCGTATCCTCAGCTAGCCGTATCTCGTGATTGTATAGTGTTTGAGCTATTATTCTCCTAGTTTGTTTGGCGGCATCCCAGTAAAACGTATCATCAACCAATCCGGTAATCGTGTATTCGATTCCTCTGAAGGAAGCATTTAAGGATGTCATCCCGTACACTTTGAATGGCTCAACGATACATTCTGTCGCATCTAATTTCATGCATGGTTTGTTAATTTCATTTATTTCTTCACAAGCCAGTTCCAGAACCTTCATTACCTTGTCTGGATTTTCTCGATAGCTGATGACAATCCTCTCGATGACACGCATTTGATTGATATTGTAATTATGTATTTGCTTTATTTCGCCATTACTTATGGTTAATAGCTTGCCACTCCACTCCCGCAGTTTAATAAATCTTAGTCCGATCTCCTCAACTGTCCCATTGAAGGTATTGTTAATCGTAATGAAATCACCTTTATGCAGTTGCTTCTCATAAATTAAGAAAATTCCAGAAAGGATATCTCTAATCAGGCTTTGTGCTCCAAATCCGACGACCACTCCGACCACTCCAGCTCCCGCCAGAACTCTGCCAAAATTAGTGACGTATTGAGAGATGGCAAAAAAGATAAAGCTTAAAGTGGCCGTGTACCTTGTTAATGATCGGATCATACTCTCGATTGTTTGTTCTTTTCGTTCCTCAATAAAATGAGTCCGCTTAAAAAAATCGTGGACGAGTTTATTGATAATATAAACACAAATCCATGCAATCACAGCAGCCAAAATAATACTCGTCAATTTATATTTATGGAGCCAATCCAACCAATCCATCATTTCACCTTCTTATTTTCAGCACATCCATAGTGTTTGCAATTAGTATCTGCTATAACAATTGAATTTTAAAATAATTTTTAAAAACTAATGCACTCTAAATAATAGTTAGACACTTTCTATTGATAGAGGAGATCCTATGATTAAGCGAACACTTATAATCGTTCTTTTTTTAACAGCTTTTCAACCAAGTGTATTTGCGAATGCCTCCTTAGCAGCCCTCCAGGCGGCTTTTATTAGGGACAATGATTTGTGGGTAAAAGAAGGTGATAAGGAAGAGCCGATTACTTATGGAGATATAATAAGATATCCAAAATGGTCACAGGATGGCTATTGGATTGCCTATTTAAAGGGGACAAAAGATGGTGATGAAACCTTCAGCAGTGGCGATTTATGGCTTTATAATAGTAGAATGAAAAAGCATTTTAAAGTAAAAATATATGTATCTAAAAATTTCGCTTGGTCACCAAAAAGCAATCAACTCACTTTTCTTGTCAAAAATGATTTATTCCTCTTCAATCCAGATCCTTCTAGTCTTTATCTAGCGACTCCTATTACTAAAAATGTAGAGAATGTTTCGTGGTTCCCTGATGGTAGGAGATTATTGGTTTCATCTAAGAAAAGCCCTGAACTTCATTCGGACATTATCCTTTCAGAAGTGGTTTTCGATAAGCACAAGCCAAAGATTAAACATATTTACACCATACCTATAGGAGAAGATGAGTACTATGTGAGTACAAGCGCATTTAAATGGTCTTCAGACAAAAAGTGGATTAGCTTTTTATTAATCCCAACCGCTTCTTTATCTGCTGATAGTAATACTTTGTGTTTGTTTTCTTTTAATGGGCAGATTTTTAAGAAAGTTGATGAAATGTTAAATGATGAAAACTGGTTTCGATGGTCACCATGGAAAAATCAGCTCGGTTATATAAGCGGCTCAGGTAGAGAGGCTCAGAAAAATAAACAATTAAAGACAGTCTTTGTTCCGGGATTACACAAAGACATGCTTACATCTAAAGGTTATGTGGATCGTGATTTTTTTTGGCAAAACAACCACACTCTCATCGTCTCTCGCTCTAAGGAAAGTGAACTAGTGGACATTGATAAGCGCCCATTACCAAGTTTAAATAAGATTAACGATACACAGGTGTCCCAGATTACCTTTCCTTTAAAAAATGAAGGGGATTTCGCACCACAAATCGTTCACAATCAACTGGTTTGGGTAAGGACAAATAGGCGGAACGCCAAAATATTTGTTTCTCAAGTAGATAAAGTGAAGCCAAAGGTTTGGATTAATCATGTTACTGTCGCAAGCTGGTATTATGAGAAATGGCATTGGGATGAGGTATTGGATTTATACCAGGAGTGGGGAGAGAGACGGGATTGAAGACTGTTTTATTAGGTATTTGTGCCGTTTCCGTATGGTTTTGTGCCATTTTCAGGAGGTTTTGTGCCGTTTTTAGATGGTTTTGTGCCATTTCCAAAGACTTTTGTGCCGTTTTAGAGGTGTTTTGTACTTTTAACCATATAACGGAAAAAATACCTGTCAATTTATAACAAAGATAAAAAAAGACAACCCACTAGGATTGTCTTTTTTTATTTGCCTGGCAACGTCCTACTCTCACAGGGACTTTCGTCCCAACTACCATCGGCGCTGAGAAGCTTAACTTCCGTGTTCGGGATGGGAACGGGTGTGACCTTCTCGCCATAATTACCAGACTATTTTATTAGAGAGATCGTTCTCTCAAAA
>NZ_JBCNAC010000077.1:0-22984 GCF_050477885.1 Neobacillus rhizosphaerae
TCTTCGCACCTTCCGCTCCATTCAACTAAGTGCATTTCATCATTATGCATTATCATAGTCAAATAAAAAGAACCCTGCCACTGAACAGGGTATCATTTTCAATATCTTGAATAACGGCTGATGTTAAGGAGAACACCGATGGCCATTAACATTAATGTTAACGAGGAGCCTCCATAGCTTAAAAATGGTAATGTAATTCCTGTGACTGGCATTAGTCCCGTTACAACACCAATATTAATCATTACTTGAATGGCAACCATTGCGATGATTCCAACAGCTAGAAAGCTTCCATACAGGTCTGGAGCACCAAGCGCAATTCGAATGCCCCGCCAAAGCAAGAGAGCAAAAAGTAATAAAATAAACGAACCACCTATAAAACCTAATTCTTCTGATAGAATGGCAAAAATAAAATCAGTTTGTGGCTCGGGTAAGTAAAAAAACTTTTGCCGGCTTTCACCAAGACCAAGTCCAAAAAGCCCCCCTGGACCAATGGCGTATAGTGATTGAATAATTTGAAATCCGCTACCTAGAGGATCAGACCAAGGATCTAAGAAAGAGGTTATCCTCTTTATTCTGTATGGTGCTGAAGCAATTAATCCAACAAAACCAGCAACACCTAATAACCCCAAGAAAGCAAAATGACTAATGCGTGCCCCTGCAATGAAAATCATTACGATACAAGTCCCCATCATGACAGTTCCAGTTCCTAAATCGGGTTGAAGCATAATCATTGCAAAGGCTACAAATGCAAGGCCTAAAGAAGGGACAAGCCCCTTCTTAAAGGATGTAATCAGCTTTTGTCTCTCAGACAAATATTTTGCTAAAAAAGCAATCATCGCTAGTTTCATAAATTCAGATGGCTGAATGGAGAAAGCTCCTACTCCAATCCAGCTCCTAGATCCATTACGTACATTCCCTATTCCAGGAATTAATACCAACACTAATAATACAAAACAAACGATTAGAATGGTTTTAGACCATGTTCTCCACGTCCAGTAATTAATGTTCATGATAAAAAACATGGCAACAATTCCGACTCCGGCAAATAGCGTTTGCCTTTTGGCAAAGAAAAAGGAATCGTCAAATTTATATTCAGCCCATATCGCACTTGCGCTGTAAACCATGATTAACCCTATTGCCAGCAGAGTGAAAGTTACAATCATTAAAATAAAATCAGGAGTTGTTCTCTTTGTCGGCACCACTATACACCTCAACTACGAGTTTTAGGGCTTAGCAGCACCACATGTGAGACCCAAAAGTGGTACAAGCCCTTACTTAAGCTTATGCACCGCTTCGATAAAAATGTCTCCCCTGACTTCAAAAGTTTTATATTGATCCCAGCTAGCACATGCTGGGGAAAGCAATATAATATCACCTGATTCAGAGTATCGATAAGCTTCAGGCACTGCCTTGTCAACATTATCGACACGCTTCATTGTTTTTATTCCCGCCTCGTTCCCGACACGTTCCAACTTTGGTGCCGTTTGTCCAAAAGTAATCATTGCTTTAACATTTTTCAAATATGGAAGAAGCTCGTCAAATTCATTACCACGATCAAGTCCTCCAGCAAGGAGAATTACAGGAGCCTCAAATGCAGCAAGTGCATTCACTGTCGCTAAAATATTGGTTGCTTTTGAGTCATTATAAAATTTTCTGCCATTCACTTCTGCAACGTATTGGAGACGATGTTTGACACCCGTAAACGTTTGAAGTACTTCTTTAATGGCGTTATTTTCCACACCTGATAGTTTCGCTGCTGCCATAGCAGATAAGATGTTTTCAAGGTTATGTACTCCAGGTAATGCAATTTCTTCTATTTCCATTACCTTTTCACCATTAAAAACGATCCAGCCTTCGTCAATAAATGCTCCATTCGTCAGCTTCTTTTTAGTGGAAAAAGGAATGATGCTGGCTTTTGAGTGACGCGCAATTTCCATCGTATCTTCTTGGTCTGCATTAACTATTAGGTATTCAAGCTCAGTTTGGTTCTTTGTGATATTTGCCTTAGCTTCAATATACTCATTTCTAGTCCCATGATAGTCTAAATGGGCATCATAAAGGTTGGTAATAATAGCGATTTTCGGATTAAATGAATTAATCCCCATTAATTGAAAGGAAGATAATTCAATGACAATAGTATTTTCTGCAGTTGCTGTTTGAGCAACACCAGAAGCCACTGTTCCGATATTTCCGGCAATTAACGGTGCTTTATTTCCGACATTTAACATTTCATAAACCAAGGTTGTTGTTGTCGTTTTTCCGTTCGTTCCAGTGATACCGACAAATGGTGCTTCTGAAATTTGGTAAGCCAGCTCTATTTCTGTTATAACTGGAATTCCTTTTTCAAGTGCTCCTTCTATCATTGGATTGTAGTAAGGGATACCAGGGTTTTTCACAATAAGCTCGAACCCTTCATCAAGGAGTTCAATCGGATGATCCCCACAAATCACTTTAATCCCTTGTTCTAGCAACCCTTGTGCCTCAGGATTTTCTGATAGTGGTTTTTTATCATTAACTGTAACAAACGCACCCAGCTTATGAAGTAAGGCTGCGGCGGTTACACCGCTTTTTGCCAAACCAAGTACAAGTATTTTTTTATGACGATAAGATTCTATCTGCTTCAATTACAACCACACCTCTATATAGATTCCAAGTACTGCAAAAATTAGACCAACGCTCCAAAAGGTAACAACAACTCTCCATTCTGACCAACCCACTAATTCATAATGATGATGTAGGGGACTCATGCGAAAAATTCTCTTACCCGTTGTTTTAAACGAGATGACTTGTAGAATGACCGAAAGTGTTTCGATTACAAAGACGCCCCCGATGATAATTAGCAAGATTTCAAGTTTAGTTAAAATGGCTATTGCAGCAATGGCACCACCAAGTGCAAGTGAGCCCGTGTCCCCCATGAATACCTTTGCGGGATGTGCGTTAAATACCAGGAAGCCCAGTACAGCACCCACTACTGCTACTGAAAACACAGCAATTTCAAAATTATTTTGATTCCACGCTAGTACAGCAAATGCACCAAAAGCAATAGCCGCGGTACCTGACACCAAGCCGTCTAGTCCATCTGTTAGGTTAACTGCGTTTGAGAAACCAACAAGCCAAAAAATAATGAGTAAAACATAAGTCCATCCTAAATCAAAGGAATAATCGCCAAATGGGAGTTTTATTTCAGTTGACTGTCCGGTATGTTTGAATATTAAGTAGAAAACAACAGAAATAATGATTTGACCTAATAGTTTTTGCTTTGAAGTCAATCCTAAATTCCGTTTTAATACCACTTTAATAAAATCATCTAAAAATCCTAGTAGGCCAAAGCCGAAAGTAACAAATAGTAATAAAAATGTTGTAATAGAGATTTGATCAGAAAATTTCCCTATCATTACTAGCGTAGTAATAATAATAGAAAATAAAATCATGACACCACCCATTGTGGGCGTACCGGATTTTTTTTGGTGTGATTTAGGACCTTCTTCCCTAATGCTTTGTCCAAATTTCAACCTTCGTAAGAAGGGAATAAAAATTGGAGAAAGTAAAACCGAAATTAAAAATCCCATAATAATTGTGAAGAAAATAACTTGCTCCTTCATTTTATCCCCTCCTTTCTACATTGTCTTCGCAACGATCAGCTATCATTTTTAACATTACAGCTATATCATATGACTCTTTATTTTTATTAAGAAGTTTTTTATTTGTAAATTTGATGTTAGTTATATCCATAATCTTGTCTGTTTCTCCATCTAGTTTTTCTATATAATAATTCAAAATTTTTCCTATTGCCTCAGAGTAATCTTCAGTAATAAATATTGGAAAATGGTTTGGTGTATAATGCGGAAGTTTTTTTCCCCGTTCCCAAACCGCCGCAATGGCACCATTAGCAATTGCTTCTGAAAGCTCCCCAGACTCCTCATTTATTGACACAAATAGACCTCTAGGCTGTGCTACATTGGCTTGATCGGACATAGTGTAAAAAAACATATTATCCTGAACACCTTGTTTTGCAGAAAACAAATGGACCAAGTCATTTAAAGCTAAATACATACTTATCTCCCCTCGATTGCTTCCCGCGCAATCAACCTATCATCAAAATCATGTACAACATTACCAATAATTTGATAGGTTTCATGTCCCTTACCAGCAATTAAAATGACATCGCCGGTTGTCGCATTGTTAACAGCAGTAAAAATAGCTTCTTTTCGATCAGGTATAACCTGGTAGCGCTCACCCTGTACACCTGCTTCCATTTCCTTCAA
Organism: Neobacillus rhizosphaerae; assembly: GCF_050477885.1. Classification (GTDB taxonomy): domain Bacteria; phylum Bacillota; class Bacilli; order Bacillales; family Cytobacillaceae; genus Neobacillus; species Neobacillus rhizosphaerae_A. Next base: position 4,266 of record NZ_JBCNAC010000077.1, read on the forward strand.
AATCGCGATCGGGTCTTCACTTCTTGGGTTATCCGATGTAAGAATAGGATCAGTAGCCAAGCGGCAGGCAATTTGAGCCATTAATGGACGTTTCGTGCGGTCACGATCTCCACCACAGCCGACAATGACAAAAACCCTTTTCTTTGCGAAGTGCTGAATTGTTTTCAACACATTTTCTAAGCTATCTGGTGTGTGGGCGTAATCAACGATTACTGAAAAATCTTGTCCTGCATTAACCAATTCAAACCGTCCAGCCACACCCTCAACTCCCTCAATGGATTCAATAATCTGATTTAATTCAATCCCTGAAACTAGAGCAGAAGCAATACTTGCTAAAACGTTATAAACACTGAATTTTCCAATCAGGTGCATTTGAATGGGATAGTTGTACTCATCTATAACTAAATTAAATGTAGTACCCTTAGGCGTCATTTGTATGTTTTGTGCTTGAATATCAGATTGGTTGTCGATTCCATATGTAACAACATGTGCAGCGGTTGATCTTTTGTATATTTCAGATGCTGGGTCATCGGCATTCAAAATAGCAAATTTAGGCTGTCTATGATTATAAGTATTGCCTAGTTGAGCAAACAATAAGCTTTTAGCACGCTGGTATTCTTCCATTGTTTTGTGGTAATCAAGGTGGTCCTGGGAAAGATTTGTGAACACTGCTACATCATAATCACAGCCATGAACTCTTCCCATGTCAAGTGCATGTGAAGACACTTCCATTACGGCTGAATCGACACCTGCCACAACCATTTGGTTGAACGTTTTTTGCAGCGTCAAACTTTCTGGAGTTGTGTTTTTCGTTTCCAGGATCTGTTCTGCAATTTTCGTATACATTGTACCAATGATTCCTGTTTTCTTACCTGCATCAGCAAATATTTTTTCAATCAAATGACTGGTAGTGGTTTTTCCATTTGTACCTGTGATTCCAATTAAATGCAGCTTTTTCGTTGGCTGGTCATAAAAGACATCCGCAAGTACAGCCATTGATCTTGTAGTATCCTTTACTAGGATTACAGGTACATCTATTGCTAATGGACGTTCAGCTAAAACAGCAACCGCACCATTTTCTACAGCAGATTTAGCATAATCATGGCCGTCCACAGTGTAGCCTTTAATACAAATAAATAAGCTCCCTTTTTGCACCTTCCGATTGTCATTTTCAATCGATGTAATTTCAGGATTTTCCCCCTTGAAGGAAACAATTGGGTGCAAAGACTTTAGTAGCTCTTGTAGTTTCATTTTACCTCAAATCCTCTCATGACAGTACATACATATTGCCAGTATTTACCTCAGTGAGACTACTAGCGAAAGTTCCATCTTATTTTACATTAAATTATTTTATTTTGCTATTTGTTATGTAGGTTTTAAAAAAATTAGGCGGCGGAAAAGATTCCGACCGCCCTAAATGATGACTATTGTCTTGATTTTTTAGTCCCCTTTTCCAAAATAGAGTCTTATTTTGGATCCTTCTTTTACTTTTGTTCCTGGGCTTGGAGATTGCCTTACAACTACATCCCCTTCTCCACTAGGATCAATTCTTAAGTTAATCATCTGCTCCTGAAGTTCTCCTTTTGTGAGACCAACAAAGTCAGGTAATGTTAATAAAGGTGTATCTGGCCACTTTATTTCTTTTTCGATTTGATCTTTACGTGGTTCTATTCCCATTGCACTTAAACTATCCTTCATGATTGCACCTACAATTGGTGCAGTGACTGTACCACCAAATGCGGTAACCCCTTTAGGATTATCCACCGCTACATAAACCACTATTTGTGGATCATCTGCTGGCGCGAAACCCATAAAGGAAACAATAAAGTTATTTTCCAAATATCTTCCGTTTTGAGCCTTTTGGGCGGTACCAGTCTTTCCACCGACACGGTAACCTTCCACAAACGCTTTGCCTCCAGTTCCCTGTGCCACCACACTCTCAAGGGCATGGCGGATTTCTTTAGATGTTTCCTCGGTTATCACTCTTCTCTTTTCAACAGGAGTATTCCTCATTACCACTTCTTTCGTAACAGGATCAATTAATTCTTTTGCAATATACGGTTTGTATAATATACCACCATTAATGGCAGCAGATACTGCTGTTACCTGCTGGATTGGTGTTACGGATACCCCTTGTCCAAAAGCGGTAGTAGCTTGTTCAACTGGACCAACCCGATTTAGATTGAATAAAATCCCTGTTCCTTCCCCTTGTAAATCAATTCCGGTCTTCTGACCGAACCCAAAATCCTTTATATATTTAAAAAGTTTATCTTTGCCTAAACGCTCACCTAATTCTACAAATCCAGGGTTACAAGAGTTTTGTACTACTTCTAAAAAGGACTGGTCCCCATGTCCACCCCTTTTCCAGCACTTTAACCTTGCACCCGCCACTTGAACTGAACCAGAATCATGAAAATGTTCCTTTTCCAGATTAACCTTCCCTTCATTCAACGCTGCAGCTAGTGTAATAATTTTAAATGTAGAACCTGGTTCGTAAGTAGACCAGACAGGGAGGTTCCTGTTATATATTTCCTGAGGTACATTTCGGAAGTTTGCCGGATCAAAGGTCGGTCTGCTCGACATGGCTAGGATTTCCCCATTATTAGGATTCATGGCAATGGCCACTATTCCGTCAGGATTGTATTTCGCCTCTGCAATATCAAGCTCTCTTTCCACAATGGTTTGTATTTTCGAATCTATTGTGAGCTTTAAATCAAGACCATTGACTGGTTGCTCATAATCATCGGCCATGCTATTCATGCGTTCCCCTTTTGCATTCGCATAGAATTTAACCGCACCCCGTTCACCATTTAACTCTTTATCATAGTACTGCTCAAGGCCCATTAACCCCTGGTTGTCGACACCTGTAAAACCAAGAACGTGTGATAGATAACTCCCATTTGGATAATGCCTCTTTGAGTCTTCTCCTATATAGACACCTTCAAGCCCAAGAGCTCTTATTTCTTTTGCCTTTTCATGTGAGATTTTTCTGCCTTCTTTAATCCTGACAGATGATGCACGTTTAGTAATTTCACGATAAGCATTTTCTTTCGACATATTTAATACGGATGCCAGCTTTTCTGCAGTTGTCGCAGGATCCTTAATCTGCCGCGGGATGACATATACAGTTGGTGCACTAATATTTGTTGCTAGCGGGATCCCATTTCGGTCGACAATTTGTCCCCGCTCTGGTTCAAAAGGAATATTCCGACTCCAGGACCCCTTTGCTCGATCGGTTAACATATCCCCTAGAACAAATTGTACATATCCGAGTCTAACATCAATAATTAAGAAGGTCAGAAATCCAACGAATAGTGCAATCATTAGTCTCTTACGGACAGTAACATTTGAAACACGCATAGTATGAACGATCCTCCTCTTTCCTGCATTCCATTATCGTTCATTTATATGCTTGTACTTTTTTCATTAGAACGAGCCTACGATGAAAACACAGTAAAAAAGAGGCTGAAAAGTGTTTCAGCCTCTTTTTCAATCTTTTACTTTCTCTTCTGTTTCATCAGTTTGATTTTTCTCATCAGTTGAAGCTTTCTTTTCCTCGTTCCACTGTTCTTCAGGAGTTTTTAAATCGACTATGAGGAAATCTCCCTCTTTAAGAGGTGATTTTGGTTTTATATTTTGCTGGGCTACATACCCTTTTCCTTTAGAATTAAGCTTAAGACCAGCAAGGTTCGCCACCTTCATCACATCTCTTAAGGACCAACCGGTCATATCCGGCGCGGTTAATTCTCCATTTGTTTGGAGGATCACCTTTTCCCCTTCTAATATAGTTGTCCCTGCCTTAGGTAGTTGTCCAATTATTTCTGTTCCATTTCCTAACACAACTGTTTCAAAACCTTTTTCCTTTAAGTCCTTAACAGTATCAGAAACGGAGTGTCCTTTTAAATTTGCCATTTTATTAATCGATGCCTTTTCAAGGACAGAAGGCTGAATATTTAAATAGTGAAGGCTATTTTGCATAACAGGATTAAAAACGCCAGATACAGGAATTGCACCTTGTCCTGCCTCCAAGCCTTCCAATTCCGGCTCCTGCACAGCTACATAAACGATTAATTTAGGGTCGTCCTTTGGTGCCATCCCTAAGAAGGAAAACATATAACTGTTAACCCCTTTTAGATATTTACCATTAGGTCCTGGTATATTAGCGGTTCCCGTTTTACCTGCAACACTATATCCCTCGATTTTGTAACGGCCACCTGTTCCTTTTGGAGAGGTAACAACCGTTTCAAGTATATCTCGCACCTTACTTGCTGTTTCAGCAGAAATTGGTGTGGAAACTACCTCTGGTGAAACCTCTTTGACGGTTTCACCTGTATCATGATTGACAATCTTTTTAACCACATGAGGTTTCAGCATCTTTCCACCATTAGCAATGGCTGTGGCTGCTTGGATTTGTTGAATCGGTGTAATCGCAGTTCCTTGACCATATGCAGTTGTAATTTTTTCGATTGGATAGGTAAATTGGATTTTTCCAGAGGTTTCATCCGGAAGTTCAATTCCCGTTGGTTTATCAAATCCAAACTTTGTTAAATAATCTCTGAACGTTTCAAAACCCAATTTTTCATTTGCAATTTTTGCAAAAGCAACGTTAGACGAACGCTGCACCCCTTCTAAATAAGTGATACTTCCCCAACCTGATCCATTGTGGTCATGAATGGCTTTATCTTTTTTTGTGACTTGATAAGAACCAGATTTGTAATATTCATTTGGATTGAACACATTCTCTTGGACAGCTGCTGCTAACGTAAATATTTTCATAGTAGAACCAGGTTCAAAAGATGTTTCCACCGCTTCATTATGCCAGCTCTTATCTATCCCTTCTTTTGTTTTTGGTTGAAAGGAAGGGCGCTGGCCCATCGCTAGAATGTTTCCTGTTTTAGGATCAGCAACGATAGCAATAATTTTTTTTGGCTTATAGTCCTTTGCCACTTTATTCATTGCATCTTCTAAAAAGGTTTGAATTTTTGTATCAATTGTTAAATATACATCATTTCCATTTTGTGCAGGTGTTATTTTCTCTTTTCCATCCGGGAGTAAGTACCCCCATAAATCACTCTCATAATTAATCTTACCGTCGACTCCGGTTAATTCCGTATTAAATTCTTTCTCAATCCCCATTCCTCCAATCGATTTATAGGTTTGATCCTTTTGCTTAACACGGTCAGCATAACCCACTACATGTGACGCAAACATCCCATTTGGATAAAACCGTTTCGAATCACGGATAAATGTTATTCCAGGAAGCTTTAAGGCTTCTATTTCTGTTTTCGTTTGATGCGTAATATCTTTACCCGCCTTACCAAATTCCACTTGAAATTTATCCTTAGTAATTCCATTAGTTAGGATACTATAAATCTTGGATTCATCCATCTGGATATACTTAGCCAGTTCACTTGCCGTTTTATGCGGGTCTTTAACATGTTGGGGTTTTTTAGGGTTAGTCGTCATTTTTTTATCTAAGACCGCGATTAAGGTATATGCTGCAGTATCCTCAGCAATCACCTCTCCATTCCGATCCAGTATTTCTCCCCTGGCAGCTGTCAGTACCCCCTGCCTGTTATACTTTTGCTGTGCCTTTGCAGCAAGTGGCTGTCCCCCTACTTCTCCGGTAATTTGAATAGAGTAATATCTAAAAAGTAATACAAAAAAGAGCAGGCCGAATATTACAAACAATATCGCTGCTCCTGCATTCATATAGGGCTGTTTCTTGCTCATTTCTCCTGCACAACCTTGACGTTATTTTCGTTTAGTACAAGTCCCATCTTCTTTGCCTTTTCATAAATTCGGTCATATGCACTAAGTTCACTTACTTGGACCTGCAGGTCGCTGTTTACCTTCTGTTGTTCCTTCACTTTTGCTTCCACATTCTGAAGATCTTTATTGACTTCATAAATATTAGACTGGGTAGAAATTAGATGAACGGCACCGAAACAAACCAATCCAGCAAATGCGACTCCAATGATTTTTTCCCCTGGAGTAAGCCAGGATTTTTTTATTTTTATTTCACCAATATTTTTGCTATTCTGTTCAACCTGTTCTTGTTGCTGTTGTTGATACTTCCTGGCAAGATTACTCAAATTTTTCCCCTCCAGATTTTATTTATCCACCTCAAGCGCAGCAGCGCCTGCCCAATTTTTATAGTTTTTCTGCGATTCTAAGTTTTGCTGACCGGGCACGATTATTTTGTTCTAACTCTTCCTCCGACGGAAGAATTGGTTTACGTGAGACTAGCTTTAAGATTGGTTTATACTCATCTGGAATTATTGGTAAACCTGGAGGCAAATTAGGTGTTTCACTAGCCTTCTTAAATGCTGCCTTACAAATCCTGTCCTCTAGTGAGTGGAAGGTTATTACGCTGATCCTTCCCTCAGGTTTTAACAAATCAATCGCTTGATTAATTGATTGTTCGAATACTGCTAATTCATCATTAACAGCAATTCTAACCGCCTGAAAAATCCTTTTTGCAGGATGCCCCCCTTTTCTTCTTGCAGGAGCAGGAATCCCTTCCTTAATTAATTCAACTAATTCAGCGGTTGTTTCTATCGGTTTGACTTCTCTTGCTGCTTCAATTTTCCGAGCTATTTGTTTAGAGAATTTCTCCTCCCCATAGCGGAAAAAGATTCGAACTAAATCTTCATATGCCCAATGGTTAATGACATCGTAGGCAGAAATGTCTGCTTCATTATCCATTCTCATATCCAACGGGGCATCATGATGGTAACTAAAACCTCTTTCTGGTGTATCCAATTGTGGAGAAGAAACACCAAGGTCATAAAGAACCCCATCTACCTTATCGATTCCTCGTTGTTCAAGTTCTTCTTTTAAGTATAAGAAATTACTTTTAATAATCTCTAGTCGGCTTCCATATTCGGATAATTTCACTTTAGCATGTGCGATTGCTGTTTCGTCTTGGTCAAATGCAAACAATTTACCATTGTCGCCAAGTCTTGAAAGTATGAGCGAACTATGTCCAGCCCCGCCCATAGTACAATCAACATAAATACCATCCGACTTAATATTTAGTCCGTCAACAGCTTCTTTTAATAACACAGTTGTATGTTCAAACATTTTTCGTACCACCTTTTCCAATCAAGCGAAATATAACAGAAAATATATTAATATAACTTATCCATTATATATCAAAGCCAATCATATTTTCTGCAATTTCCGCAAAAGATTCTTCAGACTGTGTAAAATAGTCTTCCCAAATCTGTTTACTCCAAATTTCAATTCGATTGGAAACACCCAATATTACGCATTCTTTTTCTAGTTTTGCATATTGCAAAAGCGGTGTAGGGATATTTATTCTTCCTTGCTTATCAAGTTCACTCTCTGTTGCTCCTGAAAAGAAGAAACGAGTAAAAGCACGGGCGTCCTTTTTTGTCAGAGGTAAGCCTTTCAATTTCTCTTCAATAAGTCCCCACTCTGATATTGGGTAACCAAATAAACATTGATCCAATCCACGAGTAATGATAAACATGTCGCCAAGTTCATCTCGGAATTTGGAGGGCACAATCAATCGGCCTTTATTATCAATGCTGTGATGGTATTCACCCATGAACATACCCATTACCCCCACTTTCTATAAAAAATGTACCACATTCCCCCACTTTTCACCACCTATTTTTTAACTATTCGCCCCTATTTCTAAAAAATCCTTTTTTAGCCATCTGTATTTCCGCAAAAAAAAAGAAAAACTTCACTGCAATAGTGAAGTTTTTCTAAATTTTTATAACCTTATGGCTTCCATCAAATTCAAATGCCTCTGTCATGATATCTTTAATAAATGTCAATCCATATTCATTCAAGTAATAGAATACATTCCATACCCGTTCTTGCGGAAAACCATCTGGCCTTAACGCAAAATCTACTCGAGCATATTTATTCAATATCACATTATGTCTAAACTTAACCGCATCTTCAAGTTTTGATTGCATAAAGTTAATTTCTTTCAGTAAGTACGTTTCATTCTTCTTTAGCATTGGAAGAAGTCCTCGGTCAAGTTCCTCTGTTTTTGCTTCAATAAGCTGATACCGCTCCATTAAATCCGCTTTTGTCTTTGAAAACATCTCTTCTAACTCTATATCTTTAATGGTTGAAAGAAAGCTTTCCTTTTCTTGTTCCGTTCCTCTAGTTAAAATATCTGTTATATTTAACTTTAAATCAGACATATCTGTTTCAACAGACCGATCCAGGAACGTAATATTTAAGCGTGGGACAATAGGCGGCATCTTAATAAGGAAATGCTCAAATACAAGTTTTAGCTCTGCCCAGTAGGAAATTTCCCCTGGTCCTGCAATAAATGCTATGGTTGGAAATAGCCATTCCTGCATAAGGGGACGAGTCACCACATTATTGCTTAATTGTTCAGGTTTTGCGCTCACAAGCTCCATTAATTCTTCTTTTGAAAATGAAGCTGTTCCACTTTTCCCCACAAAACGGTTCAATTCTCGATTATATTCAAGAAGGATACGCTCATTTTCTTTTTGATCATAAAAAAATAGGTTTGCCGCTTGGTCACTAATATCAATAGTAATTGGGTAGCCTTTATTTCCAATTTGCTTTTGCTGCTCTAGGACCGAAAACGTGATGGTTTCATGATGTTCTATTTGCTGAGTAAAGAAGTCCCTTTGTATTAAACGAAAATCTTTATTTCCTGAATCAACAATCAACAACCCAAAATCCTTAAACAATTCCATAATAATATTTGCAAAAAAATCAACGAAGTTCTCGGACCTACTAATTTGTTCTTCAGCAAACTGCAAAAGTGTATTTGTATGTTCTGTTTCACCAAAATTTTCAATGATGTTTTGTACCCATGTTAAACATGCATCTTTATTTAGTTCTATATCTGACACCATTTTCTTTTGGAGCACCTTTTCAGGGTAGGTCCATTTGTCTACTTTTTGGTTAACGGGCACAAAAACATGATTTACTTCTTGAAAATCATGATCCTCTCCAGCAATCCAAAAAACTGGCACCACAGGTATTCCTAATTGTCTTTCTTTTTGTTCAGCTAGTTTAATTATAGAAATGACTTTATGGATGGAATAAAGCGGTCCTGTTAGAATTCCAGCTTGTTGGCCGCCAATGACAACGACGCTATCATTTTGTCTTAATTTTTCTATTGATTTCTTTACAGCCTCTGAAGTTGGAAAGCTTTCCATGAAGGCTTCTATATGTGCAGCTGTCTCTCTACGAGGAAATATTCTACTGGCTAATTCCGCCATCCTTTTCTTATCTTCTTCTACATCATTGTACCGATAGTGAAAAAAAGGCTGGATATCAGCAGATTGTTCCAAATAATTAGAAGCAAACCGATTCGTTGCTGGTAAAGAGAGATTTAAAATCTCCATTTATGTACTTCCTTTCTGATCACTGATATTCATTCTTAACGAGTATATCACTACCTGCCCTATTTGAAAAAACCATCCGCTCATTTTTATGTTTAAAAGCTAAAATTGACAGCACTTGAAATTAAGCCATAAAAAGTGAGGGCAATGTAAACTAGAAAAAATAGCATAAAATTAAAACGCCAAAAGCCTTTCAAAACTTTTTTAAGTATTATTTCTTCCTTAACTTTCCAATGTAGAAGAACAAAAATCATCGCAATCACTATCATTATTAGTATTATTAACCAAAACAATGAAATTTTCCAAATCGTAACAATTAAAAAGTGGACAGAAATAATATATAAAAAAGTGGTGTAATCTAGTGCGATATGAAGAGATCTCCGGGTATTTTTTGTTATTACTTTTCCGAATAAAAAGACCAAAATAGAGCCTAAAATTGGTAGTGTAAAAAGAACTGTTAACACAGAGGACAGAATACTACTCACAACACTCCCCCCTTTGCTGGTTCTTTTCCCTTAATAAAATGATAGACGTTCTCTAATAGAGGAGCCTGTTTTTCTTGCTTGTTTGCCTCCTCAAGGATAAAACCAAGAATGGCGTCTACTTCTGTCAGCCGGTTCGCCTCGATATCTTTTAGCATAGAGGAACGATTCTCAGCAGTTTTCTTACAGATTTCTATCACTTGTCGAAGGTGTTCCTCTGGGTGGTCTAAGTTCAAAATGAAGGAGATTTCATCAAAAAGGTTCGTTAAAACGCGAAAAAAATATTTATTCTGAATCAATTCCCCATTTTTCACATGCAAAATAGAAGTTAACGGATTGATAACCGCATTAACAATTAATTTATTCATTAGCATTGAATAATAATCTTCTTGCACATGGATTGGAAAATCAGAAGGTACTCCAGTTGCAAAGCTTTGTAAGAAGGAGAAATCCCCTTTAAAAAGCGCCACATTTGTTGCGCCTTCACCATTATGGCTGACAGTAAAAGCATTTTCCTTCAATGCACCATGTTCAACCGTACCAACAAACAGATTTATCCCCTTAATTTCTTCTAACAGCTTTATGTGCCCCATGCCATTTTGTAAGAATAAGAGGTTGTTAGGAAGGATCGATAGGTGTTTGATTACCTCTAAAACAGCAGAAAGCTGATATTGTTTAACTGTCACTATGGTAAAATCCTCTGTTCCCTTCCAAGCTGATATAGGAAGAGCCTTGACCGATGACTGTTTTACTACTGCTTTTTTTCGCATCAAGATCCCGTTTTCATTTATTTGATACGCTTGATCTTTTGTTCTTGAATATATAGTTACATCAAAAACTTTACTAATATAGGAAGCAAATAATAATCCAATCGACCCAGCCCCTATTACGCCAACCTTCATGGTATCCCCTCATTTAGTCGTCTTTACCCACATTTTATCAGATATTGTCAGCATTCTGTAAGAAAGATGATAAAAAATCCCTTATCGTCAATAATACGACAAGGGATTTTTGAATTAAACTGGGTATACAGGATGCTTTCGGTCACTAAAGTTTAATTCTTTTGATTGATAATATTCAAAGCGCTGAATAAGCACGTCTCTTAATTCGGAAGGAGCAACAATTTCATCGACAATTAGTTCTGAACCCAGCTTGTAAATGTCAATATGCTCTTTATATTCCTTATGTTTTTCTTGAACGAACTTTACTTTTTCCTTCGGATCTTCAATTTCATTTATTTTATTAGAGTATACTGCATTTACTGCTGCTTCTGGACCCATTACTGCAATTTGAGCCGTAGGAAGAGCAATACAGCAATCTGGTTCAAAGGCAGGTCCGGCCATTGCATAAAGCCCTGCTCCGTAGGCTTTTCTAACAATAACAGAGATCTTTGGCACAGTTGCAGAGCTCATGGCCGCAATTAATTTGGCTCCATGACGGATAATCCCAGCTCGTTCAACTTTTGTGCCAATCATAAATCCTGGAACATCTGCTAAAAACAATAATGGAATATGGAAGGCGTCACAAAGCTGAATAAATTTAGCAGCCTTATCAGCAGAATCGACAAATAAAACGCCGCCTTTTACTTTTGGCTGATTTGCAATTATTCCAACAGCTCTTCCATTCATTCTAGCTAATCCTGTGATTAGTTCTGGTGCAAACAATTTCTTTACTTCATAGAAACTACCTTGATCAATTAATTGATCAATGCATTCATACATATCAAAAGGAGCATTTTGATTTTCAGGTATAATAGCTTCTAATTCACGTCCCTCTTTTGGAGCAACTCCATTTACAATCTTTGTTTTTTCTTTAAAGCTAGCTGGAAAATAACTAATGTATCTCTTAGCTGATTCAATAGCTTCTTCTTCACTATAGGAAAGAACATCGCCACAACCGCTTACTGAACAGTGCATACGTGCCCCGCCCATTTCCTCCAGCGTTACCTTTTCGCCTATAACCTTTTCAGCCATCCGTGGGGATCCTAAATACATGGATGCATTTTGGTCAACCATAATAACAATATCACAAAAAGCTGGGATATACGCTCCTCCCGCAGCGGAAGGTCCAAACAAAATACATACCTGCGGAATCATACCGGAAAGCTTCACCTGATTATAAAATATTTTCCCTGCCCCTCTGCGATTTGGGAACATCTCTAACTGATCAGTAATCCTTGCTCCTGCAGAGTCAACAAGATAAAATAACGGAACCCTCAATTTTTCCGCAACTTCTTGAATTCGAATAATTTTTTCAACTGTTCTTGCTCCCCAAGAACCTGCTTTAATGGTAGAATCATTAGCCATTACACAAACCGTTTGACCATTTATTTTACCAATCGCTGTGACTACACCGTCTGCTGGAAGATCAGCCGCTTTAAAATTAGCAAATTTCCCGTCTTCCTCATATTTTCCATCATCAAATAATAGGGCAAGTCTATCACGAACAAACATCTTATTCTGCGATTTCAGCTTTTCATGATATTTGGGGTGCCCGCCAGCCTCGATTTGTTTTCTATTTGCATTTAATTGATCATTTAACATGTTAGTGGTCGTCATTCTGCTCCCCCTCTCTAGTTATTCAAGAACTATCAATACATCGCCTTCATTAACGAAGTCACCAATATTTACCTTCACATCGAGAACAATTCCCTCCGTACTACTTTCGATCGGTATCTCCATTTTCATGGATTCAAGCATTAATACTTCTTGACCTACGTTAACTTGATCACCATTCGCTACAAAAATATTTAAAACTGTACCTGCCATAGTTGCTGTAATTTCTTTCATGTTTTTCTCTCCTTATTTCACTATTTTTTTTGTAAGAAAACTCGTAGTATACATCCCATTTTGGAAGTCATTATCAGCTAGAATGGATAAAAACAGGGGCACGTTTGTTTTTATTCCTTCAATTACAACATTCTTAAAGAACTCTTCTGCTGTAGATAATACCTCTTCTCTTGTCTGTCCATAAACAATACATTTAGCAATCATTGGGTCATAGAACGGTGTTACCGTTCCCCCTTCCTCATAGCCAGAATCAATTCTGACTCCTTTTGTTTCATTCATTTTTAAAGAAGTAATTTTTCCTGGTGACGGTAAAAAACGAACAGGATCCTCTGCGTATAAACGGAATTCCATAGCACTTCCATTTGAGTTAATTTCAGATTGCAGCAAAGGTAATTTCCCACCACGTGCTACAAGGATTTGCCATTTCACTAAATCAAGCCCTGTAATCATCTCCGTTACTGGATGTTCGACCTGAAGACGAGTATTCATTTCTAAAAAGTAAAAGTTTCCCGCTTCATCAACGATAAATTCAATGGTTCCCGCGTTCATATAATCAACCGCACGAGCAGCTTTTACCGCAGTCTCATACATCTTTTTCCTAACTGTTTCAGTTAGAAAAGGAGATGGTGATTCTTCTACAACCTTTTGATGCCTTCTTTGAATGGAGCAATCCCTTTCAAACAAATGCACGATGTTTCCTGCAGAATCCCCAAACACTTGAATTTCCACATGTCTAGCATCAGCAATATATTTTTCAATAAAAACCTCATCTGAACCAAAGTAAGCCATGGCACGGTTTTTAGTCGAATCATAGGACTTAACGAGCGCTTGCTCATTTTCACAAAGCACCATTCCAATTCCACCGCCACCGCCGCTTGCCTTAAGCATGATAGGGTACCCAATCTCCTCCGCTAAACTACAGGCTTCTTCAATAGTCTTTAAACCATATCCGCTCCCAGGTACAACTGGTACCCCAGCCTTTTCCATCGTTTGACGCGAAACAATTTTATCTCCCATTAATTCAATTGTTGCTGGTTTGGGTCCAATAAATGTAATTCCTTCTTTGATAGCTTTATTGGCAAACGCTGCATTTTCAGATAAAAAGCCGTAACCCGGATGAATTGCATCCACTTTTTCCCTTTTTGCAATTTCCAAGATTTTATCAGCTTGTAAATAGGATTTGTTTACTGGCGGTTCACCTACATATACAGCCTTAGTTGCTGCTTTAACAAAAGGCATATCCTTATCAGCATCTGAATAAATAGCAATCGTTTCAATCCCCATCTCCTGACAGGTTCTTATGATACGAAGAGCAATTTCTCCCCTATTAGCAATTAAAATTTTTTGCACATTTCTTCCCCTTTCATGCCCCTTTTGTTCCTTCCATTTAAAATTTCTACATCATTCTCCGATTTTCCTGCAATTTTTGTAAACGCTTCCTGAACTTATTTGGAGAATTTTTCGTATTTTTGTTATATAATAATATTAATTCATTTAGAATAATGCAAAAATTAATACATCTTCATATTATTCATGATCAAATGAATATATACAATATTATGAGGTTATCATTTCTTAGGAGGTTTACTATGGGAGCAAAAGTGGAGAAACTAAAAGTTAACTTTAAAACATTAGAAGAATTTAAAAAGTTTAAAGAATATGGGATTCAGGAGTTATCCATGCTTGAAGACCTTGAAGCGAATATGGTTGAGGATGATAGTGAATCACCATTTTACGGTATTTATTTCGGGGACAAACTAGTAGCACGAATGAGTTTATATCAAATTGATGCGAAATTCGATCGTTATTTTTATCCACCTCAAAATTATTTAGAATTATGGAAGCTAGAAGTACTAGCGGATTATCAAGGGAAAGCCTTTGGTAAAGCACTTGTCGAATTCGCGAAGAGCTTCGGGCTACCTATTAAGACAAATCCAAGAGTACAATCAAGTGGCTTTTGGGAAAAGATGGGCTTTTCTAAAGTTGATTACGACATGGAACGAGATCGTGGGGAAAATCCACTAGTTTGGTATCCAGAAGGCGTAGAACCGCAACAATAATATTTATCATAACCTTAAAAAAGCGGACAAAACATTGTCCGCCTTTTTGCTATTTTTCTACCCTTTCCAGATTACCGTTTTTATCCATTTGGAATTTTACCTTTTGTTGTCTGTCCTCATCTTGAAGCACAACCATTTTACGAGCTCGTTCCATAATCTCAATTAAAGAGCGGTAATCCTCTTCAATAGCTTTAAGATTCTTTGACAATCTTTCATTTTCTGCCGCTAGATAAAAAGTCTTCTTTTCTAACTCTTTAATTTTATCAAGGGAGTTCTTCCTGTCCTCTTCAAAACTTGCCCAGCCTTCCGCCTTTTGATGGATTCCTTCTAAGAAATGAATGACCGCAGGAAAAGTAATGGTAGCTCCCTGTTCACAACCTACAGGTGATGAGACAGTCTCAACCTTAACTGAATCTTGAATGACCTCACCTTCTATGGTGACTACTTGCTTCTTTAATTCTTTTCTTTGTCTTTTAGCAAGCTCAATACCTGATTTATATTGTTTTCGTACATATGAGTTCCAACGGAAACCACAAGCAGCCGAAGTACGCGAAAGCTGTTTGCCTACTTCTTCAAACGCTTGTAATTGTGTCCCACCTTCACGGATATGCCGTAACACAACTTCAGCGAGTAATAAGTCTTCGTCTTGGGACCACGCGTCTTGTCGAGTAGGTGACATAAGAACATCCCTCCTAGTGTTTTTATAATACATATGCATCTACTAGAAAAGATAGACTTAATCAGAAGTTGTCTTTTAATCTTTATTCATGGTTTTTTTATTAATAAAATTATTTACATAGGTATGGTGGGCATCACTTTCCCATAATAAGGCACAAGTTCTTACCTCTTCTTCTATTCGTTCTCGCAGGTTCGCTTCCTTCCACTTCCTAATCCACATCTTCTTATAGGATTGCAGCACATTTAACTCTTTCTTTAGTATGTTTTCTAGGAACTCCTCACAAGCTTCAAGTCCGTCATTTTCAAAGAGAGCATCAATAAACCCAGCCTCTTTTAACTCTTCTGTTGTTTTCATCTCCGCTTCCATTAGAAGCTTCATTGCATTTGACTGAGTGAGCTTTTCTCCTAAAATCGAACCGCCTCCCCAGCCAGTGGTTATCGCCTGTTTCCCCTGAACAAATCCAGCTCTTATTCCTTTTCTAGCCAAACGGAAATCGCAGGCTGTTGCAAGCTCACAGCCTCCCCCAATAGCCGTCCCATTTATAAGTGATATAGTGGGAATAGGTAAGGTCAATAAGGAGTAGAGTATGTTTGACATTTTAGATAGCATAGGATAAGCCTCTTCCTTTGAATGAAGAAGGTGAAAAACCGACAAATCTCCACCTGAACAAAAAGCACGATCACCCATACCGGTGATGATTAGTGCCTTAACATCCGGTTCTGTTGCTCTTTTCATTACCTCCATTAAGCCTTGCATTACTTCATAATTGATTGCGTTTCTCTTTTCAGCTCTTGTAATGGTAAATAATAAATAACCCTTCTCTTTTTTTTCAATTAAATATGACAAACCTACCACTTCCCTTCTGCCAGTCCAAAGTCTCTCAACATTCTAGTACAAACAATTGCATCTATTATGTAGGTATCTTATTAAACGACAAAAGCACAAGGGAATTATAACCCTTGTGCTTTCTATCCAAATGGAAATTAGTCGTTGACAACGTCTTTTCCTTTGTATGTTCCGCAAGCTTTACATACGCGGTGTGAAAGTTTCATTTCACCACAGTTTGGGCAAGCCACCATACCAGGTACGTTTAATTTAAAATGTGTACGACGCTTTCTTTTTGCAGTTTTAGAAGTTCTTCTAAAAGGTACAGCCATTCTTCCCACCTCCTTAAAGAGTATTAAGAAAGTAATGAAGGCCAGGAATGCTGGTTCTTCACTTTGCTTCTTAGATTTTTGCCGATTATGATTCGGAAGAAGAATTGTCTTCGTTAAAAAACTTTGCAAGCCCAGCCAGTCTAGGATCGATCTTGTTAGATTGTTCCTCTTCAGAAACAACCTCCCAATCCTTTCCAGATTGTGGAGCTGCATCTTCACTGTTGACATCTTCACAGAAAACTTGCATTGGAACCTCAAGTAAAAGTATTTCTCGAATGATTGGCATAACGTCAACCACATCGCCCTTTACTTGATATGCATCCTCTTCAGTTTCATAAACTGAATCTTGTAAGAGGAAAGTTTCAGTTGTTTCGACATTAATTGGAAGTTTTACATCCACTAAAGTACGAGAACAAGGAAGGATTAAATGACCTTCTATTTTTAGATGGAAAGTCACTTTCGTTGAATCTATATCTCCACGACCCGTAATATGAATCGGAGATACCTCTCGGATAGAAGGATCAGTTTCTTTAATCTCATCAACCCGAATAGTTTCATCAATCAGAAATTCCTTGTTTCGATATTTTTGTAATTGACTTAATGTCCATTTCAATTGAATCACCCCAAGGCAACAAAGGTAATTATAGCCTTCATAAATTTTTTTGTCAATGTTTTTTCTTTACACCCCGTCAAGCGATTGTAAAAGAATGCAAATCATCTAAATAACATCTCAGTCTTAGTTTATCCAGTTGTCCTTTTTGCAAACATCTTTATCATCTTATCATATAATCTGATTGGTTTCCTTACAATTTTGCTATAATGATAATAATTAATATAATCGGTTAATTGTCCGTTTAACAACGGATTCTCATATACCTTTTTCATATTTAATGTAAGTAAGGAGAGAGAAAATGAAAGCTGTTGGTTTAATTGTTGAATACAATCCATTTCATAATGGACATGCTTTTCATTTAAGTGCTTCAAAGGAAGCCGCTAATGCAGAGGTTGTCATTGCAGTTATGAGTGGGAATTTTTTGCAAAGAGGGGAGCCTGCACTGGTATCCAAATGGTATCGGACGAAAATGGCCTTGCTAAATGGTGTTGACATCGTTTTTGAGCTGCCATATCGTTTTGCCACACAGAAGGCAGAAACCTTCGCGAACGGAGCTGTGTCTATTTTAGATGCATCCGGTTGTGACACCTTATGCTTTGGAAGTGAGAGTGGGGACATCACTTCCTTTCTTCAAACGGTCGATTACATAAAAGAAGAAGAAAAAAAACTAGATGAGGGCATAAAATACTTTATGGATACAGGTGTTAGTTATCCTAAAGCATCAGCATTAGCTTTTGATCAGTTACAAGCCTCAAAAAACTACTTAGACCTAGGTAAACCCAACAACATTTTAGGTCTGGAATACATAAAGGCAATAAAACGACAAAAGAGTTCTATCAGGCCATTGACTGTGGCACGAAAAAATGCCAATTATCATGATGAACATTTCACATCAGAAACGATTGCTAGTGCAACTAGTATTAGAAAAGCTATTTTTTCACCAAAGGACGATAGCCTTGGGATTGACCAATATGTACCTATGGCAACAAAGCAGTTATTAGAGGAATATTCCCATCATTTTCACCTGTTTCATCAATGGGAAAATTATTGGAGTTATTTACAATTTCGACTAATCCATAGCAATGGTGAAGAGCTTAGGGAAATATATGAAATGGAAGAAGGCCTTGAAAATAGGTTACAGGCTGCAGCTATCGAATCGGAGAGCTTTCAGCAATTTATGCAGAAGATAAAAACAAAGAGATATACTTGGACAAGACTTCAAAGGCTTTGCGTTCATATTTTAACTAATGCAAAAAAAATAGAAATGAACAGAAACCTAGAGAAGGCTTCCTATTTAAGACTTTTAGGGATGACTACTAACGGAAGAGAATACTTAAATAAAAAGAAAAAGTATTTTAGCCTGCCTCTTGTATCAAAGCTTTCTAGCTTTAAGGAGAGTGAGGTAGATCTTGATGTAAAAGCCTCTCGTGTTTATGCTCTAGGAGTCCCAAATCATTTAAAGAATGAAATGCTCAAACAAGAATTTAATCAACCACCTATTTATATAAAATAAGGCTCTGTTAAACTTGCCTGTTGATTTCCTCTCCAGGCACTTCGCTTTCCGTGGG
>NZ_JBCNAC010000078.1:0-7368 GCF_050477885.1 Neobacillus rhizosphaerae
GTTCTTTAACACAGCCTAAAATAAAAGATGATGCAGCTGCACCATCTTTTTATTTTTCCTTTAATTTTTCTAAGTATCTAACTGCATCGTCGAAGGTATCGATAGGAATAATTTTCATTTTTGTCTTGATATCACGTGCAGTTTTTACCGCTGCTCGATAGTTAGAATTTTTTATTCCTTTCTCATTAGGTGCTAAAAAGATTTCCGCACCCGCTTTATCCGCAGCTACAATTTTTTGTTCAATTCCTCCAATTGGCCCTACTGTTCCATCTTCACTAATTGTACCTGTCCCCGCTATTTGATAGCCTCGCGTTAGATCTTCTTTGGTCAATTGATTATAGATTTCTAATGAAAACATAAGCCCTGCTGAAGGTCCGCCAATTTCATCTGTTCTCACCTTTACCTTAGGATCAACAAGAATTTCCTTATCGTCAACTAAAGATATTCCAATACCTACCTTATTAGGATCCTCCTTGAAACGCTCAACGTTTAAAGTTTCTGTTTTCGTTATTTTATTTCTTGAAAAAGTTAAAGTGACTTTGTCTCCTGCTTTTTTAGTACCTACATACTCAATAAATTTTTCCGAGGAAGAAAATTGGTGTCCATCTACTTTAAATATTCGATCCCCTGCATTGATCTTTCCTGCAGCTGGCATTCCAGGAATTACTTGGACAACATAGATCCCTTTATATTTATAATGTACAGGCAAATCGGCTTTCCGATAGGCAACCTCAATTGCATTAAGTTTTGAACCCGCCATTAAGTGAAGCTGTCTAGCATTATATTCTTCTTCTGTCTCTTTTTTATATAAAATCATTTCTAGTGGATATAGTTCTTCATATTTTAGAAGTTTTGCTTCTAAGTAAGAATAGATATTTGCTCTACCCATTCTTACAGTCGTTAGCATAAAATTTCCTTCATCCTTATACCCACCGTCTACTGTTATAATTGGTCCCAGTTCTTTCGCCATTCCCGGTTTCGAAACATAATAGGGTAAGGTATAATACATCCCCCCAATTAGAAGCAGTGTAATGAAAAGAACAGAACTTATATATATTTTTTTACGCATTGCTTATTGTTACCCCTTCCACTGTTCAATGACGGTTTCTATTTGCTTGATATGTTTTTTTGCTTCTTCCTCACCGATATTAATAATTTCTTCAATATTGGTAAATGCCCGGGAACTGTAGTTTTCAACTGGCGGTCGAATCATGACATCTGCAGTAATTTCCCTGTTCCTAACTATTTCAGATTGCATGATATCGATACTCTGCATAATAACATCATAAATAGAGGAAATCTCTGCATTCCGTTTTACTCTTGAAACATCTACAGCAATGACGATATCCGCTCCCATTTCCCTAGCGACAGATACAGGAACGCGATCGCTGACACCTCCGTCTACAAGGATTCTTCCATTATTTTTTTCCGGCACAAAAATACCGGGAATAGAAATACTAGCTCTTACCGCATCCGCAACAGGCCCATTCTGAAAAACGATTTTCTCACCTGTTAATAAGTCAGTAGCTACAATCCCGATTGGGATGTTCAAATCTTCAATGTTTTTTCCATGGGTAAAAACCTTAATAAATTCCTTCACCTTTTTCCCGGAGATAAAGCCCATCTTTGGTACCGTAAAATCCAAGAAATATTTTCTCTTAAAGGCAGTGGATAGTTTATATAGCCGTTCCATGTCAATACCTGCCCCATAAAAACTACCAACAAGGGCTCCCATGCTGCTCCCAGCGATTAAATGAATGGGAATTCCAGCATCCTTAAATGCCTTTATGACACCTAAATGAGCAAACCCACGTGCACCACCAGAACCAAGTGCCAATCCTATTTTAGGGTGCTCCATCTTAGCTACCTCCCATTTATATATGAACATTTCCTTCCATTGTAAAAGATAAATCTCGTTCAATCTTATGGTCTAAATTGACGTTCTATGAGTATATTTGTGTTATATGAGGACAAGTGTTCATATGATTATTAGGAATAATCTCTATTTTAGCATTGATAACATAAATTTGCACAATGTTACCAATCCCCTCGGAAGGAGGTCCCTCCATTGTTTCGGTCAAAGGTAAAAACACTTTTTCTTTCTTTATCTGTCACCATTTTAGCAGTATCTCTGATTTCTTTTCCACAGGAGTCATTTGATGCTTCGATTCGAGGCCTGAATATGTGGTGGGAAATTGTTTTTCCTTCCCTGCTGCCTTTTTTTATTGTTTCTGAAATGTTAATAGGCTTTGGAGTAGTTAAGTTTATTGGGGTTCTATTAGAGCCCCTCATGAGGCCGCTGTTTAAGGTTCCAGGAGTCGGAGGATTTGTTTGGGCCATGGGAATGGCTTCTGGATTCCCAGCAGGTGCAAAATTCACCGCAAGACTACGCCAAGAAGGACACTTAACCCAAATTGAAGCAGAAAGGCTTGTTTCCTTTACCAATTCCTCAAATCCACTATTTATTTTTGGGGCGGTATCGGTTGGATTTTTCTATAATCCTCACTTAGGTGTTCTTCTTGCTCTTTCACACTATTTAGGGAATATTTGTGTTGGGCTCCTTATGAGATTTTATGGTAAGGAATCACCAGAGGTTGCTAGTGAGAAAAGAAAAAAATTCAAGGTCAGATCTGCCTTATCTGCATTGCATCAGACAAGATTGAAGGATAATCGCCCAATTGGCAAACTTTTAGGTGATGCTGTTAACTCCTCCATCCAAACCTTATTAATGGTTGGCGGTTTTATCATCTTGTTCTCAGTAATAAATAAACTCCTATATCATTTACATATTACAGCAACACTAGCAAAATCTGTTGAGGTAGTACTGTCTTCCATCTCCTTTCCTGAAATGCTAAGTATCCCTTTTATTTCTGGTTTGTTTGAGATTACCTTAGGGAGTCAATTAACAAGTCAGGTACAAGATGCTACCCTTCTCCAAAAAGCTATGATGACCAGCTTCATCTTAGGTTTTAGCGGATTTAGTGTTCAAGCACAAGTAGCCAGTATTTTAGCTCAGACAGATATTAGGTTTCAGCCATTTTTTATTGCGAGAATCCTTCAAGGAATATTTGCCAGCTTGTTTGCACTTATTTTATGGAAACCCATTTATGTGCGCTTTAATAGTAATGATCAGCCTTCAAATGCATTACCCGTTAGTTTTTTCGGTCAAGGATCGTGGGCTGATCACTTTTACCATAAAATGATAGAGATTGGACCACTCATAACAATCCTTTCACTTATGGTTTATGTCTTACTATTGTTTTCGAGGTTAAAAAATCAAAAAAGCTAGGCCTATGCCTAGCTTTTCATTTGTTTGTCATTATACTTTTTTTGTAATTCTTTTTCAACAATAGGAGGGACAAGTTCTGTAATTTTGCCATTGTACTTAGCAACCTCTTTCACAATACTGGAGCTTAAAAAAGAGTATTGGTTGTTGGTCATTATGAAAAAGGTTTCAATATCTTCATCTAACACCCTGTTCATTGAGGTTATCTGCATCTCATACTCGAAGTCAGAGACTGCACGTAATCCCCTAAGTATCGCATTAGCCTTCACACTCTTTGCATAGTCAACAAGTAAACCAGCAAATTCATCGACCATTACATTAGGCATATCCTTAGTTACCTCATTGATTAAATTAATTCGCTCTTCAACAGTAAAAAGTGGGTTTTTTGCTGAATTGTTTAAAACTACCACATATACCTTATCAAAGACCTTGGCTCCTCTACGGATAATGTCTAAATGACCGTATGTAATCGGATCAAAACTTCCTGGACAAACGGCTATACTAGCCAATATGACTCCCCCTTATTCCTCGCTGGTCTGACGAGAATAAATCGTCACAGCAATCATCCCATATTTTTCATGTTTTATTTGCGTAAGCTGTCCCACTGACTGTGGTAACTCTACGTCAAAGCTGTGTTCACAAACTATAATTCCATTTGTCTTTACAACATTCTGCTGATCCATTTTTTCCATTAAATTTACGAGTTGCTGCTTTTTATAGGGAGGATCTAAAAATATGTAATCAAAGTTAATCTCCCTTTTGATTAGGGCTTTTAACGCTCTGTCTGCATCATTACGATAAACCTCTGTCTGCTCTTCAAACTTACAGGCCCTAATATTTTCATTTATGACTTGGATTGCTTTCGACTCTCGATCAATGAAAATAACCCTCTCCAAGCCTCTACTAAGCGCTTCCAACCCTAGTCCACCACTACCAGCAAATAAATCCAAACCTATTCCACCATCAAAATAAGGGCCAATCATATTAAATAACGCTTCTTTTACTTTATCGGTTGTAGGCCTTGTTGTATTTCCTGGAACAGCTTTCAAAGGTCTTCCTTTACATGTGCCCGAAACGACTCTCACTTACATATCACCACATTTGTCGGAAATAATTTTTCTTTATCCATCCTATCATAATTCACAAAAAGTAGACAATCTGTTCACACATATCTTTAGGTTGAATTAACTTATCTAGCTAATTTTTGTTTCATATGGAAATTTTTTAAAATAGACGTATAACCTTAAAGGTTGTGGAAATAATGTTATTAACAACATCAATTCGAGGATGTTGTTGCCAACCGCGGAGAAGACTTACGTTTCCCCATAAGTTCTTCCTCCGGTTTCTCCTCTCCCTTTGCCTTCTATCCTTTAGAGGATGTGGAAGGACCCCGCAGATTATTCTGCGGGGTTTTTTTTGTTTATATTTAAATGAAGCTTAGAAAATGTTAAAGTATTAATGAATTTAGTGTTTAAAGGAGCGTTTTCATTGATACAGCGATTTATTGAACTCGGAGAAGGATATTCAGATATTTACGAACTTATTGAGGTTGCTAAAGCCAATCAACATCGGCTTCACCATATGATGGCTCTTCATACTAAAATAGATAACAAGGAGTTGACCTCCTTAGTTGTTGTGTTAAAACCAACTGATCCAGGCAAGTTTCAACCTTTATACATCTGTCGTGAAGGAATACCAAACCCAAATATTTCACCTAGTAAGAGATACTCCCTTTTTTCTGATACTGCTGAAGAACTTGGTAAACAAGTTATCCAACTATCTGTTAAACCATCTAACAGCTTTAATGAGAAGGAATTATTCTATCAACACCTAATTGGAATTCTTAGATTGAATCATTACCTGGCCCCTCTGCAATAAGGAAAGAGGTTGACACTTGTCAACCTCTTTTTATATACCCATTTTATAATCATATTCCTTAGCTTTGTCAGGTGCAGAATTCTCATACTCCATTCTTAGGAATGGTTTATAAGATGGCTCTACTTTCTTTACGAATGAAAAAGAATTTAACTTTTCCATGATGCCTTCCATGTCTTCTTGATTACAATACAAGACTACATATTTTAGTTTTTTTGAGACGTAATGAACATTACCAAAGCGACGTAGCATCTTAGCTTGTTTTAAAGAGTATAGCCAAACTACTAATCCTTGTCTTTGAACAAACATACTTTTTTCCCCTTCAGCAAAACCATCATTTTAGATAAGTCTAGCATATAGAAAAACAAAAAACCAGCTGAAATATGCTGGTTTACACTCATTAACTACACCCACAGCTTCCTCCGCCGCCACAGCCGGCACCGTGATTAGATTCAAAAAATGGATTGCCTGAAGGAACTTTTATATGTTTAGAAACCGCGCCACCTACTAACATGCTGATTTCATCCAATAGACTTTGGAGATCGTTTTCTGCTAATTTAAAATCAGCTACTAATGGGTCCAAGTCCATTTCCCTCTTTACTTCGCGAATTTGTGTCATAACCCGTTTATAATCAGGGTGATACTTCCCAAAACGTTGGACTTCTTCGTATAGCTCCTTCAGGCTAACAAAACGATTAATTTTCCGTTGTGTCTCCTTATTACTTTTCAATTTATATAAACAAATCTGATATTGTTCCACTACATCGGATTCAAGTACCATCCTAGCTATCGCTTCCGCATTTTCTAATAATTCCATTCTTTCTAACGTAGCAAGCATGCGCCCACCTCCAAGGACATTTTACCATGAAAACTAGGAGAATGCGAAAACTTCATTTTATTTAGGGACATTTACCATAAACTCTTTCGCCAATCCATACGGCTCATTATTTAACTTTACAACCTCAAGCCTTACTTTATGCGTCCCTTGAGATAGTCCCTTAATTATAAATGCAGCAGCCGTTACCTCTCTATTTCGTTTGCCATCAACCCAGATAACCATTTTTCCAATTTTTTGACTTGACTGTTTCGATTCTCTAAAGCTGATCCCAGTGACAATACATTCAACCAATACATCTTTCCCTTTTGTTTCATGCTGTACCAATAATGTAGGTATTTCTTGCGCACTTGAATGAAAAACTGTTACCATTCCTTGCAATAGAAGTAGAAGAACAATAGATGGTATAAACCTTTTCAAGCCAATCACTCCTTTATAGTATTGTTCGCCTCCTTTTTGATTTTTAGTCTTTTTCAAATAACAGTAATAAAAAAAGGCCACATTTTTTCCATGTGGACCTTGGTTAATTTTGGTTTTTCATTGCCTGAAACATAGAATACATCATCGATGCCATTTGCACGCTATTTGAAAACTTTTCGACTTGGTGTGGGATTGTTTTCTTATAATAATGTAATGAGGCAATTTCAAGTGATTGTAAGTCATAAGGATTTCTGGATAGTTTTCTATACCAATAGGGCTGTTCGCGTACAAACTTCTTTAAATCCTTTTGATTTTCTAAATAATCAAGTACCTCTCTTCTCATAGTCTAATTCCCTTCTATTAATCTTTTCGAAATGAAAAAGGATGTTTTGGCCCCTCTTGAGTCTTTACAGGACCTGCTGATGCATTTGGATTCCCTCCTTGAAACTGTGCAATGACACCCTGGATAGCACCTAGTGCCTGACTTAGATTATTAATATGATTTTGCATTTGGTTTGGGTCCATTTTCTTGACCATTCCCATAATATTTGACATCCAATCTCCCTTAGTACTACTCTCTGTTTCAGGTTCCGACCGTGTTTCTACACCTATGGTTTCCCATCGTTTATCTTCTTCACCTAATAAGTACCAATCTTCATACAGCTCTTGCCACGTGGCCTTTCCATTCCGAACTTCTCTAATAATATTTGGATTGTTTTTAACAAATTCTTTGAATTGCAGTACGGAGGGGTGTAATTTTTTTTGCGTCATTTCTCTCACCTCTGCCCATATATATTGCCAATAATACAATATGTAAAAAGATAAGAAGTGTGAAATACAAACTGTGATGAAATTATTTATTAATACATGTCTTAGTGGTAAGATGACTTAAGATAATGCTATGTTAAAGAACAGTGTTGATATTTATACCCAGTTGATTGGAGCGGAAGGC
>NZ_JBCNAC010000079.1:0-21076 GCF_050477885.1 Neobacillus rhizosphaerae
CCTGGAGCGGAAATCAACTGGCAATTTTAACAGAGACTAAGAAAAGAAATGAAAGAGGTAATTATGATGAAAGATGCATTACAACAATTATTAGATTCTTGTATTGAACATGGGACAGAAACCGATCTTGATGCATTACAGCACCTACTTGAAGGTGTGCAAAAAAAGATTATTCAAAACAAAAGCACCTTTATTGATGGAATTCTCCATATGGAAAGAACTTTTGAACAAAATACTTGTGAAATTACAATTCCAATACAATCTGTCCTTAATAATAATCTAAATATATTGCATGGGGGTATTACAGCTACAGTACTTGACACGGCCATGGGAAGCTTGGCCAATTATTATCTCCCTGAAGGATTCGGTGCTGTCACAAATCAGCTTAATATCCACTACACAGCCCCTGGAACGGGAGACCTACTACGCTGCAAAGCAGAAATTATCCATCAGGGAAGTAAAACCATGGTTATTTCTGGGGAAGCATATCGAAGTGACGGCAAAAAAATCGCCCATGCAACAGGAACGTTTTTTATTATTAGTAAATAATAATGGAGGAGGCTGATCAAGTATGGTCACCGCCATTGTAATACCAATCATTTGTCTTTACTTTTATTGGCTTACAAAAAAAGAGATGAAAGAACAAGATAATAAATGGCTCTCAGTTAGTAATATACCCGAGGAATCCATATTAGCCGGTGAAATAAAGAGCATGAATGAGGAAAAACAACGCTTTTATTATCATCGATACATATATGTACAAACATTAAAACTCCAAACAGCAACCAAATTAATTACTGCTAAAAAATTCACTCCAATAACTAAAAATATAAGGTTAGATTCTTTTGTTGTTGGAGAACACATTCGTATGTTCGGTAAGTGGGAGGGTTCTACCTTTTTATTTAGCCATTATGAAACTGATAATAAACAAAAAGGTGACCAATAAGTCACCTTTTTTCATTAATAAGCCTATTCAACTTTTTTAATAAAGTTCTGTGTATAGTATTTTTGGAATACACCTATTCCAATATGTGAAAAATCTTTATTTAATAAAGAATCCCGATGTCCCTTACTATTAAGCCATCCTTCTACTACTGCAGGCCCATCGGTGTAATTTGCAGCAATATTTTCGCCCGCTTCTTGATATGCTACTTTAGCTGTTTGTAGTCGCTTGGTAAGGTCCCCGAATTTTTTGGACGTATGAGAAAAATCATTGTTTTCGGACATATCCTTACTATGCCCATAAGCAACTTCTGCTGTTAGTTCGTCCCATCTTAAAGGTTTTAGTTTGTGTCTCTGTCGCAAAACATTGGTAATATCAAAGATCTCCTGCTCCGTCCCGATTTCAATTTTCCTCCATGTATCATCAGAAAGTGCAGGTTCTTCAGTTAACTCTCCTCGATAAACTAATTCATATGGACGCTGTTTAATTAGTGTTTCAGCATCTAGGAACCGGACACTTGAAAGGTTGCCTGTGAATTTGTCTATATAAAGCTGGACATAAATATCCCCCAACTGAACCATTGGTCGAAGATTTAGATCTGCATCATTTAGTTCAAACCGGTAGGTAGTACCTTCCCAATCCAAATTAATATTTGTATCAATGTATTGAGTATTAAAAATTTCTTCCACTGGCTGTCCAATTTCAAAAGGAGCCACATCTAAGCTTTCTCCAATTGCAAAAATGGTTACCACTTTATTATTTTGAACACCAACCTGTAGATATCGCTTGTAGTCTTGATTATATATATACCATTGATAGCCATATAATGATTCATCCCTACGCACTGGGGTTCCGAATTCTTTTTCTAAAATGGCAACATCTTGCCCAATCATTAGAGCTAAACCCTCTTTTGGCTTTTCAGACGATGTTTTGTTATTTGACTTTAAATCTGGACTTTGTGGTAAGGACAGCTTCCTTTCTTGGGTGTGATCTTCCTTTATCAAAACATTATTTTCGGTTTTTTCATTTATACTAACATAAAAACCAATGGATAAAAAAACAACTGAGAGTATTAGAATTCTAACTAGCGTTCGCAGAGGTTGTCACCCTCTCTATTCCTTTTTCTATCATTATATGTATAGATAAGATAATTATATCATCTATACCCCGATAAGTAATAGATATTATCGAAAATGTCTGATAAAAGAAGAAAAAACAGGTACAAATGATACCTGTTTTTTAAAAAAATCCTATTGTTTATATAATAATTTTAATGTTGAATCCCATGCTCAGAAATCTCAGTTAAAGCTTCCTTTGCTTGATCATCAGATAATTCACGAACTGCAAAATCACCTAATGATACAATACCAATTAATTTATCTCCTTCTACAACAGGTAAACGGCGAATTTTGTGTTGAGCCATTAACTTTGCAGCCTCTTGGCTTGTAGCTTCAGGAGAGATTGTTATCAGCTCACTACTCATGATATCTTCTACTTTGGTTGACCCAGGATGTTTTTCTGCGACGCCTCTAATAACAATATCACGGTCAGTAATCATTCCTACTATCTTTTCTTGATCAACGATAGGAATTGCCCCTACATTAAGTTCTTTCATTTTAAGAGCTACTTCGTACATATTATCTAGTAAGGTACAACACTCTACATTGTCTGTCATAATATCGCGAATTATTTCCATTAAATTTACCCTCCATGATTTTCAAATATTCTCATGACCATATTTTATATTTTCCAATCATGAATGTTTTATTCGATGAATGAATTCATTGCAAGTTGAAACATTTTCAACTATTATTAAAATGAATTATATTTGCTATAGCCAATGAGGAAACATAGGGGTAAGGCAAGCGTCATTAGGAGGGATTCATAATGAAATTTGAGAATACGGGAATTGAGAAGTTAAAAGCAGATTTAAACCGTTTAGATGAGGTCATGACTGATTACGGTTTAGTTCGTGCAGGTCAATGGGATTACGAACGTGTTACATACGACCGCAAATTTGAATTAAAAGAAGGTGTATTTTACCTTCGTGTACAAGGTTATTCAGTTGAAGGTGATGTTGATACTTTTAAAGCAACAATCCAATTGATGACACCGTTACTAGGAAAGCATTACTATCCACATGGTGTTGAGTATGGTGAAGGAGAAAATTTCCCATCCTCCCTTGTAAATCAATGCAAGAAAATTCTTGAGAGCATCAACACAGAAATAAGTAAATTCGCATTGTAGTTTTCTAATAAAAAAGGAAGGACCACGGTCCTTCCTTTTTTATATTAGAAAAAGTCATAGAATGATGATTTGATATGTGAAACCATTCTCTCAAGCTTTTGGACTTCCTCTTCATTACCCTTTAAATACCCCATCTGATACAGCTCTAATGGCCGTTTATAACCAAAAATGATTGCAGACAGGTCATTAATTGATAACTGGATTCCCTTCCTTGGCGGCTGTACACACTGACTCCCATTCTTTTCTTTAAATACTTTTATTTGTTCATGACCAATCAAGTAGCTTCCATTATTCCAAGGTGCATACGTATCTTCTAAATGGAGAAAAACTGGCTCAGTTCGTGAATTGAACCCAAACTTTCTTAAACATTCTTCTACATCAACAATCCGTGCCATAAAATACGGCTGTAATTCCATACTTACCTTCTGCTGTTGAATATAGTATGGAAAGGGGTCATGGATCGGCAGGGTTAGCAACACCTTCTCTACCATAGAATCATGCTGACAAATAAAATTCCAAAGACCTAGCCTTGCTTCGTGGTCGAGGCACACCATTTCCTCCACGTCCATTTTTCTGTCCTTCACATGATAAAGAATATAGCCCTTCGCTTCATTTGCTGGATTAAAATAAATAGCAATTTGAGAATCATCATTAATAACATGATCCTTCCACCAGTCAAATGAACGAACCAGCATTCCATTAAATTGATTACTGTACATTTGATAGATATGATTTATATCCTCTGGAAAAGCTTCCTTAGAATATCGAATGATTTTCCCTGGCTGTATTGGAAGTAAAGCTAGTTCCTTTTTATCAAGAGATACTTTTTTATATTCACTTAATATCTCCCAACCAAACTTTCGATAAAAGGAAAAATCAAAAGGATGAAGTAAAGAAACAATCTGACCGTCAGCGTGCATTTGTCTCAAAGCCTCTATCATTAATGATCGTACATACCCACTTCTTCGATATTCAGGATAGGTAGCCACGCCTGCTACCCCTCCCATCTTCCACTCTTCACCATTCATATTGACGCCAAGAGGAATGATATGTAGTTTAGCTGCAAGCTTCTCTTTTTCTAAGATTCCTAGTATTTTATGTTTCTTTAACATATCTTTTCTTGCGGAAATTCGTTCCTCAGCGATCTTATATTGAAAAGCATACTCTGAGAGTTTTAATGATTCTAGAAAATCATCTTCCGTTAGAATCTTAATATCCAATTGATTTCCCCCTTTACACTAAAAACCTACCTCTATTATAAAGTGTTACCGAGAAAAATGGGAACATTCTGATAAAGAAACAAAAAAAGTGCCTCTCTTGGCACTTTTTTTGTTAAAACCCTAGAATAGCTTTAATCATTGAAGTTGTTTCTCCACCATGATAAAAAACATATAGCAAAAGATATACCGCAACTCCTGTTATTCCAGTAAAGAACCAAATTATACTAGTAACAGGCCCAAGCTTACGGTGGAGGACAAGGTTATTCTTATAACCTGTTGTTAAAGAAACAATTCCAAAGACTGCCCCGATGGTTGCTAATGTAATATGAAATACCAAAAACACGGTGTAATAAATTTTAATGTCATCTGGTCCACCAAAGGAAGTATTCCCTATAAAAATTGTTCTTGAAGCATAAATAATAAAAAAGATTAGTGCAAAAACAGCAGCAAAAAACATAGTTTTTTTATGGGCTTCTATTTTTCTTTGTTTAATTTGCCACCAGCCAATTGCGACCGTTATGGCACTTAAAACAATAAAGGAAGTACTAATCGTAGGTAAAATCGGTAAGGAATTCATTTAAAAGTCCTCTCTTTTATTTATTCTACAATAATAGTAGTGTAACAACCCTTTTATTTCAATCAATTTCCGAATAAAATAAAAAATTCTCGAAAAAAATCCCCCAATTTGTTTGGGGGACTATTTAATCGGAGATGGATTTAATGTTTGGTTCATCTCTCGTTCGGATTCTTCCTGATCTTTACGGTACCATTCAAAGAAAACATGTCCTAGTATCACACCATAAATGATTTCTTGAATAATCTTCATTAATACTCCGCCAAGTCGTTGATCCTCGATTACCGACATGGAACTAAAAAGTGCTGGACCACTTAAGTTTAAGCTAGCAAAATTAGATGCGCCTACACATAAACTCATGACCTGTCCCCATACATGAGGATCAGAATAAGTTGCATAGAGTGAATTATCAGCAAAAATAATCAGTGCACATGCTGGAGTTAACAAGATACCGTCAGCAAAAATATAGCCCACCTTCTTCAACCCACTTAAAGTTTGGTGTTCCGGCATCTGATTTAGTAAAGGCCACCACATGAAAATAGAAACAAGATATAAAAGAATAGAATAGCCTGCATGAAGCCAGAAATTCTGCATGACATGATCAAATATGATTGGAACATGGTAGAACGAGAAGAAGCCGTTAAATGCCACTAAAGCAATTAGCGGTTTGGTAAAGAATTTAAACAAAGAATCAATTCTTTTAACGCTCAATAGCTTTTGCCATACCCAGTTTGGAATACTCAAAATAAATATAGGGGGTATAACCAAAACTAGAACGGCCATCTGCATCATGTGGACATAAAACATTAGATGTGCTAATAAATCCAAGGGTGATCCTTTTATAGCGTAAAGAAGAATGATGGATAATAAGAATAATGACCCTTGTTTTTTGGTCAATGGCTCATTACCTGGAAATAACATTCTATACTTTGTTGTAAGGACAAAATACCCTACCGTTAATGCAATTAATATTAATAAAAAGTACGGGCTCCAAAGTGCTTTAAATCCAAATATATCTAATGTAAGCACCGAAATCACCTCAATGTTAATTGAAAGAATTATTGACTATATTATACCCGTGAAAAATAAGTTAAGCAAACCATGAAAACTTTCCATTTTTCAAAAAAGAAAATCGGCATAAAGCCGATTTTCTTTTTTTTATAGTCCAGTTCTTACCACCAAATAATGGTTGTAAAAGCTAGAATTGTTAGTACTCCTACCAACGCTCCTGAGTATAAGAATAAAGATGGAGCTTCATGCCCTTTATGGCTCATATGCATAAAGTAATAAAGTTGGAAAATCACTTGAACAACAGCTAAAAGGATAATAAATGGTACTGTAAACCATGCAGTAAATCCTTTAACAGCTACTGCAGCAAAA
Source organism: Neobacillus rhizosphaerae (assembly GCF_050477885.1). GTDB lineage: Bacteria > Bacillota > Bacilli > Bacillales > Cytobacillaceae > Neobacillus > Neobacillus rhizosphaerae_A. Next base: position 6,365 of record NZ_JBCNAC010000079.1, read on the forward strand.
GCAATTAGAGTTAAGAAAATCATTAGGGTAAAAGATACCACTTGATATCTCATCTCTTCAGTACTTTTCCGACGACGATATTCAATGTCAACTCTTGGGTTACCTGAATTTAATTGTTGATCTGCCATCAGTTTATCCCACCATTCCCATTAAATATACTACTGTAAAGATAAATACCCAAACAACATCGATAAAATGCCAGTATAAGCTAAATACATAGAATTTTGGCGCGTTGTATAGGTTTAAACCACGTTTTCCATTTCGGAACATTAATGTTAGACACCATAATAAACCAAACGCAACGTGGCCTCCGTGAAAACCAACAAGCGTATAGAATGCAGAACCAAACGCACTACTTGTAAACTTATGTCCTTCATGAACATAATGAGAAAACTCGTATACCTCAAGTCCCAAGAAGCCTGCACCTAATAATGCTGTTAAGCCAAGCCAAACCATCATTTTTTTGAAGGCAAAGTTTTTCATGTGATACATAGCGTATACACTAGTCAATGAACTTGTTAATAACAACATAGTTGCTACAAATGTTAACGGAAGCTCAAATAATTCCTTAGCTAGCGGCTGTCCAGAATCACCGACCTTATCCTTTAGCGCTAAGTACGTTGCAAAGAGGGAGGCGAATAGAACCGTCTCTCCTCCTAGGAAAAACCAAAAACCTAAAAATTTATTTTTTGCTTCAAGGGTTGCTTTCTCCGGCGCAGCAGGCCATGTTTCATAAGTGAATTTTTCTTCAGCGTGCATTATGCCTTAACCCCCTTATCCTCGTCATCAATTAGCTCTTCCTTGTGAATATGGAAACCATGATCATCTTTTACTGAACGCATAAACATTGATCCGAATGTAATTAGTAAGCCCAAAATTAATACAGGCAGTGACCATGATACCTTATCAGGATGATACAACGCTCCAAAAGCAGCAATGAATAATCCGAAGCCCATAACAAATGGCATGAAAGATGAATTAGGCATATGGATATCCCCAAGCGGTTCAGCTGGTGTCATACCATTTTTGCCTTCCATTTTTTCAATCCAGAATGCATCTAAACCACGTACAAGTGGTAGCTGTTTAAAGTTATAAAATGGTGGTGGTGATGGAATGGCCCATTCAAGCGTTCTTCCATCGCCCCATGGATCATTTCCTACACGTACATTCTTCACTGATGTCATGATAATGTTAATTAACATAATAATGACACCAAGACCCATGAATAAAGCACCAACTGAACTTACCATATTTGCTGTTTCAAAACCTTGACCTGGAAGGTATGTGAACACACGACGAGGCATTCCCCATAATCCTAAGAAGTGCTGGATAAAGAATGTCAAATGGAAACCAATAAAGAATAACCAGAAGGTGATTTTTCCAAGAGTCTCATTTAACATAGTTCCAAACATTTTTGGCCAATAAAGATGTGTGCCTGCAAAGATAGCAAATACAACACCACCAACAATTACGTAATGGAAGTGAGCAACAACAAAATAAGTATCATGATATTGATAATCCGCGGCTGCAGAAGCAAGCATTACTCCTGTTACCCCACCGGCAAGAAATGATGGAATAAAAGCAAATGCCCAGTGCATAGGAGTCGTGAATTTAACACTACCTCCCCACATTGTTAACAGCCAGTTAAAAATCTTAATCCCCGTAGGAACCCCAATTGCCATTGTCGCTACAGCAAAAATAGCATTCGCAACTGGACCTAAACCAGTTGTAAACATATGGTGAGCCCAAACCATGAAGCCTAAGAAACCAATTAATACGGTTGCAAATACCATGGATGAATATCCAAATAAGCGTTTTCTTGAAAAAATCGGAATAATTTCCGAGAAAATACCAAACGCAGGAAGTACAAGGATATATACTTCAGGGTGTCCAAAAATCCAGAAGAGATGCTCCCAAATTACTGTGTTACCACCGGCTGCTACTTCAAAGAAATTAGCTCCAAACATGCGGTCAAACATCATTAATACAAGACCCACTGTAAGTGGAGGGAATGCGAATAGAATAAGTGCTGAGGTTACAAATGTTGTCCAAGTAAACAATGGCATCCTCATGTACGTCATCCCTGGTGCACGCATATTAATAATTGTTACCAAGAAATTAATACCACCCATTAATGTTCCAAAACCTGAAATCTGTAAACCTAAGATGTAGAAATCTACACCATGGCCCTTTGAAGCCATTGCAAGTGATGCATATGAGGTCCATCCAGCATCAGGTGCTCCACCTAAAAACCAAGAAAGGTTTAAGAATACGCCACCAAAGAAGAATAACCAGAAGCTAACGGCGTTAACAAATGGAAATGCAACGTCTCGAGCTCCAATTTGTAATGGCATTACCGCATTCATAAATGCAAAAATAAGCGGCATTGCTGCTAAGAAAATCATAGTAGTTCCGTGCATGGTAATAATTTCATTAAATGCCCCAGCACTTACAAAATCATTGTTTGGTACTGCAAGCTGGATACGTATAAAGACGGCTTCAAGTCCGCCAACTAAGAAGAACAATCCACCTGCAATAAGATATAGGATGGCGATTTTCTTATGGTCAACAGTCGTTAAAAAGTCCCATAAAGTCGCACCAAATCCCTTTTTTTGAGCATAGGTACTCACAATTTTACCTCCCTTTCAACCAATTCCCCATTTATTCCTGAACTTTTAAGCTCATTAAATATTCGGCTAACGCATCAAGCTGTTCATCAGACATTTCTGGGTACTTTCCAGACATTAGATTTCCTGGCTTGTATGCTTCAGGATTCTTTATCCAATTCTTTAGTTCTGTTTTGTTATGATCTAAAACACCAGCAACACGTGATCTTTCACCAAAGTTTGATAAGTTTGGTGCAAGGCGTGCTGTTTCAGGCATTTTATTTGCTGGAGTTACAGCATGGCAGCCAATACAGCTCTTATTAAAAATTTCTTGACCTTGTGAAGCTAGAGCGCCTGTTGCCTTTTGTGGTTCTTTGACATCCTGCATTGCAGTAACCCAAGCATCAAACTTGTCGCGACTAATCGCCTTAACCTTAAAGTCCATTAGAGCGTGTCCTGGTCCGCAAAGCTCAGCACATTTTCCGTAGAAAAGGTTACCAGGTTCATTTGCGCGCTTGTCATCAAACTCTAACCAGAACTTGTTGATATTATCCGTATTGGTATCTAATTTACCACCAACAGCTGGAATCCAGAAAGAGTGTTTAACATCCATAGATTTTAAGTTGAAATATACTTTTTCATTTGTCGGAACTACTAATTCCTGACTCGTCACAATCTTTTGACCTGGATATTCAAAATCCCACCAATATAGATGTGATCTTACATTAATAACTAATGACTTAGAGTTTTTCTTGTCCATCTGATCAACATCAGCAAGTTTAAATGTAGCTGCTACTGTTGGAACAGCTAAGATTAAAAGTAGAAGAATCGGAACAACTGTCCAAATAATTTCTAACTTATGACTTCCCTCTACTTGCTTTGGAATCTTTTTGTCGTCCTTTCTACGGAAACGAACATATACCAAAACAAAAATAACCATGACTACAACTATAACCCCAACCATGATTAAAGTACTTAACTTCATTAAATCATATTGCATGTCTGCAACTTCACCGGCTGGCATCAAAGTGGAAACGAATGGTTTGCCACATCCGGAGAGTACAAGCGCTATCATCGCAAACAACGAGACTAAACGCCATTTTGCAAGCCTTTTCATAGCTTAATCAAACCCCTCTTTCACTAATAAATTCTAAATATATAATGCTTGGTCAAAGAAGTATGTAGGTGGCTGACTTAAGGAGAACTTAAAACCTAAAAGTCAGCCAAAGCAAGCAAAACTAAATTAATGTAACAATCACCATCGCCACAAAAATAATAGTTAAATATTGCAAGGAGTAAACAAACATTAGTTTTGCCCACTTTATGTCATCTTTGATCCTATATCCATAAATCCCTAATACTAGCCACCCTATATTTAGCAGGGTTGCAAGGATTAGAAATGGGATTCCTAATTTGGTAAGAAAAAATGGGATTGGCAAGAGTGCTGCCACCCAAATTACAATATGAACCTTTGTTGTTTTAAAGCCCTTCACTACAGGAAGCATTGGGATCCCTGCTGCTTTATATTCTTTTACTCTCCTCATTGCTAGAGCATAAAAGTGCGGAGGCTGCCAAACAAACATAAGTACAAATAACGACCAGGCCATTATATCAAGATTTGCATCCACTGCAGCCCAACCGATTAACGGCGGAACGGCTCCTGAGATACTTCCAATGATCGTATTAGAAACCAGCTGTCGTTTAGACCATAAAGTATAGAGAACTACATAACTAAAAACTCCAAGCAGTCCAATAACTGTTGCAGTCATGGTTGTTAAGAATAAGAACAGTGTTCCCAGTCCAATAAGGAAAATACCTAAGGTAAGAACTCTACCCGGCAATACCTTTCCTGTTACAGTGGGTCTTCCTTTTGTTCTCTCCATTAAATGATCGATATCACGGTCAACGTAATTGTTTATAGCACATGAACCCGCAATAATTAGTGAAGAACCTGCCACTGTATAAAATACAATGTCTAAGTTTCCTAAAAAGCTTTGACCTGAAAAATGCAAGGCCAGCCAAAGTCCAGTAAAGGTTGTAATAAGATTGGAATTTACGATTCCTATCTTTATCAAAGCCATAAAATCTTTCCATACTGAGGTTTTTTCTATGTTAGAATGCAGGCTTGCAGAACCATTGTCTATGGATGGTTCTCCATAAGCCTTTGAGTTGGACATACTTTCTCCTCCTAATCCTTCATAACAAATATTCACCAATTAACAGCTATCAATACTTTCTAATTTTACCGTCTATTTTTTTTACAAAAAATTAGGGATAATCAGTTTATCTAATTAAACAATTTCAAACATAAATAAACCAGAGAAGCAGTGATTCAAAAAACACTTTCTCTGTATATTAAATCACACTTTTTGATATTTTTGTGAATTTTTTTCGAATAATTTTTGACCAAATTGTGTCACGCCTTTATTATCAACAAAAAACCACTATATATAGTTCTAACACGCACTTTTCAAAGTTTCAATAGTTTTCACTATAATAATAGTGGAAAATATATATTATCCAATTACCTTTTTCTGTTAGTAAACTTCTATAAAAATCTATGCTTAAATCCTGTTCATTTTCCACTTTATTAGTTATGATAAATAAGGACTTTTTAATCTAGTTTCTTTTTCATTTATTATACTGTCAGGAATATCCAATGACAAATTATTGAACTATTTATGAGGTGATTTTTTGCGACGCTCTTTAAAGTGGTTGGCGGTTGCAACCACAATTGCAATGATATTAATATTAATTGGCGGAGCTTTAGTAACAAAGACTGGCTCTGGAATGGGGTGTGGAAGATCTTGGCCTTTATGTAATGGTAAATTTCTTCCATTGGAAATAACTCCAGAATTAGCAATAGAGCTTGCACATCGACTTGTTTCAGGTGTAGGTGGAGTTATGGTGCTTGTACTTTCCGTTTGGTCTTGGAAGGCTATTGGCCACATTAGAGAAACAAAGTTTCTTTCCTTTCTCTCATTTTTCTTTTTACTGTTACAAGCATTAATTGGTGCGGCAGCAGTAAAATGGGGGCAATCAAGTTTTGTTTTAGCATTACACTTTGGGATTTCACTTATTTCATTTGCATCTGTGTTTTTGTTGACACTTCTTATATTTGAAGTTGATAAGAAATTCCAGGCAGATAAACTATTGATTGATAAACGAATGAGCTTCCATATTGTTGGAATTTCTATTTATAGTTATTTTGTGATTTATACAGGAGCCTTGGTAAGACATACAAAGTCAAGCTTAGTTTGTCTAGATTGGCCTTTATGTAAAAATGATAGTCCGGCATTTCCTTCTGATATGTGGGAATGGGTTCAAATGGGACACCGAGCAGCCGCAGGGCTCATTTTCATATGGATTGCATATGTTTTATTTATAGTTATTCGCCACTACAAGCATCAAAAAGTTTTATTTTGGGGTTGGCTTATTTCATTCATCCTCGTTTCCTTACAAGTAATTGCCGGGGCATTTATCATTTTTAGTAGACTTAATTTATATATTGCACTTCTTCATGCTTTCTTTATAACTTGTTTATTTGGAATGTTAAGTTATTTTCTTCTTCTATATTCACGCTCTAGAAAGAATCAATAATAAAAAGAGGTTGACTCCCTAAGGGTCAACCTCTTTTTATTGCATATAGAATACCTTTCCGTCCTGACTGCGCTGTTGCGTTTCTATCGTTTGCTTATTTTTATATTTTTTCTCAAATTTAACAAACATGGAGACATTCACTAGGATTCCTGTTGCTGCCGCAAGCATCAAAAGGGAAGATCCTCCATAACTGATGTACGGTAATGGAACTCCTGTAAGTGGTATTAACCCGGATACACCAGCGAGATTAATAAAGGATTGAATTCCAATCATGCTCGAAATTCCTATTGCGAGAAGGCTCCCAAAAGGGTCCTTACATTGTAAGCCAATATAAATTCCCCTTAATACAACATATCCTAATAAGAAAATAACAAAGCCTACGCCCCAGACTCCTAATTCTTCTGCAATAACAGCCATGATAAAGTCAGTATGTGATTCTGGGAGGTAACCAAGCTTTTGGATACTTTTACCCAGGCCTAATCCATTAACACCACCGGATCCAATAGCAATATAAGAATTCGCTAGATGGAAACCCGCATCCTTAACATACTCCTTAGCAAATGGGTTATCCAAGACTTCCAATCGACTCATTTGTTCATCTGAAAAGACTTTCCCCCAGGAAACAAGTATAACCGGTAGAAGAAGAATGACAACCATAAGAAGTAATTTCAATATTGTCTTTGGGCTCATTCCAGATGCTAGAATGATGGTCGCAGAAATGGCTGCAATGATGGCAGCCGTACCAAAATCAGGTTGAACTCCAATTAATACACACACTATGAAAAGATAGCCCAGTGGAGGAAGAACTCCCTTATTAAATTGATTGATATATGCCTGTTTTTTGGCATAAACAGCAGCCAAATAAATGATAACGGCCAACTTTACAAATTCTGAAGGCTGCAACAGAAAAGTTCCTATTGCATACCAACTTTGGGCATTGTTCTTTACCTCTCCAAAAGCAAATAGCCCTAGAAGCGAGATAATAGAACCTAACACCATCGGAAGTTGAAACCATTTTGTAAATTTCATAATTTTATAAGGAACTATCGCTGTAACCAAGAAGATGGCAGCAAACCCTAACAAAAATATTTTTTGCCTTTGGTAGAAAAAATCACTGCTAACTTGATATCGTTGAACTGCGTAAGCCATACTTGCACTGTAGATCATCACAAGTCCAAATGCACACAAAAGAATGATGGCAATTATTAAGGTGTAATCATATGATTTCAGTATTTTTTTTACCATGTAAGACGTCCTCATTTTTAAAATATTGATTATGTACACCCTATTATAATAGAAAATGCATATGATTACTTGATGAAAAGAAAAATTGTTACATCTTTTTAATATTAATAGAACAAAAAAACCCAAACAATTAGTTTTCATTGTTTGAGTTCTCTAAGATTATTTTCTTAAGGATGCATCATGGAGCGCTGATAGTTCTCTTTCTAATTTATCTAAAATCGCTTTTCCATCCTTGACATCTATTAAGCCTAATCGTACAGCAAAGTCTATTTCTCTTGATAGACCAAACATTTGTGTATCCAACACCTCTTCATAAAGTGGACATTGAGGCATCGTGAGATTGTCCATTTGCACTTTGATAAGCTTCAATATCTTTTCAGCGTCAGCCTGCAATAATGCTAAGGCTTTTTCCTGGTGATTCACGATCATTTCAGACGCCAACATTAATCCCCCCATTTCAGAGCGATAATTCAACTTATCTATAAATTTTACCGTTTACAATAGAAAATTGCAAGAACAATGAAGGCTATTACAAAATGGTATTTCGTTTATGACATTCCCTTAAAAAAAAGCTATACTTAATAGGGTTAGACTTTAGGGGGTATATATAATGGAAAATATCATAATGATTACGGGTAACGTAAAATATACAATTACACTTGATTCAGGTGTATGGATTTTTGATGACCGACGTATTGATTTAACCACTTATTTTTTAACAAGCACCAAGAATTCTGATTCATTAGAAGAGTACACGAAGGCAGTTTCAAAGCATTGGGATCGTGAAATTATGGAAGGAGCTATTTACCCACCTACACTAAAATCGGAAAAGAAATTCGAAAAAGAAAAAGTACTAACAGGTACGTTCGGCATTCCTTTAAAGCCCTTCTTATTAAATGCTGAGCCAAACAGCAACGCACAAACACTAGTCATTCATAGTAAGGATGATAATTATGAATTTTCTCTTGAGGATGCTTATGATTTAATAGTGGGATTCTCAAAAGAAGGCAAACCATTATCATCTGACGGGCCTATTCATATTTATTTAAGCGATGGCTCTAACCAAGATAATCCTATTAAAAATGTAACTGGCTTTACAATAAAATAAGACGGGAGCCATTAGGCGCCCGTTTTTTTTTATCTTTTTAATTTATAATAAATCGGCTGCAAGTCGAGCCAAACCAGACCGTTCCCCTTTTAGTAATTTTACATGGCCTGAAATAACTTGGTCCTTAAATCTTTCAACAACATAGGTTAACCCATTGTTATAGGCATCTAAATATGGATGGTCAATTTGCTCCGGGTCTCCCATTAACACAATCTTACTGCCCTCACCTACCCGTGTTAGGATCGTTTTCACCTCATGCTTAGTTAAGTTTTGTGCTTCATCAATTATGATAAATTGCTTTGGCAAACTTCTACCACGTATATAAGTGAGTGCCTCTACCTCAATCGATCCCATTCCTGCCAATATAGCATCGAGTTCACCCGGCTTTTTCGTGTTAAAGAGATACTCAAGATTATCATAGATTGGCTGCATCCACGGTCTCAACTTTTCCTGTTTTTCTCCAGGTAAGAATCCTAAGTCCTTACCTACAGGTACAATCGGACGTGCCACTAATAACTTTTTATATTCTCTAAAATCTTCTGTTTGCAGTAAACCTGATGCAAGAGCTAATAGTGTTTTACCTGTACCAGCTTTTCCAGTTAATGTAACAAGCGGGATATCCTTGCGCAATAATAATTCGATTGCCATTGTCTGCTGTACATTTCGTGAGTGAATCCCCCAAACATGCTCCTGATTTAAAGTTAATTTTTTTACCTTTTTTCCAGTTTTATCAACCATCCCTATCGCAGAAGCAGAACTTCCTAAAGCATCTTTCATAATGAGGAACTGGTTAGGATAAAAAGGGTGGTTTGCCAACTCAGAAAGGTTCAATTCACCTTTCTCATAGAATCGGCCCAATAATTCAATTGGTAGAAATAGTTCAAAAAATCCGGTATATATGTGATCAATTTCTACCACACGGTCGTTTAAAAAATCTTCGGCAGCTAATCCGATTGCATCTGCTTTTACCCGAACTAAGGCATCCTTACTCACAAGAATAACAGGTTTCCCCTCTTCCTTTGTTTGTTCTTCAAGGAATAAGTTCTTTGCAACCGCTAGTATACGATTATCATTTGTCTTTTCAATAAAAATATCTTGAAGTTCATGAAATGTTCGGTGATTTAATTCAATTCTAATTGTTCCTCCGTTTTCAAGCGGAATTTTTTCATGCAGCTTTCCTGAGGCTCTTAGGCCATCAATTAATCTAGATACATGTCTTGCATTTCTACCAATTTCATCCATGTACCTTTTCTTTGAGTCCACTTCTTCAAGAACGACTGCAGGAATAACAACTTCATTATCTTCAAAAGAAAAAATGGAATACGGGTCTTGTAGCAAGACATTTGTATCTAACACGTATATTTTACTCAAAGCAACGCCTCCTGCTTTACTTGTTGTGGGTCTGTTAGAGTATATCAACAACCCTTTTGCTAGATTGGACTTTGGTAAAATATATGTTTATTGGAATAAAGATAGAAGAAGTTCCGCACAATAATTGTTAATGGGACCACTTAGTTTGTCTTAATGAAATTAGCTACTGTTGCTTAATTTAATTTTTATTTTGCAACTTGGAGGTATGGGTCAATGAAGAATATTGGAATGATAATTGGAATAGCCTTGCTTTTGGCGGGATGCAACACTGATAATAATAAAGAAACAGCTAGAAATGCTAATCAGTCCTTAGTAAAGGTAAAGAACAGTTATATTGAAAATGTTGATCGGAAAACAGGACAGGAAATTTCAAAGCGATTAGTTAAATTAGCAACAAGTGTTCCGAATGTAAATGATGCAACAGCAGTCGTGATAGGAAATTATGCGATTGTAGGCATTGATGTTAATGCTAAAATTGATCGTTCTCAGGTTGGTTCAATTAAATATTCTGTAGCTGAGAGCTTGCGTAAAGACCCTTACGGTGCCAAGGCTGTAGTTGTGGCCGATGCTGATACAACTGCTCGATTAAAAGAAATACAGGGTGATATTAAAAAAGGAAGACCGGTTCAGGGAATTATGGAGGAACTGGCAGATGTTGCTGGTAGGTTAATGCCCGAAATTCCCGGAGACTTAATCACACCAAGCCCTAAGAATTCCACAGAAAAGCCAAAACAAAAGCTTCCAAAGAATAAGGAAAAACAATTGAGAAAAGAACAAAATGATCAATCCAATCATTATAAAGAATAAAAAAGCTTAGGATTCCTAAGCTTTTTTTATTGCATCCATAACCTGATTGTCTAATTTTTGAGCTGCATTTTTATCATATGTTTTATCATATTGTACTTCTGTCACTATTTTTGAGCCGTAAAACATAACATCCCTGACTTCTTTAATAGCAACTTCAACCAATGCCAGCTTTAATGGCACCTCTTCAAGTCGTTCTACTTTAATCTGAGCTTCCCCTTGAATGGAGTAGGTAGATTCATTTGCAATGAGGTTAATAACTACCATGTTATTTTTATTAATATTTTCCAATATTCGGGAACGATTATCTACAGAAAAATAAATGGTATTTTCATCCTTCGCTAACACCCAGGAAATTGCACTTACATTTGGTCCCCCTGTTTCATGATCGACCGTTGCTAACGTTACAAATCGTTCTTTTTGTAACTCATCAAATAACGGCTTAATAAGTTTTTGTTCTACTTGATTTGGCATTCTTACAACCCCTTTAACTTGTCCTTACACTGTATAAACAGATAATTTCATATTACTACTATACCTTTTTTGATTCAACTTTAACCAATTGATTTACCTGTCTGCTTTCTAACATGGTATACTATAAGAAAAGCGGAAGCGCCTTGGTCAGCCCCGACAGGCAAATGTTCTTCTGCAAGAAAAGTCGCTCTTTGACTTTTATTGCAGAAGGTTATTTGACCCGAGGGGCTAGGCGCTGGAGCTGGACAATTCTCGAAGTCGAATTTTATACTTTCTTATTATATAATACAAACATTCTGTTTTTAGAAAGAATTGAAGAGGTGCCTTAATGCGAGTAAAATGTGTAATATGCGATAAAATTGAATCGATTGAAAATGAATCGTTGATAGCTAAGAGGCTTCGCAATCGCCCCATCCATACATATATGTGTAATGAATGCAGTGAAAGAATTACCGAGAAAACGAATGCCCGAATAGAAACAGGAAACTTTAAATTATTTCGTACCAAATCTGAGAAAGATGAATGGTAGACAGAAAAGCGGAAACGCCAGTTTAGCGACGCAAAATAAAAACCGCTTGCTCTAATTAGATAGAGCAAGCGGTTTTTTATTTTTATTTATTCTTCAATCGGATAATTCTCATACTTTTCAGGTTCTTGATTGATTTGATTTAACATAATCTCAATCAATTCACGAGGATAACGAACCTTCTTTGTCTCTTCACCTTGTTGATAGTTGACATAATACATGACAGCATCTGTTGTGATGCTCAGGTTTGTGACGTGATGCTGATTAGTTAGCATCTCGTCAAAAAAGGCCCGAGTTTCTTGTGCAGCTGTGTCATCAGGACGAGCGTCACAAACAACTTTAATCGTTAGCCAATTATACAGTGCATCTTGTAAGGATTTCATTCTTTAAACCCCCGTTATTTTGCTTCAGCCTGATGCTTTTTTGATTGGTGCAGTCGGATTTTATAAATAATTAACAGTAATGCGGCTGCACCTAAACCTTCTGCTATTGGCAGGGCATATGAAAAAAACAACATAAACACACATCCAACACAGAGGCTAATATAAATAACTATGTTTTTCAAAAGAGGCAGTTTTTTTGCAAAGCCTAACCGGTAGACAATTACAGACAGGATGACAATAAATACATATTGTAGTAACACACCTGTTTCTACATCGTTCGTTAGCTCAATAAAAAATCTAAGACTTGGGGAGAAGGATTTTAAATCTTCCACAGCGTGCACCTCTTTAATTAGCTTAATTCAGCAACCTTTTTCCTTTTAGCAGCTCTTTCACGTTCGTTTTTATCAAGAATTTTTTTACGAAGACGAATCGATTCTGGAGTAACCTCACAATATTCGTCATCATTTAAATATTCTAATGACTCTTCTAATGTCATGATACGCGGTTTTTTAATAACAGATGTTTGGTCTTTGTTAGCTGAACGAACATTTGTCGCCTGTTTCATTTTTGTAATATTAACGGTGATGTCATTTTCACGAGTGTTTTCGCCAACGATCATCCCCTCATAAATTTCCGTACCTGGTTCAACGAAAATTGTTCCGCGGTCTTCTATTTGCATGATACCATATGTTGATGCTTTTCCAGATTCCATTGACACAAGTACACCTTGGTGTCTTCCACCAACTTGACCTGACAACATTGGCTGGTAGCTATCAAAAGTATGATTAATAATTCCATAACCTCGAGTCATTGTTAAAAACTCAGTTGTGTAACCAATTAACCCACGTGCTGGTACATTAAAAATTAAGCGAACTTGACCAGAACCATTGTTAATCATATCAATCATTTCACCTTTACGTGCACCGATTGATTCCATCACTGAACCTGTATGTTCTTCAGGTACATCAATTTGAACTCTCTCAACCGGCTCACAACGAACGCCGTCTATCTCTTTAACAATTACTTCTGGTTTAGATACCTGAAGTTCATAACCTTCACGACGCATATTTTCAATTAGAATAGATAAATGAAGTTCGCCACGACCAGAAACGATCCATGCATCTGGTGAATCTGTATTTTCAACACGTAAGCTTACATCTGTTTGCAGCTGAGCACGGAGTCTTTCTTCAATTTTTCTTGAAGTCAAATACTTACCTTCTCTACCAGCAAATGGGCTATTGTTTACCACAAAAGTCATTTGTAGTGTAGGTTCGTCAATTCGTAATATTGGTAGTGCTTCCTGATGTTCAACAGGACAAACTGTTTCACCAACATTAATGTCTTCCATGCCAGAAACAGCAATTAAGTCCCCAGCTACTGCTTCTTGTATTTCTTGTCGTTTTAAACCAAAGAAACCAAAAATTTTGGTTACACGGAATTGTTTAACAGTACCGTCTATTTTCATTAGTGCTACTTGTTGGCCAACTTGCATTGTACCACGGAAAACACGTCCGATTCCGATTCTGCCAACATAATCATTATAATCGAGAAGTGCAACCTGAAATTGTAATGGTTCTTCACGATTATCAACAGGGGAAGGGATATATTCAACAATTGCATCATATAAAGACTGCATGTTTTCGTCTTGCTTTTCCGGATCAGTACTTGCAGTACCATTAATCGCTGAAGCGTAAATAACTGGAAATTCCAACTGATCTTCATTTGCTCCAAGTTCTATAAACAAATCGATCACTTCATCAATTACCTCTGCAGGTCGAGCAAAGTCACGGTCAATTTTATTAACAACAACAATTGGAGTTAAATTCTGCTCCAAAGCCTTTTTAAGAACAAAACGTGTCTGTGGCATACATCCTTCATAGGCATCCACTACAAGCAATACACCGTCAACCATTTTCATGATCCGCTCTACTTCACCACCGAAGTCAGCATGTCCAGGTGTATCTAAGATATTAATGCGAGTATCTTTGTATTGAATGGCAGTATTTTTTGCCAAGATGGTAATACCACGTTCTCTTTCCAAATCGTTTGAATCCATTGCTCGTTCTTCGACATGCTCATTGCTACGGAATGTACCAGATTGTTTTAACAATTGGTCAACCAATGTTGTTTTACCATGGTCAACGTGAGCAATGATGGCTATATTACGAATATCTTCTCTAATTTTCAAAAAATTCCACTCCTACCTATATTCTAAAAATAAAACTATTTATAGTTTCCCATATACAACTAAAACATTATACCATAATTAAAGTGGAAACCCATAAGCATTTTAATGTAGAATAAAAAATATAGCTAAAAAACACAAGTCAAACAGTTTTTGGTTAACTGTAGGACTTGATATAAAGGGGTAATAAAATGAATAAGATTAAGTGGCCAATGCTTGTTTATTCTATTCTTGCAGCAGTTTGTATTATGGGAATTGGAATTGCAATTGGAGAACAAAGCGTGTTAGGAGCAGTTTTCTGCGTCCTTGGATGTTTTGTCATCATGGGATTAGGGTTTAAAACAAAAAAGAAAATGAGAGAAAATGGGGAACTATAAAACTCTAAAGCGTAAGCGCCTTGGTCAGCCCCG
>NZ_JBCNAC010000080.1:0-5853 GCF_050477885.1 Neobacillus rhizosphaerae
ACCCGAGGGGCTAGGCGCTGAAGCTGGACGATTCTCAAAGTCGAAATTTACTTTCCTAAAATGTAAAAAAGAAGCCATCGAGGCTTCTTTTTTACCATTTACCATTTTTTAAATATTCTTTTAAAATGGTTTGATGCAAACCTGGTTTTGCGGTGAACAAAGAATCATTGGAAATAAAATTCAGTTTTTCACCTCTTAAATTTGTTACTACTCCACCAAGTTCTTCTACAATGATTGCCCCTGCAGCAACATCCCATGGAGATAACCTCATCGACAAATACGCATCAACCCGGCCTGTTGCCACAAACACCATTTCAAGTGCGGCCGTTCCATATGAACGAGTCCCCCTTGCAGCTCTAACTAGTGGGATCATTAAATGATGATCAATACGGTGATTCTCCATAACCCAGGTAGCATTTAGAGCAAGGATGGAATCCTCCAATTTTGCTTCTTTTAAGGGTGGGATGGGCTTATCATTTATAAAGGCGCCATCCCCACGTTTGGCATGGTATAACTCATCATGAACTACATCATAAATAAGTCCTACTTGGCCTATTCCGTTTTCGTACACGCCAAGAGAAATGGCAAAATTCCTTTGTTGATGGATAAAATTCATCGTTCCATCTATCGGATCAATCAGCCAGACAACCCCCTCAAGGGTTTTAAATTCGTCACCAAATCCTTCTTCCCCCATAATATGATGACTGGGATAAACTTCCCTAATTTTCTTTATAAAAAACTGTTCTATTTCTTTATCCATATTCGTTACGAGATCATTACGGTTTGTTTTCGTCTGGATATTCAATGTCTTATCAAAGGATAATCGAATAGTCTCTCCGGCTTCCTTTACCCATTGCTTGGCATGAGTATAAACTTCTTCCCAATTCATTATTTACCTCCAATGATCTTATTTTCCAATGTATGTAGTATGGAACATGACCATTCCATTGATGTACTTATAGCTTAATCAAATTAAGGGGGCACATCAACTTTTTGACATATTTTGTTTTAAGTTAAATTAATCACACACATGCACAATAATAAACGAACTCCCCTTACTGAATTTCCGGAGTTCGTTTAGGTAAATCCCTTCACTATTCTTTTTCTGTCCCTTCTTATATGTTTCCCTTTAGATAAATAAGTACTTAGGGTTCATAAAAGTGCTATTAAAGAGCCTTTAAACGTAATAATTCCTGACGAATTCTCTCTAACTTTTGTTTACATTCCTTCATTTTCTTCTCATTCTTCTCTTCAATTGCTTCAAATAATGTAGCTAATTCATAATCCATTTCTAATCTTAATACAGCTGTTCTTTCCTTTTCGCCTGCTTTTTTTAAAGAAGTATTCATTAGTTGTTTCATCTTTCTTCTCCCCTTTCTTTTTATTACTTATTTTTCAGATTATTTTTTTTTTACTGTATAATATGAGTCTGCTTGATATGTTGCAACAAATATGTGCTCTTACCTAGAAGAGCAACAAACTTCTTCAATTTTCTCTACTATGCTACAATAAGTGACAAATGGCTTGTTGGAGGTATTTTGATGGATTTCAAGGGATTTACACATGAGGATTTTGATGTTTTTTTAATAGATGGCTTAGAGGCAAGAATGGAAGCATTAAAAAGTACTATTCGTCCAAAACTTGAAGAACTTGGTCAATATTTTGCACCTACCTTATCTACACTTACTGGTGATGAAATGTTTGTACATGTAGCTAAACATGCTAGAAGAACAATCAATCCACCAAAGGATACATGGGTTGCATTTGCCAATAATTCTAGAGGATATAAAATGCTTCCCCACTTTCAAATTGGGTTGTGGAATACCCATTTATTCATTTGGTTTGCAGTTATATATGAAGCACCATCCAAAAATACAATTGCTGAGAGATTTCTAAAAAAAGCAAATAAAATATATAAGGAAGTTCCGTCTGAATTTGTATGGTCACTTGACCACACGAAACCAGATACAGTAAATCAAGACGAGCTTTCTAAGAAAGAATTAATAGCTATTTTCGAAAGGCTAAAGAGGGTAAAAAAAGCAGAATTACTATGTGGTTTAACCATCGATAAAGAAAGGGCAATTGAGTTGGGTGCTGAGGGGTTGATCCAGCAAATTGAACATGTTTTTCAAGCAGTTGCACCGTTATATAAACTAGCTCAAGATATAAAATAAAAAAGCTTGTTATTAAAATTTTGGTTACGATAGAACTTATTTATTTTTCTCATTTTGCTATTAGGTGGATTGTTGGGTCACGTAGAACCTTTCTATGTTACCCAAATCGTTCTCAGTTGGCTTGTTCGGTCACGTAGAACCTTTCTATGTTACCAAATCGTTCACAGTAGCTTGTTCGGTCACGTAGAACCTTTCTATGTTACCCAAATCGTTCACAGTTGACTTGTTTGGTCAGGTAATACCCTTGTATGGTACCCATTTGGCTTATATTTGCTGATTCAAAACAAAAAAAAGACAGCTCCCAAGATAACTCGGGAGCTGTCTTTTTTACATTTTAATTTTGTCACCTGATGAGGCTTCTTTGGCTTTTTTAATTGTACGATACGAAGAATAACCACTTATCTCTTCAAACTCGCCACAAACAGTCTTTTCTTCAGCTATGCTAGGAACTATTTCCTTAAACCGACGATAGACCTTCATTAACTCATCACGTTCAATTCCTTTTTCATATGCTTTTTCGATGGCCTCAAAGAATTTAATTACATCAACAATCTCATCGGTGGACCAGCTGTAATCAATTGGGTATTGGTACTCCATTGTTTCACCTTCTAACTATTTTCAATAGGCCTTGTTAAAGTTGTCTGTTGATTTCCGTTCCAGGCGCTTCGCTTTCCGCGGGCAGTCGGGGAGCCTCCTCGTCGCTTTGCTCCTGCGGGGTATCCCCTGACACGCTACTCCCGCAGGAGTCTTCGCGCCTTCCACTCCAATCAACAGGGTATAAAATCAACAATGTTCTTTAACACTGCCTTTCAATAAAGAGTATGATACCTTTATTTTCCCCACTTTGCACGAATTTCTTCCGCTTCTATTATCATCCGCTCAAATAGCTCTCCTACAGATGGCACATCTTTTATTAAACCCATTACTTGGCCAGCCCACGCAAACCCTTCATCTTCGGCTCCCTCGTAGATATAGCGTTTATTCGCAACTCCACTAATAAAGTCCTTTAACTCAGTATAGTCACCTTTATTTTTCTCGATTTCAAGGATTTTATCAGTCCAACCATTCGCGATCGCTCTTGCTGGTGTTCCTAACGACCTCTTGATCACAACCGTATCTGATTCTGAGCCTTCTACTAACCTTTTCTTATAAAGTTCATTTGCATGAACACATTCCTTTGTGGCAATAAATCTTGTTCCCATTTCAATTCCCTCTGCCCCTAGACTAAGCGCTGCCATTAATCCTCTTCCATCTCCAATTCCACCAGATGCGATAACAGGAATGGAAACAGCATCTACGACTTGAGGGATTAATACCATGGTCCCTATATCATCCCTGCCTAGGTGGCCACCACCTTCCTGACCTACAACCAT
Source organism: Neobacillus rhizosphaerae (assembly GCF_050477885.1). GTDB lineage: Bacteria > Bacillota > Bacilli > Bacillales > Cytobacillaceae > Neobacillus > Neobacillus rhizosphaerae_A. Next base: position 3,548 of record NZ_JBCNAC010000080.1, read on the forward strand.
TACTGCATCTGCACCTAGTTCTTCAGCTTTGACTGCCTGCCTTCTTGCAGCAACAAGGACTAGTGTTTTTATTTGGGTTCCTTTTAACTGTTCAAATATCGGAGCCGGATTTCCCCCGGTCATGGAAACGACAGGAACTTTTTCATCAATAGCAACCTGTAAAAATTCTGAAAACGATCTGCCATGTTGACCTATTGCAAAATTGACCCCAAATGGATTGTTCGTTAATTGCTTCACTTTTCGGATTTCCTCGCGCAAATGATCGGGATGACTCAAGGACATCGCAGTAATCTGACCAAGTCCCCCGGCATTGGAGACAGCGGCAGCTAATTCAGAATACGCTAGATAGGCTAAACCGCCTTGTATGATTGGATATTGAATGTTTAAAATCTCGGTAACTCGTGTTCGCCAATTCAAATGAAATTCCCTCCTAAATGTTAATTACTTGTTATTTCGTCTTAAAAGGTTAATTTTCCTCTCTTAATGGGAAACTAACTTGAAACAAACAAAAGCGTTAAGGGAGAAATAAATCCTATGCAATATAAAAGAATAGTGCTATAATTCCTTTGTTTTATGTTTTTCTTGACTGATTTTAAGAGTATTTTTTTATAAAGAGGTGTAGTTAGATTGTCACAAAATCAAACACCGTTATTTAGCGGTTTATTGGAACATGCAAAAAAAAATCCTACTCAGTTTCATATTCCTGGCCATAAAAAAGGGGCTGGAATGGATCCAGAGTTTCGCCAATTTATCGGTGATAACGCCCTATCTATAGACCTTATTAACATTGGTCCACTTGATGACTTACATTCACCTAAGGGAATGATTAAAAAAGCACAGGAACTAGCAGCAGAAGCGTTTGGCGCCGACCATACCTTCTTTTCTGTTCAAGGTACTAGCGGTGCTATTATCGCGATGGTGATGGCTGTTTGTGGCCCTGGTGAGAAAATTATTATCCCAAGAAATGTTCATAAATCTATTATGTCTGCAATTGTTTTCTCTGGTTCTATTCCGGTGTTTATTCATCCGGAAATCGACCGGGAATTAGGGATTTCTCACGGAATCACTCCAGAAGCAGTAGAACGGGCATTACAACAGCACCCAGATGCGAAGGGGGTATTAGTAATTAATCCAACCTACTTCGGAATTTCTGGTGACCTAAAGAAAATCGTTGAAATTGCTCATTCTTACAATATTCCTGTTTTAGTAGATGAGGCGCATGGTGTTCACATTCATTTTCATGATGAACTTCCTCTTTCAGCTATGCAGGCTGGTGCAGATATAGCAGCAACTAGCGTCCACAAATTAGGTGGCTCTATGACTCAGAGTTCCATTTTAAATGTACGAGAGGGGTTAGTCTCTGCCAAGCATGTACAATCGATTTTAAGCATGCTTACAACGACTTCAACATCCTATTTATTATTAGCATCACTTGATACTGCCCGAAAGCAATTAGCAACAAAAGGGAAGGAGTTAATTGATCGAACGATCAAATTAGCGCAATCCACTCGTAAAAAAATTAATGAGATCGAACATATTCGTTGCATCGGTGAAGAAATTTTAGGCTCTAATGCCACATTTGATTACGACCCAACCAAACTAATTATCTCAGTGAAAGATTTAGGGTTAACAGGTTACGATGTTGAGAAATGGTTGAGAGAAAATCATAACATTGAAGTAGAGCTTTCTGACCTGTATAACATCCTTTGTATTATCACACTTGGTGACACAGAAGTAGAAACAAATCTCTTAGTAAAAGCCCTGAAAGAGCTTGCTGAGGAATGTGCACACCGTTCCACAAAGGTTGAACCAGTTGAAGTTCTTTTACCTGAAATCCCTGTACTGGCTTTAACCCCTAGAGATGCTTTTTATGCAGAGACCGAAGTGATCCCATTCGATGAATCTGAAGGAAGAATTATTGCGGAATTTGTAATGGTTTATCCTCCAGGGATTCCAATTTTTATCCCAGGTGAGATTATCACTAAGGAAAATCTTCATTACATTAAGGAAAATCTAGAAGCCGGCTTACCTGTACAGGGGCCAGAAGATGATGAAATGAAAACCATCCATGTAATAAAAGAGTATAAAGCAATTAAATAAAATTAAGAAATACCGGGCAAAAACCGCCCGGTCCTTTTTTTGTTAGAGAATATCCGAATCTGTATACTATGCCATGGACTTCCTTATAATATCCTGGATACCCCACCACATTTTTCGCATGAAAATATTTGTGGAAATTGGTTCCCATCATCCTTTAGGTCAAGAAATTTTTTATGTTTACCGGTCCGTGAGCTTTTCCCCTTACC
>NZ_JBCNAC010000081.1:0-25409 GCF_050477885.1 Neobacillus rhizosphaerae
AAAGCAATACCGATAATGAAAGAAGCAGCCACTACAGCCCACTGGATATTCTTTTCGCCAAATTTATTAACAAGAGTCATCGCAATTCGCTGCGCGCCACCTGAATCTGCAATTAATTTACCCAGCATAGCACCAAGTCCGAAGATTAATGCTATATGTCCGAGTGTTCCGCCTAATCCAGCCTCAATAGTTGCGATGATTTCATCTAATTTCATTCCAAGTGCTATAGCCACACCGAATGAGACAACGATCAGTGAAATGAAGGTGTTTAATTTAAAGCCCATGATTAATACGAGTAAAGCTAAAATCCCTATTGCTACTATTACTAATGGCATGTTATTTCCCCCAAAAATATTTCTATATTTTTATTATTTTTATCCTTGTTGCATAAAGGCCTAAAATACCTAAACCTATATATAGCTAGTCAATTTTTTGCTCTCTAGATAGCATTTGTTGTGACATCCAAAAGTCTTCAACTTTACCTTGAACATCATCAAAGTTTTGATGTAATGACTTGATCATAAGGTCTCGATTTTTTGAATTTATGGCATCAATATACAGCTGATGATTTTCCATAATCCGTTCAAAATCATCATATTTTTCTTCGAGACGGGCTCGCATCGATAATAGAATTAAACTTTCCATAACAGGTTTTGCATTATTCCATATTAGCAAAATGTATGAATGACCAATCGAACGAATAATCGTTTCATGGAATAAAACATCTTGAAAGGAGAACTCATCTGCATCTTTGTATTTTATGGCAATTTCCATCATTTCAAGTATTTTACTAAGTTCTCTCACTAACCCTGTAGTATCTATTTTTACAAGCCGTTCAAAAACAAACGTTTCTATTAGTATACGTACATCATAGATTTCTTCTATTTCTTTCTTTGTTAAACCAATAACAACTGCACCCATTCTTTCTAATCGAATCATATTTTCAGAGGCTAGTATTTTTAATGCTTCCCGAATGGGTGAACGACTTACATTGTATTCTTCTGCTAATTTATTTTCCGATAAGATGGTACCGCTTTCAATTAAGCCAGAAATAATTTGCATTCTAAGCTCGCATGTTACACGCTCACCAGTGGAAGCTTTTGAAAGCCATTTTGTGGGATATAGAAATTCCTTCGTTTCGTTCAAGAACTCACCTCCTTTTAGAACAACTATACATGTATACAAGTATTATAAAACAGATTTTTCAAAATGCAAGCGCTTTTATTCATTTGAATTTTAAAACCAACTCCTTTATGTCTTTATATAAAACGCTTACATATTTTTATTGACATGATTATCAATATTCCGTAAACTTTTACTTGTATACAAGTACACGGCAAAATACACGATTCTTATGCGTTTTGAGGTTTTATTTCCATTCTGGATTTTTTCCTCTATATTAACCTTATAAGAAGGAAATCTTTTCGAGTAGACTTATAGGGAGAGTTGAAAGGTATGCAATATCCATCATCATGGCTACAAAGGGCTTCACTTGGGGAAAAGATCGTAAGTGAGTTAAGATTGCAAATTATTAGTGGCAGTATTCATCCAGGCGCATTATTATCTGAAAATCAGATTGCATCTGAATTCGGGACTAGTCGATCACCAGTTAGAGAGGCCTTACGAACGCTTTCTGGGGAAGGGTTAATCCGTTTAGAAAGGATGGGTGCTGTGGTATTAGGCTTAACGTCAAAGGATATCGATGAACTAAATGATGTTCGTTTTATGATTGAAAGCTTTGTATTGCAACGTCTTTCCCAGATTGACCATGAGCCATTAGTGGCCACCCTTAATAAAATCATCGACAAGATGGAATTAGCGGGTAAGCACCAGGACTTTATTGAATTTTCTTATCAGGACCTATGTTTCCATGAAGAAATGATTTTGGGGATCAACCATACAAGAATTTCGCATCTATGGAATAGTATACGAGAAATCGTACTAACAGCTCTATTAGTGGCAACAGGAAAAAGATTTGTAGGAAAAACGCATGAAATCGAACCTCTTATTGAAAAACACAGATTAATCGTCAAAGCTCTTGTTTCAAAAGATTTTCATCTTATTGAAAAAATTATTCAAGAACATTTTAAAGATACTCGTAAAACTGTTAGTGAAACCCTTTTAAAAATGAACCAGGATAATTGAAGGTTAACATCTTTTTTTTAAAAAAGAGATGTTCCTTTATTGATTAACTTGTCGACAAGTGGACAAGAAGGGTTAGCATCTTTTTTTAAAAGAGATGTTTCTTTATTAATTAACTTGTCGACAAGTAGACAATACAAATAATTGGAGGTTATGAAAATGGCAGTTATGAAGGCGGGTTTGTTTATATCAGAAAAAAATGTAATGGTTGGTGAGCTTGATAAACCAACATTAAAACAAGAGGAAGCCCTAATTCGAGTATCTTATGCTGGAATTTGTGGAACCGATATGATGATTTATTCGGGAAAACACCCTCGTGCAAAAGCACCACTAGCAATGGGCCATGAGTTTAGCGGTGTCATTGAAGAATTGAACGGAGAGTCAGCATTTTCAGTTGGAGACCGCGTGGTTATCGAACCAACTCTTAGCTGCGGAACGTGTGAAGCCTGTACGTCTGGACAATCTCATGTTTGTAAAACATTAAAGCTCATTGGTATCGATATGCATGGTGGATTTGCAGAATACGCAGCAGTTCCTCTATATCGACTTCATGTGATTCCTGTGGGATTATCAGATGCCCACGCAGCCTTAGCGGAGCCCGTGGCAGTGGCTGTTCACACTGTAAGACGCTCCAATCTTAAGGTAGGCGATGATGTTGTCATTTTAGGTGCAGGCCCAATTGGTTTACTCATTGGCCTAATGGCGAAACAGGCTGGGGCGAATCAAATCATCGTTTCCGATATTAGTCCTTACCGATTGGAAAAAGCAAGAGAACTAGGTTTTACCGCATTGGATGCTAAAGCTGTAGATGTTACGGAAGAAGTTTTATCGCTAACAAATGGGATTGGTGCAGATATTGTTTTTGAAGTGGCTGGTACACAAATTACGGCTAAGCAAATGGTTGAAGTAAGCAAAATTCAAGGACAAATTATGGTCGTTAGCGTATACAAACAAGCGCCAGCCGTAAATTTAGCAGGAATGCACTTTAAAGAAATTTCAATGGCCACTACGAGATGCTACAGTGGAAGTGATTTTAAAACAGCTATTCAACTAATGGCCAGTGGAAAGATTGATGTTTCTCCATTTATTTCTCATAAGTTACCGCTAGAGCAAATTGCTGAAGGGTTTAAGTTAATGGAAAATCCCGATGTTTCTTTAAAAATATTATTTCAGCCTAATTGATTGAGGAGGAGCAAAGATGGTACTCGAATTATTTAAACTAGATGGAAAAGTGGCAGCTATCACGGGAGCTACTAGAGGAATTGGACGTTCAATCGCTCTCTCTTTAGCAGAGGCGGGTGCAGATATTGCCCTCCTTCAACGTTCCCCTGAACAATCTGACGTAAAGGAAGAAATCGAAGCTTTAGGTAGAAAATGTTTGATTGTTCCTTGTGATTTAGAAAATGTCGAACAAGTAAAAGCTGCCATTCCTACTGTGGTTTCGCATTTTGGCAAAATTGATATTTTAGTCAATAATGCAGGCATCCAACGCCGTTCGCCTTCTGTAGATTTCTCAGAACAAGATTGGGATGATGTGATAAATGTTAACTTAAAGACAGTATGGCTTCTTTGTCAGCAGGCTGGTCGCTATATGGTGCCAAACGGAAAGGGGAAAATCATTAATATGGCATCCTTACTCTCCTATCAAGGCGGATTGACCGTTCCTGCATATGCTGCAGCCAAAGGTGGCGTGGCTCAGTTAACGAAAGCATTATCGAATGAATGGGCCAAGCATAATGTGAATGTCAATGCAATTGTCCCAGGATATATTGCCACAGACATGAATACGGCACTCATACATGATGAAACACGTAATCGACAAATTCTCGAGCGAATCCCCTCTGGTCGTTGGGGAAATCCTGAAGATTTTAAAGGGACAGTTGTGTACCTTGCATCAGATGCATCGAATTATGTACATGGGCATTTATTAGCTGTCGATGGTGGATGGCTAGGTAGATAACTAAAGTAATAGCATAGAGCATCATCAATCGAAGCATGCAGAATGGCGCATAATTTGTGCCAGTTGCGTGCTTTTTATTGTGGTGGTCGGCAACCAATAAAAACCCGTAGTTATTTATGATACGTGCACCACGGTTAATACGAAAATAAATGATTAACTGTTATAAATAATACCTTACAACTTTAGTAGATCTCGCTCCACTTGGTGTATCATGAATAATTTCAAATCGATAAACTTAACACCTTGGTCAATCCTGAGCCTGTTCACAATACAGGGACAGGAGAAATTTTGAAAATTGCTTCTTAATCAGAAAAAGGAAAAAGACGGATCGATTTTCCCCTCAAAGCCTTAATTGAGTCTACTTTATGGGGTGGTCAAGTGCTTGGTAGGCTAACTGGTACTTTCCTCCGTCAGCAACTTCTGAATGGTACAAAGCCTTGAGGGCATTGCTTTTTTCAAGGCCGTGTTCTGCCTTCATCTCTTTAAAGCGTGCATGCAATTCTTTATTATCCTTGATTAGCTGTTGCATTTGCGATTTTATATACTTCAAAATATTTATCTCCTTTCAGAACCCAATCCGTTCCCCAAGTATAGCATTAATAAACTTTATTTGATCCGAATCATATATAATTTTTATAAAAATCATCCAAACCTCATTTTCAAAGTAAGGTATGTAATCTAATAGCTAGTTATACTCCCCCGTCCAAGTGCCCCTTGAAACATTTAAATAAGGAGACTAAACCTTGGTTATTCATAACGAGAAATAACTTGTTTAAAAAACCTCCTAGATTGCTCCCGATCTTCTGCTGTAAAAGCCTTGGGTCCCTTTGTTCACTTTCCGCTTTTTCGACAAGCATATGCATCAACATAAATTTCCATCTAAATCTCTCCTGTAAAGAAGTTCGAATTAATAGTGATACTATTAATAAATTGAGCTTCTGTCAAACCATGTAAGTAGAGGAACGGTGCTCTTGTTTAAAAATAAACAAGAGTTTCTGCCGTTCGCTTCAATAGATCATCCCTCTCTTTACAGATTTCATTAAGGCGGCCACAAGAATAACCTTATGTAGTTTTTATAAAAAATAATTTGACAAACCGACGGTCGGTTTGTATGATTGGAATATAAATACAGGAAAGTAAGGAGAGATAAAATGAACATAAGCTCTAAAAGAAAGGTTATTCAATCTGTTATCGTCAGTATCTTAATAAATGGACTCGTACCTGTTGCCGTATATAATTTACTCTTGGGTCATTTCTCAAGTTTTGTTTCATTGCTACTTGCAACGATGGTTCCATTGCTGGATAATCTTTATCACATTGTGAAACATAGGAAAGCTGATGCTTTTGGACTGTTTATGCTGACAGCTTTCGTTCTTAGCTTATTGGCGTTTTTACTTGGCGGTAATGAGAAATTGATTTTAATGAGAGAATCATTAGTAACGGGAATATTAGGTCTAATCTTTATTGGTTCCCTCTTCTATTCCAAACCGCTCATTTATCATTTTGCCATTAAATTCAGTTCAAATGATGAGTCAGAACAGAAGGGCAAATTTGCGAATAATTGGGAGTTCTCCTATTTTCGTTTTGTCATCCGATTAATGACTGCTGTGTGGGGCATTGCCCTCTTAGCAGAAGCAGTTATCAAAACAATTCTTGTGTATGAACTCTCGATTTCTGCTTTCTTAGCTGTTTCACAAATCATCTTCTACAGTGTGCTCGGGGTAACGATTTTATGGACTGTCATCTATCGCCGATACGCAAAAACTCGCTTAGATTTAATAATGAATGTAAAATGATGCATCCAGAAATTGTATAAGGAAGGTACAGAAAATGTCTAATCCAACTTCTCATGATAACCCAAGCTTTCAGAATATCTTATTAGCAACTGAGGAACTTATTCTGGAAAAAGGCTGCAGGAATACGACACTCAAAGACATTATTGAAAGAACGGGGCTTTCTAAAGGGGCCATTTATCATTACGTTGCTAGCAAAGATGAATTGTTTGGGCTTATTTTAAAAACCAAAATAGAACAAGTGAATGAAAAATTTAATCAGTTGATCAGCCATTCGATGGGGGCTGCCCCTGACGCTGGACGGTTTGGGATGGCCACTCAATTTTTCCATAGTAGACAGAATCCAAATGATGTAGGGAATCTAATATTCGTTTACCTGTTAAGCCAGGATGATGAAAAAGTTAAAAGTATTTTAAAAAGTGTTTACCAATATAGTAAGGCAACTGGTGTTCAATGGATTGAGCTGGGACAACAAAATGGGGTGATTCCCCCAAAAATCGACGCTGAGAAAATGGCTACCTTATTTATGACTTTTTCATATGGCCTTAGGGTAACGCAAATTCTTTCCTCTTCTGAAGATGAACAAGTAGGAACAAGTGATATTTTTAAATTACTCATTCAGACATTGTCATAGAGTAAACGATTAAAAAAATGAAGGATGTTGGGCAAAATCCGTATAAGGATTGTCCCACTCCATAAACATACCGACCGTCGGTTTACTTTTTAGAACCAGAGGTGGTCATCATGGAATTCGTATCAATAGGAGTACAAGAATTACCCGAAGTGAAGCAGTTTTACGCTGCCATCACTTCTGATTTAAGAAAAAACGGTATCGATCAATGGGACCGTTTTTATCCGAACCGTTTTGTTATGAAAAATGATTTAAAAAACGGAACCCTTTTTGGAATCAAAGAGGAAAATCACCTTATTGGTGCCATTGTTCTCGATACAAACGAAAGTCAACAGTATTTGAAACTTCAGTGGGAAGATCAAACAGGCAGTCCATTAATCGTTCATCGATTAGCTGTCCATCCCTTCCATCAAGGTAAGGGTATAGGAAAAAGACTACTAAACTTTGCTGAAGAATTTGCCTTGGAAAAAGGACATACCAGCATTCGTTTAGATGTGTATTCCCAAAACCCGGCTGCCGTTGGGATGTATGAAAAAGCTGGTTATCAAATAAGAGGGGCTATCAGGTTTCCATTAAGAAAAGTGCCATACTTATGTTTTGAAAAAATCATTCAAATATAGATTAATAGGAGGATATGTCTGTGAAAAAAAGCAAAAAGTTAAATCTGGCTGTAATTGGTCTTTATTTTACTGTTCTACTATTCAGCGCTTATATATTCGTAATGTTTTTTGTAATTGGGACCGAAAATGCACCAATGGTGAAAGGAAAAATGGAAGACGTAAACTTTAATTTGCCCGTTTGGGAAGCCTTTTTCTATCCTCATATTATTCTTGGTACAATTGCACTGGCAATCGGTCCGTTTCAATTAACGAAAATGAGTCGTAAAAACCCAAAGCTACATCGGAATTTAGGGAAAATTTATGGGGTTACCATATTTATAAATGTATTATTGGTTCCATACATTTCTCTCTTTTCTACAGGTGGCCGGTCAACTATGATTGCCTTCCTTGTGTTGAATGCCTTTTGGCTTGGAACAACAGCTATGGGCGTCCTTCGCGGATTTCAAAAAAGAATACCCTCACATAAAACTTGGATTCTCAGAAGTTATGCCATCACATGGGTCTTTGTTTCCTTTAGAATAATTGTCATCCCTTTCTCTATTCTTTGGGATGCTTCCATCAGTTTTCCGATAGCCGTTTACCTTGCTATTGCTTTAAATCTCCTTTTTGTTGAATGGAAAAGAAAAAAAGGAAAAAATAAATCGATAATAAATTATGATAAAAAAATCATTAATGAGTAGGTGGAGTTAAGGATGAAAAAGAATGGATGGTATTAAGCGTTAATAGTATAAGGCTGTAAAGGAAAAAATCAGGTGAGAAATTCGCCTGATTTTTTCAACATACAACCTATCTTCCCTTCATGGGAGGCAGCTAGCGAGTAATTTGACTCCTTTTTCAATTTCTTCAATTGATAATCCTCCAAATCCTAACATGATATAGGAATTACCTTCGGGGGTTGGTTTAAGCCAAAACCTTAACGGGGAATAAACTTTGACCCCCTTCTGTAGACCATTTTCAATCAGCTCGAAGGTTGTTACGTCTTTTAGTTTCAATATGATATGCAAGCCTGACTTTTCTCCAACAATTTTTACTTTAGTGCCCATATATTGTTCAATACTCCTTAACAGAGCCTGATGTTTTCTTTGATACAGCTTGCGCATTCTTCGAATATGCCTTTCGAATTCTCCAGATTGCATGAACAGGGCCATAGCCCTCTGAATAATAGGAGAGACAGATTGGTTGTAATCCGCGAACATTCGTGAATATTGAACCATTAGAGAAGGTGGAAATACGATATAACTTAACCGGACTGAAGGAAGAAATGATTTAGAAAATGTACCTAAATAAATTACCTTTTCCTCTTCATCCAAGGATTTTAGCGAAGGAATTGGTTGTCCCCGGTATCGAAACTCGCCGTCATAATCATCCTCAATAATGTATCCCCCAGTTTGATAAGCCCATTTTAGTAATCGCATTCTTTTCGATATGGACAGAACCATACCAAATGGAAATTGGTGAGAAGGGGTTAAATATACGGCTTTTGCCCTGCTCGTTTGAATATGCTCCACTGACAATCCGTCCTTTTCAAGAGGCACGGGTTCAATATAGCATCCCTGGTCTTCAAAGACAGATCGTACTCCACTATAACCCGGTTCTTCCATGGCCACGGTTTGTTCCCGGAGTGCTAAAAGACGGCAGATCAACGCCATGGAAGTTTGTGTTCCGGCCGTTATAAGAATCTGTTCTGGTGTAGAGCGTACACCTCTTGATTGGAGTAAATAGGTTGAAATCTCCCGCCTCAATGCAAACTCACCTTGTTTTTCACTATACTCAAATAACCAGTTGTTCTCTTGATCAACAGCGTCTGACAGACATTTCTTCCACTGCTTCAAGGGAAATTTGTCAAGATCGACATTTCCATATTCAAAATCCACAAGAACTTCGCTTGCTGGCTTACATTCCATCATAATAGGATGTACCACCTCAATCGGATGCAGTGAAGGTTTCTCAATCTCAGCTACCCATATTCCACTTTTAGGGACACTTTCGAGGTATCCCTCTGATTGTAGCTGCTGATATGCTGCTTCAACCGTGTTCCGGCTGACCTTTAAATGAGACGTTAGCTGGCGAATTGATGGCATCTTCATTCCTGGCAAGAGCCTATCTTCTTCAATTTCCTTCTTAATCCAATGATACAACTGGCTGTATAACGGCTCTGACAACTCCCTATGTAAAAATGGGGTAAGTTCCACTGTTACTCCTCCATCTGTCCCTATTAAACTTTTTAATTCTGTCACTTTTATCATGTACAGAAATTTCCTAAAATGATTTTATCACTTATAAAGAAAGATGGGATGAAAAATGCATACGATCCGCCAAGAAAAATTAATCTGTACAGATGATAAGCGTATTGATCAGTTTTTAAGCCAAGCACGGACGGGTTACCTTGGATTAACTGATGGGGAGCTTCCTTATGTTGTTCCTTTGAACTTTATCTGGATGAATGAAGCTTTGTATTTTCATGGAGCGGCGCAAGGGAGAAAAATAAATTTGATTCATGCCAATCCCAACTGTTGTTTCACAGTATCTGAAGATTACGGAACCATGGTAAGTCCTATACCCGCCAAAACAGATACTGCTTACATGAGTGTGATGCTGTTCGGAGTACTAGAAACGGTATGTGATTTAAAAGAAGCTACCTCGGCAATGCAGGGCATGCTGGATAAGTACGTACCCGGCTACTACGATAAAGACCTTTCACAATCCCATGTTGAGAAATACCGCTCCTCTCTAGGGAGTCATACAGTTGTTTTTAGACTTACTCCCAGCGTACGAACAGCAAAAGAAAATCAATTGGATCCGCAATTGTCTTTCTACCCAGGCAGGAACGTTGAGATGGACATCTAAAATTTTCTGTAATCTATACATCATTTCGAATAAGAAACACAATCCAAATGAGATGGGACTAAATAGGGGGACAATGCTACACGATGCATTGTCCCCCTTTTTTAAGTCCTTCGCATATAAGCACGCACTGTTATTGGTGCAAAAATTACCACTATAATAGTAGCTCCAATGAGGGAAATGGAAAAATCCCACCCAATATGTCTGTTATTGACCAGTTCTCTGACAGCTGTGATTAAATGTGAAAGTGGATTTACTTTTACAACCCACTGGAGCCATCAGGATTAGAAAGCTGTTTTTTAGTTCGTATTGATCTATGAAGCAGGCCTTTTTTCATAAACAAAAATATCCTCCATTACCATTTAAAAATGAAAAGACTTTTTTCTATCAACCCCCAAAATCTTAAAATGATAACCTAAGCTTTTTATGTTAGTCGTATTTTGTTGAATGGACTACTTTAAAGATAACTTCCAATTCACACCTTTATTTTTATAGTTATACATTTCTTGATACTACATCTAGAGGGAGGAGTCTATGTGAATCGAATTTTTAGGTGGGTTGTTAGATCACTGTTTGCACCTGTCACTGGAAATGCAGGAGCGGTTGCAAGTACACTCGGTTTTTTTCTGGCCTTTTTACCTTTAAATAGTTTTAGAATTCCATTATTGCTTGCTTTTTCACTTTTGTTCCGTCTTAATATCGTCGCCTTGTTCCTTGGCACGTTGATTACGATTTTTATACCCAATATTCGTGATTTACCCATCCTGGATTTACGTATATTCGAAGATTATTGGCTATTTTCTGCCTTAAAGACTAAAATCCAACATTCACAAAGTATTGTTTCAGGTGTCATTGGAGGATTGATTGGTCTTGTCTGCTATTTTTTCTTCCACTGGTTTTACAATTTGGGACTTAAAAAAGGGGAATTAAATCAAGAACATGTTTTTCTTGATCCTGCAAAAAGACGCTGGACCATTATCAAAAGAATGAGTGCTGGCTTTATGGTTTTAATTGTTTTAGTGTCGACAATTTTTATCAAAAGCCTTACTACGAATCCGATATTTCATGAGCTGCAATTGAAGAAGAGTACAACAAGCGAGATCGAGCCGATTAATACAATGTTCAGTGAAGAAGAGCTTGCTTCACAAGTACAAAAAACGAATGCCGGCCCGCTTATACAAAAAAATACGGATAAAAAACTACTATCTAGTAAACAAGAAGTTTATGGTTTTTACGTCAATTGGGACAAAAACAGCCAAACTTCTTTCAAAAAAAATATCAATTCGATTACAACATTAGTTCCAGAGTGGCTGCAGATTACTCCTAGTCTTACCCTTAAAACCGCCACAGACAGCTCTATTGTGGCAGACGCAAAAGCACATGATATAAAGATTCTCCCATTAGTTCATAATTTCAATAATAACAAATGGGATGGTGATACACTGCATCGATTATTTACTACACCTGGTGCTGAAGATCTTTTTATTAATAAGTTGTTAGCTTATGTGAGAACGAATGACTTTGACGGTATTAATATAGACTTTGAAGAAATCAATCCAAATGACAAAGAACATTTCACTCGTTTTATTGGTAAAGTTTCAGAAACATTTCATCAGCATGGTCTTATGGTCACAATAGATGTCCCGCCGAAGAATAATAGTTTTAACTATGCTTCTTTAGCAGCTAACGTGGATCGGATGATTGTCATGCTATATGACCAGCATAACTCGTTGAGTACACCTGGGCCTGTTGCTCCATCTGATTGGGTAAAGATGAGCTTAGACCAGCTAGATATCCCTTCCGAAAAATTGATTGCGGGTCTGGGAAGCTATGGTTACGACTGGGAATTAAACTCTAATCAGCCTGCAAAAACGGTTTCCTTCGGGGATATCATGGATTTAGGAATTGGAGCCAACCTTCAAATCTATTGGAATCAACAAGAAGGCAACCCTTATTTAAGGTACAAAATAAAGGGGAAAAACCATATTGTTTGGTTTTTAGATGCTGCTACATTTTATAATCAAATGAAGGTAGCGGAAGGAATTGGCTCAAGTGGCATTGCGGTATGGCGTCTCGGGTCTGAAGATCCTTCTATTTGGAAATATATAAATAAACCAAAGGAAATGCAAAATCCAGCCACTGCCCTTAAAACCTTGGTCAATCCTAAGCCTGTTCATAATACAGGGGCAGGAGAAATTTTGAGAATTAATTCTCAAGCAGAAAAAGGAAAAAGATCGATTAAATTGGATTCGAACGGACTGATTCAAAGCGAAACCTATGAAAAATTACCAAAGCCCTTTAATCTGGCTCGGTATGGAAAGCCAAAACGTAAGGAAGTAGTCCTAACCTTTGATGACGGTCCGGATCCAACCTATACACCACAAATACTCGACATTTTAGATAAAAATTATATAAAGGGAACTTTCTTTATTATCGGAGAAAATGCTATGAAGCATCCGGAACTGGTTAAAAGGGTATTTAATAAAGGACATGAAATCGGCAACCATACCTTTACCCATTCCGATGTTACCTCCATCACCCCATTTCAAATGAGAATGGAGTTAAATGCAACCCAACGTTTGTTTCAAGAAATTACTGGTCATTCGCTAACCCTTTTTCGTCCGCCGTATGTGGCCGATGCCGAACCAGCCACAAGAAGCGAACTGGCTCCTATATTGCAGTCACAGGATATGGGGTATACCTTAGTTGGTGAAACAATTGACTCTGACGATTGGCAAGCACTTTCTAGCGAGAAAATAGTGAAACGGGTATTGGATCAGCTGCCAGAAGGAAATGTGATTTTGCTTCACGATGCTGGCGGAGATCGCTCCAATACGGTAAAAGCATTACCAATTATTATTAAAGAACTTAAGAAGCGCGGCTATACATTTACTACCGTTGCTGATTTACTTGAAAAAAGTAATACACAGATTATGCCCCCTGCTAATCAGGACAACACATATTTTGTTTATAACAAGGCTGTATTCATGTTCATTCAAGGTTGGCACTCAGGATTAAACTTCCTGTTCTACTCCGCTATCCTTTTAGGGATCCTACGGCTAGTTGTCTTTGTTTTCCTTTCTAGGAAGCAGGTAAAAAACTATAAAGAGATTAAGATTGATCCAGGCTTTACACCTTTTGTCAGTGTCGTGATTGCTGCCTATAACGAAGAAAAAGTAATTTGCAAAACGGTTGATTCTATCTTATCCAGTGATTACCCAGCTTTTGAGGTGCTGCTTATCGACGATGGATCAAAGGATGAAACGGCTACTGCTGTTCAAAATACTTATGCAAACCACCCTCAAATCAGATTAATTAAAAAATCCAATGGGGGAAAATCTTCCGCTGTTAATCTTGGTTTTAAAGAAGCAAAAGGAGAAATCGTGGTCGCACTTGACGCTGATACACTTATCGCTGAAAATGCCATCTCCTTGCTAGTTAAACATTTTAAAGATGAAGATGTTGCAGCTGTTTCTGGTAATGTCAAGGTTGGCAATAAGGGGAACCTTCTTACAAACTGGCAGCATATTGAATATGTGACAGGGTTTAATCTAGAGAGAAGGGCCTTTGCCGCTCTTAATTGCATTACGGTTGTACCAGGTGCAATCGGTGCATGGAGAAAGACAGCCGTACAAGAAGCAGGATACTATAAAGAGGATACATTGGCAGAAGATACTGATATCACTCTTACTCTTTTACGCCAAGGGAAAAGGATAGAATTTGAAGAAAGGGCTTATGCCTTTACAGAAGTACCAGAAGATATTAAAAGCCTAGCAAAACAGCGATACCGATGGGTTTATGGTACGTTACAATGCCTATGGAAGCATCGTGGGGCTTTATTTAATAAAAAACATAAATCATTAGGATTTATCGGCCTTCCCAATATGTGGATTTTCCAATATATTTATCAAACTATATCGCCTATTGCGGATATTTTGTTCATTTTCGCCCTTCTTAGCACGCACCCTGGAAGAGCAGCCATCGGATTTTTCTTATTCTACTTGCTAGATTTCTTTACTTCTCTATACGCGTTTCGATTGGAGAAAGAAAGTCCTAAACCACTGGGTTCATTGTTTTTGCAACGAATTTTGTACAAGCAGCTTATGACTTACGTGGTGGTAAAATCTATCCTCTCAGCAATAATGGGAGTAACAGTTGGTTGGAATAAACTAAAAAGAAATGGTAATGTAACTCAGGAGACCTCTACCGTGAAGGTTAAGGAATATATGTAATGGAGTCTTTACAGAGGTCTTTCCCAGTTTGGGAAAGACCTTTTTATTTTGACTTATAACCAAAAAGGACCACCATCTTTTGGTGATCCCTTTTAAAAAAACTACATTTTCTTTCCGTTGTTTTCTTTTTTATCCTGGCGACTCGCAGCCTTTTCTTTTGCAGCTTGAGAAACTTCTTGCCCATAGTTAGAAGGCGTTGTAGTACTTGGTGTATTAGCACCCGTCGTCGTTGGTGTAGTGGTCGAGGTTGGTGTCATTGATGTATTTGTTGGCGTTGTTGTTTTTGTGCTAGTTGCAGGTATCGTTGGTGCAGCAGGCGTTGTAGTTGTTGTTGCATTAGCTTTGGCAGGATTAGTTATAGATTCCTTAGTATTCGGTTGATTGGCTGCAATGAACCTATCACTCTTGTTTCTATTTTTTAATGCCACTTGGAAAGAATCTATATTATGAGAAATCTTGGTTTGCCGATCTTTAACATTCGTTGTTGGCGTTTGAACTTCTACCGTTTTTTCTTTGGTTACATCCGTTATTTTTCGGTCCCCGGTTATTGTTGAAGCAATTTTTTCTTTCAATTGTTTAGCGGGTGGGGTGGCTAATAAGGCGTTGGTAACAGAAAACGTAACAGCTCCTGCTAACACCATGGTAAGGGCACCCTTGGTTAGTTTTTTCATGCTATTCCCCTCGTGAGTTGTTTATTCATATTAGAATAATACGAATGTAACAAAATGTATTATGGGGGTAGTAAAATTAGAATTTTGGAATGCATCAAATCATTCTCATCCATTAATGGGAATAATCAATTTAAGCTTAAATAAGTGTTGATTTAATAATTAATGGTATTTATATCCAAAGCAAAGTAAAATAAACATGTAGTATTTATTTTTGTTAAGGGGCGGATTCCTATGATTATTGTAACAACCGAAAATATTGCTAATCATAAAGTTACAGAAGTGTTAGGTCCAGTATTCGGATTAACTGTTAGGGCAAGAGGAATTGGGAAAGATATCATTGCTTCTTTTAAGGGTCTAATTGGCGGAGAAATCAGTCAGTATACAGAAATGCTTGAAGATGCTAGAAAACAAGCAATCGACCGTATGGTGAAAAACGCTACGTCAATGGGGGCAAACGCAATCATTATGATGCGCTTTGACTCAGGTGAAATTGGCCAAAATATGAGTGAAATTGTAGCTTATGGAACAGCTGTTATTGTGGAAAAGGTATAACCAATGAAATGGGTTATTAGCTTTTACGGTATCCAACTTTTAGTGCTGATTATCTTAATCATCGGATCGTGGCTCATTTGGGACCGGCGCTTCAAAGCAAAACACGGTCAAAAGGTGCCTAAAGGCTTTGTCCGAACAAATGAGATTTCCATCGATCCTACTACAAATAAAAGATTAGTAGTCTACTTCAATGTGGAGACCGGAGAGCGATTTTATAAAGAAGAATAAGCATGACTTAAAAAGGAGCCCTGGCATGATTTTAACTAGCCAGACTCCTTTTCACTTGAATCATTGTATTTTTGAAGGGAAAGAGAAAGTATGCTGCATTTAAAAACGATTACAAAAGACAATTGGTGGAAGGCGATTTCACTACGCGTTCGAGAAGATCAAGTAAAGTTTGTGGCATCCAATGCGGTATCCCTTGCCCAGTTAAATTTTCTTGAGAATTTCCATGCAAAAGGAATCTATCATGGCGAGGAAATGATTGGCTTCACCCTTTTTGGAATTGACGAAGACGACCATGAGTACTGGATTTATCGCATGATGATTGATCAAAAGCATCAAGGGAAAGGATACGGGATTGAAGCGATTAAACTAGTGATAGACGATATTCGGAATATGAAAGAGGATCGCCATCAAACCATCACGCTGTCTTATGTCCCGACTAATGAACACGCAAAACGTGTATATGAAAAAGCAGGTTTCCAAGAAATAGACGGATTAATTATCGGAGATGAACAAGTATCGCGGTTTTCGTTTTAACCTGAAAAGCTGACAATGCAAATACCATGTCAGCTTTTTCTTTGTTACGGTTCTCCGTAACTCTCACACTAACGATTACCTATAGTTATGAAGGACAAATCTCTTCTCGGAGACTGGGGAAATGTCCTTCATCATCTCTATGAAGGACAAAAACCTTCTTGGAAACCATAAAAATGTCCTTCATTCCTCTATGAAGGACAAAACCCTTCTTGGAAACCATGAAAATGTCCTTCATCCCCCCTATGAAGGACAAAACCCTTCTTGGAAACCACGAAAATGTCCTTCATCCTCTTTATGAAGGACAGATCTCTTCTTGGAAATCATGAAAATGTCCTTCATCCTCTCTATGAAGGACAGATCTCTTTTTGGAAACCATGAAAATGTCCTTCATCCCCTCTATGAAGGACAACTCTCTTCTTGGAAACCATGAAAATGTCCTTCATCCCTTCTATGAAGGATAGACCCGCTCTGATTGAATTTGAACGACTTAAATACGTGTTATAAATCTCCGAATCTTTTGCTAATATGAGTGAATGAATAACAAATAAAATATTAAATTTCTCCAACCAAACAAATAATGACAAACTTCGACTAAAACATCTTGTAGAATAGTAATCAAAAGTTATAATAATGTAATATAATTGTAATCTTAGGATGCAGTTTAAAGTTGGTGAACATTGAAACAAGTCCACCATGTTACGGGGGGAATTTTATATGGAAAGTTCATTAAATATGGAAGAAAGTAATATACCACGGAGACAATCATCTAAGCGGTCTTCGAACTGGAAGGTTATCACAACCAGCATAATCATTATTATTGTAATTATATTGGGCTCAATCAGCTATTATCAAGCAACCCACTTTAATGCACAGATCAAGATAAATGGTATAAAAGTCAAGGGACTGACCGCTGATCAAGCTCTTAAAAAATTAAAAACAGCTAATTTAAAAAACATTGTTTATGTCGGTGAACAACAAATCTTAGATGGAAAAGATACGAAGATGGTATTTTCAGATAAAGATTTGTTAGCTGTCAAAAAACTATTAAGCAACCAACGGACATTTTTTCCTTCATTAAAATCAAAGAACTTTTCATTACTGCCTCACCAAACGGATCAGTATCGAAGCCAGACGCTGAAAAAACAAGTGGAAGAAAAGCTGGTCGCCCTTAATAAGGATTTAAAAGTGCCTAAAGATGCAGAGGTTACTTTAGAACAAGGTAAAGTTGTCATCTCTAAAAGTATTAGCGGAGAGCAATATGATGTGGCTAATCTATTAAAAGACTATGAAAATCATGAATATACAAGTGAAATTCATCTGAATTCTGCCTTCATACAACCAATTAAGGAAGACAGTGAAATTGTAAAAAATGAAGAGAAAAAGCTGCAGGAACTTCTTCAGCAAACTGTAGATTATAAGGTACAGAATAAAGTTTATTCACTAAATGCCAGCGAACTAATTAAAAATGCCTCTGTTTCAAAAGACATGAAGGTAACGATTGACGCGGCTGATATTAAGAATAAGATTGCTGAAATTAATCATACTCAATCCACTTTAAATAAAAATTTCAGCTTTAAAACCCATTCTGGTTCAGTTGTTCAGGTAAAAGGACAAGGATATGGCTGGGCATTAGATGTAGAGAAAGAAACCGCCCAGATTCAGGCAGCTTTTGAAAACGGAGCGAAATCCATTGCTGCTTCTAATATTATCGGACATGGCTGGAAGAATGAAGGTTACGGCTATGAAACGACTACGAACAGTGGTATTGGGGATACGTATGCTGAAGTGTCCATTGCTGAACAGCGAATTTGGATTTACAAAAAAGGTAAATTAATAGTCACAACAAATGTTGTGACCGGCAAACACAGCACCGGTAATGATACATCAAAAGGCGTGTGGTATGTCCTATATAAACGATCACCTTCCACACTAACAGGCAGAGAACTCGGAGGAGATGAAAGTTATTCTGTAAAAGTTAATTATTGGGCACCTTTTACAAACGACGGACAAGGGTTCCACGATGCCAGCTGGCGATCAAGCTGGTCAAGCAGTGCCTATCTAAATGCAGGATCGCATGGCTGCGTCAATACACCGCCAAATGTCATGAAAACCGTGTATGAAAACCTCAGTACCTATGAGCCGGTGGTTATCTATTAAAAAATGGCAATCTCAATCATAAAAAATCAGGAAATCGTTAATGATTTCCTGATTTTTTTGTTCTTTTGTAAAAACCCATTGTACGGTAAGCAACTATTAAACTAGCAGTAACTTCCCACTCGTTATACATCTAAAGAATTAACTATGAACCATCTCTTTTACGCTCAGACCCAGCGTCTTCGCTGTTGATGTATCAATTTTCTTGAACATCTCTGGATTTTCCATTAGTGACATGCCATAAGAAGGGATCATTTCTACTATTTTCGATTCCCACTCTTCAAAATGTTGTGGGAAGCATTTTTCTAATACCTCAAGCATTACGTGAACGGCAGTAGAAGCACCCGGAGAAGCGCCGAGCAAAGCAGCTACCGAGCCATCAGCGGCACTAATAACTTCCGTTCCGAATTGAAGTGTTCCTTTACCACCGGCCTCTGTATCCTTGATCACTTGCACACGTTGGCCCGCTACCACTATATCCCAGTCCTCCATTTTGGCGTTCGGAATAAACTCGCGTAATTCTTCCATGCGCTTTTCATTCGATAACAACACTTGCTGGATCAGATATTTTGTCAGAGACAACTCTTTTACACCTGCAGCTAACATAGTGAGAAGATTATCCGGTTTTACGGAACCTAACAAATCCAAATTCGAACCAGTTTTTAAGAACTTTGGTGAGAAACCGGCAAACGGTCCAAACAGTAATGATTTTTTATTGTCGATAAATCTTGTATCTAAATGCGGAACAGACATTGGAGGAGCGCCAACCTTAGCTTTACCGTATACTTTTGCATGATGTTGCTCCACAACTTCCGGATTGTTACATACCATAAATAGTCCGCTTACTGGAAACCCTCCGATATGCTTTGACTCAGGAATTCCGGTTTTTTGTAGTAGAGGTAGACTTCCTCCTCCACCGCCGATAAAGATGAATTTGGCCGTATGGCGTTCGATGTTACCGGTAGCCATATTCCATACTTTCAATTCCCATAAGCCGTCGCTTGTCCGTTTAATATCATCCACTTGATGATTGTAATTGATTTCAACGTTTTGAGTCTTTAAGTGGTCAAACAACATGCGTGTTAAAGCACCAAAGTTAACGTCTGTTCCAGAGTCAATTTTTGTAGCCGCTATTGGTTCATTCGATGTACGGCCTTCCATGATCAACGGAATCCATTCTTTCAGTTTTTCAGGGTCATCAGAAAATTCCATTCCTTGAAACAGAGGATTTTTTGATAGCGCTTTAAATCTATTTTTCAAAAACGATACATTTTGTTCCCCTAGTACTAAACTCATATGAGGTAGTGGCATGATAAAATCCTGTGGATTACGAATCAAATCCTTGTTTACAAGATAAGACCAAAACTGTCTAGAAAGCTGAAACTGTTCATTAATTTTTATTGCTTTGCTAATATCAATAGATCCGTCCGGTTTTTCGGAAGTATAGTTAAGCTCACACAGTGCAGCATGACCCGTACCCGCATTATTCCATTCGTTTGAGCTTTCTTCTCCAGCATTTTCGAGTTTCTCGAACACTTTAATTTCCCATTCCGGTGCTAACTCTTTTAGTAATGATCCCAAAGTCGCGCTCATGACCCCGGCACCAATTAAGATAACGTCTGCTGTTTTCTGTACGTTGCTCATGATAACCATCCTTACTCCGTATATTTGCAAAAAAAATGTTAGTCGCTCTAGCTTAGATGTTACAAAAAGCAGGGCCCCACCTAAGAACACATCGTATCTGTTTCATTTATAAACACTCATTAGTCTATTATAATTATTTATAGATTCAATTATCTACTATTATCTAATAATTATAAACTATTTAAACTCAGTAAAAAAGTGAGAAATCATCCCACTGTGTCCCTAATACATCCAAAAACCATTTTTTCTACCATATAATTCAAGTATTTTTTTTAAATATAAGGGTTCCTCCGGAAAATTGTTTTATGGTATGATGAGTAAATTGTTTACCTATCCTATTACATCTTCATTCATCAAGAAAAGAGGTATTTATGCAAGACACAGCATTATCTAAGCAACATTGGTTTCTTATTTTCACACTTACCTTATTAACATTTGTTCTTGGGACAAGCGAGTTTGTGATCGTTGGGATCTTAACGGATATTTCCTCGAACCTTCATATAACAAATGCAAAGGCAGGTACACTTGTTTCTGCATTTGCCATTACGTTTGCCATTGCTACACCCATCGTGATGTCGGCCACAAGCCATTTTCCAAAGCGGAAGTGGATGTTGTTTTTAATCGGAGCATTTATCGTCTTAAATGCATTGAGCGTTCTTTCGAAAAGTTACCTTATGCTCCTTGTCATTCGGATGGTGACAGCGATTGTAACAGGGGTATTAATCTCACTTTCCATGATTGTGGCTAGTGAAACCATCCCTGTTGCCAAACGTGGTATCGCCATATCCTTCGTTTTCGGTGGATTTACACTAGCAAACGTGGTTGGAGTTCCCATCGGTACTGTAATCGCTGAATGGTACACTTGGCATGCCACTTTTATGTTAACCACTGTTCTCGGTGGAGTAGCCTTTGTGGCCTCTTTCATCAACCTGCCAAGTAAGCTCAGCCAATATCGCAGCTCGATGCGGGATCAATTTTCATTGTTGACACACCCCCGAATCTTAATGGCTTTCTTTATTCCATCACTTGGATTCGGAGGGACATATGCCGTTTTTACGTATCTTGTTCCAATCCTCAAAGAGATGGAAGCACCAAGTAGTTCCATCAGTTTGATCTTGTTTGGATACGGATTTATTTCTATTTTTAGCAACATCCTTGCTGGTAAAATTGCCAGCCACAATCCGATCGGACGCCTGCGGTTTGTTTTCCTATTACAAGCATTTGTCCTGGTTGCTCTATACTGGACGACCAATAACTTTATCTTTGGTCTGGTAAACATCGGCTTGATGTCATTAATGGCCATTCTTTTAACCACCTCAACCCAGCTTTATTTAATCGACCTTGCGGGTATCTATCAGCCGAAAGCAACGGGACTCGCTGCTTCATTGATGCCTGTCGCAAGCAATGTTGGTATTGCCCTTGGTTCTGCATTAGGCGGAATTGTCTACCATGGAGGAACTTTAATCAATGTGACACTTGTCGGTGGAGTGGTTGCGATCTGTGCGAGTTTGCTCACTTTCTTCAGCCATCGTTTAGACCTCAAGCAGAAGAAACTGGCTTAAGGGTGAAGCGGCAAACCTTACTTTTGAATAGTTTGATGCAAAAAAACAGCGGTGCCTTTAAAGCACCGCTGTTTTTCAATATTCATTTTAGTAAAAACTACTTCTGTTACTGCATGACCTTCCAAAATTCCTCTGCTACAACTTCATAACCTGGTAGACTTAGATGAATGTTTTGCGGATTTGGAATATAATCTGCAAAATGACTACCATTTATCGCTTGAGCTGTCGGAACAAATGTATCACCATGCTGAACCGCCTGAGCTTGAATTTGAGCATTAAAACCTTGAACTAATTGATTAACCAACTCTTTTTGTTGAGGATCGATTATATATGGGAATGGGTTGTAATAGCCCATTACATAGACCTTAACATTGGGATTAAGTTGATCAATAGTCCCTAGAATAGTGCTGATTTTTCCAGCAATGACCGGAATCTCATTTTTTGCTGCCATTGGATCCTTTTGAACCACCGGAAGCAAATCATTGGCCCCAATATCAATGGTAAGATGAGTGGCGCTTTTAATTTCTTGTTGAACAGCGTCCTTCTCTAAATCTGTTATGATATTATCCGTTTTATAACCGGAAACACCTAGATTTACAAATTTGAGCAGTTGATAAGATTTTGTAAAATCCTTGGCAATGTAATTTGGATAACCCCAGTCTGGGTCTATTCCATTTACCACAGGTCTGTCTTGCCCTTGTGGAGTCATTCCTGCTGCTAATGAATCCCCTAAAGCGAGATAATTGATCTGAATCCATGCTCCGTCTGAACCTAGTTTATAACCTTGGATGACCGTATTGGCAACCATTTGACCCTCTTGTTGGAAGTAATACCATTTTCCTTCGATTTCCTTCCAATTGGTAATCATCGCTCCACTATCTGAAAGGTAATATTTCTTTCCTGATACTTCCAGCCAGCCTGTCTCCATTACTCCCAAATGATTAAAGTAGTACCATTTATTTTTAATTAAAGTCCAACCTGTACGCATTTCACCAGTAGGCTGGAGGTAATACCACTCACCGCCTGATAGCAGCCAGCCTGTTTTCATTTCACCGGTAGATTGAAGGTAATACCATTTATTATTTGTTTGGATCCAGCCTGTTTTCATCGCTCCGGATTGATCAAGGAAATACCAGGCCTTGCCATTATATAGCCAGCCAGTCTTCATGGAGCCATCTATATTTAAGTAGTACCATGTGCTCCCTGTCTTTAACCAGCCCGTTTTCATTACACCTGCTGAATCGAGGTAATACCATTGCCCCTTATAGTGAACCCAACCAGTGGCTTTTCCATTTGTTGTGTAATAGTACCATTTTCCATTTGAAAATACCCAACCCTGTGGTTGAATTTCATTCCAAACCATACTTGATATTTTACTAATAGTATCGATTCCATAGGACAGGGATGGATTATTCGCTGTCAGAACAGCAATCACATAATTTCTCCCTTGTCCATTAATGTATCCCACACTATTTACATTTTTTCCAGTAGTGACCCAGCCATTTTTTAACGCCACACTAACCCCTGATGGAATTCCATAGCTTGTCCCCCAGCGTTGGTCTGATACTACGTGCCGCATTAGATTTAGACCATATGCTCTTTGTGAATCCGTTAATAAGGCATTAGGATAGGCAAAATATTTCATCATGGTAAGTTGGTCCGAAACAGTTGTCGTGGTTCTTCCCCACCAACCGCCAGTACCTGCAATGGTACTTGTCATCCCTACTTTTTGAAAAAAGGGCTGGACATTTGTTTCGCTGCCAAGTTGTCGCCATAGCGTACTTGCCGCACTGTTATCACTATTTTCAATCATTCTAGTTAATAATGAATTCACATTACTAGTAATAGGGATTTTTTGATAAAGTACGTCTGCCATAATTGAAATTTTCACAACACTTTGAGTATAGTAGGTTTTTGAAGGATTGTATGTATATGTTTTGCCTGTGTTTGCATCGTAAACGCCAACGGAAACCGTGTTACTTCTAGAAGAAATATAATTGGCTACATCGGATCCTAATACGGTTGATGCCTTTACAGGAGCTTTTCCATACATTAGCATGGCCATTCCTACTAAGGCACATGCAACTAGTTTCTTATAAGATTTCATCTCATTATCCTTTCCTGCTAATCTATGAATCTTATTATATAATACTGCACCTCTATTCATATTAATAGTATTTACTATACTCATAGAAATAACCTGTCTCTTAATTTAGAGACAGGTTGATTTTTTGCGTAACTTTAATTGTTTAATCCCATGAAACCGATAAAAGCTAAGATCCATAGCAATGGAAGTAAATTAATGATGATTGAAAATCTTCTCTTTTTTAAACGGAACACCCAAGCTAAAATGGAACAGATGATTACAGCAACCGGATATAACGTAATGGCAAGAACAAACGAGCCATTAGCTAGATTCACCCCACTGTCGAAGCTCATGAATGACAATCCCCAGATGACAAACCAAGGAATCAGAGAAAGTGCATATAGGATTTGGCTGATTATTAGATATAGTTTCATATATTCCTCCTGTATTTATCTAACTTGTTAAAATGTTAACAGAATATTCATATTCCTTAAATCGTATCTCGCTTTTTTTTTTGTAAAATTAGCATTGAGAATATGAAGGGAAGTGTCATATGATACTTAAAAATCTATATGAATCGGATGAATTATTGACTATGCGGTACTTAAACACGCGAATGGAGTTAAGTGATCAAGAAAAATTCCAATATCTAAACCTTGAAAAAGGTTTTGAAGGGGAAAAGAAGTTTGACCAAATGGCAGAACTCCTTAAAGAAGAAAGATTTATTATCAATAGCTTGCTTCTTAAAGTAAATAACTCCCATTTTCAACTTGATAAATTGATTATTTCACAAGGGGGTATCCATCTTTTAGATATTAAAAATTTTCAAGGGGATTTTTACATAAAGGATAATAAATTTATTGCAATGAAAACTGACCGAGAATGGAAGAACCCTTTCGACCAGTTAAAAAGAAGTACGATTCTATTCCGCCAACTGCTTCAAAACCTCAAGCTAAATTACCTTGTTGAACCTCTCGTTATCTTCATCAACCCTGAATTCACCTTATACCAAGCCCCCATGGACCTGCCTGCTATTTTTCCTACACAGGTAAATGGATTTTTGAAAAATATTAATAACACACCGTCTAGGTTGAATGACGGGCACAAGAAATTAGCCCAACAATTACTCTCTTTACATCAAACTAAGAATCCACACACTATTCTACCTGAGTATACCTATGAACAGCAGCAAAAAGGGATGTATTGTTGTTTTTGTAATTCCTTTCACCTTTCTAAATCATACAATGAACTTGTATGCGGAAAGTGTGGAGGACGTGAAAAGATCGAACTAGCTATTTTGAGGAATGTTAAGGAGTTTCAGCTTCTATTTCCTGAACGAAAGGTTACTACCCAAAGTATCTATGAGTGGTGCAATGGAGAATTGAGTAGACGGACTTTTATTAGGGTTTTGAAGAAGCACCTAACGGTTTTTGGAAGTACAAGCGATACTTATTATAAATAAATTGACCTACTAGAATGATGACTATTGATTTATTAATACTTAATTAAGGTTTTCTGGCCCTTCCTGGACTGGAGTTAGTTGGCCATTTGACAGTGTTTTGTTTTTTTCTAAATGCACTGTCCGAAATTGCCTGGTCTTCTGACAATGTTTCTATCTTTTTCGCTTACTCTGTCAGAAGTTTCCTGGTCTTCTGACAGTGTTTCTATATTTTTCTCTTACTCTGTCAGAAGTTGCCTAGTCTTCTGACAATGTTTCTATTTTTTTCGCTTACTCTGTCAGAAGTTGCCTAGTCTT
>NZ_JBCNAC010000082.1:0-17573 GCF_050477885.1 Neobacillus rhizosphaerae
CGTATCTCATTAGGTTCTGCTACTGTTGCTGCTTTAACCACTGCTGGGTTAGTTATTCCTATGTTAGGTCAAACAGATGTTAACCTTGCTTTAGTTGTACTTGCAACTGGTGCTGGTAGCTTAATCGCCTCACACGTTAATGATGCTGGTTTCTGGATGTTTAAAGAATACTTTGGTTTAAGTATGAAAGAAACATTCGCTACATGGACACTACTTGAGACTATTATCTCTGTATGTGGATTAGGATTTGTTCTCTTACTAAGTTTATTTGTATAAACTTAAACTTTAAATTGGTAGCCTTTTACGGGCAAAAACCCTCACTTCTATAAAGTGGGGGTTTTTTGTTGAACAGGGCTACAATGCCTTCCTACTAAAATTTAATAATTATAAAAGTTTAAATAGTCTGAAGTGTGATTAAACTGTTATAGAAAATGAATTTGTTTTGAGGTGGTATTATGAAAAGTATAATAGGTTTTAGTGTCCTGGGAATTGTTTTGGTAGCCGGACTTGGTTTGGCTGTGTTTTGGGAGAATCAGGATAAGGTGAATGATAGTGGGAACAAACAGGGTTCCTTTCAGCAGGATGCAAATGAAGTAGTGAAAAGGGCAGTAGAGGTAACAACTTCGGATGATGGTAGTGTGAATGCAAGTCATTTGTCAATTCCGTGGACTATTAACAAGAGCAGCAGTCTGTTTTTCCTGAGTCAGCGGGAAGGCTCGGTTATTCAAATTGATGGGAATCTTGGTATGGTTGAAGTGCAGAATGTAAAGGTTTCAGAGGATATTGTCAATGAAGGGGAAGGCGGTTTTCTTGGATTTACTTTAGCACCTGATTTTGCTTCGACAAAGAAAGCATTTGCTTATCACACCTATCAGAAAGGTGGTAAGACCCTAAACCGAATTATTTCACTCAAACTTGAAGATAACACGTGGAGGGAAGACAAAGTCCTTTTAGATGAGATACCTGGAGGTATGGTTAGTAACGGCGGCCGGCTAAAAATTGGTCCGGATGGGATGTTATATGCCACTACAGGTGATGTCGGCGTAAAGGAAAACGCCCAGAACCTTGATAGTTTAGCGGGTAAAATTTTAAGAATGAAGCTAAACGGCGATATTCCGACTGATAATCCCTTTGAAAATTCTTATATTTATTCCTATGGACATCGAAATCCTCAGGGATTAGCCTGGGATGGGGACGGCCACCTCTATAGCTCAGAGCATGGGGAGTCAGGCCATGATGAAATTAATCTGATTCAAGCAGGGAAAAACTATGGCTGGCCTGTGGTTCAAGGAGATGAAGGTGCAAAAGGCATGGTGAAGCCGATTCTTCAATCAGGTGATAAAACATGGGCGCCGTCAGGTATGGCTTTTAAGGATGGAAAAATTTTTGTTGCTTCTCTAGCAGGAAAGCAAATCTTTACCTATGATCTAGCCAGTAAGAATTTTCAGGAGTTTTTCGGAAATGCAGGAAGGTTAAGGGATGTATTGGTTGATAATAATGAATTGTACACAATTACCAGTAACCGTGATAAGCGTGGAAATCCGACAGACAAGGATGATCAGTTAATCCATCTTTCTTTAACAGAAAAGGCTTCTACTAACTAAAAAGGCAATCGTCCGATTAATCGGACGATTGCCTTTTTCTTTTTTCAAACCGTTATTAACCGCCGCCAAGGCTCTTTACATAATCCGCAACGGCCTGTATTTCTTCCTTAGACAACGTATTTTTAAATGGAGGCATTTGACCTTTTCCATTTTCTACCTGTTTGATTATGGCAGCCCGATCCATTTTCGTGTTTTTTAAATTCGGACCATTATGCCCACCTGCACCACCTGCTCCATGGCAGGCTAAGCAATTATTTTTATAGACCGTTTCGCCTGCTTCCGTGCTGGTTTCTTTTTTAGTTTTATCATTGGCAGCCTGCTGCTTCTTTTCTGCTGCGCCTTGTTTTACAGGAGATGTATTGATTTTATCCTTAGGTATATCCTTTACAGATCCATATTTACCCTCTAAAGAGAAGGTGTAGATTTTATCCCCATGTTTTGTTCCAGCTAGTGTATTTCCGGCGGCGAAGATAGAGATATACTGCTTTCCATCGATTTCATAAGTGATAGGCGGGGCATTTGCACCTGCATCCATTTTGAAATCCCATAATTGATTTCCGTTGGTTGCATCGTAGGCAATAATCCTTCCATCATTATGACCGGTAAAAACCAGGTTTCCTTTTGTTGTTAAGAGACCACTGTAGGCGATGGCATCCCATTTCTTTTGCCAAACGATTTTATTCGTTTTAATATCGAGTGCGGTAACGGTGCCGCGGCTAGGGGACTTTTCCACCGGCTGCCATACACTGCCGATATACTCTTTCCCTTGTTCAAACCTTGCCTTTTCTTCTTCTCCGTAATGGGCAAAGGCAAAATAATTGTCATTTCCTAATACGTAAAAATACTCTGTATTCGGGTTGTAAGCCGATGGCGGCCAGTTTGCTCCCCCTTGAGGCGATGGTTTAAGGGTAACTGGCTTATCCCAAAACGGTGTAAACATACTTCCAATTGTCCCCTTAAAATCTTTTGGTAAATCGCGTTTAACATCTTCCTCGGTAACCTTTTGTGGTACAAATGCATCTCCAATAGGAAAGGGCTGTGTTGGAGAAGTCTTTTGGTTTGTATTTTGTGGAACTGGCTTTTCTTCAATACCAATGAGCGGCTTGCCGTTAGTCCGATCCAAAAGATAAAGCCATCCTGTTTTTCCTGCTTGGGCAATTCCTTTTCTCATTTGGCCATTCATTTTCACATCATATAGAACGACAGGATTGGCCGGATCCAAATCCCAAATATCATGATGTACTTCTTGAAAGTGCCATTTGTATTCTCCTGTATTGGCATCCAATGCAAGAATCGAGTTGGCGAATAAATTATCTCCTTCCCTCTTGCTACCATCCAGGTCTGGTGATGTATTCCCGGTTGAAAAATAAATGAATCCAAGTTCCGGATCAATGGCAGGAGTCTGCCAAACAGGTGCTCCGCCGGTTAGCCAATTTTTGCTGCCCTTTGGCCAGGTTTCACTTCCTTTTGCACCTGGAGCAGGGAGTGTATAGGTTCTCCAAATTTGTCTGCCGAGTTCTGAATCATAAGCGGCGACATACCCTCTAATTCCATACTCACCACCGGCAATTCCTGTGTAGACTTTTCCATCATAATAGAGTGGGGCACTGGTAATGGTATATCCTTTTTCCCAATTATCTACTCTGGTTTCCCATACTACCTTACCTGTTTTTTGATCTAAAGCAACCAGCCTTGCATCTAATAATCCGACAAAGACTTTCCCGTCTCCTAACGCTACACCACGACTTGTCCACCCGCAGCAGACGGTATTCAGCCCATTCGTGAGATTGGGTCTATATTCCCAAATCATTTTCCCAGTTTTCGCATCGAGGGCCTGGACTTGATTCGTCCCCGTGATGGTGAACATTACCCCATCATAGACAAGTGGAGTCGCCTCACCAGAATATTTAAACTCAAAACCTGAACCTAAGCTGGTGACCCATTCTACTTTTAAGTTCTTAACATTTGAGGCAGTGATTTGGTTAAGGGGTGAGTACATGCTATTATGGGTATCTCCACCATGAGTTGCCCAATTTCCTGCTGGTGGCTTGGCTAACTCATTTGGTGCAAACTTCGGTGCAATCTTCCTTTTATAATCCATATGCTGATAGGAATGATAGTTAGTGTTAGCCAATTGCTCCTTCGTTTTACTTTCAGTGGCTCCCTGCTTACTGTCCTCACCCTTGTCTGCTTTTTTTACTTCAGACTTCGCCTCATTGTTCCTATTTTTCTCAGCCTTGTGTGTAGTGGTACAACCTGCAGTTAGCAAAAGGAATAATAAAATAATAATCCAACCGGACTTCTTCATCTATTCACACTCCTTTCAATCTTTTTACAGTAATTTACCCGTATATAAGAAAGTTTTATTCATTCAGATTGGCTGCGGGAAAATTTTTAGATAGGGTGGGTGACAACTTCTGAAGAATTTCCTATTGAAGGAAGTTTTATCCTTTTTGTAGAAGTAATAATGTTAGCATAATAGTGAAAAATGAAATGAGGGCAAGTTAATGCAGAGTATAGAGAAAGTTAGTAAAAATAGTGTGATGAAAAGAAGGCTCTTCATAAGTGTGTTTTTAGTAGGAATACTTGCTTTAACGTTAGGTTTTATTATGTTTATAGAACCTTCGGTAAAACTCAGCGGAATTGAAAATGGTAAGGTCTATGCTGTCCATCCGGTTATTCAATTGAAGGAAAGCATTGGGACGGCCCGTGTAACACTTAATGGGAAAAAAATAGGTCCTAAATACAAAGTGAAAGAGAACGGAAGCTATGTTTTGAAATTGGAATCCACACTTCTTTGGAAAAAGAAGAAGCTTTCATATACATTTGTCGTGGATGACAAGCCACCAATAACACCGCGAATAAAGGAAGTAGTCGAAAAGGTTTATTTTAAACAGGCAAAATTCACTCTCAATAGGGAAGAGCATGTCAAATATAAAGCTAGATTAAATGGTAAAGAGGTCCCTTTAGATCAGCCGATTCAACAGCCAGGGAAAAATACCTTAATAATTACCGCGACAAAGCCGAATGGTTTAACCTCAACAAAAGAAATTTCATTTTTGATAGATGAGAGGACATTCCCTGAAAAAACGATCCATCAATTTGCAGACTATTATTTTAATAATGAAATACCTATAATTTATAAATTTACAGGTGATGTCGCAATAACCTTGAGTGGGGACTACAATGAAGAGGATAAGAAAATGATCGAGAAGGCCATTAATGAAATTAAAACCTTCTTCCCATATGAGATGAAAATCATCGATAGTTCTTTTAATAAGGATTATGATCGTTACATTAAAATGGTTTTTACATCAACAACAGACTTTAAATCTTATGATGTACATAGAAATGATGTTTGGGGAGTTGAAATGCCCACGATGATCTCTCGAGCGTACGGGACAATGGAATCATTAGTCCTGGTTGGGACGGATAAGGAAATTACGAGAGACTACCGAAACGCAGTTATACTACATGAGCTTCTTCATGCAGTCGGACTGCACAATCATATTAAATCGGCTAATAGCGCCCTCTACCAAGAGGTAAATAAGATTGTCACATTAGGCGATGAAGAGAAAAAGTATGGTGAACTCCTGTATTTAGGTGAGGTAAAGCCTACTATAACAAAAGAAGCTGTGCTCAAACAATTAAAACAAAGGATTCAATAAGATGTCTTTATTTGAATAGGAGTCAATGCATAAACATAGTAATAAGTAAGTGATTTAAAAAGGCGATTTCTAAAAAACAATTTTTAGAATCGCCTTTTCGACATATGAAATGTTAGATTTCCTTATTCAGCCCAAGGCTGCCGAGTTAGGGATGAAATTTGAAAAAACACTGAAGAGATTTGGAAATGATCAATCCATGTTTAGTATTCAGAAGGTGGTCTGGCACCGGGTGAACAGACTTGTATATAAGTAATATTATTTTTGCGGATCAATCGGAGTGAACCTTATCATAAATAGAGGCAATTTTTTATTGTTGTATTGTGGATTTGTTCATACAGATTTATTCAAATAAGGAATCAAGTTCATGAGAATGAAAGTAATTATTGACCTTGAAGATATGTTAGTAATAACAACTAAAAATAAAGATTTAATAAGTATTAAAAGCAGCTAAATTGTAGCTGCTTTTTTTCTACGGTTAACAGAACTCTATCTAGACTTTTCTATCTACTGCCTGAGGAGGTTGTTCAAGCCATTTTTCTTTAATTGCTAGAAGTATACTTTTTCCATAATACTTCTTCATATCGTCTGATATTTCGTCTAATTTAAGCACAATGTCCGTTCTTAAACTGGAAGTCATAGCCTGGCTTATCATGGCAAAACAGAATATTCCAAGACAAGTATTCACAAAAAACAACATTAACTTATCGGAGAATGGAGACATCTCTACATCGGAAATTTTATAGTCTCCGGATGCTGAAATCGGGATATTTTCTTTTTCAAGAACTTCTTGAAGTGAATCTAGTACTTTTTCGATTTCATCTCTGCCTTTACTAAAATGTTTTTTTAATTCTTTTGTTTTGGCTAATTTACTAAAAGCGACAAAAACCATTTTTGAAAACTGTGCCCTATGAATAACTCTGGATAGATTAGCAATCTCAGCAGTATTTACTGGTCTTGAACCGCCAAAAAAACCATTGAGATATATCATGGTATCAGCAAATTCTACCTTACTATCTATCGCTACTTGTGGAGGTCTCAAATATACTCCTTGTGATAACATTAAGTTAACAATTTCATTCTGGATTGTTACGGTAAATTCTATGTTGACTTGATGATGATCTCGAATATCTTTTCTGGTGCAATCTGATAATGCAATTGGATATGTACTTAACGATAACATGGTTAAATCAAAACAAAAATACAAAATAAATGTATCTGAGAATATTTTATGTGTGTCGGCCCTAACGTCTTCATCAGTAAGTCCAAGCGGAATAGTAAGATTCTCTTTACTAAAAATCTCTTTGAGTTCATTTAGATTCTTTTGAGATTGATTTAGCATCTTTTCTATCACTTGTTTTATCTCGTTATTTGCTGTGCTTGCCACAAAATATTCAAAAAATTTAAGTTCCATACTGTTCTTTAAGTAGGAAGACCAAATGTTAGATATTTCGTTTGCCGTTAATCCTTCAGATGGCGCCATGTTTTTTGTCTGACTCAATTTAATCACTCCTTAATAATTATTTTCACTCTAAAATCAAAATTTATTATAATGTCTAACAAATTTTAAACTGCAGGTTAAATAGGTGGGGTGAACCGTACCATAAGTAAACGAGGTTGTAGTTTAATAGGTGAAGCTCAATTAGCTTTGTTTTAGAGCTAATGCAGGGCTTCACCTATTCCTATATTAAATTATATACATGGTAGTCGTATCATAACTAACGACGACTAAAGTGCAAGTTATGGCAGGGACTTTGTTCAATACCTATGTCTTTTATAGCAACTCAATAAAAATCAATAGGTTTCTTTGGGTGCGAAATGACCAATGCCCTTTAATTCATAATCGAAAAACTGACGAATAAGATCATTTTCCGTTTCAATACAGAAATATGGATCAATGTCGGCTTTTCCACCTTGCAGCATATTTGCAAGGATAGGAGAGAAAAGCGGTAAATCGGTCAGGCTTAAGTGTTTTGCCCCTTTGAAATGAGTCGTATAGGCGTCTTTGAATGATTCATTGTTAAGTTTGTTCGCTACATAAATAGGAGTCATGTCAAGCTGCCCCCACACATCGTCTGAATAAATGTTAAAAATAGGGGTCGTGTAAGCTTTGGTACTTGCTACAAAACTATCGTTTTCTTTTTTATAAACAAGTTCACTAAAGAACGGGGCATCAATATTTACAACTGCATCTATATCCTTACGTTCTCTTCCCAGCCAAACACTTGCTGCACCGCCCATTGAGTGTCCGAACACACCAATTTTCTCTGTATTGATACGTTGGTAAACGGTGTTAGTGCCACTTTTTGCTTTTTTAAGGATCGTATCAATAACAAAATTCATATCGTCTGTTCGCAGTTTCATCCATTTTTGAATGAGTTGTTGGAGTTCTTCATTCGTGTACACACCATCTGTGTTGAGATTGGTGATTTCACGGTTATAATCTGAATTAATCATAGCCACTGTTCCATCTTCTGACTTTGTATAAAAGGAGTGGTAAGGATGGTCGATTGAAACAACTACGTAACCGTGACTAGCAAGCTCTGTATAGGTAGAAGCATTGCTTGCTTTAATGCCAGATGCCCCGTGTGAGAACACTAATAGAGGGTATTTACCATCTGCATTTTTTGGATACCAAAATTCCACATTTACAAATCTATTTTCTCCCTTGTCGCTAAATTCCTCCACACGGTTCTTATCTAGGTATGTGTAAGTAGCAGTTGCGACTCCATATTTACCTGTTACTTTTGGTGATGGATGCTGCGGAAAAATAATGGCAGGTATAAATACAATGACCATTGCCACGATCATAAAAATGGCTTTCCAAATGACTTTAGAAGTTTTGTATTTCTTAGGATTTGTAGTCTTTCGGATTAGAGAAATCGTTCCCTTTACGGCTAAAAGGAAAAGTAGGATGGCAAGCAAGATCCAGCGTAAGATCCACACAATCACCGATGAAAGCGTGAGAATGACAAAGCCAAAAAATATAGCAATCCTAATCCCATTCTTTAGTTTTTTATGGTTTTGTTTCGTTATGATCGAGTAGATGGCAAAAGAAATTTCAAACACCAATGCAATAAATAAAAATAAAGTTCCCATAGTGGTAACCCCTCCACTTTCGAATGTTTTTTCATGAACTCATCATAAAAAAATCCTGAAAGGAAGTATATAGAAAAACAGTAAGTTGTATCCACGGGCCAATAAGATGCAAAAAAAAGCGGTAAGCTTTTTTGCTTACCGCATAATTATGTGTTGCAGATTTGATTATTGAGGGACATCTTTCTTCCATGCGTTTAGTTTTTCGTTGATTTTTTGGGCCTCTTTTTGATCCTTTTTCCATGACAGGAAACGAACGATGAAATAGATGACGGCAATTTGCACGGCCAAAATGATTCCATCGGATAGACTTTCAATAACCCCAAAAACACTGCTAATTGCAATCAATAGAATCTCCAAAGTGAAAAAATGAAGGAACATTCTAATACGCATATTTTTTTCGCTTAAGTCATTAGGAGAATACAAAATAAATCCTATTAATGCACTTAAAAAGGCGAATGCCATAATGATATAAATAGACTTCAAACTAAAGGCTTCATCAGGGAAATACATTTGTCGCAAAAAAGTAAGAATAATGATGATGAGTGCGAAGATGAGTAAGAAATCCTTGAAGATCTTTTTTACAAATTCGGACAGCTTCATATGTAACCCTCCTGTTATAATCCCAGCATCTTTTTAAGGACAGGCACATATTGCCTTGATACAACGGTGCGCTCACCGTTATCCAGGACCGCTTCGAGTCTGCCGCTTATGGACGGATGGATAGAAGAGATTTTAGCTATGTTCAGAATCGTCGATTTAGATGCACGAAAGCAGTTCCTACCGTTGCAGAGTTCCTCTAACTCATAAAGCTTTTGTTTGACCTCAAAAACGTTGTCCTTGCAGTAGCTAAAAACCTTTCCGTCAACGGCTTCGAAATAATAGATCTCACTCAGCTTAATACGGTGAACTTTTTCATTGTGGTATCCGAGTAAGATGAAGTCTTCCGTCTTCAGCTTGTTTACAATTTCATAGACTTCGTCATCTACTTCATGGCACCTAATGAGGATTTCTTCTGCCAGTTCTTTGTTTATTTCTTCGATTGGAATTTTCATATTATCACCCACGAAAAATCAAATTGTTCGTGCTTCTACTAGCACAATTTGATTTGGATACTTTTTACATCCTTAAGACTACTTCATTATAACACATCAATATACAGTCCTTTTTTGCAATACTGAACTTTAAATAAAATTATACTTGCTACATAGAAAAACTATGTATATAATATTTTTATATACATAGAATTATGAGGTATACAAATATAAGTGGATGGTGAGACCAAAATGTTAATGACAGACCGATGCGATTTATTGGCTGTTTCTGAAAAGGATTATGAATCGATATTGATGTTGTATATGGACGAAGATGTACGCAAGTACCTGGATGGAACAGTTGATGAGATATCGTTTAGTTTTAGATTTCAAATGATGTTGGAATCTAATCACTATTGGACCGTTAGACTGAAAGAGACGAATGAGTTCATTGGTTTAGTGTGCCTAGATACAGGTCATGACAGAATCAACATAGAGATTGGCTATCAGTTTTTACCTGCTTTCTGGGGAAAAGGGTATGCGAAAGAAGTCATCGAGAAGGTCATCGAATATGGCTTTCATTTCCTTGAGTTAACAACTATTGTCGCTGAAACGCCAACTCTAAATGAACGGGCCTGCAGGCTGTTAAAAAGAGTAGGGATGAAATTCGAAAAAACACTTAAGAGGTTTGGCAGCGATCAATCTATGTTTAGTATTCATAAGGGTACCTGGCACCGGGTGAACAGATTTGTATATAAGTAATATTATTTTTGCTTCTATATATAAAGAAAAACACATTGAATCGGGCGATCCAGTGTGTTTTCAGCGGCCTCTCAAATCGAAAGATATTTTTATTCAGGCATAACAGCTATAAATTCGTCAATAGTTTCAGGGGTGTGTTTACCTTTTTTTCCTTTGAAAAGGTCGAGATTAATGGTCACATCCATACAGCCAAGGTATTTTCCATTTTCATCACGTACTGCCATGAACTTTTGGTAAACTTGACCGGTTTCTTCACCAGAGCGTTTTGGAAACCAAAATTCCCATTCGTCTCGTGCTCCTGAACGGAAATCATTCAACAATTTTTCAACATGATGAGCCACTTTTGGGTGAAGATCAAGCACATGGCGACCAATTGCTTCGTTACGACGACCATGGATACGGTTTGGATTATTTGAATACCAGCGGAAAATATCGTTAGCATCGCAAAAGCCCATTTCAAATGGTAAAAGATTGATAATTGAATCCAAAGTGCTCGCTTTAATTGCACCAGTTTCAAAATTAATGATAGCTTCAGGACTAATTAATTCTGACAATTTACTTTCAGACATTTATAACACTCCTTTATGCAATCTCTCTTTATGAAAAGTAATAGTACAAATATTAGTGAGAAAAAATCCTCTACTTTTAGGTGATTATTATCTAACCTCATTAATAATGATAGCATTAATCATGATAGCGAATTGTGATTTATCTCACAAAAATTGTTTTTAATTATTACCCGCAATTAAGGGACTGGCCCTTTTTAAACTAAAAAGCAAAAAACACCAAAATGGGTGAGGGATGATTTTATTAAGGAACAAACAACAAATAATATTTAAATCCAGCTTAATAAAAAAACTGTAGGTATCTGAGGTACGGTGAACCGTACCATAAGTAACGGCGAAATTTTTAACTGTGCATATGTCGCTTTTTAGGTGGTACGGCGGATTGATTTTATTGAATTTTAACAGTGAAGTGGGATTATTCGAGTAATTGAAGATAATGAATAAGCCGTATTAGCATACAAAAAAGAGGGGATAACGGGCTAATGTTAGTTTACTTTCTTGGGTAGGGGGCTGTAGTAGTAACTTTCGAGTAGGAACCTTCTCAGCTAAACATTTCCTAAAGGACGAACCCTTGACTGAATGCATCCGCAATAATATGTATGGCGAAAGCCATTGACTACTCCTGCTTATCGCGGGTGCAATTCCTCTAGCACAGCTCTACTCACCAATGAGCAATGCCATGTAAAAAGTTCTCATGAGGTTGTTTTTCCGTCTGTTCTTATTGCACTATGTTGTAATTGAAAGTGAATCTGATTCCACGTTACTTCACTTTTGTGATATAGATTGTTCGGCAAGCGTTCGAACATTGCGATTTCGCACCTGTTCAACAACATGTTGAACAGCCTCAACAACTAATTCCGGTCGCGGCATTTGCAGGCTGTGCCCTTTACGATCACTCGTCTTATGAATATTGTTGGTTGAACGAGAAGCAAGTTCCCGCTGCATCTCTGTCCAGTGAGCACCGAACCCCGGATTGTTTACTACAGCGATAGGCAGGTCGCCAAACTGAGGCTTTGTCGTACTGTTCTTTAATCGCTTCGCTGCTTCCTCCAGATGTGCCATTGCTTCTTTAAACTCTGCTCCAGCAGCACTTCCGGCAAAG
Source organism: Neobacillus rhizosphaerae (assembly GCF_050477885.1). Lineage (GTDB taxonomy): Bacteria > Bacillota > Bacilli > Bacillales > Cytobacillaceae > Neobacillus > Neobacillus rhizosphaerae_A. The sequence goes on from NZ_JBCNAC010000082.1 coordinate 11,830, forward strand.
ATTCGATAAACTATTCCCTTCCATTGCTTGTATTCTACGGGGCTAAGCTGCTGTTGGTAATATGAACGTTCGTGGGCAAACATCGGAATCATTCCAGTTACGTTGCCGAGAATTCGAGGAATGCCAAAAGGAGACAGGGCTCTTAGGATTTTGAGCATTACGCCAATTGCGGCAAAACCCTGCTTGAACTTGGTATCATCTTTCAGAAACTCATGCGTCGAGTCCAGGAAAACGAAGCCAGCCACCTTGTTTGGGTATTCCAAAGCATAGAGTCTGGCAATTATTCCACCAAGGGAATGGCCAACAAGGATATATGGTCCCGGGTTTCCAGTCTTGTACAACAAATTGTTCAGTTCTTGGACAGTATGATGGGGTGTTGGTGCGGGGCCAGGATCGCTCGAACCCATACCTACGCGATCATAAGAAATAACGCGGCTAAACTTCGCTAATTCTTTGCGAATATGTATCCATGAATAAGAGCTGTCGCCGGCGCCATGAATCAGTACAATTGTGGCTTCGCCCTGGCCGCAGTCTGTTACATGTAGACTATAGTCGCCGACATCAATCATCTTACCGGTTTTGGGACTTTTGGCATCAATTTGTCGAGAAATCTGTTCATACACAAATCCTAGAAACATTAATATCACTACTAAAACAAAGAATATCATCTCTTCACCTTCTTTTAACTACTATTGGTATAAGTGAATTATAGCTTTGGGGAGAGCAACCTCACAACAGTTATTTTGAACAAATTTAGGGTGCCCTTAGAATTTGCCGTTTGGGGAGTTAAGCTGAACCTTATCATAAATAGAGCAGTTTTTTTGAAACTATTAGAAGAATCCTATTATGTGTCATGATGAAAGACAATTTGTTGCTTCTGCAAAAAAATTTGTCCTTCATGAAGTGGATGAAGGACAAATTTGCCGGTTCCGAAAGAGAAATTTGTTCTTCATAGTGTTTGAGGACACTAGTGTAACAAGGTATAAAACTGCCAGTATAGTAGGTGCTGGGAACCTTTTCATAATATAGAGGCTGTAGCTATTAATTGAGGTGATGCAAATTTTTGTATCACCTTTTTAGGTTGGTTTATTTCGAAGACCGTGGAGACTCTTTCTATTTTAGTGAAACATAATAGTACTTTTTTTTTATATTCAATACTCAATATAACGGATATTTAGTATAATTAAGTATTTTCATATAACAATAATCAATTGAGGTGAATTGTTTGAATAAATTAACCAGTAAAGAAATCCTGTTTATTGGCTTTATGTTATTTTCAATGTTATTCGGTGCAGGAAATTTAATTTTTCCAGCCTATTTGGGACAGGCTGCTGGAGAAAATGTATGGCAAGCAGTTATTGGGTTTATCATTTCCGATGTGGGTCTTACAGTATTAGCTTTTATAGCGATTGCAAAATCAGGAACCTTCGATGCGTTAACGAATAGAGTTCATCCTATTTTTGCATTACTATTCCCCATGGCGATTTATTTGTCAATAGGACCTGGACTTGCAATTCCACGTGCAGGCAGTCTAGCTTATGAAATGGGAGTTAAACCCTTTTTACCAAATGCAATCGAGTCTTCACCGATCGCACTTTTGGTTTATACAACTGTATTTTTTAGTATTGTCTTTTGGTTTGCAAAATCGCCATCTAAATTAGTAGAAAGATTTGGAAAGATTTTAACACCTTCTTTATTAGTTTTAATCATGATTGTTTTTATTAAGACTTTATTTACTGATTTATCCAGCTTTAAAGAACCTACATTATCTTATAAAGAGAATCCCATCTCTCAAGGATTTTTAGATGGATATCAAACCATGGATGCCATTGGCGCGTTAATTTACGGAATTATATTTACCACTATTTTTAAGAGTAAAAAAATAACGAAGCAATCATTACAAGTTAAATATTTAGCGATATTTGGACTTATTTGCGGCCTGCTTTTATCAATTTGTTATTTTATTATTGGGTACTTAGGAGCTTCCGCTACAATACCAGGAAAAGTTGATAATGGAGCGATTGTTTTAAGTACGGTATTACAGCAATTGTTCGGACAGAATGGAACAATTGTTTTAGGATTAATTTTTACACTTGCATGTTTATGTGTTTGTATAGGATTAATCACATCATGTGCTCAATATTTTTCGAATATTTTCCCGAAATTGTCCTATATAAAATGTGCAATCTTTTTATGTGTAATCAGTGGTTTTGTAGCAAATCTTGGTCTCTCTCAAATATTAAAAGTATCTGTACCAGTGCTCGGCTTAGTGTATCCAATGGCAATTACATTAATCATTTTAGGTTTATTACATGAGAGATTACCATTTAATAATCGCCCCGTATATTTCATGACAATCGGCCTTGTCGGACTATTTAGCTTAACTGAAGTAACTAATTCCACATTTTTAAATGGTTCATTTTCAGATATATTATCAAATGTTCCTTTGCAAAATGAGGGATTCGGCTGGGTGATTCCTGGTTTACTTGGTTTAATAATAGGAAGTATTTATGAAAAATTAATGGATAATGAGGAAACGTCTGTTAAGAAAGCAGCATAAATACGGATAAATAGATGTACGTTTATGTACACAAGGAATCAAACAAAAAAGCTAGGTTAGTCTTGAGACCTACCTAGCTTTTTAAACAAAGTTACAGTTAAAGTTGGCATTTAATGAATGGTAAAATCTCATTTATCAAAAGGTTCTTTTGGAGCGAAAAGACCAATGCCCTTTCATTCGTAGTTAATACACATCACGTTGATAACGTCCTTGCTTCTGCATATCTTTAAGATACGCTTCGGCTGCTTCACGATCCATTGTACCTTCCTGTTCAATGATGGTAATAAGCGTGTCGTTGACGTCTTTCGCCATATGTTCCTTATCCCCACAAACGTAGAATATAGCTCCTTTTTCAATCCATGCAAATAATTCTTTTTTATGTTCGATCAGTTTATGCTGAACATAAACTTTTTGAACCGCATCTCGGGAAAATGCCGTATCAAGTCTTGTTAATACCCCATCTTGTTGGTATTGTTCCAGCTCGTTTTGATAAAGAAAATCCGAAGCAGCATGCTGATCTCCAAAAAACAGCCATGACCGGCCGGTTGCTTTATTAACTGCACGTTCTTGGATAAAAGAACGGAATGGTGCAATGCCCGTCCCAGGACCCACCATTATAATATCAGTATCTTGGGAATCTGGCAGATTGAAGTGTTTATTAGCTTGAACAAAGACTGGAAGCGTATCCCCTTCCTGAAGACGTTCAGCACATAAAACAGAACAAACGCCTTTTCGGTCACGTCCGTGAGCCGTGTAGCGTACAGCACCTATCGTTAGATGAACTTCATCAGGATTTGCTGTAAGGCTGCTTGCAATTGAATAGAGACGCGGCGGCATTTTTCTTAATAAAGAAACGATGTCCTGGGCAGAAGCCTTCCATGGACCAAAATCACGTAACATATCAAGCAAATCACGCCCATAGCAATATTCCTTTAGTTGGGGTGAATTCTCAACTAACACAAGGTTTTGAAGCACTTCGTTTTCTGTAAATGCTGCTGCTTGTTGTAAGATCTTCTTAGTCAGCAGTGTAATTTCAAAGTAAGAAGTCAGCGCTTCCTTTAACGGCAGTGTCTCACCTAGCTTACTAACAGTTACAACCGATTCTTCATCCCAGCCCATTACCTCAAGAAGAGAACCCACAAGTTCCGGATCATTTGTCGGGACAACTCCAAGTGCATCACCCGGGTTGTAAGAAAGACCTGAATCTTTTAATGATAACTCAATGTGCCTTGTTTCCTTGCTAGAGCCAGTTCCATTTAAATTACTATTTTTTAAAACCTTTGCTCGAAATGGATTAATCCTTGAAAATGGTTTGTCACTTTTGGTGCTTTTAGGATTTTCCAATGTAAGTTGCATATCATAACCTCCAAAAGTAGTCTATAACTAGAATACCACAGAGTTGGAAAATCAGATGTGGAGTTTGACACACAATGGACAAACATTTTAGTCCGACTTTAAATAATAAGAATCATTAGGGTGCCTGGCACCGGATGACCAGTATCTTATATAGGTAATGGTTTACCAAATGCTTTTTTGTAAATAATAGGATGGTTAAACATTAAATAAAGGAGGACTTGTATGCCACAGGATCGAAAGGAAGAAGTTCAAAATGATGCATACGAAGGAAAAGGGGGCATGCCAGATAATCCACAATGTCTACCGCGTCACGTGCAAAAGGAGCTGCCTCATGAATTTTCTGTGAATCCTCTGTTTGCCCGCGAAGGAGAATTAGTTGTTCCGCGCTTTCACATGCCTGATGATGGCATGTTACCCGAAACAGCGTACCAAATCGTTCATGATGAAATTGCTCTTGATGGCAATGCCCGCTTGAACCTTGCAACATTCGTTAGCACATGGATGGAGCCTTCTGCAAAGAACTTATATGCCAATGCATTTGACAAGAACATGATTGACAAGGATGAATATCCGCAGACAGCTGAAATTGAGGAGCGTTGTGTCCGCATTTTGGCTAACCTCTGGCATGCGCCAAACCCCCTTACGACTATGGGGGTTTCAACAACTGGATCGTCGGAAGCTTGTATGCTCGGGGGGCTTGCGTTAAAGAGACGCTGGCAAAACGCACGCAAAAGGGAAGGGAAGCCTGTTGATCGGCCCAATATTGTGTTTAGTTCCGCTGTTCAAGTTGTTTGGGAAAAATTCGCGAACTATTGGGAGGTCGAACCTCGTTATGTGAAGATTAGCCCAGAACATCCCCATTTGGATCCCCAGGGGGTCCTATCTGTCGTGGATGAAAATACGATAGGTGTAGTACCGATTCTGGGTGAGACGTATACTGGGCTTTACGAACCGATTGCCGCCATTGCGGAAGCATTGGACGATTTACAGGAAAGGACGGGCCTTGACATTCCCATGCATGTGGATGCGGCTTCGGGAGGATTTATAGCACCGTTTCTTCAACCAGACTTGGTCTGGGATTTTCAGTTACCGAGGGTGAAGTCCATTAATGTATCCGGACATAAATATGGATTAGTCTATCCCGGGCTGGGGTGGATTATTTGGCGGGAAGCTGAAGACCTTCCTGAGGACCTCATATTCCGCGTATCCTATTTAGGTGGGAACATGCCGACTTTTGCCCTGAATTTCTCTCGTCCTGGTGCGCAAGTGCTCCTGCAATATTACAATTACTTGCGTTTAGGAAAAAGTGGGTACCATGATGTGCAAAGGGCTTGTCAGACAGTCGCTCAATTTCTTAGCAGTGCGATTAAGGAGATGGAACCTTTCGAACTTTTTTCCGATGGTTCGGATATACCCGTTTTCGCTTGGCGTCTGAAAGATGGTTACACAGTAAACTGGAATCTTTTTGATTTGTCTCGACAATTGCGCGTGTTCGGATGGCAAGTGCCCGCCTATCCATTGCCACCAGATATGGACGAAGTGACGATTATGCGCGTTGTAGTTCGGAATGGATTTTCCATGGATCTCGCGCATATGTTTTTGATGCACCTCAAACAGGCGGTCGCCTTTCTGGATTCCCTGGACGGGCCTATGCCGCATGATACGAAATGTGATAATGGGTTTCATCACTAAGTGGGGGCAAGACCCCATAGCCATTAAGTTAAGCTAACCACCAGTGAAATTAAATAACTTAGATGTATCGTATCCCTCCATTAAGAAATATATTGGAGGGATTTTTTATCTATTTATTAGGCTGTGTTAAAGAACA
>NZ_JBCNAC010000083.1:0-40983 GCF_050477885.1 Neobacillus rhizosphaerae
CAAGTTTAACAGAGCCATTTATTAAAAGTACCTTTTCGCCATCCTGAACAAACGCATTGTAAACAAACTTAATTCTAATATCTTCCGCCATTTTAAAATGTTCATATGATTGTAACAGTGGATTAGAGTAGCTATAGAACAAATCCTATATAATAAAAAAGCAAGTAAAGAAAGCGTTTTCATTTTACTGCTTACGTTGGCTGGGGATACTTCCCTATTTTAAAAAAGTAGTATTAAGTATGACTAAAGGAGGAATCGATATATCAGTTTTGGCAAAACGAAGTAAACATTCCTTGTCTAAGGTAGATGATAACTAGAAGCGGGGAGGAATTTGTGTGTCAAACACAAACATAACCAAAAAGTTAACTTTAATTTCCCTAGTATTAATGATTTTTACATCTGTTTATGGATTCAACAACATTCCAAGATCGTTTTATAAGATGGGATATGCCGCTATTCCATGGTACATATTTGCTGCTATAACCTTTTTTGTTCCTTTTGCATTAATGGTAGCTGAATTTGGTGCCGCCTTTAAAGAAGAAAAGGGTGGAATCTACTCATGGATGGAAAAATCCATAGGTCCCAAATTTGCATTTATAGGAACGTTCATGTGGTATTTTTCTTATGTAACTTGGATGGTTAATGTCGCATCCGGTATGTGGGTTCCGGTGTCAAATGCTATCTTTGGAGAAGATACAACACAAAGCTGGACTTTATTTAATCTTCAAGGGCCTCAGGTACTGGGGGTTTTAGGAATTCTATGGATACTTATCGTAACCTATATATCAACAAAGGGTCTGGATAAGATTAAGAAAGTAACTTCAGTAGGTGGGACTGCAGTTTTGTTAGTGAATGTATTTCTTTGGATTGGTGCAATTGCCGTCTTTATAGGGAATCATGGACAATTGGCACAGCCGATTACAGGATGGGAATCATTCACTCAAACACCAAATCCTATATATGCAGGAGATATTATCGCTTCGCTAGCATTTGTTGTATATGCCATTTTCGCTTATGGCGGGCTTGAAGCAGTAGGCGGTTTAGTGGATGTAACAGAAAAACCAGAAAAAACGTTTCCAAAAGGAATTCTTATATCTGCAATCATTATCTCAGTAGGATATTCTTTAGGAATCCTATTAATTGGAATATTCACAAACTGGGCATCTGTAATGGGTATTGAGAATGTGAACCTTGGAAATGCAAGTTATATCGTTATGTCCAATTTAGGCTACTCACTAGGTACCGCTTTTGGAGCAAGCCATGCTACAGCTACGGCTTTAGGATTATGGGTTGCAAGATACATTGGACTTTCCATGTTCCTAGCACTGTCGGGTGCTTTCTTTACCTTGATGTTTTCACCTTTAAAGCAGATGATTGAAGGAACACCTAAGATATTATGGCCGGGAAAAATCGGAGAAACAAAAAATGGGCTACCTGTTAATGCTATGTGGATTCAAGCTGCTATAGTTTGTGTCATGATCGCACTTATCGCGTTCGGTGGAAGCACAATGGCCGCATTCTTTAACATTCTCGTTTCAATGACAAACGTCGCTATGACATTACCCTATGTATTTATAGCACTTGCATTCCCGTACTTTAAGAAAAAAGTGGAAATCAATAAGCCTTTTATCGTTTATAAATCCCAATGGAGTGCAAATATATGGGCTTGGATTGTTATTCTGACAGTTGGACTAGCAAATTTCTTTAGTATCATACAGCCAGCTATAGAAGGAGATATTCAAACAACCATCTGGAGTGTAGCTGGACCTGTTATTTTCTCAGTTATTGCATGGCTAATGTATAGAAAATATGAAAAATTAGAGGGTACTGAAAAGCAGAAACTAAAGAAAATAAGTTAGTCTTTAATTGAAGTGAAGCATAATGCCATAGGGCACTTATTTATGATTGCTGCTTCAATTATGTGTTTTTTTGCTGTGTTAACACTACTTTCTAAATAGTGCCACTGTCACAACCCATATTTTGTCGATTTCATCGACATTATTCGGATTGTGACAGGCACTGTTCTTAACCGGAGTAATTAGGTACCTTAGTAGTTTCCCTCCATTAAGAAACTGATTGGAGGGATTTTTAATGACGCTTATAATGGTAAATCACGTTTTTTAAATATTGAAATTCCTAAACCAATGGCAACAATGCCGATTATTGCAAGGATGGTCCATGCTTGCATCAATTCTTCTTTTCCACTCACAATGTCACTTGGTCTAAACAAAGAGTAGATCGTGAGTTTTCTTAGCCAATCGACTTTTTCACTTATCTTTCCTATCATATCTAAACAGAAAAAACCAATGGCCATGATACCTGAAATGCCTAGTGCTTTCTTTTCATCATTTGCCACGGATGAAATGAAAAAGGAAATTCCGCCTACCGCAAAAAACAGGAGAAAGGCGCCTATATTAATTTGAATAAATTTTAGCGCATGAAAGGCATTTTCATCTTTAATAAATAATCCGTATCCAATAAAACCAGAAAGGGTCGTAATGACCATAATGAGAAAAGTCCCTGTAAATAAAACCATTGCTTGCGTAAAGGCCACTTTTCCTCTTGTTGTAGGAGTAGATAATAAATAAGCCATTGAACCCTGGTCCACTAGTTTCGCCATGAGTTGTGTAGGAAGCATGACACAAAAGATAGTTAAAATAATCGTTAAGATGACTCCGTAGAATTCACCTGATACATATGCTTCAAAGCTGCCAAATCCACCTTCAAAGCCAAATGCCCTTAACATACCCTCAGGCATTACCTTCATAAAATCATTTAGCGCCTTTGTATTTTCTGCTATACTAGGATACACCCAAACCATCAGAATCATATAAAAGGCGGATCCAATCGCATAATTCATCATTCCTTTGAGGTTAACCTTCATCATCTGCTTGTAGAGTGGATAATTCATTTCGAACCCCCCGTTTTGTCATAGTAATTCATGAATATCTCCTCGAGGTTTTGCGTAAACACATCGATATTTCGAACATGGTATTTAGCTGTCTCCGCTAAAAATTGATCGAAATTACCCTGAATCGCCACCCTTACCCTGTTTTTTTCATGAAATTCAATTGGCATATTCGACTTTAGAAAAGTCTCGGCATCCGAAGTGCTTTCAAAGGTGATTTCAAATAGCTTTCGCTGCATCGATTGCAGTACATGAATATCTTTTACTGTAATCACGATCCCGTCTTTGATAATGGCTGCCCGGTCGCAGGTTCTTTCAATTTCAGGAAAGCTGTGAGAGGACATTAAAAAGGTTTTTCCTTTTGCTTTCTCTTCAAGCACAAGTTCAATAAATACCTTTTGCATTAACGGATCCAATCCTGATGTTGGTTCATCGAGAATCAGGACTTCGGGATTATGCATGAAGGCTGCGACAATACCAACCTTCTGCTTCATACCTTTGGACATCTTTCTGATGGGGGTATTGACGTCAAACTGAAGCCGATCAATCAGTTCCTTGCGTTTTGATAAATCTTTTATTCCTTGCATTTTAGCCATAAAATCAAGAAATCCTTTTCCTGTCATCCCATCAATAAACGCAATTTCCCCTGGTAAATAGCCAATATATTTTTGAACTTCTCCTTGGTTTTTCCAGGAGTCTAATCCATTTACTGTTATATAGCCGGTATCTGGTTTCATAAATCCCATAATATGCCGGATGGTGGTAGATTTCCCTGCACCATTAGGTCCTAAAAATCCAAAAACTTCCCCCTTTTTTATTGAAAAAGAGACATTGAATATTCCTTTGTTATTTTTAAATTTCTTTGTTAAATCGTGGACTTCTAGCATGATTCACCCCTCCAACAAAAGTTATGAAATATTTAAGTAATATCATTTCATAATTAATCTTACTTTTTGGTCATACTAGAGTCAATATAATAATGAAATAAATTTATGTTATAATTTCATTATTAGATAGTAGTAGGGTGAAGAAAATGAACGGATTTGAGAAACGAGCTGCATTAATAAAAGAGAAGATCATAAAAACAACACAGGAAATGCTAAAGACTTGGGAGCCAAGCAAGATCCGGATTGCAGATATTGCAAAGACGGCCGATGTTTCACAAGTCACGATTTACAATTATTTTGGGAGCAAAGAAGCTTTATTACATGAGGTTATGAAACAGTATATCGATTCATCCTTTCAACATTTTCAGGAATATATGCAAGGGGATTATACGATTAAAGAAAAAATTGAACGAATGATTCTGCAGGATAAGGAGGCATTGTATACCTTTTCGCCAAAAATCATTAAACAATTACTCGTTGAAGATAAAGAAATGGCGGATTATATCCAAAAGGAAACCAATGAAAAAGTGATTCCTATGATGCTTCAACTACTAGAGGATGGGAAGAAAAGTGGGGAAATTTCACCTAAAGTTTCTTCCAAAGCTTTTTTAATGTATATCAATTTTAGTTTACAGCATTATGAAGAACTAATGGATATGGTTGGCCAAAGTAATAATTTGGATTTAATTGACAGTATGCTCCACATCTTCTTTTATGGAATATGTGGCAAACCATAATTAAAATAATTATTCGTTTAAAAATTTCTTAAGACTTTTCATTTTAATATAAAAAAATCAACTATTAACCTCATTAAGAATAGACACGGTGAACCGTATCATAAGTAAATGAGGTTTTTGCGAAAAAAAACAACAGCACCCTCTAATTTGATGGAGAGGTGCTGCTTTGTTATTTGAATGACTTTCGTTAATATTCACCTTTAATGACAAAAAACGATCCCCGAATGGTTCCAGCTAGTTTAGACTTCTGCCTAGCAAACTTAAACTTCCCTTCTAACTCCTTTGGTACCTCCATACCATCAGAAAGCTTAAAACCAACTGCCCGCTTCGGCTTAGGACCATCAATCGTATACAAGACGTTGACTGATAGACCATCCTCATAAAAGACGTAAGTCCAATTGATATTTTCCACTTGAAAACGCGATGTTTCTAAAGGTTTAGCCGCAAACTCAATATCACGTTCTTCTTTCAAAATTCGGTTCACATATTCAAGGGTATCCTGACTTTCGCTAGCTGGAACAACCGTAAATTCATGCTTGTATTTGTTCATAAAATATCGGGCTTCATTCGCCCGTAGACCAGCAAGCGCTTCTGCTACAGGTGAAGACTCTAAACCAACGGTAGACACATTTTTAAAATCAACCATATAAGACAATTCCATCGCTCCTTTTATTTCTTAACAACAGGAATCCACATTTCACCAAATACTAAACCGTTTCGTTGCCCCATTATAACCGCTGTATTTGGCCCGCCAACATAGGCAAAATTCTTTGCTTCCGGCAGGACTTGACCAAAGGCAATGCCAGTAACCATATTACTCAACTCTTCAGCTGTCTCTGCTTCCCCTGTTACAACCAGGTAATCTCCTTTAGGAAATTGAATCACTCTGGATGCTTCTGGTAAGGAAGCCTCTGTCATGACTCCGGCATAATGCATCATCTTGTTATTCACCGCTTCATTCACGACAAAAATATAGTCATTTGTGGCAACAGATTTTAACTTATCAAGCCTTCCATCTTCCTTGACGGCCGACCAAAAGTCTGCCTTTTCCTTGTTTATGCCAGCATAGTCTGTGTAGTGGCTCTTAAGCTCAGTTCCAATACCTAAAACGGTAAAGCTATCTTTTTCTTCTAATGTATAATTTGCCATATTCAAACCATCCTCTTTTATTAATTTTTCAAATGATTTGTCTTTTCACTTGATGAGTTTATAATAGTCTTTAATCATGTCAAAAAATGATACTGTTTAGGAGATCCCGATGAAAAAAGTTGAACGAATTAATACCATCATGCGGTATATCAACAACCGCGCCAACTTTACCATTTCTGAAATCATGCGAGAGTTTAACATCTCTCGTTCGACAGCTATTCGAGATATCAGAGAAATTGAAGCCATGGGAATGCCACTTGTCGCTGAGGTTGGAAGGGATGGGGGTTATTTTGTCATGAACAACTCTGTCCTGCCCACTGTCCGCTTTACCGATAATGAGATTAAAGCTCTTTTTATTGCCTTTATGGCCACAAGAAATCAACAACTCCCTTATCTAAAGAGTCGTCAGTCTTTAGCTGAAAAATTACTAGGCCTCATCACAGAAAATCAGCAAGAGGACCTTGTTCATTTAAACCAAATCTTGCTGTTTGAAGGGACCAACCCGAATAATCCTGACCTGCTTGATCTGTCAGATCTCCCCCATCCCATGTTAGAAAAGCTCATCCAAATCCTTCTTTTGGATAGCTATTTATTGATTACCATCATAGAAGAGAATCTAATAAAGTCTTATCCCATTTATCTCTTACACCTTTATCGTGAAAAAAGCCTTTGGTTAATTGAAGGCTTCAACTTAGAGGCAGAAAAGAAACAGATAATTCCTGTCGACAACCTTACCAATGTCGAACCCTACCCGACGAAAAAAAGATTACGGAAGAAAAAGATTTTAGAAAAACTAAGTAAGCAGGAAGAAGAGATTAACCTTGTCCTTGAACTTGGTCCAAAAGCGATTGCCCAGTTCAAAAAATACCATCCTTTAAAATTTTCAATCTCCTATATGGACCCTTACCAAACCACAGCCATTCTAAAGAATTTTATCAATGTTACTAATCCCGAAGAATTGGCCGAAATTACAAATTGGCTACTTTTCCTAGGTGGTGATATCAAGGTCAAGGAAGTGCCAGAAGAAGTTTTAGAAAGTTTACAAGAGAGAATATGCTTATTTTGCCCATAAGCAGTGCTAGTTAAAACTCAAATAGTTTTAAACTTAGATAGTGGCCAGCCCTTTACGGTTGTGTCATGTTGATAATAATAAGTTATTAACGGCTGTTAGTAATTAAATTGCTAAGTGCAGGCAACATACTCATATGATAGGATGGAAGAAGATTACAATCTTTAGGAGGGATTGTGTTGACTATTCCTGATAAAAAGAAACTTATGGCAAAGTTAAGTAGGAAGCTAGGGTGTACCCTATTACCTATTAAGAGAAAACAAATAATGTATGAAGGTAGGAGAAATGAAGAGAGAGTAGTAGTTTGCACACCTTCTTCTAAAATCCATATTAATGGTAATGGTTGGTTTGATTTGACTACAATTCAAGTTGATTTACTAGATGGTGCAGATACTGCGGTTCTAGCTATTCGCCTTGAGGGGAATAAGGTTTATATCATTAACTTTAAAAAACTAAGAAAACTAATGACATCTGACATCACACTTAACAATTATGCGGTTGGTGAACATTGGAAACTATTTGTTTGGGAGCAGCATATTCAAGTGCAAGGGAATGATCAAAAGTATTTAGTTAACCCAAAAATCATTAAAGCATCCTAAAAGGTGGACAATTCATGATCTACGAAGTGATCTCAAAATATCACAAACTTTCAAGATTCGATAAGCATCATCGATTTAAATCTTGGGAGCACTGCTTTCAATTTTTTAGTACTAACTATAAATCCTTAAAAGATGAGAAAATATTTGACCATGGCTGTCTTCATTTGGCCTTCTATCTAGCAAGCTGGGGTATGCTGAGAGGTGGAGCATTTTTACTCCAAAAGGATTATCGGATACATGAGTATTTTTTGAATAATGTTGTAATGGCTACTAAATTCTCTCGATACTATGACCGTGAGTTCCAATTAAACATGAATAGGGATAGTGTTGTTGGAATTGATCCACTTATCAAGGAAACAACTGAATCATACATAAGTAATATTTCTCAGATTAATGGAGAGGACACATTAGTAAGTGTTACTGACACGCTTGCGTCAAAAATATTACTTGGAGTATACGGCAATGTACCTGCTTATGATCGCTATTTAAAAGATGCCTTAAAGCTGCATGGAATTAGCACACAGTTTAATGAAGCTTCATTAAATGAATTGGTTGACTTCTACAATTTTAATAGAGATGAATTCGAAAAATGTCACCAATTATTTAGTGAAGACGGAACTTACTATACTCCAATGAAGTTGATTGATATGTATTTTTGGCAGGTTGGCTTTTTGATGGATACTATTGATGAAAATAATAGTGAGCTAGTAAAGATTGAGGAATTTGCTTCTACATATGCTAACAATAGAATTCGGAAATTCAAAAATGGAGGATTAGTTATGCCCAAATCTATTAAAAATCCGGGATTAACGGATAGTATTCGAGAGTATATCATTAGTAGATTGATTAAGGCAAAAGAAGATGGAATTACTTCAATTGACCTTAAGTCTGGTGATATCCATAAAATCCTTAAGTTAGAAAATCGAATGCCACCTGTCTGCAATGCGATGGTTTCACTAGGTGTTTATCGATTTGAAATTATTCATGATACACCGAGTGGGGCGAGTTCTACTAAGGTTGTAAGGTATTATCTTGGATAATTAATTCACCACATGCATTTATTAATTTTAGACAAGGAAAATAAATATGGATGATTATAATTCTCTTTATACTGATTCGAGATATCGAAATTTTGATAAAGAAGCCGTCGAATTGTACGTAAAATTACAAAGAAGGCTAAAAACATTAAATAATATTAAACTACTTACTTTGGGTTCGTTCTTGGCTATTATTGTTTGGCAAACCTATCATGATAACTCTTATATATTTGAAAATACCATAGGTAATCAACGCTATATTCTTAGTTTGTTGATTGCATATACTACTAACCATATTATCTCGTTTTTTCTTCACTTCTTTGCATATAAAAACGTGGAAAACAAACCTTACAAATATTTTTATGTTAGAGGTTTAAGTAAAATAGTTTTTTTACTCTTTTCACCTGATTATTTTTATGCCTTATTGTTTAAAAATACAATAAAGGAAAATAATAAAAACTGTAACGAAAACTGGTGTAACGATTACTGTTTGAGAGATAATGATGGATTTGGAATTTGCTTAAAAGCTTGGGATTACATTAAAATAAAAAATAAATTTTTTATAGAGTTTTCAAACTGGGGTAACGTTATAATCTCAATAGTCTTATTAATATCTTCAATATTGTATAGACTATCTATTGATTGGCTACTATACAGTATTTATTTACTAATAATTTTGAGAACAATATCTAGGGGAATAGAAGTAATATACGCTTTTTATAAAGATATTGCTAATGTGAATGATAAAATTTTTTCTAATAAAAAAGGTAATAGGACATACTATGTACACGGTTGGAAAAATTCCTTGTTGTTAAAGTCTTCAAGGATATCTTTAGCAGTTCATACATTATTAGAATTTATATTCTTATATTCTGTTAATTATTATTTTCTTTCAAGGTTTATTAGTGGTGAATATTTAAGTCATAATATGGTTGCAACACAGTACAGTAACTTTATTAATTTTTTATTTTATAGTTTTTCGGTTTCTATGTTTAATTTCTCTTTTACAAGTTTTCCATCAATTTATTGGATGTTAGCTCATATATTTCAAATTAGTTTAAGTTTTATATTAACCATTCTTTCAATAGCCGGATATTTAGGGATAAATAGCAACATGCTGGAAAGGGATAATAAATTTTATATCGAAACTCATAGGTTGTTGAAGCTCAAATCTAATGTAAAAAAGAAAAATTTTGACTGGATGAATATAAAATTTTAATTCATTTAGTGAAATTTTAATAATATTATTTCTAGTAATTGGAACTAAAGCAACAAATCACTAATATTTATTTGGATCCTCATTTTCTCCAGAATAGAGGATTTTTTTATTTACCCCCAGATATTGTACAATTTTGTATATCCAATAAATAACAATATCAAGAGCGATATTCGTTTTATAGTCAGGGGCAAACCAATGGAAGCGGTAGAAAAGAAACTAATCGTTAATTCCGGCAAGGGGAATCTATTAAGAGAATTAGTAAAATCGATGAGTGAGTGTGAACGGTTTTACTTTAGTGTGGCCTTTATTAATTTTAGTGGGCTGCAGCTTCTTCTTGATCCTTTGAAGGAAGCTGAAAGAAGGGGATTAAGGGTAAGATCATTACTTCCACTTATCTTAATTTTACAGATGCAAAAGCATTAGAAAAAATAAGAGAATTTAATAATGTTGATTTAAAGGTTTTTGTTACGGATAAAGAGATTGGTTTCCATACGAAGGCATACATATTTGAGTATAAAGACTGTTACAAGGTAATTATTGGTTCATCGAATATCACTCAAAGTGCTTTAAAAAGCAATATTGAGTGGAATGTTGAAATTATCACGAAAGATAACGGCCGGTTTATCCAGGATGTATTAAAGGAATATGATTATCTGTGGCATATGAGTGAGGATGCGGATCCTGATTTTATTAGTAGATATGAAGAATTCCTTAAGAGCTTCAAGAGTACGCAAATAACGCACCAAATGATCTATGAGAATAAACAATATATCGTTCCCGATAGAATGCAAAATCGTGCTACAGAGAATTTAGATCGACTCAGAAGTTTTGGGGAGAAAAAAGCACTTGTAATTGCAGCTACTGGAACAGGTAAAACGTATATGTCTGCCTTTGATGTGAAGAACGTGAAACCCAAGAAGCTTCTATTTATTGTGCACAGGGAAGAGATATTAAAAAAAGCTAAGGATACGTTTGAAATGCTCTTACCTAATGAAGGTCTTTCTTTTGGACTAATCACAGGTAACCATAAGCAAAAACATGTGGATTATGTGTTTGCGACAATCCAAACGATTTCTAAATGCTTTCATGAATTTGAAAAAGATGAGTTTGATTATCTGATTATCGATGAAGCCCATCATGCAACAAGCCCAACTTATCAAACTGTCTTAAACTATTTCGAGCCAAAGTTTACTTTAGGAATGACGGCTACTCCAGAACGGAGTGATGGATATAATGTATTTGACCTTTTTGATAATAATGTGGCATTAGAAGTACGATTGCATGAGGCGTTAGAGGACGAGTTGGTCATTCCATTCCATTACTTCGGGATAACAGATATAGAAGGCATTGATTTGAGTGATGTGGATATTGACGATATTAATGAGATCACAAAACGATTAAAGGTTAATGAGCGGGTCGATTTTATTATTGAAAAAATGGACTTCTATGGATATGACGGTGAGAAAAGAAAAGGCCTTGGTTTCTGTGTGAGTATTGAGCATGCACAGTATATGGCAAGTGAATTTAATAAAAGAGGATATAAGAGTGTTTGCTTATATGGAGCCGATTCACCAGAAAAACGGGAATTATTTATTAATCGCTTAGAGAGAGACCATGACGACTTAGAATTTATTTTTACAGTAGACATATTTAATGAAGGTGTAGATATACCTTCTGTTAACACCGTTCTAATGCTAAGACCAACCAACTCTCCAATTGTGTTTATTCAACAGCTCGGTCGGGGATTACGTAAGCATGCGAATAAAAGCTTTTTAACAGTTCTTGATTTTATTGGAAACCATAATAAAACCTTTCTCATTGCATTGGCGCTAAACGGAAGTCGCTACTATGATAAAGAAAGCTTGAAGGTTCGATTGCAACCGGCTTTGCGAATATTCCTGGGTGTACGCATATCCAGATGGATAAAATCTCACAAGAAAGAATCTTGGCTCAAATTGACAATGAAAACTTCAACTCGATGAAGTATCTAAAGGAAGAATACTCTGAGTTTAAAAAGCTCAACCAGGGGCGGATTCCATATTTATTATTAGATTATCTGAAGTATGATGGAGCACCTGATCCAGTTAAATTCATAAATCGTGAAAAAACATACTTATCTTTTGTAGCAAAAGTGGAGAAGGATGAATATTTAAAGGGTATTTTACAGGACGAAGCATTTGAGGCAACCTTGAAAGAGTTATCAAGTAAGCTTCCGGTTAAAAGGATTTATGAGTTTGTAATCATTCGATACCTAATAGATCATGGGGAAATCATTCTAGAAGTCGCAAAGCACCAAATTTTAAAGATGATCAATGATGTAGATGAAGATAGTGTGCTTCATGCCTTTGAATGTTTAAATCAAAACTATTATGATAGCGGCCAGCTAAAGAATAAGCCAAAATTATTTAATTATATGGATGGAAAACTGACAAAGACTCAAATTTTTGTAGAGCAATTGAAAAATCAGGACTATAGGAAATATATTGAGGATATCATCACCTATGGTATTTTCCGTTACGAAAAAGAATTTAAGTCAAAGTACTACGGTGTCCCACATTTTAAACTTTATGAGCAATATCCAATGATGGACGCAGCCTTACTTTCCAACTATCGAAAGATCCATAGTTCCTTTAGAGGTTCAGGGTTGCTTGCAAATGGCAAGGAATACTTTCTATTTATAGATTTGCATAAGGAAGAGGATGTAAAGGAAAGTATTAATTATAAAGATAAATTTATTAATGAACGGTACTTTCAGTGGCAGTCACAAAATAGTACGACACAGCAATCTGAAAGAGGGCAAAATATTATCCACAATAAGTCGCGTGGAGTTAATCTTCATTTATTCGTGAGGAAGTACAGGGAAATAGATGGGAAGAACGAGCCTTTTATTTATATTGGCAAAGGAGATACAGTCCAATACGAGGGCGAGAAACCTATTACTGTCAAAATCATGTTAGAGCATGAAATACCAGCCACATTATATACTGAGTTTACTAAAAAAGTGTAGTCTTCTCATTTTGAGAAGACTATTTTTCGTTTATTAATTGTTCTACTACAGGTATGTCCGCCGGGGCCCACTTTAGTGAATTTAGATTTTCTCTTTTTAGCCAAATTAGCTTGGAATGTTCACTTGGAGTTGGAGTTCCTTCGGCAACCTTACATTTTATAGAGATTAAATTGATAATAAAAGTTTCGTATTCATGGGTGTTGTCGTTAAATACCTCTTTTAATGTTTCAATTTTACAATCTAATTCTTCTTGAATTTCTCTTTCTAAGGCAGAGAAAATATCCTCACCAGCTTCCACTTTTCCACCTGGAAACTCCCACATATTTGGGATAGCCATCTCAGGGGACCTAAGTGCACAAAGAATTTCATTTTTATCATTTTCAATGATTGCTGCTACAACTTTTATGAGCTTTTTCATTGTGATCCCTCCTTGATGATTGATATACAAGTCATACTATATCACTATTGGCTGAAAGATTCTTTATGGAAGTAAATCATAATAGCTAATTGCAATCTACAATTCATTTTACCTTTCGAAAAAAATTACTATGGTTTGCATTTGTTCCTATGTTTATCAATCATAATGAGAATGTTATTGGAAAAAAAATCCTCATGTTCTATCATATAATTATTGAATGAAAACGGTGGAGGAATGAAATTTTGACTGAAATAAATGCATTAGAAAAAATAAAAGGTGAATTTTTAGAGAATAATAATTCAGTAGACATCCCTTTAATTAGAGGACAAAAAACATTTAAAGCTATTTTAAATGAAAAAGGGATTAGTGTAAGTAATTTGGCCACTCAATCTTTTTTACCGTGGGAAGTGTTCGAAGAGACTATTAGATTATTAAAAGAACAAAATGGATGTGCTCTTAAGGGTGACGCTATGAATTATAAATTAGGTGAGACGGGGTTACCGATTGATTCTATTGAAGGGAGAATCGCATTTAAGGTTTATGGGAAGCAATTAGGCCAGAATGTTTTTCGGAGAATTACACCAATAGCTTGTATATTAGTTTGGGCAGGAATATGTGTAAATCAAAGTGGGAAATTAGTCCTCCTAAAAGAATATCAATGAATAGGATGAGTAATCATGGATAAAAAACTATTTAAAGCAAAGGTATTAAATTTACTAGCACAAGATGTAACTGACTTAACATCAGAGAATAAAATTAAGTACATGAAAAAGTGGATAAGAGATTATGAACAAGAACATCATGGGACATCCGAGGAGATAGAAACTCAAGATTCTATTAAAGTGGGTATTTTAGTACGGACAACATTGAGAAAAATAATTAAAGCACAATTACTAACGGACGAAAAGGTAAAATTATTACAGAATACAAGGTATAGTAAAATAACATTCGACATTAATTATCCTTTTTTGAAAAAGGCCGTCTGGGATTCACCACTTTCAGAACAAAGAAAAATAAATGGATACAACAGATATTGGGCAGATGAAGAACTGATTAACGGAGAAAGGTATCTTGTTTGTAGTCAATGGTTTGAAAGAAATAAACAAAAGTTTATTAAGTGGATAAAGGAGTTAGAGCATTGAGTGAAAAAGAAAGTTTACTAAAAGCTTTTAAAATGCCAAAGCAAGTAAACATTGCAGCACGAAGTTCAAGTATTACCAATTCATTTGTTAACGGGATTATTCCGTATATTTTTCCGACAGAACTAGAGGTAAAAAAAGCCCTTGAAATATTAGCCTTAAATGCAGAAGACTTGCGTTGTGCATACTGTGGAGATAAATCCACTGAATGGGATCATCTGCGTCCTATTGTTAAAAATAAAAAGCCCACCGGATATATTTCAGATATATATAATTTGGTTCCTGCTTGTGGCAAATGTAATCAATCTAAAGGAAATAAGCTTTGGTATGAGTGGATTGTAAGTGATGCTGTTCTTTCTCCGAAAACTAGAATGGTTGAGGACTTAGCGGAAAGGATTGAGCGCCTAGCAAAGTATGAAAAGTGGGGAAATGTAGTTCCAATAGACTTTGAAAGTATTGTAGAGTCTGAGACTTGGGAAGAACATTGGAAAAACTGTGAGAGGCTTCATGAGGATATGAGAAAAGCACAAGAGTTAGCTCTAGTTATTAGACAGAAAATTAAAGATAACTTAAAGTATTAAAAATGTATGGAAAACTAAATGCTCATATTTTTATTACATTATCTAGCAGAGGTATTTAACCCTCTGTTATTTTTTTGAAAAAATATTATCTTACCCTGTCTATTTTCTACTAATTTCTCTATATAGATAGTGAAGGTGTAATAACCTTATGGAAGGACCATACTGGATGGAAGAATAGGTAAAGTACCTTAAAAAAATGATTGAAACTGGAGATTTGGATAGGATGAGTTAGTTGTTGGTGAATGAGTGTCCGGTGATGGTGGTTTCGTCTTTGGCGATGAAGCAGGGTTTGAAGTTTTGCAGCAGATTCATTATTGGGTTGAGATAAGTTTGCATGTGGTTGAGGGGAGGAAGTGGGTTTACAAAACTTATAGGTAGTGGCAGAGGCAGCTGCCGTTTTGGTCGGAGAGTACGATTAATCGGGAGATTCGGTCATTATAGAGTCGGAGGTATTTGCTTTCAGCGAATTGGAATAGGTTGAAGTTGGATAAGACGAAGTGGTATACGATTGATTATGAAAGGCTTAAAGATTTGGAGCAAAATGAAGCTGAGATTTCATATGATCAATTTAAGCAGCTTGAGTGGAAGGTTGTGGTTGGGTTTATGGTAGAAGTATTGCCAGAGATAAATATAGATAAAAAGGATATTCCATTTTTTTGATATTGACTAATCAAACGATTGATTAAAAATGGTGGAGCCCTTGATACGTAAGGACTGAAAAAACTAATCAAACGTTTAATTAAATTTCTGTAGTCCGAAGAAGTATTGGTCAAAAAACTAATTAAACGTTTGATTAGAACGCTGGAACTCTTGATTCATAAGGGTGGGTGAAACTAATCAAACGTTTAATTAAATCTCTAAAACCCATGATACATCACATCATGGCTTGAAACTTGTTTCTGTAATCTTGTAACCAATGTATATCAAAAGAATTCAAGTTTGCTCCACCAAAAATAAGCAACCTTAAATATGAGCCAATCTCTTAGGCTGTTTAAGGTTGCTTTTGTTCATCACTCATACGGTATAGGTTGATAAAAATAGTTAGGTTTTACAATCTCATTATTATAATGACCATGGAAAATATGGGTGGCGGCTGGTGCTAATGGTGGGATGAGCCAAGTCCAATCCCCGGTAACTGGCCGACCGTTTTCCATTTCCTTTTCTTCGAAAAGCTTAAACTGTTGCGCAGCGGTGTGATGGTCTACGATGCTAACCCCGTCCTCCTTATAAGAATGTAAGACGGCAGTATTCAACTCTAATAGTGCCCGGTCCTTCCACAAAGAGATATTACTTTTTATATCTAATCCCATTAACGACCCGATCTGAGGCAGTAGGTTGTACCGGAACTCATCAGCTAAGTTTCGTGCGCCTATTTCCGTACCCATGTACCATCCATTAAAGGGAGCAGCAGTATAAGTGATGCCGCCGATTTCAAGGCACATTTCAGAAATCATAGGGACTGCATACCATTTCAATTGTAAGTCTTCGAACCACTTGAATTGCGGATGACGTATAGGAACTTCGAGTATTAGGTGTTCTGGTATTTCAAATAGGTCCGGAGTGTGATCGTTCACTTGAATGACTAACGGTAAGACATCAAATTTTCCATTCTTCGGTTCCCAACCAAGATTCATACAAATCTTTGTAAAGTCTATGGAACCCGGGTCTCCAATAACGCCTTGTTCAGTCTTATATCCAGCGTAACGAATCAATTGGTGATTCCAAATGCGAATCCTTTTATTTGGGAGTGCCTGTGGGAAAATCGTAATCGTTGGTCGAATACGGCCTTCATTCGTTGCGAATTCCATATGCTCAAATAGGGCATCCCGTATTTCTTCCTCTGTATGTAAATTTCTCTTATCGATAACGGTTAAATGATTCCAAAATAATCTACCTATACAACGGTTACTATTGCGCCAAGCCACTTTTGCTCCATATTCTAGTTCTTCTGTGGCGTGTTCATAAAATCCATTGCCTTGTATCTGTTGAGTGATTTCATTTAGCCGATTTTCTAAGTCCTGGGCTGATTTATTTGTTTCTTTATAAAAAGAACAAATAAATTCCTTTGCTTCCGTAAGTAAATCCTTGTTCAAGGTGAATCCTCCTATGATGATAATTTCCTAATCATATCATAATGTCTTTCCTTAGGTGCGAACAGTTACTATTTGAAAAAACTAATCAAACGTTTGATTAAAACGCTGAAACCCTTGGTGCGTAAGGGCTGGAAAAACTAATCAAACGTTTAATTAAAATTGGGCCCTCTGGTACGTTGAGCTGAAAAAACTAATCAAACGTTTAATTGGAAAAATATATTTAAAAGTTTATGAATCTTCCAAATTGTGATGTAATAGTTCGTTAGTAATGGTATAATTTTCCTAGTTTTACAAAAAAGTATATTGGAGGTGGCTAATTATGACATGGTTCACTAAATGGGCTTTGAGGAATAGAGCGGCTCTCGTTTTTTCCGTCATTGCCTCTATTATCTTCGGAATTTTTAATTATACTAGTATCCCTATGGAACTCATGCCGGCTGCAGACCAGCCATATGTTACGATTTCGGTAGTAGGTAACGGTTTGGACGCCGTCAGTATGGACGAACAAGTCACACAGCCCATCGAAAAGGCCTTAACCGGTATTAAAGGTAAACGAAATGTAGTGGCTGAAACAGGCAATAACTTTTCTCAGATGACGGTGACGTTTGAATCCGACACAAATCTGAAGGAAGCAAAGCAGCAGATTCAAGAAAACATCTCGATGGTCAATCTTCCAAATGGAGTCATGAAACCGTATGTTGTTCTCCTCAATACATCGCAGATACCAGTTGTCTACTTAGGACTAACATTCGATAAAGAAATCGGAAATAAAGAACTGAACCTCGTCGACAACGACATCCTTCCTCTTTTTAAAGACGTTAAAGGGGTCGGAAATGTCATGACCTACGGCGGAAAAAATCAGCAGGTTTCGATCAAAGTGGATACGGCAAAACTTGCTGCTGCCCAATTTCCTCTTGAAAAGCTGTATACGATTCTAAGAGGAAAGAATGCATCCGTTGCAGTAGGTGAACAAACCCTTAATAATCAAGAAACCAGCATCATCGTGACAGGGAAATTAGAAAGTCTTGAAGACATTCAGAACCTTCAATTAAATAGCAGCACCAAATTGAAAGATGTTGCTGACGTGGCGATGGAGAAGAATACCACCAGTATTACGCATATGAATGGAAAGAATTTTATTGAAATCGTGGTACAGAAAGATTCAACGAGCAATGCTGTCACCCTTGGTAAGCAAGTGGCGGAGTTAGCAAAGAAAATTAACGATGACTATAAAGGAACGTTAACTGCAACCATATTTATTAACTTAGCTGATACGGTTCTTGATTCCATTAATTCAATGACAAGAGAAGTGCTGACAGGAGCCTTATTTGCCACTTTGATTATCTGGCTGTTCCTGAAAAGCTTCCGCATGACCTTAATTACGATTGTCAGCATTCCGCTTTCTCTTTGTATTACCATGATTCTACTATCCTTCTTTGGAGTTACGCTAAACATTCTGACACTCGGTGGGATTGCCGTATCCGTCGGACGACTCGTGGATGATAGTATCGTGGTGGTGGAAAACATCTTCCGAAGGAAACAAGGTAACGAGCTCACACCATCCTTTATCGTGGAAGCGGTAAGAGAAGTGGCGGCGGCCATTACGTCATCTACACTTACGACGGTAGCGGTGTTTCTTCCGATGCTACTTGCTTCTGGTAGTTTAAAAGATTTAATCGCGCCGTTTGCGATTACTATTACTTGTTCGTTGATGTCGTCACTTCTTGTGGCATTAACCGTCGTACCTGCACTCAGTGGACGATTGATGAAAAATGTAAAAACTAAAGACCACAAACCAGGAACCTTTTATCCTTCCATTCTTCGTTGGTCTTTGAACCATAAATGGCTTCCGATTGTCTTATCTGTTGTTGTGGTGATCGGAGCGGTCGGATTATTCACCATGATTCCGAAGGGTTCGGTAGACCAGAAGGACAGTGCCTATCTTTCCGTTCTATTAAAGTACGAAAACGGGGCGAAATTTGATGACATTCAAAACGGTCTTTCCAAGATGGAAACCCTTCTTTCCAATCAAAAAGGTGTGAAAAATAACATTGTTCAGGTCGGCAATAATGCCGATGCGGCGCAGTTTGGGGAACTTCAGGACGCCAATCAAGTCCAGTTCATGGTATTTTTGAAGGAAGGGGCCGATTCTGCTAAAATCGTACAAGAATTGCGGAAAGCCAAAGATCAGTTCCCTAAAGCAGAATTAACAGCGAATACAGCGGGGCTAATGGGTGAAAACAAAACCACTGTCTCCGTTGATGTTTTAGGTAAAGACGATTCGGATATTAAAAAAGCAGCTGATATCATCACCAAAAAATTAGACACCATTAAAGGTGTTCAAAAAGTGGCAACCAATGATGCTAACAAAAAGCCAACGGTTAAAATTACGGTGGATGCGAAAATCGCTAACGCTGAGGAGATTTCTGGGTCACTTCAAGCGATGCTGCAACCGGCTGTTATCGGAAGCATGAAAATCGACGGACGTACCACTACGGTAAAACTCGGTGCCTTGAAGGAAATCAGCACAGCGAAAGACTTAGAAAACCTAGAAATTATGTCACAAGACGGTCCGGTATTGTTATCAAAAGTGGCCAAGGTAGAACAAATCCAGCAGCCGGGCACGCTTTATTCCAAGGATGGACATCACTATCTTCAGGTGAGCGCAACAATAGATCCGAAGAAAATGGTCGACGTTACCGGAGAAATCAGTAAACAATTAGTAGCTTGGGAAAAAGACAATGCTTTTGGAGATGGAACAAGCGCAGAAATCACAGGGTCTTCCATGCAGTCATCCGATGATTTGATGGAACTCGCAAAACTAGCCGTGTTCTCAATCGGTATTGTATTCATGATTCTTTTGGTCACCCTGAAATCATTCCGTGCAAGCTTTGCCATCTTGCTTTCCCTTCCGCTTGCCGCGATTGGTTCATTATTAGGACTAGTCGTATCTAAGTCAAGCATTGATATCTCGTCGGGAATAGGCATGCTGATGCTAGTGGGGATCGTTGTGACGAACGCGATCGTCTTAGTGGACCGAATCCGCCATAACGAAGAAAGCATGACCATTCGGGAAGCCATTATGGAAGCAGGTAGTGTCCGTCTTCGTCCTATCTTAATGACGGCACTTGCCACGGTATTTGCCATGGTTCCGTTATTATTTGGACATGAATCAGCCATGAGCATGAATCTTGTTTCCAAAGGGCTTGCCGTCGTGGTTATTTTCGGGCTGATTGTGTCTACTTTACTGACACTGATTGTCATCCCAACGTTCTACGAATTGTTCCATTTCAGAAAGGCAAAGAAACAAAGACTAGATGGGGTAAAAAAGAGGACAGCAGAAAATCTTGACGGGTTCACTATTTAAAGGATAATCAATATTTAAATATCAAGAAAAAACAGCAAATCCTGGTTTGCTGTTTTTTCTTGCCTTATAACCATTTTCATTTTGCTGAAACCCTGGGTACATAAGGGTTGGGGGAAACTAATCAAACGTTTAATTAAATTCATCTAGTATGCAGGTGAACCTGATTTTTCAACCCTCTAATGCCAAAAGCAACGTGGAACGGCATTCATATACCAAGTCTTTATCCTTTAAATCTTCTCCATATAAAAGAAGCACCAGGATCGAGTAAATAGCTTTAAATCTTGCCACTTTTTTTACTTCAGATGGAACATCACCATATAAGTTGAAGAATTGCTCCCTGCCTTCTGCAGGTAAAAAACTATAAGCAATCGATAAATCTACGGCTGGATGTCCAATATGGGTATCACCCCAATCAATCACTGCTGAAACCCGGCCGTTCTCATCCACCAGCATATTGCGGATATGTAGATCACCATGAACAAGTGTCTTCGTGTCATCCTCTAATGGCTTTTCAATGGTTGAGAGGAAGGATTGCAACAATTCCACAGCATTTTGGTCTATTAGTCCTTTTTGATTTGCTTTTTCAATATTGGAGGCAAGCATGGGCATTCTTTTTATAATATTCATTCGTTCGAGCTGGTCATAGGGAACCTGCAGCTTTTGCGCCTCGATTACAGGAAAATCATGAAGCGTTCGCAAAAAACGGGCTAATGGTTCAACGGACTGCATCCGCTGTTCCTTTGTCAGCCTCGCAGGTGTTTTTCCAGGTAGGATTTCGTAGCCGCCAAATGGCCACGGATAATCTCCCTCTGGTATTCCTTGAAACTTAGGGTTCGGAATGGGGATGGGAAGCAATGGTTCAATCACTGGAAGAAGCCGGTTCTCGGTTTGAATCAAGTTGGCTGCAATTTCTCTTCGAGGAAAGCGAAACACGTATTGATTGTTCACGAGAAACACCGAATTATCGAAGCCCTCTCCTAATACCTTCAGGCTTGCGGGTTTCAGCCGCGAGAATTGTTTTTCAATCATCCGTCTGACTTCTTGTTCTGAAATGACTCGCTCTGGAGACCATGGTTGGCTCATTTATATCAACTCCAGTATAGTATAGCCTTTCATTATTATACCGTAACTGCACTTTTGTGGCCCCATACGAAACGCAGCAATCCTCTAATGACTGCTGCGTTATTTAATGATCCTGATATAAATCTATGTACAAGTTTCCTTGCGTCCCGACCACAGCATATAAGATGTCAGCTATCTGAATGTTCCTTTTTTGGAGTTCAGCATGTAACCAATCTTCCTTATAAGGGGAGTTGGTCAGATTTTCGTAGAGTATTTTGCCGTTAATGACTAGTTCCACTGGAACCCTATGTGGTGCTGTGGGTATTTTTAAATCCTTTCGTGTGATATGTTGGTACTCGGCTTTTTTTAATACAGACAGGGAGCCGCTTACCTCAAGTATCGCCCATTCGACTTCCTCAATGTTGAAAATTTCTTTTCCGCGTAACTCCTGTTTTAGCATATCTAATGAATACCCAATCTTCTTTAACGATTCCTCCATTATTTTTCCTTCATGAATTAAAGTAGTAGGCTCTCCTGAAATCCATGCCCTTAAGCGGTGGTTTTTCACAGATAGGATGTTCAATGTGAAAATAACTAAGCCCATAATAACAAATGAAAGGATAAAGTAGAGGAACCTAATATGATTATTAAAGGCTAAATTCCCTGCAATGGTCCCCATTGTAATAGTAGCGATAAAAAGATGGTATGTTTTTTGGAAAATGGTCTGTTTGCCGAGCATATGTACAAATATCCATAAAATAATAAAGGCTGTAAAGGTTCTAAAGATTATTTCTAAAGATCCTGACATCACTTTTCTCCCTTGCAACGGACGACTGTTAGTTTGTGTTATTTTGTTCTTTCTCAAGTAATTTATTCTGTTATGCCCTTTGTAAACGGAAGAAAGTCGGGTAAGAGAATATATTTATCTGATCAAATAATTATAGATTGATAATGAATGGATACAATATTGTTAAGGTATATAATCATTTTTGAAGGTGTGGAATCAATGGATTTTCCAACTATACATACAAATTTTTGGGATGCTGTTATTGCAGTTCCCTTAGTTATGTTGCTCACTCAACTTATTAAAATATTTCTGAAGTTACCAAGAAAATTCATTCCAACTGTTGCTCAACTATTAGGATTAGGTATCTCCATATTCATAAGTCACCGACATCACTTATTCGCAGGTGTTTTCATGGGGTGGTTTTATGGATCTGCTGCCATTGGTGCCTATGCTTCATTAAAAACAACCCTTATGGCCTTCAGAAGAGATAATAACCATGAGTAATTTTTAAAGGATCATTTAAATAGAAAATAATTATGGGACTGCTTATGCAATCCCAAATAAATTGTTCACCCAATTTAGTATGTCAAGCTTCTTGATAGGCAGACGATTCCTTTAATAGCTGTTCCCAATGTTCAAAAAGCCCAATGGCAGCTTGATAGTCATCTTGGTCTGCTTCATTATCTGCTTGTAGTTTTACTGTTAATTGACGGCAGGAATCTTCCCATTCTTCTAAGCTTTCGAGATCAAACAGTTTTGAAAACCGTGGTTTCATATTTTCCCAATTTGCATAAAGGTTCATGCACCAATTTAATAGTTCATCACGGTAGCGGTGTGGTTCCTCAAATTCCATAACATAATTGGTTTCGAATTCCATCTCCTCTGGGAAAGTACTTGTTTCCATAGAGTCCTCATGGGAGTGTGGTTCCTCAAGCTTCATATCATTTTCGGATTCTACCTCCGTCATCTCATGGGGGGCCGGTTCCTCTAGGTCCATATAGGTTTCAGGCTCCACTTCAATCATTTCTTGAATAGGGCCTGATTCGTAAAGTTCTTCACGTTGGTCCAACTCCATAGGATGATCAAAAGTGACTTCCATCTCTTGGCGTGCCTCTGTTTCACTTAGCAACATTTCCCACTGTTCAAATAAACGTAAAGCAGTTTGATATTCACTGTAGTCCGACATGGATTCTGCCTGTAACTTCTCTGTTAATTGAAGGCAGGAGCCTTCCCACTGCTCTAGGCTTTCCGTATCAAAGATTTGAGAGAACCTCGGTTTCATAAGATTCCAATTCGCATACATGTTATGACACCAATCCAACAAATCTTCGTGGTACTGTCTTTGCTCTTCTGTCATTTCGAAACATTCTCCTTACCCGGGTTAGTTTAATTTTCTAAAAAGCATCCTCATATTCACATTTAAAACGAACACAATCTCATACTATGTATTACGATTGTCCTAGGATTAGACATTTACCTAGATACTTTTTACAAAAAGAAGAGAGCCTGGAATTTACGGTTGATGACCGGCAAAAAAGGAAGTGGTTATCCCCACTATAGTAATGGCCAGGCACGAGTAGAAGAAACTGTCTAATGAAAGTACAGTAAAACCTGCTAAAACAATAAGTCCATCAATAACAATAATGACAAGTGCTATGTTCATGGAAAAGGTGCCTGAAATGATTTTAGCAAGTAAGTCGGTTCCTCCAGTGCTCGTCTTGTATCGGAGCATTAATCCCACTCCTGTACCAATAATCCCACCTCCTATTAATGCACCTGTGAGGTGGGAAACAGAGAATTGGTGTCGAAGGGGAGCCAGTAAATCGATGAACAAAGAAGAGAGTAACAGTCCTTGTAAACTGCTAAAAAAATATCCTCTTTGATTCAGTGATGCGAAAATACAGATCGGGAGGCTTAAAGCTACCATTGTGATGCCTGTCTGAAAATCAAAGAAGTAATGAAGAATTAATGCGATTCCGAGGATCCCGCCATCAATTAAATAATTAGGTACTAGAAATCCATTTACCCCAATTCCTACTAATAAACTGCCAATAATAGTAGCCATTAATTTCTGAAAAATAACAATCACCTTGTCCTGTGTTTTTACTCTATAAATATGTGGAATCCTTGAAAATAAGAAGTATTTACAAATACCTAAATAAACATAATGCTATCCGTATAGGAAATAATAAAGGGAGGCAGCCAAGAAAGTAACAGGGATAGAGGGCAGAAAAATGGAAAGAAACTATGCGATCGACTTCATAAAATTTTTTGCGATAGTGGCAGTTGTCATCATTCATACATTCCCTAGCGATGACAAGCTTGGATTCTTTTTACTGGATAACTTTTCTAGGTTTGCTGTACCGTTTTTCTTTGTTGCTTCAGGGTACTTGTTCGGTCTCAAAGTGATAAAAAATTCCCAACCCGCAGGCTATTTTAAAAGATATGTAATAAAAATACTAAAAATATATGTTTGCTGGCTTTTATTTTATATTGGTTATGATGTGCTACGGATGTCTTTAAATGGTGGGGATGTTAAACACGAGTTATCTAAGTATTTGGAGGTATTAACACCTTTAAATCTCTTTTATTATGGGCATGGAACAAGTGGTTATCAATTATGGTTTGTAATTTCTCTGGCATGGAGCACTTCTGTTGTCTACCTATTCTTTCGGTTGAAAAAAATCACGCTCCTATTAATCCTTAGCCTTTGTTTAAATATAGCCGGTCTTTTTGGGCAGTCGTATTCTATCTTCTATGAAGTTTCTCTAGTCACACGGGATGCCCTATTCATTGGTTTATTTTATACTAACTTAGGATTTTGGTTTGCCAACAGGCAGCCTTTCCTACAGTCTTTTAGATTTGAAAAAGGGACGTACTTATCTTTGATTGGTTTCTTCTTAATCCTACAGGCTACAGAAGGCTATTTTCTAACAAAGGTATTAACTGCCAAGCATGGAGAATACTTTTTATCGACTATATTGCTTACAGTAGTTTTGTTTTTCTTTACCTGCAATAATCCGCAGCTCGGAAAGGGAGTATGGATCACAAAAATAGGCGGAAATGCTTTGGGA
The DNA here is from genome assembly GCF_050477885.1 of Neobacillus rhizosphaerae. Taxonomy (GTDB): domain Bacteria; phylum Bacillota; class Bacilli; order Bacillales; family Cytobacillaceae; genus Neobacillus; species Neobacillus rhizosphaerae_A. The sequence goes on from NZ_JBCNAC010000083.1 coordinate 25,134, forward strand.
ATCTATGCGGTCCATGTTTTATTGATTGATATTGTAGATATTTTGTTTAATTCTTTCGGTTTGGGGCATTTTTCTCATCATTTAGTATGGAACTTGTTGGATGCCTTCCTTGTTTTTACGTTATCGTATATAATTTATTACTTTCTGCAAAAAATAAAGCCCCGCCAGCCTTTCTGGAGGTGAATGGGGGGCGGTTTTGTTTGTTTTTAAAAGAATTCTACACAAAATCAAAGGAATTCTACAAAACTCCAAGTTATTCTACACAAAATCAAAGGAATTCTACAAAGTTTCAAGTTATTCTACAAAATCGAAGAAGAATTCTACAAATTTTGTAAATTATTTCCAAAACCAACATCTAAAAGGCTGCAGGACACCTTCCACAGCCTTTTTGTATTATTAGATTTATGGTGAAGTAGTAGGAGTCTGACTACTCTTCGCCAATTTCACTTCAAGCCTTTCACTTACAAAAGTAGAGCCCAGGATTAGAACACCGCCAAGCATTTGCACCCATGTCATGCTTTCGCTTAAGAAAATTGCTGCGATAATGAAGGCGGAAATCGGATCAATATAGCTGAGAACCGCAATCGTCTGCCCCTTTAATTCCTGAAGAGACGTAAAGTATAAGAAATAAGCTAAGCCGGTATGCACAATCCCGAGGATCAGGATAAAAATGAGCGACGTTGAATCTAAACTAGAAAAATTAAGGTCTCCCTGCCACAGGATATAGGGAAACAGGACCACGGCTCCAGCCAATAATTGAACTAATGTGAGTTCAAAACCAGATAGGTTTTTAATAAATTTGTTCATTAAAATCACGCTGGCATATAACGCCGCCGCCAGTAGGCCATACAAAATACCAACCGCATGATTCTGAGAGCCGCTTGTGCCACCAGCACCCGTATAAACTACCAAAAATAGCCCAATCATCGCTGTTACGATGCAAGCAACCTTGACACTTGTCAGCTTTTCCTTCAAAATCCATGGAGCTAAAATCATGACAAAGATCGGCGCGAAGTAGTAGCTAATGGTCGCATTGGATATGGTCGTATATCGATAGGATTCAAATAGAAAGATCCAATTCAGGCCAATAGCCGCGCCTGATAACAGGAGTAGAAGGGCATTTTGTTTTAACGCTTTAAGCGATGGCTTATGCTTGAATAGAAAACTAGCAATAAGTAGGAATAGACTACCGATGACTCCTCTTAAAAAGGCAATTTCACTTGAAGTTAGATGATCAATCTTTTTGACAAATACCCCGATGCTTCCAAAAATGAGCATGGTGATGATGAGTCTCATTTTTCCGTTCATGTAGAACCCCTCCTAGTTATTCTTAATCGAAACACAAATTGAGGCACTTTTCAAACTATTTTTTTCAGAGATAAGATCAAATAAATAGTAGTGATATTTTTTTCAGAATATTATAAAATTATTAGTGATGTGTAAGTAAAAGGGGAGTGTGTGATGAAGAAGGTGTATCGAGATTTCTTTTTACATTTTGACATTTTAACCATGTTCTTATTGGTCCTATCCGGAGTGATTTTTGTGGTTAGTGTGGGAGTAGAAACAGCATTTGTTTTTTACTTTTTACTTGGCCTATTGACCTTTGCCTTCAGTGAATATTTGACACACCGCTTTTTGTTCCATTTGAAAACCCCTAAGAATCCGCACTTTTTGAAATTTCTCAAGAGAATTCATTACGATCATCATATTTATCCCGATGATTTAAAGCTTTTGTTTCTGCCGTTATGGTACAGCCTGCCAAACTTCTTTGTTATTTGTGCAATCTTCTATTTCATCATGGGTGATTTTACAGGAACGGTCACGTTTGGAATAGGATTGATGACTATGTTGTTAACCTATGAATGGAAGCACTACGTAGCCCACCGGCCATTGAAGCCGAAAACGAAATTTGGTAGATGGGTGAAGAAGGTTCATATTCTTCATCACTATAAAAATGAAAATTACTGGTACGGCGTGAGTACGCCTTTTGCTGACTATTTATTTGGTACGTTTAGAAAGGAAAAAGAAGTGGAAACGAGCAAGACGGCTAAGAATTTGGAGATGAGGTAGTTTTTACAAGGAAAATTAAAATCAGATTAAATTTGACATACCTTCGATTTGTTGAAGGTATTTTTTTATGGATATGAAATATATAAAGTAACACAGCCTTAGAAAAATTCATCCTACAAACCATTCAAGTAAAGGGAGAGCGATTCGTATGTTCATCGATAGTATTTGTCCGAAATGTGGGGAGATCAATCAAGTAGAACATAAAGGGGAAAAAATTCTTCTAGTCACGTGCAAGAATAAACATATGTATGACCATGTAGTGATCCCATATTCTCGTACCCAGCCGATAAAGGATGAAAAACGGGCAAAGTTAGAGGAAATGATTGTAGAGAAGAAGTTTCATCGAATGAGTGATAAATCCACTATTTGTCTATTAATATTTAAAAATGGATACGAAATAGAAGGACGTTCGACGGTTCGTGATGTCGCAGATTTTCGCAACATCATTGGTAAGGATAAGGCCTATGAGCAAGCCCTGAAGAAGGCGATGGTGGCGTTAGGGGCGTTCTTAGTTTAAGAAAAAATGACGATCCTTGGTTAAGGGGATCGTCATTTTTTATCTAGTATGGAACTTTTACCAATTTTAATACGTAGTACACTATTATGTAGGAAGGATGGTGATTCATTTGGTTTTTGGAGCTGTGATAGGGGCTCTTGTGCTGGTAGGAATCGTTACAGGAGTAGCGATATCAGCGACAAAGGATCGACCTAAATTAGCGAAAGAAAATATACCTGAGCGGTTGGGTGTGCTGACCGATGTTCCAGTGACACCATTGCTTGCAAAATTAGATTCATCCCTGAATGCTGATTATATTGAACAAGTAAAGTATCGTTTTCTTCAGGAGCATCCGAAACAGAACGAAGATGAATTCGAATGGCGTCTATTTGAATTAAAACGGTATTTTTTGCTTTCCAATATGTTAAAAGAAACGCCTATGTTTAGTGCAGAAGTGGATGAAGTCTGGCATACCATGCTGCTTTTTACGCAAAAATATCAAACTTTCTCAGATCGCTTTGTTGGAAGAATGCTTCATCATACACCTAACACGAAACCAACGCCTGCACCACAGGAACGAGCGTTTTTTGATTGGGTATTTTCTCATTTGTTCACGATTACCGAGTATAGTTGGAAGTCGTGGGGCAATTTTTTTAGATACCCCTTAGATCAAAAGGTTTTACAAGAGTTTAAGGAAGAAAGCAATGAATGGTTGATTAATAGATACTTTAAGATGAATGAGGATAACAGGGGGACGGTTGAGTATCTTGTTATGCAAATGAAGCACCAAGTCATAAGTGCGGAAGAAACGTATCATATGAATTCAAAAGGTCAATTTACGAAGCAGCGACATTATGGTGAAATGACGAATTTGGGGCTTGCTATGGTATTTTTCTCTAGTTTTTACTTTGATAATTATTGGAAGTATGCGAGTGAGTATACGTATGCGAAAACAGTGAATCATACAAGCGGCTGCTCAACGGCAGTTTTTTGTGGGACATCTTCATATGATCATGATAAAGGCGGCGGTGGGCATCATGATGGCGGCCATCACGGTGGCGGTCATGATGGTGGTTCCAGTTGTTCGAGTTGCTCCAGCGGGTCTAGCTGTTCTAGTTGCGGAAGTGGATGTTCCTCTTAATGGAGGAACTTTTTAGAATGAGCCTGGATATCAGTTTTATAAGGACGGATGCATATTTGATGGCGACACCCCTTTTTTTAGGTGGAAATTTCATACAGAAAAGGAAATCATAAGAGTGTGTAGAATATTTATAATAATACCAAAAATAGGGGGCTGGAAATGGGTAGCCAAGTTTGTGTTATAGGCATTTACGTACCAAATTTAAACAAAGCAATTGACTTCTATACCAATACGTTAGGTTTTCAATTAAACAAACAATATGGTTCAAAGATTGTAACACTCGTTCACGGAGAGATACCAATTGTAATAGAGGAAAAAGAAAATGTAGCCTATAATCAAGATAATAAGATTTCAGGTGTAGTTTTAGCATTAAGAACTGAGGATATTTATGAAACAGTTAAACTCTTAAAAGAAAAAGAAGTGAATTTTATTGTAGATGAACCAACTACTTGTCCTCCAGGAAAATATATAAGTTTTAGAGACCCCTTCGGAAATATTTTAGAATACATTCAATTTGAAAATATGTAACAGATGTTTAGTCCAACATAAAATTGTTGGGCTTTTTTGGGGCTTCCTATTATTCAAAACTTCGTTAGTTTAAGAAGTTTTTCACCTGAATTTTATCATATTTCGCTTGTGAAAATGCTAAAAGCAGTGAGATTTCAATAGCAAAATCTCACTGCTTTTATATGTTTTTATACTTGTTTTTTCTCGCGGGAACTTTAAAAGAGAAAGTCTTATTATTAATATTATTGCAGCTCTTATTTTAGTGTAAATCTAGAAAATCACTTACGTTCTTTACATGCTCACTTTTTGGATAAGTTTGGTATAGAGTACTAGACAGCCGTATCGGATCGCCAAAAAAGTATCTTTCATAATGTGTTTGTCTCGTTCCAAATGAGCTCATGGTCAAATCCCAAGCTAAACGAAATATTTTTACCCGTTCTTCAGCAGCCTTACTTGCACCCTGGAGATACTGGTCAAGGTCCGTCCGAATACCAGACTCAAATGCTTTTTCAGTCGGTAATGATACCATTCCACTTGCCCCAATTAATTGAATAATCTCGCTGAAACGGGGATAAATTCGCGGAAAGACGTTAGTGGCCACTTGCAGGGGAAGAAGGCTAGGTCGCATGTATCCCCATTCATCTAGTTTTGCATCCTGTTCAGACTTCTCCAATAAAGCCTTCATGGTTTCAAGTCCGATGATGATTTCAGATAATTTTTCTTGAATATGCTGGTATTCCTTAACATTAATCGTCTCTACCAAAAGTTCCGCAATGCCTAAGACAAACTCTGTTTTGACAATTTGCCTAGTAAGTACTTGGTGCGTGGCGAAATGATGGAAAGAGCTATGGAGCATGAAGTCAGATGCTGCTTCGACATTGTCATAAAAGAATACTCGGTCCCAAGGGACTAACACGTTATCAAATACCACGATGGAGTCCATCTCCTCATAACGGGAGCTTAAGGGGTGGTTAAAGGGAGAGTCTCCGCCTACAAATGATTCCCTACAGATAAACTTTAGACCTTCCGTATCAGAAGGGATCGAAAAGGCAAATGCTTCAGCTGGGTCCATGAATTTCTTTGGAGCGGTATAGACTAGTACTTCATCCGTTATTCCACCCTGTGTAGCAAGGAGCCGAGCACCTTTAATGATGATTCCTTTTTCATTTCGATCAATTACTTTTGCGGAAATGGGTTCTGTAGAACAGTCAAAATTGTATTGGGAACGATTAGTTTGAGGAGTAATGAATGTATGTGTAAAGCATAGGTCGTTTTCTTTAGCTTTTTCATAGACTGCTAGAATATTTTCGGGGAAGCAGTTTTCTTTTCCCTTCAAGAGGGCAGCCGAAGAGGAGGCAAAGCTCATCAAGATTGTGTTCATATAATCTGGACTTCTGCCCATCAAACCATTCGTGTGCCTTGCCCAGATTTCAATCATTTCTCGTCTTTTCTTTAGATCCTCCTTAGTTTTCGGCTGCAAGAAGGAAAGGCCTATTAAGCTATTCGTTTTTGGAGATAGGTAAGTCATTTTATTAATAAACTCCCTATCATTCTGCAAATCATAAAGCGATGCTTTTGTTTGCAGGATGCCTTTAAAGGCAGGATGTTCAGAAAGCATTCCCTTAATTTTTTCACCGTCATACCAAATTTCAGTTTTCATGTTATTTAATCGGTCTAAAAAATGATTCCCCGTAATAATTCCCATATGCACACTCCCAATTTTTGAAAAATCGTACATGTCAGCTAGTTCTATTTTATTGGATAACCTGTTGGCCTGTTCCAATAGGATAAGCCTTGTTTTAAATTGGGAAAAGTAAGGGTACGTTTTTTGAAATAAAGGGAATGTTTTCTTTTCTAAATCAGTACTGGCTCCGCCTTCGCCATATACCATGATAGCCACACGCGCTATCCCCACTATTTCCTACTATACCCACAATTTATTAATAAACTATGTCATTTTTGTTAGGAACATATTAATCATTTGTTACAACTAACAAAACAAGCAACCTCTAATGGCTGCTTGTTTTGTCATTTGGGAGCTGTGGTTTTGTGGGTTGTTCCATGAACTCAGCCAATTCCTCTTTCATTTGGTCGAGATTTTCCTCTGTTTTGGTATCCCAAATGCTATATTTGATTTGGTTGGGTTGATTTTCTTTTTTCATCATATTGTAGGTTCACCTCGATTATTAGGGTTTCTATTAATAGTAGAACTATACGTTTTTGTTTATACTAAATGCCTAGGAATGGCGTATGAAAGGGGAGACGAATTTTTGGCAAGAGAGATTGTTTTATTTATAGCCGCAAGCGTAGATGGGTTTATTGCAAAAGAAGGCGACGATTTAGATTGGTTACACGAAACCGAGGGTGAGGGGGATAACGGTTTTTCTGAAATGTATGAATCGATTGATACCATCATTATGGGGAAGAAAACATACGATTATGTGGTAAGCGTAACTGATACGTTTCCTCATTCAGATCGGAAGTGTTATGTGTTCTCGAGATCTGAGCAGGGGTCGAATGGTGACGTTGAATTTGTAAATGAGGATGTTATTGAGTTTACCAAAAGGTTAAAGCAACAGGATGGCGCGAAAATATGGATGGTTGGCGGCGCTGAATTGCTTGATGCGTTTATGAAAGAAAAATTGATAGATGAAATCATTATAACTTTTTCGCCTCACATACTTGGTTCAGGCGTTCCGTTATTTAAAGCTCCCAATCCGGAATTATCGTTAACTTTGCTTGAGGTAAAGCGGTTTAACCAATTTGCGCAGATGCATTATAAGGTGAAACATTAGGCCTTTTCATTTTTTTGAGAAGGTCTTTTTTTGGTGGATTTTCGGATTCGCTGATAAATTTGAGATTCGCTGATAAAAGCCTAAATTCGCTGATAACGGCCTAAAATTCGCTGATAAACTTTGTGATTACTTTGTTGTAGTGTAATTTTACACCGATCGGCACCTTCTATGAGCCCGAATGCTTCAATCAAAGGTGGATTCGGTCGCATAGCCTGCTTCTATGAGCCCGAACTCTCAAGCCAGAGGTAGAAAAGGTCGCATAGCCTACTTCTATGAACCCGAATCCTCCATCCAGAGATCAAATGGGTAACGTAAACCGCCTATATGTGACCGAACCCATCAACTGGAACCCAAATGAGTTACATAAACTTCCTTCTTTTTCAAAAAAACAATTCCTTTAACTAAAATAAATACCTTTTTTTACAATTAGGACATATGTCCTTCCCTAGACAGCTCAAAATGCATTTTAATTAAGTTAAATCAACTAGGGAGAGTGAACTCGATGAAAGGTATCTTTTTTGCGTTTTTAGCCGGGGCGTTTATTACCCTGCAGGGAGTAGCGAATACACGGATTAGTAATGATATAGGTACATGGCAAGCTGCAACCATCACTCAGTTTACTGGCTTTATTGTGGCACTGCTTATACTAATGTTCACTCGTGAAGGAAAATGGCAAGGATTTAAACAGGTAAAACCGTTATATTTAGTCGGCGGTACCTTCGGGGCGGTTGTCGTTTTTAGTAACGTCACGGCTATTCAGCATATAGGTGTTACCTTTACAGTTGCTGTGATCCTGATTGCTCAGCTATGTCTAACCTTTATAATAGACAGTAACGGATGGTTCGGCCTAACGAAGCAAAAAATGAAGCTGCCGCAATTTATTGGTATCGGAATGATGATTGCAGGGGTATTGATTCTTAGATTTTAACATTTGAATGGTTTGCAGGCGGAAGGGTGGGGGGCAGTGATGAAGGAAATAAAAGATCGTGAGCAATTACAAACGTATATAGAGACATATCAAATAGAAGCCATATTCAATGAACAATTAATCCCGTATTTGACTCTATACAGCTTTGAAGAAGGGGAACTTATCTGTTCTCAGGGAGAACCTTCCGAGTATTTGTACGTCCTTGTAAAGGGAAAGGTTAAAATCTATACCAACTCGGCGGAAGGGAAAACCCTCATCTTATCGTTCAAGACACCGCTTGAAGTAATAGGTGATCTTGAATACGTACAGGGGATTGATTTTGTTAATACAGTAGAGGCTGTTTCGTCGGTTAGTATGATAGGTATTCATCATCGCTGGTTGAAAAAATATGCAAAAGACCATGCACCATTTCTGCAATTTTTATTGGAAATCATCACGAAAAAATTTCATGTGAAATCGAAATCGATGAGTCTGACTATCATGTATCCCGTCGAAGTTCGATTGGCCAGTTATCTCATGTCGGTCTCTTTAGACGAATCCGTTTCACTTAATAAAAGCCAGATAAGGATTAATATAAAAGATACGGCGAATTTAATTGGGACCAGTTATCGTCATTTAAATCGCGTGATTGCTCAATTGTGTGAAGACGGATTGATTGAGCGGAATAAAGGTCTTATCCTGGTGAAAGACAGGGAACGATTACGGATGTTGGCAGGAGATAATATTTACGAATAAATTTGAAATTGAACTAACAGGGGAGTAGAAGTATGATTCTAGGTCTATTATTCTCATTGATCGCTGGGGCGTTACTCAGCGTACAAAATATATTCAACAGTAAGGTAAACGAACGAGCGGGATCCTGGGCCACGACCACATTAGTACTAGGGTTAGGTTTCTTAGCATCCATGGTTTTCGGCCTGCTCTTTGAAGGAAAAGAATTATTTCATCTACAAAATATGAAACTTTGGTATTGGTTCAGTGGTTTACTGGGGATAGGAGTGGTCACCTTTATCGTTCAGGGCATGAAGCACCTTGGACCCAGCTATGCCATCTCGATCGTCTTTGCCTCACAGCTCGCATTTGCTTTATTGTGGGACTCTCTCGGGTTATTAGGGTTAGAAAAAGTTCCATTTACTTTTAAGCAGTTAATTGGTGTGCTGGTAATTGTCGGTGGGGTTGTTGTTTTTAAATTTGGGGGTAGACGGGAAAGCCAAGTACAGGCTAAAAAAATGGTAGAGTTAACAAATGAAGTTTGAATCCAAGTACCTTCCCTTCACAAGTGCATAGGATAATTTTATAAACTGTGAAGGGATTGAGAAAAATGTACTATGTTCCCTATATGTATCCTTATCCAAAACCTTATTATGATAATGTTCCAATGTCTAACTATGGAAGACAGTCTGTTTATTGGACTTATCCTTATGGGATAGAGCAGTCTAACAGATTTGATTCATTTCGCACTTCCAACGGTCATGGAAGTGTTCTTTTAACAGATTATGGACCGAATCCATTTGTCGTTAACATCAATGAAGCATCGAAGCAAAACAATACGTATCGTACGGCTTTATGGACAGGGGCACATTTACAAGTTACTTTGATGAGTCTAAATGTGGGCGAAGATATCGGTTTGGAAATTCATCCAAATGTTGATCAATTTTTACGGATTGAACAAGGCCAAGGGATTGTTCAAATGGGCAAGAGTAAAGAGGATTTAAACTTTCAAAGAAATGTCTATGATGATTCTGCCATAATGATACCTGCTGGAACATGGCATAATGTAACCAATACAGGTAATATTCCGCTAAAACTTTATTCGATCTATGCTCCTCCTAACCATCCATTTGGTACTGTTCATGGTACCAAAGCAAATGCAATGGCTGCGGAAGAAGGCAACAGTCATGACCATGGAAATACAGAGGTTTTTGGAAGGACTCCAGATGAATGGATACAGCATACGGAATTTTTGGTGAAAGAAGGATTAGAGGATGTTAAAAGAGGAATAAATGCTACACATATTCTCCAAGAATTTATTCTAATGGGAGTTCTTGTAGGGAAAGGGTATACTCCTGAAAAAGCATATGAAACAGTAGAAGAATGGGAACGTACAGGCAAATCCAAACTTCTTGTGCAAAGCAAAAATATGTAGTAGTAAAGTAAAATCAAATTAGAAATCAATCTTTCAAATAACAAATAATGTTAAGCAATTGGTACCTCAAAAAGAGAACGGCTTACTACTTGATAAGCCCTTTTTCTTTAGAGGGGTGTGGAAGATGTTTGTTGGTGCGTTTTTTATTAAGTAAATTTTTGGTCAGTTTAAAAAAATAAAGAATTTTTCCCATCCTGGTAGGGAAAAGTAAGCTGAAAAGGGGGAAATGAGTTTCATGCCTATGATCATTAGGATTCTTCAGCTTACTTTACCGTGGATTTCCATTATATTTCTCCCGAAGAGGTCTTTTAAGCGCTATTTGCCTGTTTCTTTTTTCGCTTCAGTCCTTGTATGCGGGATGTGTTTATTGGCAGGTCCATTAAAATGGTGGAATAGTGAAGGTGGTTGGAAAACAAGACTGCTAAACGAGAGCAGTTTTATTTTTGGACCTTTCTTCGTAGGTACATTATGGATTTTCCATTTTACCTTCGGGAATATAAAAAGATATTTTCTAGTTAACTTACTAATTGATTCGCTTTTTTCCTTTCCACTAACCTACCTTTATCAAAAGGGAAAATTATTTAAATTAAACAAATTTAAACCTGTACACATATTTTTAACCTTCATAAGCTATTCTTTCATTATTTATGGATTTCAACTGTTGATACAGAAAAAAGTGGAAAAATGGAGATGACGTCGCCTATTCGGGTGGCGTTTTTTATTTGTTGAAACTATATAGGAAATAAAACGTCTATTTTTTATAGAGTAATCTAGGGTTTAATACCTTCTTGGTGGATGCTACGGCAACGTTTGACCGAAAAGGGCCTGACGTAACCTTGTATCATGCAGAAGTACTTGAGAAAGCCTAGTGTTTAGTTGGAAATATAGAAAAATCACAGATAAAATAGGGTGGGAATACGGGAAAGTGGGTTGGAGTTAGTGAAGGTCATAACGTTATGCGGTTCTACTAAATTTAAAGAGCAATTTGAAAAAGCAAATGCCTATCTGACACTGCAAGGAAACGTCGTGATTAGTCTAGGCTTCTTTGAGCAAAGTGAAGGCATAGAAATAACACAGGAGCAAGAAGAGCTATTTGCCAAAATTCATTTTCGTAAAATGGATCTGGCCGATGAAATTTTTATTATTGATGTTAATGGTTATATTGGAAGTAGTACTAGAAAAGAAATTGAATATGCGACAAACGCTGGGAAGCCAGTTCGCTATTATTCTCAAAGTGAACTTGTAGCTCAAGAGGAAATAGCAAGCACGGTAAGCTGAATAAATTGTATTACTATGTCCTTTTAATGATGGTGAAAAACTAATCAAACGTTTGATTAAAATCTAGGAGCACTTGATACGTAAGGGTTCGCGAAACTAATCAAACGTTTAATTAATAAAACTAGACCCCTTGATTCAATGATCAAAGGTTTTTTTTTAGCTGGTTAAGAACCACTGGAGTAAAATCAGCATAGCTGTCTATATGAAAATCAGCTTCAATGTCTTGGTTTTGAAAGGCTACCGTTTTAATATTTAACTTTCTAGCCGGAATCAAATCTAAGTCACGGTCGCCTACAACTAAATCGATATGGTGACTTTTTAGTACATACTCATAAGAAGCACTATGGGGTTTTCTATTGAAGCCTTGCTCTTCAACAGAAACCACTTCTGTAAAATACTTTTTCAAATTGTATTTTTCAAGAAGGAAGATCGTTGACTCCTTATCACGGTGAGTAACAATAATATTATTTTCAACAGATGCGAGGACCTCTTCTAACTGCTCAAACGGTTGGCTCTCATTTTTTGAATAATAGTTATGTAATCTGGTGTATTCTTCACGTTGACTTTCATCGATTCTATAGTGTTTAAAAGCAGTCTTGGAATCCTTTTTCAGCCATCTCAAAACTTCCGTGCGATCTAGATTCTGTTTGCTTAAGCTGATGAATCCCTCGACAAGTGCCGGATAGGTATCAAAAAGAGTCCCGTCGAAATCCCATAGTATGTTCATAAATACCCCTCTTTTTATAAATGTTTTGTTTTTTAAAGACAGTAACATAGAATGAAAGAAAAAGGAATAATTTCTGCGAAATTACTGATAGTTTTGAGAACTAGAAGCCAAACTGCCCCTCTTTATTGTGGGGCATAGCATTGGTGGAGTGATTGTACTTGATTATACTTTAGGTTATAAAGCAGTGGATTTCACAACTTCAATAACTAGAAATTAAAAGGAAGGTTAGTTTATAGATTAATACTTAATGATTCGATGGCTATAATTAAGCAAAGGGTGGTAAAAAATGCAAACTGGAAAAATATATTTAAAGTATCTAGAACCAAATGATGTTGATGAATTACTAAGATTAAGAAAACAAAATCGAAAGTTTTTCCAGGCATATGAGCCGGTAAGAACTGATATACATTTTACATATGAGACACAATTGAATGAAATTCATCAATACAGATTAGATGCAGAAAGTGATAATGGTTACACTATGGGTATTTTTTCAAAAAGCTCTAATAAGCTAATGGGGAGAATTTCCTTATCTGGTATAGCTCGGGGTCCCTTTCAAAATGCTAATTTAGGGTATTACTTAGATAAAGAACAAAATGGAAAGGGCTATGTTACTGAAGCTGTCTCCTTAATAATAGGTTTTGCTTTTGGGGAATTAAACCTCCATAGAATACAAGCTGCAGTAATGCCAAAAAATTTAGGCTCAATTAGAATACTTGAAAAAAACGGGTTTCGCAAAGAAGGGTCCGCATTAAGGTACCTCAGTATTAACGGAGTATGGGAAGACCACGAAATCTATGCATTAACAAAGGAAGATTATACTATTCATAGATAAAGAGATAATATTGTTTACTTAAGCAAGGCGTGTAGCTCTGCTTTTTTATTTTTATTGGTAATTGGAAGTGGATTTCCACCTTTTGTGGAATTCCCTCTTGAATTTGTAGAATAAGTTGAAATTTTGTAGAATTCGCTCTCGATTGTGTAGAATAACTCTGGGAATCAGCCCTTTTGAGGTAGAATTGGGGATTTATTTCCAAACTTTGTAGAATCCTTCCTCGATTTTGTAGAATAAATTATAATTTTGTAGAATTCCTCCCAAATTTTGTAGAATTATTCACTCAACCTGTAGGATTTTCCTCTAGATTGTTACTTTCCCTGTTAAGTAACAATAGTCCCCCTCTCAAAGCTTGGAGGGGGACTATTATTTTTATTTAAAAATCCTAGTTAACCACTGTTCATCCCACTGGAAATATAGTTCAGCATTCCCTTCTAGTGAAAATAAATGCTTAGGATAAGGCAGAGCCAGTTCTGGCATGAGGTCGGGGCTAAAATAGCGGAGTTCAGCAGTCTCGTTATCTATTGGATTTAACTCCCCACTCTGAATCTCGCAATCAAACATAAAGATGTTATATTCGACCTGATGACCGTTAGGATATTGGTAACGATAGTCTTTTTCACCAAAAACGCCTAGTAGTTTCTTCGGGACAACAAGTAATCCTGTCTCTTCCCATACTTCACGGACAACCGCTTCAGCTGGTGCTTCTCCAAGCTCAATTGCCCCTGCAGGTAGACTCCATTTTTCGCCATTCCCTTTGTTCTGTAACAAAACGTCTCCGGCCTTATTCCGAACTATTCCGGCCACACTCGGCATAAAAATTAACTCATTGCCTACTTTCTCTCGTAGTTTTTGATAATACTCAGACATTCACATAAACTGACCACCTTGCAAAATTATGATATCTTCCTAAATTCTTTATGGAAAGGCAAGAAACCTGCATGAAAAAACTAATTAAACGTTTGATTAAATTCATTTTGTGTTTCAAAATTAGCCTTATGACAGTATTGAATGCTTATCCGACAGTTTTCAAAAGTTATCCGATAGTAATTTGGGTCCATCCGCCAGTAAATCACGTTCCACTCTCCAAGAGATAAGTCATCAGCAGTACCTCTTAGTCTATTTTTCTAAGAATATAACAGCTACCATCTTCAGTGAAATATAAATATTCTCCGTGGTCGACATTAAAATCTACATTCTTTTTGTCATAAATCAGTTTGGAGATCCTTTCATATTGTTCCACAAGTTCGTGGGGAGGATTAAAAATAATAGCCTGACTGTTACTCGTGGTAACAAAGCCCTTGGGGTTATACTTTCTTTCAGGTTTCAATTCTGCTTTCCAAGAACCATCCAAAAGTAATGAGGTTGCAATGGTCCTTGTCTTTCTGTTTTGGATCGACCAAACCTTTCTGCAATTACATCGATGTATTTTGTGCTTCATTGGCAGATACCTACTTTCATTTTCATTAGATAATATTAGGGTCATAGGCATTTTATTCAGTGATTGAAAGAATTATTTATGGACAACCAACAGAATCGCCACGTTCCCTCGTAAACTCGAAAATTTATAAATTTTGGTTTCGTAAAAAAATTGAATAAAAAACCGGTAAAGTATCGTCTAATAAATTAGGATAGAAAGTATAGAACGGGGGACCCGATGAAAATAAATAAACCGAAGCAGCCGGCTCCTATTGATGTATCGAGCATTAATAAGGAAGCCATGCTAGAGGAACTAGTGGAAACAATGGGAAGCAAGATCCTAAAGCTTGCGTTTACATATGTTAAGGACCAAAAAGTTGCAGAGGATCTCACGCAAGAAGCATTTTTGAAGTGTTTTAAGAACTGGGATCATTTTCGAGGAGAATCCTCCTTGAAAACTTGGGTTTATTCGATAACCATCAACCTTTGTAAGGATTATTTGAAGAGCTGGTCCTTTAGGAATTTGCTTTATTTAGATTTTGCTCCTAAGCAAACCACAGTGATGGACAGCGTATTAGATCAGGTTTTAGAAAGATCGCAAAAAAAGGAATTAGCTGCAGCTGTGCTTAACTTGCCTGTAAAGTACAGGGAAGTGATTATTCTATTTTATTATGAAAATTACCGTGTAGATGAAATCTCACTTCTTTTACAACTAAATGAGAACACGATTCGGACGCGATTAAAAAGGGGAAAAGAGCTTTTACAAAAGAAGGTTCGAAAAGAAACGAGGGATGATGATGGAAGATGAGCTCCGTTCATTAAAGGAATGCCTCGATGATACCTATTTTAAGGAATTAGAGCTTTCCAAGACCATTAAAAAGAAAATAATTAAGCAATCTAAAAAATCTTCCCGAACATCTCAACACATCCAAAGGTTTACATATGCAGCCAGTTTGGTCCTAGCAGTGGGTTGCCTTTTCCTTCTGGTACAAAGTTTTATCCAAGTACCAAAAAACAAGCAAGCCAGCATTTCTACCGTTCGGCAACAGCAGGTAGCTTTAATCCATTTTCAAAATGACATTATTAAGCTTGTTAGCAAACAAAAACAATCAGAGACCGCCTTTTTAACAGCGATTGCGACAGGAAAGCCCAAAGAAGAAATTGAATTGAATCGTGTGGAAAGTATGAAGCAAGGGGAGGAGATTGTCGGAAGTCTCAAAGGGATGGTGATACCTTCTGAACTTTCTCCGTATCACGGTATAATTCGTAAGAGTTTAATGGAATTAGAGACGGCATACAAACTGAAGAATGAATATTTCAGGGACTTGACTCCTAATACCTACCAAGGATTTTCGGTGGATTATGAGTATGTGGATAAATTATTTCAATTTGACCAGATGATGATCCCCGTATATAAAGCAG
Source organism: Neobacillus rhizosphaerae (assembly GCF_050477885.1). Classification (GTDB taxonomy): domain Bacteria; phylum Bacillota; class Bacilli; order Bacillales; family Cytobacillaceae; genus Neobacillus; species Neobacillus rhizosphaerae_A. Next base: position 40,898 of record NZ_JBCNAC010000083.1, read on the forward strand.
TAGAATTTAGACCAGTAAGCTATGTTGGCTATTTTAACTTAAGAGATTACAGAGAAGAGTAGTGAGAAGGGGACAGTCCCCCGGCG
>NZ_JBCNAC010000084.1:0-776 GCF_050477885.1 Neobacillus rhizosphaerae
GCAGAACCTAATGAGATACGTAAAATGGCTGCAATGATCCATGCTAATAGAATCGGTGAAATAGAAGTTCCTTTAAATAATTCGGCTACATAGTCACCTACATGGCCATTAATTAATACTTGTTTGAAAGCACCGCCGCCCCCAATGATTAAGAGCATCATACCAATGTGTGAAATCGCTTCTGTACAAGAATCCATAACTGTTTTGATTGGTATCTTTCTTGCTAATCCCATTGTATAAATAGCAACTAATAAAGAGATTACCATGGCAGGAGATGCACCGCCAACAAAACGGATAATAGCAAGTAAAGTATTATCAGCAAATCCCATTGTTTTTTGAAGCAAAGTTAAAATTGTAGCGATTGACATTAGGATTACAGGAAGCATGGCAGTAAATACACTGATACCAAATCCAGGTGTGTCTTCAAGTTTAAATGTTTTTAGTTCACCTAAAGAGGCAATATCACCAGTTTTTGTAAATGAAGCAGGAACCAATTTTTTAGCTAGCTTTGTAAATAAAGGTCCAGCGATAATGACAGTTGGAATAGCAATAATAAAACCGTAAAGTAATACTTGTCCAAGATCGGCACCAAATTCACCTGCAATGGTAGTTGGTCCTGGATGTGGCGGTAAAAAGCCGTGTGTGACAGATAAAGCTGCTCCCATTGGAATACCAAGGTAGAGAATAGAAACTTTTAATTGTTTAGAAATCGCAAATACGATTGGGATTAATAAAACTAATCCTACTTCAAAGAATAAAGCAATACCGATAATGAA
>NZ_JBCNAC010000085.1:0-29708 GCF_050477885.1 Neobacillus rhizosphaerae
ACTTCTGACAGAGTTGGCAGGAAACAGAGAAACATTGTCAGAAGGCAAGGCAACTTCGGCCAACTTAAATGATTTCCTTTTTCATCAAATCAGTTTGTACAGGGGATCCATTTGGATTCGTCACTAATTCCTCTTTGTATATAGTAAAGCCAACTGATTCATACAAAGAAATATTTTTGGGTAAAGACGTACGAACCCTGCATCTCATTTCAGACTTTCCGCTTATTTTAGCGAAATCCTCCAACCAGGAAAGCATTGCTTTTGCAATTCCTTTCCCTCTTGCCTGCGGTGGCACAGAAACCCGTGAAAAATAAATGGCTTCATTCTCAACCTTATATCGTAAAGAACCTAATGGTGTTTCATCAACAAAGCAAATAATGGCATGCTCTGAACCTGATAATAAAGAGGATTGTAAAAGGGAGAGGGGTTCATTTACTGCGCTTGAAGGAATTTCTAAGTTACGATATTCTTCAAACGCTTCTACCATCAACCTATGTACTGTGGGGGCATCGGACAATCTAGCTTCTTTTATAAGCTTGGTCATTTTTTGACTCCTTTTTGATAAATTATAACAAAGTAAATAATTAATTTAATAGTTTCTGAGCTCTCACTTTTCCTATTCCCTTTTATGGTACCTTTTTATTAAAATTAAAATATAGAATTTTCAGAAAAGGGTGGTTTTATGAAGCTAAGTAATAGTTTGGACTCATTTCCATATCCATTTAAAGAAGATGTTTATCGCTATTCTAATAATGCAATACCAATGAATCATCCGAATAGTATTGAGATCACCCCCAGTTATCAGGAGGAACTCAAGCATAAGCGTAAGCTTCTGTCGGACCACCCTGAACGCTGTTTTCAATCCCTGCCGCATACGATAAAAGGTCAGTGGGAAATCCTTGAATTAGTAATGGAGCACCTAGGAACCTATTATCCTGACAAATTTAGATTAGATAAAAAAGGGGATAACTGGACGTTCTACAATCACCTTTTACAAGAAAAGCAATGCTTTATCTTGGGAGATGAATCCACTTTGCCATGTGAGCCACTTAACTTTATTGGAAGACATGTTCAAGAGGATCTGATCTTTATGCTGCAGCGAGATGGTGATCTATATTTAGATGCTGGCCAGCTCTGTTTTCCGGCCAATTGGTCTTTGGCATTTGATTTAGGTATGAGCTACAAAGAGATTCATCAGCCGATCCCGGGCTTTAAAGACGAAGGTCTCGATCAACGGATTCTTCAGTTCCTACTAAAGCTGGAAGCAGGAAATCCATGGTGGCGTAAAAACTGGTCCTTAATGGCTGGAAACCGACTTGATACCTCACTTGAGACCTTTGATGTTTGGGGGAAGGAGAGGAAACAAGTTACAAAGGAAAATGCAGGTGCGTTGGTTCATCTCCGTGTGGAGGTTCAGAAATTATTCCGTTTGCCTCGAACAGGGGGTATTCTTTTTACCATCCATACCCACCTACTTCCTTTGGAAAAATTAGCAACGAAACCTGAATGGCTAAAGCAGTTTTATCAGATCCTTCAGGAGTTGCCTTCTTATATAGTTGAGTATAAAGGGCTCTCCCTATTCAGGAATGTTGTTCTAGAGTATTTAAGGGAACAGGTGGAAAGCAGGGAAGCTTTATGAGCGAGAATATAACAATTGTACCTGGGAAGCGCCACTATTTATTTTGTGCGGATGAAGAGGGCATAAAGCTGTTACAGCCATTGATCGATGTTGTTAAAGATGGAAATATAAGCTACGAGATTAAGATAGTTAAAGATAATTGGAATCCTACCCTTTCTTCAGAATGGCTCAGCATGCAGAAAATGGGAAGCTTCCTCTATGCCGCAGCAGAATGGAATACCTTGAAAAATTTGAAACAGTTGGCAGATGATGCGGGATTTTCGGAAGAAGAAGCAAAGTATATTGGCAATGGAAAACAACAGATAAAGGTCTTTTGCTGCAGGTGTCATGGAATTTCTGTTTTAGAAAGAGGCCAGCCAGAACGAACCTGTGATCATTGTGGGTTATTACTGGACGTTTCTGATCATTACTCTCAACTTCGCGATGCCTTTCTTGGGTATGTCGCGAAATTATGAAAGAAGGGGCTGCTATGGTAAAAGAAAAAACCATTCCAGTTTATGTAAAATCAATTATTCAAGAAACCACACAGGTGAAACGCTTTACACTGGCCCCAGTGGAAGAGACATTGTTACCATCTTTTAGTGCTGGTTCACATATAACTACATATATCGATGGAAAGGAAAGAAATTATTCTTTAACGAATCATCCAGATACAAGAGATAGCTATCAGATTGCCATCCGATTAAGTGAATCATCCACGGGGGGCTCAGTTTATTGGCATCAGAAGGTTAAAGTAGGGGAAACGTTAAGAATCAGTTACCCTAGAAACCATTTTCCATTAAGCTTTAAGGCAAAGCACCATGTGTTTTATGCAGCAGGAATAGGTGTGACGCCCTTTATTTCTATGATGCTGGAGCTAAAGGATAAAGGGTCTTCATTTGAACTGCACTATGCAGCAAAATCAAAAGAGCTTTGCGCCTTTTTCGAATTTTTACAGACAAATTTCCCACTTCAATCTCATTTTTATTTTTCAAAAGGGAATGAGGCGAAGCGACTGCGGGAAACCACACTTTTGGAGCATAGAATTGGAACGCATGTTTATTTCTGCGGTCCGGATTCATTTATGACAGACTTTACGGAAGCTGCGACTCGATTTGGTTATCCGCGGTCGAGCATCCACCTTGAACGGTTTGCCCCACCCCGCCCTAAGAATGCATCTCCCTTTCAAGTTCAACTAACTCGTGGTGTTGAGATTCATGTTGGAAAGAATCAGTCTCTATTGGATGCTTTGCTAGCGGAGGGAATTAAAGTACCTTATTCTTGTCGGGTAGGTCGTTGCGGCACCTGTGAGCTTAAGGTAGTTGAAGGTGGAGTCGATCATTATGATTCTTTTTTTAGTGAACAACAACAGAATGCCCAAAGTGTGATTTTGACGTGTGTTTCTAGAGCTAAATCGGGGAATTTGGTAATAGATTTTTAAAAGAGAAGATAGCAGGACCCCACAAAGGACACTTATTCCGTGCCCTTTGTGGGGTCCTGTAAGTTAATCGACCATTTAAACCGTTGCTTTAACGGTTTTATTACCTTTGAAAACAGTTCTGCGGATAAATGGAATTACCCAGCGGTCAAGACCGATGCGGCCTGCATTGTAACCAGAGAATAAGATAATGGCTCCGATGAAAAGGTCGGTTGGAATATGAGAAACAGTTCCTGCTAAGAAGAATGCAAAGTTCATCACAAGACCAAAGAATATAGCAGCTGTTGTCAAGCAACCAAGGATAAGCCCAAGGCCAATTAAGAATTCTCCAAGTGGGACAATGGTATTAAAGACATCGACGTTTGGAAGGGCAATGTGTTTCAAGAAGTCAACGTACCATCCGAAAACCAAAGCGCCATCTGGACCTTTTACTGGATTAGCAATGGCGCCTTTTAAATAACCTGAAGCATCAAAACCGCCTGTCAGCTTGTGGAACCCGGCTGTTATCCAAGAATAACCGATATATAAGCGAAGAACTGTCAAAATTCCAGCGGCAACTTTGTTTTCTCTTAACCAATTTACTACCATTTGAAACACTCCTTGTTAATAAGTTTTATATATTAAGTACATTGCTAATATATCATATTTGCTTCGAATTAAGAGTATATTGTTCAGTGTTTCACATATCTGTAATAAAGTTTTGAACAAATTTCAAACGAATTCTAAGATAGGTATGAAAATAAATAATAAAGCGTATCAACTGCCAGTTTCGAACCAGCAATCGATACGCTTTTTGCATAATCTAAATATTTTTTAATGGGTTCCAATAATTTTCTCCCCAACCTGCCTCAAGATGCTCTCCCTCAGTTTCAGGAAAACCGATGTGGTCAAAAACCAAAAGGGTATTGGAATCTTGTTCCTGTAATTCGAACCTAGCGATGGAGTAAACGCCCTCCGGCCAGTTAGCAACACGCCAGGCTTGGACGATTCTTACCCCAGGAACTAGTTCAATGTTTCTTCCAAGAATCATGCCGCCAAAACAGGAAAAAGTACCACCAGCTTCGGGAATAATTTCTGTTGGTGCTCCTCCAGTCATTTCACCGAATTGCTTGGAGTTTGTAAGTGCTTCAAAAATGCGTCCAGGACTTGCATTGAATAACACTTCTTGATGAATTGTTTTAGTCATTTTTTAACCTCTCCCTAAAAAGTATATTTATTTATTAATTAGTGCATGGCTAAAACGGACCAAGGATCTACACCCGGATCGTTGCCTTCCGCAAAATCTTTGATTCGAGGCATGTAATGAGACCAGCCTTGATTATGTGAAGGGATTTCTTCGACTGGCAAATCATAATGAGTTAATACCAATTGTGTTCCGTTTTCCTTAGGAGTCAATTGGAATTCAACCTTGCTCGAACCCGGAGGCACTACCTTTGATTTCTCCCAACCCCAACTCATGACGATTTTTTCAAAAGGAACAATTTCTACATATTCTCCCATGGCAATATCGCTGCCATTAACGTCAATCCTGTATTTACCCCCGATTTTTGGCTCGAGCAATATATGTCTTCCCATCCAACGGACCATTTTGTCAGCATCGGTAAAGAATGAAAATAAAGTTTCCGGACGTGCTTCAATAAAAATTTCTTTTGTTATTATGTCATTGTTTGTCTGTTTCATTTTGGATTCTCCTTTCTTCCTCTTCGGCAGCTTCCTTCAGGCGAAGTAAACTATCATCCCAAAAACGGTCAATATATTGCTTTAATTCTGCAAACCCATCCCTTCTAATTCCGTAATACCGTTTTGTTCCGTCTCTCCGAACAACAACTAGTCCAGATTGTTCAAGAACCTTGAGATGCTGAGAAACTGCTGGAGCTGAAATGTCAAAATGTGAAGCAATCGCGCTGGAGGTAAGCTCTCCATCACGAACGAGATATAAAATATCTCTACGTCTAGGTTCTGCTAATGCATGAAGGACTTTTTCAATCATGTTATTATTTTAGTCTACACTTAATTAAGTGTCAACTTAATTAATTCATTTCGTATTGCTATCTCATTATTATCTTTTGGAAAAAATAAAAATATATAAATGATTAAAGAAAAAACTTGATTTAACTAATATCGTTAGTTAAAATAAAACTAACGATATTAGTTAAAAGGAGATGGAAAAATGAGGATTATTAAAAATGGATACTTGTATCAAGTGACGTTTATGGCAAATGTGTTCCCGGTCAATTGCTATTTAGTGGAAGAAGAGGAAGGCTTAACGCTAATTGATGCAGCCCTCGGCTTTTGTGCAAAGGGGATTCTTCAGGCTGCTGAGAAAATTGGGAAACCCATTACAAAGATAATATTAACGCATGCACATGAAGACCATGTCGGAGCATTGGATGCAATCAAAGAAAGACTGCCTGAAGTACCGGTTTATATCTCTACACGTGATCATCGATTAATGAATGGGGACCGCTCGCTTGATTCGCATGAAGACTCTACACCAATTAAGGGTGGTGTTCCGAAAAAGTTAAAGACAAGAGCAAATGTACTATTGAAGGAAGGGGATTTGGTTGGCTCACTAACAGCCATCGAAACACCAGGCCATACTCCAGGATCATTATCCTTTTTAGATTTGCGGACCAAGGCGTTGATTGCGGGGGATGCCTTCCAAACAAGAGGCGGTGTGGCAGTGGCAGGAGATGTAAAACCATTGTTTCCGTTTCCGGCTTTTGGTACTTGGAGTAAGCGGACGGCATTAGCTAGTGCAAAGAAATTAGTGAGTTACGAACCAAAGCTTCTTGCAGTTGGGCATGGGGAAATGATAGAAAATCCTGCAACAATCATGGAGCAGGCGATTCAACATTTAGAGAAGAAGATCGGATAAGGAGCAGATACTTATGTCACCAAGACCAAAAGTAGCACTTGATATAGCAACGATACTAGAAGCTGCAGGGGAGCTGGCGGATCAACAGGGAATGCAAGAGGTTACACTTGCAAACCTGGCTAAAAAGTTAAATATCCGCCCCCCATCCTTATATAATCACTTTGAGGGTTTACCTGGACTTAGGAAGCAATTAGCCATTTTTGGCATTGACCGGCTTTATGCGGAAATGGCTGATGCGGCGATTGGGGTGTCAGGCACCGAAGCGGTACTAGCTATGAGCCAGGCATATGTAAATTTTGCGCGGATGCATCCTGGTGTGTATGAGGCAACCCTACTCGCGCCAGATCCAGAGGATGTAGAGGTGCAACAGGCAGGAGCAAAAATTGTGGAGCTTTCAGTAAGGGTATTAAGTGCCTATCGTTTAGAGGGAGATCGGGCCTTGCATGCAGTAAGAGGACTGCGCAGTATTTTACATGGTTTTTCTTCCTTAGAGCAAAGAGGTGGATTTAAACTTTCATTAGATTTGGATGAAAGCCTGTTAACGATTATTCAAGCATTTCTCACTGGTATGGAAAAAGGTTCCTTACTGGATTGAGGTAGGACTGCCCGGTAACCTCTGTTATAATAGGGTGAACACTAGAATGTAAAAAGGATGATCATTTTGCAGAGCTTAGAAAAATTTGGGTTGCTTGTGGACGTTGAAACAACAGGTTTAGGTCCTACCAAGGATGAGGTAATTGAATTAGCCTTGAAGTTATTTTCGTATCGGACAGATTCAGGAGAAATTGTCGATATTATTGAAGAGGATTCCTTCTTACGTGAACCGCTTTCTCGAACTGCAAGAAATAATTACGATACTGCCTACCGTGTTCATGGAATTCCTTACGACTTAGTAAAAGGAAAAACCTTTCTCGATGGGAAAATAAAAACCTATTTTCATCGTGCTGATTCTGTATTTGCCCATAATGCTTCCTTTGACCGAAGCTTTCTTTTTCACATGTATCCAGAGGTTAATGATCTGAAGTGGTATTGTACGATGAGGGGGGTACCATGGAAAAATTACGGTTTTCCTAATGGTAAACTCCTGACTTTATTACAAGCTCATAATATTACTAATTACCAAACACATAGGGCGCTAGACGATATTACATACTTGATGGATTTGCTTAAGAAAACAAGTCCGAAAGGGAATCTCTACCTCCAAGAAGTGCTTGAAAAGGGACCAATGAAAAGATATCAGCCAGCTGCAACACGAACAAAATTAGGCTAAAAAAACTAATCAAACGTTTGATTAGTTTTTTTGTGCAAATCGATAGGTGCCTGACACCTGTCCATTTTTTATTTAATTTCTCCAATATAGTTTGATTGAGGACGGTAAATGGCGTTGTTTTTGGCTTGTTCGAGGATATGAGCGGTCCAGCCGACCATTCTGCTAGCAGTAAAGGTAGGTGTGAACAATTCTGCTTCCATGTTTATGGCTTTCATGATGGCGGCAGCGTAAAATTCCACGTTAGTATAAAGGGAACGACCTGGTTTGATTTCAGCCAATAACTTCACTGCAGTTTCTTCTACCTTCATTGCAAGATCCAGCCATTCATCTTTTCCACCAAGCTCTAGTAATTTTGTCTTTAAGGAAATCGCTCGAGGATCGTGCGTTTTATAGACTCTATGACCGAATCCCATCAATTTTTCGCCTCTTGTTAACTTATCCCTAAGAACACCCTCAGGGTCACCTACTGAAGCAATTTCATTTAGCAGATCAATGACTCCTGAAGGGGCACCGCCATGAAGCGGTCCTTTCATCGTGCCAATTGCAGACGTAACGGCTGATACGATATCAGATTCCGTTGAAGCTGTTACTCTTGCTGAAAAGGTAGAAGCGTTCATACCATGTTCAAGAGTTAATATCATATACGTCTCAAGAGCTTCCACATGTGCAGCTAGTGGCAGGTGTCCATCAAGCATGTAAAGATAATTTTCAACATGGTCTAAATCCATCCGAGGAGGAACAGACGTCTTACCCTCCAGCTTTCGTTTCCGATAGGCGATAATCGTTGGAACAAGAGAAGTCAATCTTATAGCCTGTGGTAGGGTGGGCTTCCAGCTATAATCAGAATTTCCGCCTTCAGCTGAAATGGCCGTGCGAATGACACTCATCATATCCATGGAAGGTGGCAGCAGATCGATTATTTGCCTAATATTTTCTTGGAGAACCCGTTCATTACTCATCCTATCTTTCAAAATTCCTAGCTGTTCGGCATTGGGGAATTCCCCGTACCAAAGGAGGTAGGCCGTTTCTTCGAATGTGCACCTTTGTGTGAGACTCCTGATTTCGTAACCTCTATAGACGAGTTGACCATTTTCCCCATCAATATGACTAATGGCTGTATCCGCCGCAACAATTCCTTTCAAACCTTTGTTCATTAACCAATCACTCCTTCCCTTTGATTACTATATTCTATAAAATAAACATAATTAAGAATATTGAATAATTTTAAAGTGATTGATTAATATTTTTGATAAGGAGCAGTGAGTATGGAGTTTCAGTGGCTTAATACATTTGTTACTGCAGCAGATTGTGGGAATTTTAGAAGAACGGCAGAACTATTATACATTTCACAGCCTTCTGTAACGGTTCATATAAAACAGCTCGAAAAAGAGCTGGGCATTCTATTATTTCATCGAGAGGGGAAAAAAATTAAACTGACTGAGGAAGGTAAACGATATTTGATTAACGCGAAGAGGTTACTGGAGGTGTATCAGCAGGGTCTTGAGGATTTAAATACCTTCAGTCAAGGGTACACAAGGACTTTAACTCTCGGTATATCACCTTTAATCGCTGATACAATCTTACCTTACGTATTAAAAAGCTACACAAAGCAGTACCCGGAAGTAGAGATTTCAGTCAAAATTATTGAATCTGTAGAAATTGAACAGGCTGTCTTAAGGGAAGAAGTAGATTTGGGGTTGTCTTGTTTGAACAGTACAAATCAGAGTTTGATTTGTAAGCTTTTAGCTAAAGATAGTGTCATATTGGTTGCCCCTCACGATGGGAGAGATTCAGAATCTGCACCACCTTTAGATGAAGAAGAGGTGTTAACATCCCATTATCTATTAACTCACAACCATCCAGGTTATTGGGATCTTCTTTCTAGAGTTGTAAAAAGTAAATATCCAAGTATCAGAATGATGAAGGTGTCACAGGTGCACATTACGAAAAGGTTTATTATTGAGGGGTTAGGAGTGTCCTTCCTGCCAACTTCTACCGTGAGAAGAGAGTTATTAGAAGGCAGATTGATTGAAGTATATTGTGAGTCTATCAACTTGCCTGAAGCTAACACCTACGCGATTATGAAATATGAACATTCAAAACAAACAGAGTTTCTCAAGTTCATTTCTAATTTTAGATGGTAGTGATAAAATATTTTATTATTTAAAAAAACATCGAGGTAATCCATAAATGAGACTTTTAACTTTAAATTGCCATTCATGGCATGAGGAAAATCAAATAGAAAAGATAAAATACTTGGCTCAAACCATTATGGAAAAATCATATGATGTCATTGCATTGCAAGAGGTGAGTCAAGCACTTGAAGCGGAGTATGTATATGGGAAAATCAAGAAAAATAATTATGCACATGTATTGTTACAAGAGCTAGAAAAGCTGGGGATCTCTAACTATTCTTTAGTCTGGGATGTATCCCACTATATTACAAACGGTACATATGAAGAAGGCGTTGCCCTTCTGACGAAACATCCGATCGTTGAAGAGCACTCATTCTTCGTTTCCGACAGTATCGATTACGCTTCTAACTGGAAAACGCGTAGAATTGTAGGGGCAACCATTAAATATAATAACAAGTTACGAACCTTTTATTCCTGTCATATGGGGTGGTGGCACGATGAAGAGGAACCCTTTATGGGTCAAGCTGAAAAGCTGCTGCAGCATATAAATATGGATCAAACTTTTTATCTTATGGGTGATTTTAACAACCCTGCTTCTCTTAAGGGAGAAGGTTATGAGTATTTAATAACCCATGGTCTTTATGATACGTACCAAATGACGGATGATAAAGATGAAGGAATTACCGTCAAAGGAAAAATTTCAGGTTGGAGCAACAACAAGCAAGACCTAAGAATTGATTTGATTTTAACTAATAAGCCTGTTCAGGTAGACTATTCAAAGGTAATCTTTAATAATGTCAATCGAATGGTTGTATCCGACCATTTTGGAGTAGAAATAAACTTGTCCGAAGAATTCTAATCAAAACTATATGAAAAAAAGGCTTTGCTACATCCTATGGATGGAAGCAGAGCCTTTTAAATTTATAAGCATAGCTCCTATAATTGACCATCGTTAGATTTTAAAATAAAGAACATTTGTTGCGGTATAAAATATTATTCTTGCCGTCTATACGCACCGGGTGCTAAGCCAAACTTCTTTTGAAATACTCTATGAAAATATGGGTACGACCCGAAACCGCAATCCTCGGCAATCTGTTCAAGTGTCATCGTTGTGTATTTCATTCGCTCTAGTGCAGCGGATAAACGGACTTCAAGCGCGTATTCAATCATTGTTTTTCCGACACTGCTTTTAAACAAATGAACAGAGCGGGAAACGCTAAGACCAGCGTGCTTCGCCACATCTTCTACTTTAAAGGATGTGGTTGCATGCTCTTCAATATAGCGCATCATCCGTGTAACGGTATAGGGCCGATTAAAGGAGGGGGCCGTTTCATTGACTGCCCGTTCTAAGGATAAACAAAGAGCTCTAAGAAGATATTCGGAAAGCTCTTTATTTTCCTCGGATGACGGCCTGCGTTCCTCCACAATTAGATGCCGCCAAAGGGCAACCGTTTTTTCATCCAAATCAATTTTAGAGATCGTAGGCTTTGCCGAACGTCCCCACCATTCATCCACCCAATCTCCTTTACAGGATAAATGATAATCCGCGCTGCTTTGGCCCGCTTCTACTAATAACTCATAATAATCACCTGGCTGAATAATCAACAGATCTCCCTTTTCAAGAGTCCTTCGTTTACCTTTAACCACAACTTCACAGAACCCTTCCGTTTGTAGTCTAAAAAGATATCCAGGGAATCCAGATTTATGTTGAGAATAATACCCTTGTGTATGATACGAATAACCGCAGAAATATATTTTCATAATTTTAGGCGCCTCTTTTTTGAAAAATAAATAGCAAAATAGTAGATATTTTGATTATATTGTTAATGTTTAATTTTAAGAATAACATATATGATGGTATCAAATAAGTAATATTAATAGCTAGCAGAAGTGAGGGATGAAAGTGACAACAACCATACCAATAGCAGTTCAAATGTACACCTTAAGGGAAGAATCCGCGAGGGATTTTGTTGGTACGTTAAAAAAGGTAGCCGAACTAGGTTTTGACGGTGTAGAGTTTGCCGGATACGGTGGATTAACAGCTACAGAAGTGAAAAAGGTATTAGATGAATTAGGTCTGAAAGCTGCTGCCAGTCATGTGCCGCTGGAAGACTTAGAAACCAATTTGGATCAAGTAATTGAAGACCAGAAACTACTAGGCAGCAAATATGTTGTCTGTCCTTACCTTCTACCCGAACGTCGAACAGAACAAGATTATCATGATCTAATCCTACTTTTAGAGCAAGCGGGTGAAAAATGTCGTCAAAAAGGCATTACACTTTGCTATCATAATCACGATTTTGAATTAGAACGACTTTCAGACGGAAGAATAGCATTAGATTCCATATTTGAAGATACGGATGCTGCAAACGTGAAGGCAGAACTGGATGTTTATTGGCTGACGAAAGCTGGTGAAAAGCCAGTGGAGTGGATAAACCGTTATAGAAATCGAACGCCTCTCGTCCATTTAAAAGATATGACTACCGATGGAGAACAATATTTTGCTGAACTTGGAGCAGGCGGAGTGAATATTGAAAGCGTACTCAATTTAGGAGTAGAAGCTGGTGTAGAGTGGTGGATTGTCGAACAGGATTTCAGCCGCAGGACCCCTCTCGAAAGTATTGAAATAAGTCTGAATTACTTAAAAGAAAAAAGGAGCCGATATAGATGTTGAACGTAACAGTATGGAATGAAAACCGACACGAGCAGAAAAATCCTGTAGTTAGAGATATTTACCCAAATGGAATTCACGGCACCATTGCCGCATTTCTTGAAGCGGAAGGTTTCAACACGAGAACAGCTACATTAGATGAACCTGAGCATGGGTTAACCGTTGAAGTACTGGAAAATACAGATGTGTTAGTTTGGTGGGGGCATCTTGCACATGGTGAAGTCAAGGATGAAATTGTGCAAAAGGTTCAGCAGCGTGTCCTTGATGGAATGGGGCTCATCGTTCTCCACTCTGGCCATTTTTCAAAAATTTTTAAAACATTAATGGGAACAAGCTGCGATTTAAAGTGGCGGGAAGCCAATGAAAAGGAACGTCTCTGGGTTGTGAGCCCTAGTCATCCTATAACTGAAGGAATTTCGGAATATATTGAACTAGAAAAAGAAGAAATGTACGGAGAGCACTTTGATATTCCACAGCCGGATGAACTGATTTTCACCAGCTGGTTTGAAGGTGGAGAAGTCTTCCGTAGCGGTTGTACGTATAAGCGTGGGAACGGAAAAGTATTCTACTTCCGCCCAGGACATGAAACTTATCCGACTTATCATAACAAAGAAATTCAGCGCGTCATTAGCAATGCAGTAAATTGGGCTAAGCCAGTGAAACGTGAACGTCCGGTTTATGGAAATGCCAAGCCACTAGAAGTGATTAAAGGGGGAAAATAATCGTGGGAAAATTACGCATAGCTGTCATCGGATGCGGCAGTATTGCCCAGCATCGTCATTTACCTGAATATAAAGCAGATAAACGCGTAGAACTTGTTGCGGTTTGTGATATCAATGAAAAGCGTGCGCTAGAAGTGGCGGAGAAATTTGGAGCGAAAGCTTATACGAGCTATGAAGAATTATTGAATGCTGGCGGAGTAGACGCGGTAAGTGTGTGTACACCAAATTATCTTCATGCGCCAATCACTATTGCTGCATTACATGCTGGGGTACATGTACTTTGTGAAAAGCCAATGGCTACCTCCAAACACGAAGCAGAGGCCATGATTGCAGCTGCGAAGGAAAGTGGGAAAAAGCTAATGATTGCACATAATCAACGCTTTGTACCGTCACATCAAAGAGCGCGGAAACTCATTGAAAGTGGAGAAATCGGGAAAATTTATAGTTTCCGAACAGCATTTGGACATGGTGGTCCAGAAGGCTGGAGTGTGGATGGAAAAGAAAGTTGGTTCTTTCAAAAAGAAAAAGCGTTTGTTGGGGCGATGGGCGATTTAGGTGTCCACAAAACCGATTTACTGCGTTATCTACTCGGTGAAGAGATTATTGAAGTGGGGTCATTTGTCGAAACAAGCGCGAAGGATTTTGCTGATGTGGATGACAATGCTGTTTGTATTTTAAAAACAGAAAGTGGAATCATTGGAACGCTTGCTGCCAGCTGGGCCTATGTAAGCAAAGAAGATAATTCGACGATTATTTACGGTGAAAAAGCGATTCTTCGTTTAGAGGATGACCCAGTTAATTCACTCGTTGTTCAATATGCGACTGGTGAAGTGGTAAATTACCAGCTTGGAAAAATTCAGTCTAATGAAGAGGGCGGTCAAAAAAATTCACGTGTGATCGACCTTTTTGTTGAAGCGGTTGTGAACAATCAAACTCCTCCAGTACCGGGTGAGGAAGGCATGAAATCATTAAACGTCATCTTGGCTGCGCTCGAGTCGAATGAAACAAAACAGATTGTCAGAGTAAATGAGCTATGAAAAGACTACGTGTTGGAATCATAGGTGTTGGCGGCATTGCCCAGGGCCGGCATATCCCTGCGTTTTTGCAATTAAGTGAAGTTTGTGAAATAACAGCACTCAGTGATGTCAATGTTGAACGAGCAAAGGAAACGGCTGAAAAATATCATATTCCTCATGTTTTTGAGAAATATCAGGACCTTTTTTCAGAAGTAGATGCGGTTTGTATTTGTACGCCGAATAAATTCCATGCTGAAATTACGATTGCTGCAATGGAAGCAGGAGTTCATGTTCTTTGTGAAAAGCCAATGGCTCTAAGTTCAGAGGAATGTGAATCGATGATTGCTGCTTCTAAACGAGCGGATAAGGTTTTAGCCATCGCCTATCATTATCGTTTCATGAAAGAATCTCAGGCAGCAAAAATGGCCATGCAGGAAGTGGGAACTCCACTAGTGGTAAGGGTTCAGGCATTAAGACGCCGTAAAGTTCCGGGCTGGGGTGTGTTTACGAATAAAGACCTTCAAGGGGGCGGAAGTCTGATTGACTATGGCTGTCACCTTCTCGATCTAGCTTTATGGCTAATGGGAAATCCAAAACAAACGATGGTGTCAGGCACCACGTATAACACGTTAAGTAGAATGCCGAATCAAGTGAACCAATGGGGAGAGTTTGATCATGAGACGTTTAATGTTGATGATCATGTCACGGCGTATGTGCAGTTTGAAAATGGGGCTTCGATGCTGTTTGAAACTTCGTGGGCGGCAAATATCAAGGATGACCAAGAGCATCTGAGCATCTCTGGCGTGGCTGGTGGCATAAGTGTATTCCCATTTGAGCTCTATTCTACTAAAAATGGCATGCTGCTAAATAGCCAAGCCGCATGGATTTCAGGTGACGAGAATCCTGGACTGCCGCAGGCAAAAAACTTTGTCCAAACATGTCTTGGAATGGAAGAATTGGTTGTAAAGCCAGAGGAGGCTCTTCAAGTTTCTCAGATTATTGATCGAATCTATGAAAGTAGTCATTCTTTTAGAAAGGGGATTACCAAATGAAACTAGGCGTATTTACCGTATTATTTGCTGAAAAATCTTTCGAGGAGATGCTCGATACCGTAAAAGAGGCAGGCCTTCATGCCGTTGAAATCGGCACCGGCTGTTACCCTGGGAACAATCATTGCGATTTAGATGCGTTATTGGAAAGTGAAGAAGCGCGGAAGGATTATATCGGGAAAGTAGAGGAAAGAGGATTAATCATTAGTGCCTTTAGCTGTCACGGAAATCCTATTTCTCCTGAAAAAGAATTCGCGAAGCAGTCTCATGAGACACTTTTAAAAACAATTAAACTCGCGTCTTTGTTAAGTGTTCCAGTAGTAAACTGTTTCTCTGGTACCGCAGGTGACCATGAAGGCGCCAAGTACCCTAACTGGCCGGTGACACCGTGGCCAAACGAATATGGAGATGTGTTAAAGTGGCAATGGGAAGAGAAGCTGATTCCATACTGGAAAGAAGTAGGCCAGTATGCGAAGGAGCATCAGGTGAAAATTGGCCTCGAACTTCATGGCGGCTTTTTAGTTCATACACCTTACACATTGTTAAAGTTGCGCGAAGAAACCTGCGATGCGATTGGTGCCAATTTGGATCCAAGCCATTTATGGTGGCAGGGGATTGAACCTGTGGCTGCAATCAAGATTTTGGCTAAAGAAAATGCGATCCATCATTTCCATGCGAAAGATACCTACATTGACCAAGAAAATGTAAATATGTATGGGTTGACGGATATGCAGCCATACGGGGAAGTGCGTTCACGTGCGTGGACCTTTCGTTCGGTGGGCTGTGGGCATAGTTTGAAAGAATGGTCTGACATGATGAGTGCACTCCGCACCTATGGCTACGATTATGTTGTCAGCATTGAACATGAGGATCCAATTATGTCGATTGAAGAAGGATTTAAACGAGCGGTTGTGAATTTGAAATCTGTTCTAATTGAAGAGCCTGTTTCACAAATGTGGTGGGTGTAAATATAAGAGTAATAGAAAAAGCAGTCGGATCATTATTCCGGCTGCTTTTCTATATGTACCTATTTTTGTGCTGCTAAGTATCTTTCGTTAATAATCTTTTTGTGATGGATGGCGTGACCTGCAATTATGTAGCCGATGGCACGGGTAGTCACTTCCGTATTGTTGGCGTTGCCTTTGTTGCCCCAAGCCTCAGTAGGCATGTTTTTTACTAAAGTAATCGTAGCTTTGCGCGTTGCTACAAAATCCTCGAGGATATCATTGATAGATTGGTTGTTAATTTGAGAGCCTTCTACAAAATCATTTTCATTAAAGCCAGCTAAGGCCGTTTGGTCACCGCGGCCAATACGAAGCAGGCGATAGCTCATTATTCTCTCGGTATCTGTCATATGTCCGAGTACTTCTTTGATACTCCATTTATTTGGGGCATAACGAAAATGTCCCTCGTCATCTGAAATTCCTTCAAAAAGTACAATGGTACTTTTTAGATCCTCACTCAGAATCGTTAATAGATCTCCTTCGGGAACAAGGTCCACATACGGTACATAATATTCAGGATACTCACTTGTTAAAGGACGTTGTAACATTATTTTCTCTCCCTTCAAATTGTAATCGTCTATTATTACTTTATTCCTTTTGATAAAAAAATACCAAATAAAAGTAACTAGAATTGGATTATTTTAGAAAATAAACACTTGTACATAGAGATTCTATGTATTATTATTGTATTTATCTTTTTAATAGGTTCAATTTTTTTATTGTTAATGCCACATTTGCCTCGTTCCTTTCATCACCGTTTTACGGAACATACGGATTTACATAATGAAAATATTAAACTTTTATAAACGTACAGAGCAAGGTGTAGATATATTAGGGTATGTGGATCAGCGAAACCATCAATCGATTGAATTTTGGTATGGACATAACCGTATTCTTTTTTACCGATTAGATGATAATTCTATGAATTAATTCAAAAAAAGAGTCACTGCGCCTGCAGTAACTCTTTTCTGAATTAATCAATTTTATCAAATTGAACACGTTTGTTAATTACATACATAACTGGCATACCAACAGCCATGACCACGAATTCACCAACCGCGGTAGTTAACCAGGTGAACATGAATGGTAGATCAAATGCCAACTGTAGTTCAAGGGCAATCATAAACATTGTAAACGTGAAGACAAGTGTATTCACGATCATTCGTGTCCATAGACCTTTAATATACTTGGCACAGGCAATGGTGATTAATAAGGCAATCACGGATTGGCCGACACCGAAAATAAGATCGTATGCCTTCATTGGTGAAAAGAATAAATTCGTCAAAAATACACCCAGAACAATACCGAAGATATAATTTTTTTTAAAAACAACTAGATGATTGAACATCTCAGAAACACGAAACTGGACTTGAGTAAATCCAAACGGCTGGATTATAGCAGAGACCGCAATGTACAAGGCTGCTACAATGCCGTTGACGACAATTGACTTTACTTTCATATATAATTACTCCTTAGTTTTTTTATGTGGGAGGTTCTCGAACCACACTATTTTCAGTCAAATTAATATATTAGTATAAATAAAATTACTCGTCAATTACATGTGAAGTTCAAGGTTTAAATTTGTAAACAAATATGGCCTCTTTTTTTTCGTGCCACTCCATTTAAAATTAATTACAGGAAATTTTTACATAAATAATAAAAATCCGTACATGATAAAAAGAAAAAAAGGAATGGCGTATTTTTATGAAACAAAATAAAATGTTTTTACTTGCGATGATGCTAATACCTTGGTTATCACTGCCACTCCTAGGAAGGCGAGCGCTAAAGAGATTTTACCCGGGTGCCTTGTTTATCTTTGTTTGGGTGCTTTTTGAGAGTTTTTTTGCTAAAAAAAGGCTTTGGTGGAGGTTTTATGAAAAACTAATTCCTGGTGTCCATGGGGAAATTCCATTCATGTTCGGCCCATTTTTTGTGGGATCGTTATGGATTTTAAAATTCACATTCGGAAATTTTTTCCGGTACTTATTATTGAACTTTATTCTTGACACCCTTTTCGCCTTTCCTGGAATGATTGTGTTAAGAAGAATGGGGATTGTTTCACTTGTTAGCATGAAGCACTATCAAATGGGGCTTTTATTTATCATAAAGTCAGTCATCATGTATGGATTCCAAAGCATGATTGAAAAAATGAGAAAAAAACCAAAATCGCTTATCCGGAAAATCTTTGCTAAATAGTAGCCCGATAAAACGGAAAAAAGAAGCTGACTTAAAAGTAACGGGTTTACTTGAAAGTTGCAAACAAGTAAATTGGGAATATAAACGCATTGGAATTCACATTTAAATTCTAGTGCGTTTTTTTGTTGGTATGGCAAGTATTCTATTTGCTTTTTACAAACTTTGCACATATGAAATCACAAGACAATTCACAAGACAGAAATAATAATTGGAAGATGTCTGAAATAAATGTGATTTGAAGTGTGTATTAAAATTGATAACTTAAACCTAAATAAAAAATGTGTTTATCCGGGTTATGAAGGACAAAAATCGGTAGGATCACATGAAAAATGTCTTTCATCCGGGTTATGAAGGACAAAAATCGGTAGGATCACATGAAAAATGTCTTTCATCCGGGTTATGAAGGACAAAAATCGGTAGGATAATATGAAAAATGTCCTTCATCTAAGTTATGAAGGACAAATCCTAAAGTGATTCTTCTTGTGAATGAAATAACGAGAAAATGTGAGAATGAATTAGCGTTTGGATCTACTTTTTACAGTTTTGCACCCTGTAATATTTTCCGCAAATAAACTCCTCATCTTCGCAAATAGAAAATGATAAAATAAAAGGATAATTTAATCCTTGGAGTGTGAGTAATGAATCTATCAAATTTTGAAGAGTGGATAGATGATAAAATTCTTAAGCGAGGTCTTGAGTACTTTAATAAAGGTAAAGTGATTAGTCTTAAAACAACTGATGGAAGTCATTTCAAAGCAAGAATAGATGGTTCAGATGTCTATAACGTTGAAATGTTTTTAAGTGGCGATGTTGTAATAAATATCTACTGTGATTGTCCATATAACGGTAGTTATTGCAAACACAAGGCAGCAAGTCTGTTTGCTTTAAAAAATGGCGAGTTTTCAAGCAACGAGGAAAGTAAAGTTACACCTGCCGCCCCGAGTAAAGTTGGCTTACAACCTGTTTTATTAAATTTACAAAAGGAAGAATTAATCAGTTTAATCCTAAATATCACTGAGGAATACCCAGAGATAGAAAAACGCTTGCTATATCAGTATGAAACAAGCGAAGACGAAATAGCTTCCAGTAAAAAACTTATTAGAGACTATATCAATGGTGCAAAAAGAAAAGGCTTTATTGATTGGCGACATGTTAACCAAGCTTTACAAGGTGCAGAACTAACACTACAGAAAGCCCGAGAGAAGTTAGAAAACGGTGATACAGAGGGTGCCATTTTACTCTCTATCGCGGTCTTATCACCTGTTGTTAAAATGCTCGATTACTCTGATGACTCAAATGGATCGGTTGGAACTATCATAAATTGGGCGATCCAAACAATTGATGATGCTGTAACTAGGGGTCTTGATAATTTACATGAAAAAGAGCAGAAAAAGTTATTTGAAGTCATCATGAAGGAAGCGTTAAAAGAGTATTTAAGTGGTTGGAGTGATTGGCGGTACGACCTCCTTAAAATCTGTACTTATTTTTGTCATCAAGGTGAGCTAAGAACTAAACTTGAAAAACAATTAGATGCCCTAAAACAACAGGTAAATCATTCCTTTGATAAAAAGGAAATTAAACTATTACAATTACAAATTATTGAAAAATGTGATGGTGAAAGTGCTGCAGAAAGATTTATATATGACAATGTTAATCATAGTGAATTTCGTGAAAAAGCGATTTCCTATGAATTCAATAAAGGTAACTGCGAAAAAGTGATTCAGCTTTGCTTACAGGGTGAAATAGCTGATCAACACTATCGGGGCCTTGTACATAAGTGGCAGGAATTCCGTTATAAAGCTTATGAAATTGTTGGAGATATTGAGAATCAAAGAAAACTTGCAAAAGAACTTTTACTAAAAGATAATTTTACCTATTTTGAAAAATTAAAAGGACTATATTCACTAGAGGAATGGGAACCAATTTTACAGGAGTTACTGGAAGAGTTTGAAAAAGAGAAATACCCATCTTCTACGCACCTTTCCATTTTAAAAGTGGAAAATTTAAAGGAAAAGATATTACTATATTGCAAGAAACGAACATCTTCCATAAGTGATCTTTATCCATATGTGATAAAGGACTATTTTGATGATGTAAATGATATATTCATCACTTATATCCAAAGAATTTCTGAAGAAGCATCGGATAGAAGAGGTTATCGAAGTGTATGTGCGGTAATTAAAACACATAAAAAAGCCCTTGGTACTCTCCATTCCCATAAACTAATCAAAGAATTAAGAGAGAAGCATAATAGACGACCAGCATTTTTAGACGAGCTTGGAAAGATAAAATAAAATTAAAAAGGAGGGGCTATTATCCTACACCATCTAGAAATCTATGTTTCGAATTTAGCAAAAACCAAAGAGTTTTGGGGATGGTTTTTAAAAGAATTAGGATATGAACCATATCAAAAGTGGGATTTAGGTATTAGTTGGAAGCAAAAGGACACCTATCTCGTATTTGTCCAAGTAGAAGAGCGGTTTATGGATATTCCTTACCACCGTTCAAGGGTAGGTTTAAATCATCTAGCATTTCATGCAGAATCCAAAGAGCAGGTAGACCGGATGACAGACCAATTGAAAGAAAAAGGGATACCTATTTTGTATCAGGATCGCCACCCGTTCGCAGGGGGAGATTCACATTATGCAGTATTCTTTGAAGACCCGGACCGTATAAAAGTAGAACTAGTAGCACCAAAAACGGACATCTAGCCGTCTGGAAATTGATGTAATTTTACCTATTCCGTGATGTAAATCACAAAACACCATTCAAGGAAGCTTTATAATTATCTGAAACGAGGGAAAAATAAAGGATGGATGGTGAAGGAATTGGATTACAATTTTAAATCTTTATATAGTGAAATTGGTGGACAAGAGACCATTGACAAGCTAGTTAATGCCTTTTATCCACGAGTATATGCAGACCCGGAATTAAGACCTTTATTTGAAGGGGACATGGAAGAAATCAAACGCAAGCAGAGGATGTTTCTGCCGCAATTTTTAGGAGGTCCAGCTTTATACAGCCAGGAATTTGGACCACCTGCCATGAGGGAGCGGCATTTACCATTTGAAGTAACCCCAAGAAGAGCTACCTGCTGGCTCCGGTGTATGAGAGAAGCCTTTCAGGAAATTGGACTCGATCAAAATCCGGCAGGACTAGCCTTCTATGATCGTTTAACACAGGTTGCAGGTATCATGGTCAATAGTCCAGATCGTGATTAATAAAAATAGTATCATAACAATTAACCTCACTTGCGTATCTTTCAAGTGAGGTTTTTCTTATGCGAAAATTAACCCCAAACACATTTTGTGGTATAGTGTGGTTGTTTATAGTGAGGAGGATACCAATTGAAAACAAATGACCAGTGGTGGAAGAAAAGCGTTGTTTATCAAATATATCCAAGAAGCTTTATGGATTCGAATGGTGATGGAATCGGTGATATTAAAGGGATTATTCAAAAACTCGATTACTTAAAATTACTTGGCATCGATGTCATCTGGTTAAGCCCTGTGTACGATTCACCGAATGATGATAATGGCTATGATATCCGTGATTATCAAAAAATCATGGAAGAGTTCGGCACCATGACCGATTTTGACCAGATGCTTGAAGAAGTACATAAACGTGACATGAAATTAGTCATGGACCTCGTTGTTAACCACACCTCGGATGAGCATGAATGGTTTGTTCAATCGAAACAATCGAAAGAGAATCCATACCGCGACTATTATATCTGGCGTGAGGGTAAAGATGGGAAGGAACCAAACAATTGGGGCTCTTTCTTCAGCGGTCCTGCATGGGATTATGACGAAGCCACCAAGGAATATTACTTGCATTTATTTGCGAAAAAACAGCCGGATCTTAACTGGGAACATCCAGCTTTACGTGAGGAAGTTTACCGCATGATGAGATTTTGGCTTGATAAAGGAATCGATGGCTTCCGAATGGACGTAATCAATATGATTTCTAAACAGCCAGGATTACCTGATGGTGTACAGGCGGAAGGTCAATTATATGGAGATGGCAGTCCATTTTATATGAATGGACCAAGAATTCATGAATTTTTGAAGGAAATGAATAGGGAAGTTTTAGCGCATTATCCAATTATGACAGTAGGAGAAATGCCTGGAACCACACCAGAAGATGCAATTCTATATACCAATGATGAACGAAATGAAGTAAACATGATTTTTACCTTTGAGCATATGGATCTAGATAGTGCGCCAGGGGGCAAGTGGAATCTAAAACCGCTAAACCTTGTGGACTTAAAGGAAAATTTGGCTAAGTGGCAAGTAGGTTTACACAACAAAGGATGGAACAGTTTATATTGGAATAATCATGACCAGCCAAGAATTGTATCACGATTCGGGAATGATCAGGAATACCGTGTAGAGTCAGCTAAAATGTTAGCAGCCTGTCTTCATTTCATGCAGGGTACCCCATATATTTATCAGGGGGAAGAAATCGGTATGACGAATGTGAAGTTTGAATCCTTAGAGGATTACCGTGATATTGAGACTCTGAATATGTACAAGGAACGTTCAGCATTAGGCTATACGCATGAAGAGATCATGACGTCCATCTACGCAAAAGGAAGAGACAATGCAAGAACGCCTGTACAGTGGGATGAAACAGAGCACGGAGGTTTTACAACTGGAACACCGTGGATTAAAGTCAATCCTAGGTATAAAGAAGTCAATGTGAAAAGTACGCTTGAAGATCCACAATCCGTTTTTTATTTTTATCAAAAGCTCATTTCTTTACGTAAGGAAATGGATATTATTGTGGAGGGCGATTTTCAATTGTTACTCAAAGATCACCCATCGATCTTTGCTTATGAAAGAAACTGGAAGGAAGAACGCCTTTTAGTTTTATGTAATTTTAGTGGGGAAGAGGTAGAGATTAACGAGGAAAAGCTAGTTAATAGCATAACAAATTCCCAAATGCTTCTCTCCAACTATGAAGCGGGAAAATCATCTACACTTCGTCCATATGAGGTAAGAGTTTTAACAAAATAAAGGGACAGTCCCTCGCTGCTTTAAAGCGGCGGGGGACTGTCCCTTAAAAAAAATATAAAAAATGATTGCGCATACATTTTAAAAGTGCTACTATGAATCTATCGATTAGTGCAAACGTTTTCGCTAACGATACACAAAAAGTATAGGGGGTATTAGTAGATATTAACTGTAAAGTATGTAGATTTTTTATTGAGGAATAACGATTTTTTACAGTTTTTCTGCTATTATGTGCAAACGTTTTCGTGGAAAACTAGATTTTACTCCATTTCGAATGCTATTGTAGACAAACAAACCAACATACTAAAATAGTTTTTTATTTAAAGATGAGTGCAAACGATTGCACTTTTAAGCTATTACTTGTATGATATCTAATATATTTAAACGTCTAGAATAATAATTTCGTAATAGAGCAAAATATATACATCTATGTGTTTGCACAGAAACAACACGCTTTACAAAATTTTTCAGTATGGGGGTAAATCATGAATAAGAAAAAATTATTTTCTGGAATTGGAGCTGGGCTTCTTTCATTAAGTCTCCTTCTAACAGGCTGTGGTAACGCTGATAAAGATGGCGGAGCTAAAGAAGAGTCAAAAGGCGGAAATGTAACACTTGATGTATTCCAATTCAAAGTAGAATTCAAAAAGCAATTTGAAGATGCTGCGAAGAAATATGAAGCAGCGCACAAAGGAGTAAAAATCAACATCACAACTGTTGGTGGTGGAGAAGATTACGGTGCAGCTTTAAAATCTAAGTTTGCTTCAGGTAAAGAGCCAGCAATCTACAACATCGGTGGACCACAAGACGTGGAAGATTGGCAAAAGAAATTAGCTGACCTTTCTGATACAGAAGCTTCAAAAAAGGCATTAAAAGGAACACTTGATGGTGTAACTAAAGATGGTAAAGTTTTAGGATTACCATACAACCAAGAAGGTTACGGTTTCATCTATAACAAAGCAGTATTTGAAAAGGCTGGCATTGATCCAAAATCAATCAAGAGCTATGCAGACCTTGAAAAGGCAGTAAAAACTTTAGATTCTAAGAAGGGTGACCTTGGTCTAAAAGCAGTATTTGCCCTTCCTGGTAAAGAAACTTGGGTAACTGGCTTACACTTATCTAATGCTTTCCTTGCTCCAGAATTTGATAACAACGTTCTAAATGCATTCAGCGCTAAGAAGGTTGACTTCAAATATGGTGATGCGTTCAAGAAAGTTCTTGATCTTCAAAACAACTATTCTGTTCAACCAACTGTAAGCCTTGACTATGCTCAACAAGTTGAAGAATTATTCTCACTTCAAAAAGTAGCGATGATTCAACAAGGTAACTGGGCATATGGTTCAATCGCTGGTATCGACAAAGATTTCGCTGATAAGAGCATTGGTTTATTACCAATTCCTGTTGAAGGCTATAAAGAAGATGCAATTCCTGTTGGTATCCCAATGTACTGGGGCGTAAACAGCAACAAAGACAAAGCTGTACAAGCTGAAGCTAAAAAATTCTTAGACTGGTTATACACTTCTGACGAAGGTAAAGAAATCGTTATCAACGACTTCAAATTTATCCCTGCTTATGATGGCTTTGATGCATCAAAAATCAGTGATCCACTTTCAAAAGAAATTTATCAATATGCACAAGATGGCAAGACAATCGGCTGGACATTCATGGGCTACCCAACTGGCTGGGGACAAGATCAACTTGGTGTTCAAATCCAAAAATATTTGAGCAAAGAAGCTAAGTGGGAAGATGTAGTAAAAACTACAAAAGAAGCTTGGGAAAAATCAAGAAATAAATAATCTCTTATGAACTTAAATAATGGGTCCTACTTGATAAAAGCAGGACCCATTATAAATTAGCAGAGAGACAAGCGGCTGGTTCATAAGGGGGCAACTTAAATAGTTAGGCTTATTCTTATCAATCAGCCCCTTTTCTTTCAATAATACTACCTTAGAAAAAATACAAAAATTACATTGGAGGTTTTTTTACCATGATGCGTACGCGGGAATTATCATATTGGTTATTTTTAGCCCCTGTTCTATTAGCATTATCTATGGTTGTTATCATTCCATTGCTCTTTGGAGTCTACTATTCATTTACAGACTGGAATGGTATTGAAGTTGGCGGCTTTATAGGCTTCGAGAATTATATTAATGTCTTTAAAGACAAGGAATTCTTAGATTCATTATGGTTTACAGTAAAGTTTACTGTTGTCTCCATTATTTTAATTAACTTCTTTGGTTTAGCCTTAGCACTTATCGTGACATCAAAAATTAAAACAAGTAAGTTCTTACGTACAATCTTCTTCATGCCAAACCTAATCGGTGGTTTGATTCTAGGCTTTATCTGGCAGTTTATTTTTATTAAGGTATTTTCCGGTGTGGGAGAATTGTTTGGAATCGAAAACTTACAAGGATGGCTTTCTACTACAAACACTGGTTTTTGGGGCTTAGTTATTCTAATGAGTTGGCAGATGGCCGGATACATTATGGTAATCTATATTTCTTACTTAGAAGGTGTACCAACAGAGCTGATTGAAGCTGCTGAAATTGATGGAGCCAGTACATTTCAACGTCTACGCTTCATCGTTTTTCCATTAGTTGCTCCTGCATTTACAGTTAGTTTGTTCTTAACATTATCGAATACTTTCAAGCTTTACGATCAAAACTTATCTTTAACAGGCGGTGGGCCGTACAATTCCACACAAATGGTCGCAATGGAGATTTTCAAAACGGCATTTGGTGAAAGTGAAATGGCTTATGCTCAGGCAAAAGCAGTTATTTTCTTTATCATCGTTGCTGCTATTTCCTTAACACAAGTGTACATCAACAAGAAAAGGGAGGTAGAAATGTAATGGGAAGAAAATATAAATGGCCGCTTGAAATCCTTGGTGTGTTATTAGGTCTGTTATGGCTTTCTCCTTTTTACTTAATGATTGTCAACTCCTTTAAAACAAAGAGGGAGATTTTCTCAGACACATTAAAATTACCAGAAGTATTTACTTTTGATAATTATGTTGAAGCATTTAATGAACTGACATTCTTAAAAACATTTATGAATTCACTACTTATTACGGTAGTTAGTGTAGGCATCATCATTATTTTCTCGTCTATGGCTGCCTACGCTCTTTCAAGAAATAAAAGCAAAATGAGTACCATTATATTCTTCTTGTTTGTTGCTGCGATGTTAATTCCGTTCCAATCCGTCATGATTCCATTAGTGACGATCTTCGGAAAAATAGAATTGCTTAATCGATCTGGAATTATCTTTATGTATTTAGGATTTGGTGCGAGTCTTTCCATCTTCCTGTACCATGGTACATTGAGCGGGATCCCAAAATCCTTGGATGAAGCTGCAACCATTGATGGGGCTAATCGTTTCCAAATTTTTTGGCACATTATTTTCCCAATGTTAAAGCCAATTACTGTAACGGTTGCAATATTGAATACCATTTGGATTTGGAATGACTACTTACTTCCATCTCTTGTTATTAACCAAGAAGGAATGGAAACTATTCCATTGAAAATGTTCTTCTTCTTCGGTGAGTATACAAAGCAATGGCACTTAGCACTTGCTGGATTAACGATTGCCATTATTCCAGTAATTATTGCGTACTTCTTTGCACAAAGGGAAATTATCAAAGGTATTTCTGAAGGCGCGGTTAAATAATTTCTACCTTATAATATAGTAGAAAAACGAGCAATTTATTGGTATTAGGGGGAAGTAATGGTGGTTACAATTAAGGATGTGGCAAGGGAAGCAAATGTGGCGCCTTCGACGGTTTCAAGGGTAATTGCCAATAACCCGCGAATAAGCGAACAAACAAAGAGACGTGTAAAAGAAGTGATGGAACAATTAGGGTACTATCCTAATTTGCAAGCGCGTAGCTTGGTTGCTAAAAGCACTCAAACCATTGGCGTCATAATGCCGAATTCGGCCTACCATGCCTTTCGAAACCCATTCTTCCCTGAAGTTTTAAGAGGAATCAGTATGCATGCCCATGAAAGTAAATACGGTATTTATCTTTCAACTGGGTCAACTGAGGAAGAAATTCACGAGGAAGTCTTGTCCATGGTTAATGGCAGACGTGTTGATGGAATCCTTCTGTTATACTCTCGTGTCAATGACCGGACCATGAACTACCTGGAGGAAATAGGATTTCCTTTTGCGGTTGTTGGTCGGCCAAGTGTGAATGAAGAGAGAATTACCTATGTTGATAATGACAATATTTTTATAAGCAAACAGGTAACCAATTACTTAATTGAACACGGTCATACGAATATAGCTTACGTTGGAATAAATCCAGATTTTGTGGTTACTATTGACCGGATTAATGGATATAAGTTGGCTCTTAAGGAAGCTGGACTTACAGTAAATGAGGCTTATCTTGTTAATGAAGAGTTAGTCAATGAACAAGGAATAGATGCCATTTGTTCTTTGATGAAGCTCGATGCTCCTCCTACAGCATTGGTAACACAGGATGATTTAATGGCGTATGAAATCATCAGTCATTTAGAAAAATTAAACATCAGAGTGCCTGAAGATATTTCAATCGTTGGCTTTAATAATCTCTCGCTCTCTGAACATTCAAAGCCTCCACTAACTTCAGTGGATATTGGCACATTTCAATTAGGTCATCTGGCCACAGAATGTTTAATAGAAAAAATCGAGAATCCTGAAACGTTGCCAAAGAGAATCACGATTCCAACAAAGCTAATTGAACGTAAGTCGTGTGCGGTGAAAAAATAAGCTTTGGATGGAATGTGAAATGACAAACATAAAAAGAGTCAGTGAGGATTTTACATGAATAAATTATGGTGGAAAGAAGCTGTTGCCTATCAGATTTATCCTCGAAGCTTCATGGATTCCAATGGAGACGGGATTGGGGATATCAAGGGCATCATCTCTAAATTAGATTATTTAAAAGAACTAGGGATTGATGTGATCTGGGTTAGTCCAATGTATCAATCGCCTAATGACGATAATGGTTACGATATCAGTGATTATCAGGAAATTATGGAAGAGTTCGGAACGATGGCGGATTTTAATCTCCTACTAGAAGAAACACATCGTCGTGGAATGAAACTCATTCTTGATTTAGTGATTAACCATACGAGTGACGAGCATCCTTGGTTTATCGAATCTCGTTCTTCCAAAGAAAATCCAAAACGCGATTGGTACATTTGGCGTGATGGAAAAGGCGGGAAAGAACCGAATAACTGGGAAAGCATTTTTGGTGGTTCAGCCTGGAAATATGATGAACAAACCGATCAGTATTTCATGCATATCTTTTCTAAAAAGCAGCCAGACCTCAATTGGGAGAATGAAGAGGTCCGGAAGGCATTGTATGAAATGGTGAATTGGTGGCTCGATAAGGGAATCGATGGTTTCCGCGTTGATGCGATCAGTCACATTAAAAAAGAAGAAGGCCTAGAGGATATGCCTAATCCTGAGGGACTTCAGTATGTCTCCAGCTTCGATAAAATGATGAATGTGGATGGAATTCATACGTTCTTGCAGGAGTTAAAGGAAGAGACGTTTGCTAAATATGACATAATGACTGTTGGTGAAGCGAACGGAGTAACGGTTGATGACGCGGAAGATGTTGAGAGTTGGGTCGGTGAAAAAACAGGGAAGTTCAATATGGTGTTCCAATTCGAGCATCTAGCATTATGGGATGCGGAGGCGAAAAAAGAGCTGGATATTGTGGAGCTTAAGGATGTTTTGTCCCGTTGGCAAAAAGGCTTGGAGAATAAAGGCTGGAACGCTTTGTTCATCGAGAACCACGACAAGCCGCGTGTAGTATCTACTTGGGGGAATGACAAGGAATATTGGCGTGAGAGTGCAACAGCGTTCGGAACTATGTATTTTCTCATGCAGGGTACACCGTTTATCTATCAGGGGCAAGAAATCGGCATGACAAATGTCCAATTTGATTCCATAGAGGATTACGATGATGTTTCGGCAAAGAATATGTACCGTATCAAGCGGGCCGAAGGTGTATCGCATGAAGAGATCATGGACATTATTTGGGCATCAGGCCGTGATAATTCGCGAACTCCAATGCAATGGTCAAGTGAGGAGAATGGTGGTTTCAGCACAGGGAATCCATGGTTGAAAGTTAATCCGAATTTTAAGGACATCAATGTTGCGTCTCAACAAAAAGACGAAAAGTCTGTTTTGAACTTTTATAAAAAGATGGTTAGCTTAAAGAAAGCAAATGAAGTATTTACCTATGGTACGTATGATTTGCTTTTGAAGGATGATCCTCAAATCTTTGCTTATACAAGGAAGTTAAATGAGGAAAAGATTATTGTCATCACGAATCTTTCCACTAAGCCTGCTGAGATGGATGGAGTTTCACTTGATTATAGTCACTTGCTGCTTCATAACTATGAGGTTTCACCACATGAAACACTAACTAAATTGACATTACAGCCATATGAGGCAAGAGTGTATCGAATGAAATAAAACAACATAAAAAAGACGATTCGAATACCGAATCGTCTTTTTTATGTGTTAAACTGTAGCTTTTGATTTTTTAGTAGTGGCTGTTTTGTTACTCATTTTTCTGAAGTAAGGTACAACCCAGCGGTCTAAACCGATTTTACCAGCGTTGTAGCCAGCAGTTAAGATGATGAAGCCAAGGAAGATGTCTCTAGGGTTGTGAGATACAGTGCCAGCTAAGAAGAAGCTGAA
>NZ_JBCNAC010000086.1:0-49330 GCF_050477885.1 Neobacillus rhizosphaerae
TCTTCGTGCCTTCCACTCCAATCAACAGGTATGTTAAATCAACATAATGCTTTAACATAGCCAATCAATTAAAAACGGTCTGAGTGATCTCAGACCGTTTTTTAGGGGGAGGGGAATTTTATATCAAATTAAAGAGTATGATTAATAACCGTAATCCCAGTCTATTTCATCTTCATGCCAGAATACAGGTGACACAGAACCGAATTCGATGACCTTCTCATCAAGCTTGCAGCTGCAATGTTCACAACCACATTGCTCTTTTATTTCTTCGTAAAAGGAATGTTCAACATCTTCAATAAATGTAATGTTCTGCTCCTGGAATAGAATGGCAGTTCCTTTCATAATTAAAAGCACCTCTTTTAAAGTTTATACTAATGTTTTGGAATAACTTCTTATGACTGTATTGTAATGCGATTTTTAATCTGAGTCTATTGATTTGTGATTTTGTTCACAAAACTATCAAGAAGTTATAGCGAATTTAAGAATCCTTATATTAATTAAAAAAGTGACCAGGGGTATTTGGTCACCTTGTTCTTACTTATTAAGAATATCTTTCCCCTAATTTCTTGAATATAGGTTTTTGGTATGGTCGCTGATTTTTCTTTGACATGGATGCTGGATTTTCTATTTCAGATATCCCTGTGTAGGCTTGCAATAAAGCTTTAGCAAAGCTAAGTGAAAGTGTCGCCTTGGGATTTCTTACACGTCCATCAAGTTTACCAAGATGGGGAAGTTCATGGAAATCAGATTTAGTGGGAGGAATATGGAAGGTGTATCTGCCACATTCAACGAGCACATCGGATTGCTGTTGGCTATTTCTAGGGTTTTCTGAAAAGTGGAGTCCTACTTTTTTTGCCTTGCCCTCTTGGATTAATTTTTTTAGTGATTCCTGTTTCAATTTGTACAAGAATTTGGGATTAGTTGCTGTTTTTGCATGGCGATTCACAATAAAGACTGCTTGAGCGAGGTTTTCGATGGTTAGATTTAGTTTGGATAGGGGATATTTCTGGTCGTGATTCAAAGTATGTTCTCCTTTCATTTTGTTAAAGCAACTATATTATACCTCTATTTTTAAAAAATAGAAACCCAGCAATATATAGGTCTAAAAAAATTTTAGCGAAATAATCATTATTTTCAATAAATTACTTTCATTCAGTTAAAATCATTGTAAAATAGAAATACTAGAATGTAAAAACATTATTGTAAGAAATCAGAATTTTTTCAGCTGAAGGATGATTTAATGGAGCATTTAAATAATTTATTAACGAATGAATTAGATTCTGGCAAAGCCGGCGGAAAAATACAGAAAATTATTTTTGATATTATTTTTCAGCACATTCAAGATATGGTCTTTGTAATGAAAGTGGAAGAAGGACCACAATTTCGATATATATTTGTCAACGAATCTGGCATGAAAAAAGCTAACCTTTCTGTTGAATCCATTGGAAAGACATTTCACGAAGTGCTGCCCCCTTCATTCGCAAATTCCCTTCAGCAAAAATATGAGAAATTATTAAAAAGAAAAACAGTCATAACCTTCGACGACAAATTTGAATTAAATGATGGAAGAACAATTTATGGTGAAACGCTCTTAACTCCAGTTTTGGATCAAGACAATGACATTAGTTATATTGTTGCAGTCACAAGAGATGTGACTGAATGGTTAAATGAGAAAAATAAAATTATTGAAAGTGAGCAGAGATATCGATCCATTATAGAACATAACCATGATTCAATTTTTACAATTAACCTGAAAGGGAAAATTCTAGAAGCCAATCCTGCTGCTTCCCTTTTAACTGGATACTCAGAAAAGCAGATGATCAATCGATCCATTTACGACATGATAAATGAAAGGGATATAGAGAAATTTAAAGTGCTCTTACAGAATTCTTGTACTGGAATAGCACTTGAGGCACATGATTGTAAGGTTATTCATTCGAAAGGCTATTTACTTATTGTCCATATTAAAACAGTTCCGATTGTCATTCATAACGAAATCAAAGGGCTATATGTGATATTAAAAGACCTATCAGAAAAAGTTAAAAATATAGAAATGATAAAATTTATGGCTTTTCACGATCAATTAACAGGATTATTAAATCGAAGAGCCCTACTTGAACAATTAAATGATCAAATTCATTCACCTGAAAATAAATTAAAAGGATTTGCTTTAATTTCAATTGATCTTGATAGGTTTAAGTTCCTTAATGATACTCTCGGTCATTTGGCAGGGGATGAGATTTTAAAAAAGGTAGCTGATCGATTATCTCAATTCCAAAGTGATACCTGCTATATTTACCGTCAAGGTGGTGACGAGTTTACTGTTCTTTTGCTCGCGGCTAATCGAGAAAGAGCTAGTTCTTTTGTAAGAAAAGTATTTTCTGTTTTCTCACAATCCTTTTATTTAAATACCCAAGAATATTATATTTCACCCAGCATAGGTATAAGCTTATATCCCGATGACGGAAATGATGCGGAGATGCTGATTAAAAACGCTGACGAGGCACTTTATCGTGTGAAGGAAAGAGGAAAGGCACATTTTCAATTTTATCGTACTGATATGAATTCTGCTTTTTCCAATGTGGTTACGTTAGAGACACACCTGCGAAAGGCTATTGAAAAAGATGAACTGTCTTTGTTTTATCAGCCACAGATTAATATCGCCACAGGAGAAGTAAAAAGTTTTGAAGCCCTGCTACGATGGAAAGATAGTGAATTTGGGTTTATTTCACCTAATGTATTTATTCCATTGGCAGAAGATACGGGGCTAATCATCCCAATAGGTTATTGGGTAATTGAAAAAGCTTGTCAACAAATTCATATCTGGAATTCCTTAGGATATATGAATATTCGTGTAGCAATAAACATATCACCTAAACAATTCCTGCATCTAAACCTAGTTCCTTTCATTCAATCAATGATCCAAACCTATGGAATACAAGCATCTTCTCTAGGGATTGAAATTACTGAAGGGGCCATGCAGGATACAAAAGAAACAATTCCTATTTTAAAAAGAATGAAGGACCTAGGGGTATCCATCTCGGTTGACGACTTTGGAACGGGGTATTCATCCTTAAGCTATTTAAAACAATTTCCTATTGATGGCTTAAAAATCGATCAATCCTTTATTAGGGATATTCTTGTAGATCAAAAAGATGCTGCTATTATTAGGTCAATTATTCACTTAGGCCAAAGTTTAGGTTTGGAAGTGATTGCTGAGGGTGTGGAGGATCAACAACAAGTAGAATTTTTAGCAAAGGCGAAGTGTGATAAAATTCAAGGATATTTTTACTCTAAACCACTTCCTGTTGAAGAGCTTGAAAAGAAATATTTGAAAAAAAATACTGGAAACTAAACACGAGAAAATCCTTATCATTTGTATTTTTGATAAGGATTTTTTATTTGTCTTCTGTTGAGAGTAATGTAAAAATGGTTAGCTCTGGTTTGGACATAAACCGAAAAGGTAATCTAGTAGTTCCAATGCCTCTGTTAACATATAGAGTTAACTTGTGGCTTTTTCCTATGGTATAAAGTCCCTCTGGATAATTTTTGGCATAAGGCGGTATAACAAGCGGACCAATGAAGGGAAGTTTAACTTGTCCACCATGGCTGTGGCCACTTATTTGCCAGTTAATCGGGTATTGTGCAGCTGTTTCGGCAAGGTCTGGGGCATGTGAAAGTAAGATTTTAAAACAATCGTTAGGAACATCTTTTAAGGCAAGAGGTAAATTGGGCCTCCCTAACATGGCATCATCAATTCCTAATAAAAAGATAGCACTTCCATCTTTTAGTTTTATTTCTTTTGCTTCATTTAGTAAGACGTTGAAATTAGTGGTTTCCATAATATTACGGTAAATGTCTGACCCGTAGCCACCATGATCATGATTGCCAAATATACAATACTTTCCAAGTGGGGCGTGTAATTTATCTAAAAGACCTACAAGTTTATTCATTTCCGTGTATTTATTTGGCTCGTCCATTAAATCTCCAGTAAATATTATAATATCTGGCTGTAGGGTATTTATTTTATCGACTAACCCTTTAAATTGAGAAAGAGTGTATTGAAATCCAAGGTGGGTATCACTAAATTGGACGATCTTTATACCATTAAAGCCTTTAGGGATTAACGAATGTTTTATTTGTTGTTCTTGGATATCGAGTAATGAAGGCTCAATGCGATTAGCATAAAGATAGCCCCCTGAACTCACTCCGAGAACGGTAAGAAATGAACCGAATGATCGTTTTAGAAATGTTCTCCTCGTCTGCTTTTTAGCCATTATTCTACCAGCCTTCTGTTATTGGACTTAAAGGGGTTCTTTAAAATTGTCTATAATATTACCCCATATTGCAAGTGAAAAAGGTACTTGGTAGTTTTTATGCATATTGGGTTCAAAAGATACTAATAAACAATAAAAAAAGGCAGTCAATTTGGCTGCCTTATTATTTATTTATAACTTACTGCCCGACTTTGCAGGGCCTTCCAGGAGGATATAAACTGTGTTTTACCGACTCTAACCTGTTTTCTACCTGATAGTGGATCATTTAAATACACGTTATTGGCATCAAAACCAACTAACACTACTGCATGTAAATCAAGTGGTGTCTTGATGTATTGTTTTCCATGGTACCAGCCTTCCCACCGATCAGGGAGTCGGTAATCTCCAGTCGTCCAGACTACAACTGGAAAACCCGCGGCTACGTGCTCTAATACTTTTTCAAAGGGCTGGTTTGTCAAATTAACCGCTCTTCCCGGTAGTTTTTGATTAATTAATGCAATCATCGGTTTGTCAAAAACGGCATACCCTGCTCGTCGACCAGTCATATCCCCAACAAATCCATCAGCAGGATTTCCCCAGCGCAGTATGTCTCCTTTAGTTGATCGAATAATAGGATCTGGATCTTTCTTTATGGAGCGGTAAAGATCCATTTTATTGGTTTTCACGCCTGCATAATTCAAAACCATCGCTAAACTTGTAACTTCACACCCATAACGCAACTCAGGGTTTTGCTTTATTAAAACGACATTAAGCATAGTAGAATTTTTTTTAGGTGGAGCACTAACAGAATTACTATTTATTGGCTTGTTTTTTACATTTATTAATTGTTCTTTAACGTTGGTTATGGTAGTTGATTTATTGCTTATAGGAACCGTCTGTGTTTTGTTTTCGGAATTTTTACTTATCGGAACTCTAGACTCTGTTTTTTCTATGTTAGAGCTAGAATTTGTATACGCATTAAAATGGCTGCAACCAAACATTGGAAGGAGTAAGGCTACCAAGCAAAGCTTCTTCAAAAATATTCCTCCTTTAACGCTAATTTAAAGCGTTGATCTTTTGGTATCACCATCTGCCCTATAAACGCTGAATTCTAAAATCATTTTTAAAGGGCTTGTATGTAGGATGTGATTGTATCTATGTTGCTATAATGGTATCCTTTTGGAAAAGAACGAGAAACGGCACGTACGCGTATGGTATAATGAAAAATATTTTTTGGAGGTACTTAGATGGATGCTTTGGATATCCTATCGGATGTTGAAAATTGCTTTCCTTATTTTCAGCCGATTTTTAGTGCCGATGAACAGCGGGTTATAGCCTATGAGGTTTTAGGAAGATACCAATCTGAGGGCAATATAATAAGCTTGGGTCCATTTTTTCAAGACGAAGAGATACCTGATGAATATAAATACGAAGTGGATTTATTAATTGTTAAGAAGGCGCTTGAAAAAATACTGGAACTTGATCCTGATATCCGTTTGTTTTTAAATCGGAATGCCGATTTATTAATGTATAAACATGGTGAGCCATTTTTACAGGAGCTTTTAGCTTTTGAGAAAAGAGGGTTAAATCTTCAGCGAATAGTTTTGGAAATCTCTGATCGTCATTACAATGGGGATGTGGATCAATTTGACCATCTTCTGCAGTATTACCGGACATATGGTATTAAAGTTGCCATAGCTAGTGTTGACAGTGAAAGTCATTATTTTGAACGTCTAGGTCAGCTTAATCCAGATATATTAAAGATTAATTTACATCCGCTCAAATCGACGTCAACAGGTATGAACTATAATGATGTCTTGTTCTCCTTGTCACTTTTTGCAAGGAAAATAGGAGCTACTCTTTTGTTTGAGAATATTGAAATGAGTTATCAGCTGCAATTTGCTTGGAAAAATGGTGGTCACTATTATCAGGGATATTACTTACACCCACCATCTCCTGAGTTCATTGAACGGGACTTATTAAAGCATCGGTTAAAAGAAAAATTTCATGATTTTATCTCCTATGAAAAGAAAAAGTTAGAGGCTGTTTTTACTACTGCAGAAAACTTTCAAGCAAAGGTTCAAGAGTTAGTGATAAAAAACAGAAAAGCAAGTTATGAAGAACTTTTTCAGGTTTTGATAAAAGAAATGGATCAAGTGGCATTTAGGATGTATATCTGTGACGAAGATGGGTTTCAAAAGTCAGCAAATATTTTTAAAAATAAAAATGGCTGGATTAGCCAATCTGAATATTTGAATAAAAACTGGAGTTGGCGTCCCTATTTTTTAGAAAACATAATAAAAATGCGTCATGATCAAAAAGGTATTCTGTCTGATTTATATTGTGACATTGAAACAGGTGAAACTATTCGGACTTTTTCCTTTCCAATAAACGGGAATGAATATCTATTTATTGATATCTCGTACCAATATTTATTTGAACACGTTCAACTTCTTTAAACACACAGTTGAATAGAAAGATTCCTCTAGTGGCATTTTAATGAAGAGGGTACTACAGCCGGTTAATACGGAACACTTCATTAAAAAAGGGGTTTTGTTTATGGGTTTTATCAATATTCTTGGAGTTCTAATTATTGCCATTCTTGCCGTTTCGGCAATTTATACGTTGGTGTTGGGTAGACAGCAGAAAGTGGTTGAAGGGAATCTGGACACTCAAATTGAAAAACATGTTCAAAAGCATGCCTATATTAAAAATCCAATTTTTTTAGCCTACGGTATCTTCTTTGCTTTACTCCTTTTCATCGTTTTTTTTGTTGCCATTACTTTTTATTGATGGGTCTCATAAGGAGATCCATTTTTTTTATGCAATTTTTATAAAAAAGGCTGTGTTAAAGATAAGTGTTGATTTTTACACCCTGTTGATTGGAGCGGAAGGCACGAAGATCCTCGAAAATGCTATCGCATTTCCTTCGTGCGGTGTAGATTCAATGAAGCTTATTCAATGTCCTGTGGGAGTATGGTTCAGGGGAGACCCCGCAGGCGCAAGCGCCGAGGAGGCTCGCCGAAACGCCCACGGAAAGCGAAGCGCCTGGAGCGGAAATCAACAGCCATTTTAACAAAGCCCAATTAAAAAAGGAGGGTAGGATTTGGAAACGATACTATTCTTGATAATTGTCGGCGTGATCTCAACAATCTTTGGTAAAACAAAAGGTACCCAAGGAAAGGCAGGAAATAAGCCTTTTTCAGTAGGAAACATGAAAGATATTCGAACGCTTTTTGATGAATTTACCAAAGAAAAACCAAGAGAAACCTTCTCCGTTGAAACGAATACTCATATGGAAGTGCCGAAAAATTTATTGAAAAATCTTGAAAATGAATATGTTCAAGTGAGGCAAGAGTCAGAAGCTAGTCGTACTAGAATGGCAGCAACTCGGCAACAGGCTGAACGAGTAATAGAACCTGCAACGAAAATTAAACATCAGGAAATAACTAAACCTGTTGCTCTAGAAAATCCAGATGTTAATACGTTTGTTAATGGAATCATTTGGTCGGAAATTCTTGGTGAACCACGTGCAAAAAGACCTTATTTATCAAAAAGAAGATAAATGGATTAGTTTAAAGCAACATATAATCTAAATAGAAAAAAATGTGCTAGAACCCCCTTTCTTTTCATAAATATGAGATGAAAGGGGGTTCTTTTTTTATGGCAAAAAAATGGGCCGGGCGGGTTCGAAACTGGATGGCTAATAAAATGGATCTTCCTCAAGATGTCATGATGGATTTGCCGCGAATTACGATGATAGGACAAATTCATATATATATAGAAAACCATCGCGGCCTTCTGGCATTTTCTGATAAAGAACTCCGATTGTTGTTAAAACAAGGTCAATTATTAATAAAGGGTAAATCTTTTGTTATTAAAACGATCTTAACTGAAGAGATTTTACTCCAAGGAAAAATTGATCAGGTGATTTATATAACAGATAACCCAGGAGGTACAAAATGAAGAACCAGTGGATAGAATTTTTTTATGGCAGGGTTACCGTTAGAGTTTCAGGAAAGGGGCTCGAGCGGTTTATAAATGTGTTAATAAGAAATGGTCTACATATTTGGAATGTAAAACGCCATGGTACTGAGACCATAACATTTAAGATGAGACTTCAGGATGCACTCCGAATCAGAAAATATGCCAGGAAAAGTGAATGTACGATCTCCTTTTTACAGAGAAATGGTGCGCCGTTCCTATTACGGAGATTGTTAAAGAATAGCGGCTTTTTAATTGGAGCAGCTACTTTTTTACTCCTTATATTTCTTCTGTCAAATGTCATTTGGGGAATTGAGATTAAGGGGGCAAAACCTGCAACGGAGTATCAAATTCGCAAAGAATTGGACAAGATGGGGGTGAAAATAGGCAAGGTCCAATTTTTTGTAGATAATGTGGAAGGGATACAAAGAAAATTAACGAATAATATTGGTGCGCTAACATGGGTCGGTGTGGAACTAAAAGGGACAACCTATCATCTTCAAGTAGTAGAAAAAAATGAGCCCAAAAAACCGGAGATCCTATCACCTCAGAATTTAATTGCTAAAAAGAAGGCTATAATTGTAAAAATGTTTGTTGAAGAAGGCCAAAAGGTTGTAGACATTCATGATCATGTTGAAGCTGGACAACTACTCGTTTCTGGTTCGTTTGGACAAGAAGAGAGTCCAGAATTGGTGGCAGCAAAAGGAGAGGTTTGGGGTGAGACCTGGTATAAGAGCCACGTTGAATTACCACTAGTTAGCAACTTCAAGGTATATAATGGGAAGGAAAAACAAAAGCACTCCCTTTTGCTTTGGAATATGAAAGTACCTATTTGGGGTTTTGGTAAGCCAGAGTTTAGTGAATATGAAACAGAGGAGAATACTCATAAAATCCATTTTTTAAAATGGGAATTACCGATTTCTTACGTAAACACAACGTTGCGTGAACGCGAGGAAATTACTCGAACCTATACGGTTAAACAGGCTGAGGAAATTGCGTTAGAAATGGCAAAAAAAGAAATAAAAAGTCACTTAGATGAAGATGCTATTATAAAAGATGAAAAAATTTTACACAAGGTAAATGAAAATGGTAAAGTTATACTAGATATCCATTTTAAGATAATTGAAAACATTGCGGTAGGACAACCAATTTCCAAGGAGACTCCTGAATGACAGAAAAATTAATAACCATTAATGTTCAGCTAGAAACCCCGGCAGAGGCCATCACGCTTCTCGGTAATTCGGACCAAAACTTAAAAACCATTGAACAAGAGCTCGGTGTATCCATTATTACTAGAGGAGAATCTGTAAGCTTGTCAGGTGATGAAGAAAAGGTCACGATGGCAGGAGAAATTATTGACAGATTAATCTTCGTTATTCGTAAGGGTATTAACATCAGCCAAAGAGATGTTTTATACGCTATTCAAATGGCAAACAAGGGAACACTTGATTACTTCGTTAATTTATATGAAGAAGAAATTGGGAAAAACGTTAAAGGGAAAACCATTAGAATTAAAACGCTTGGACAAAGACAATATGTACAGGCTATTAAAAAAAATGATCTTGTTTTTGGGATTGGACCGGCAGGAACAGGGAAAACCTATTTAGCCGTAGTTATGGCTGTCAACGCGCTACGAAATGGTAACGTCAATAAAATCATCTTAACCCGTCCTGCTGTCGAGGCAGGGGAAAGTCTTGGCTTCCTGCCTGGTGACTTAAAGGAAAAGGTCGACCCTTATTTGAGACCCTTGTACGATGCGCTTAATGATATATTAGGCGTGGAACATACCCAAAGATTAATTGAACGGGGAACCATAGAAATAGCTCCATTAGCATACATGAGGGGCCGTACATTGGATGATGCATTTGTTATTTTGGATGAGGCACAAAATACAACTCATGCACAAATGAAGATGTTTTTGACTAGGCTAGGTTTTGGTTCCAAAATGGTAATTACCGGTGATCAAACCCAAATTGACTTGCCGAAAGGTGCTAAATCTGGCCTAATTGTCGCTGAAGAGATATTGCAAAATGTAAATGGTATTTCCTTTGTGTTTTTAGAACAAAGTGATGTTGTTCGCCATCCATTAGTTGGTAAGATTATTCAAGCCTATGAAAAGACAGCCAATCAAAAGTAAGCAAGGGGGTAAACCATATGGGTTTATCCTCTTTTTTTTTATTAAACGTGAAAGTTGCCAGAAAAACTGTTATCATTTTACATAAAGCACACGTGTAAGTAGTAATTTGTATTTTTTTGTGGAATCACAAAGAATTTTTTATTGCGTGGTCGGGGGGAGTTAATTGGACAAACTACAGCAACACTTTATACGTATCCGAAAGCTGCTCGATATTACCTTTTTTCGCTTACTTTTTTTCTTTGTATTAGGCTCTGTCCTTTTTTCAGCAATGTACAATAATGTTAAGCCGGAAAAATTAGAATTAAGCTTATTTTCTGTTGCTGAAAAAACCATTCGTTCCCCTGGGACAGTAGAGGACAAAAAAAGCACCGAAAATAAACGCAAAGATGCACTTGACCAAGTACAAGACGTTTATACATTAAAAAAAGAATATACTCAAAATCGAGTGGATTTAATTACCTCCATTTTTCAATCAGCCATTGATGTAAATAATGAAATGAAAGAGGAATTGAAGAAGCTGGCTGAACAGGCAACAGAAGATACTCCCATAAAAGAAGAGCCAAGTGCGGAGGATAAGGTAACGAGATTAAAAGCTAAATTAACGTCTAGTGCTTCAAAGGATCTCTCTACTCAAATTCTAACTGCATTAGTGCAAGCGAATAATGATGATCTATCTATTGCAAGAGATATGACAGTTACGGCAATTAACAATGTAATGACTAAAAGGATCTCTGCAGATGAAGTAGAAAATGCAAAAAAGAGAGTTGAAGAGGAGTTAAAATATACAACACTTAGTGAAAGTCTAAGAATGGCCTCGATTGAGCTTGGTAGGTATGCTATTATTCAAAATGAATTTTATGACCCAACAGCAACAGAAGATCTGCGAAATCAAGCGGTCGAAAGTGTAGAACCTGTAAAAATTTTACAAGGTCAGGTTATTGTTGAAGAAGGGGAATTAATTACGCAAGATATCTATCGTCAACTTAAGTTGGCAGGGCTTTTAAGCACAGAAAAATCGTTTAAACCGTTTATCGGATTAATTGTGCTAGTCACCATTATTATTTCAGCCATTTACTATTACTTT
Source organism: Neobacillus rhizosphaerae (assembly GCF_050477885.1). Lineage (GTDB taxonomy): Bacteria > Bacillota > Bacilli > Bacillales > Cytobacillaceae > Neobacillus > Neobacillus rhizosphaerae_A. The sequence goes on from NZ_JBCNAC010000086.1 coordinate 11,462, forward strand.
TATCAAATGAAATCGTTACCTGAGAAAAGACAGACCTACCTTCTGTTATTTGGGATTATCTTTATCCTCTCCATCTTTATTATGAAAATAATAAGCATGCTTCAAATATTTAATTTTGCGGGGATTGGCTATATATTTCCTGCTGCAATGGGGGGCATGCTAATAAAGATCCTAATTGACGAGAAGCTTGCGATTTTTATGTCCATTATTATGGCGATTTGTGGCAGCGTCCTTTTTAATGAGGGAATGGCAGGAACGTTAAACTTTTCTGAAGGCATTTACATTTTGTTTAGTGCTATAGCAGGGATTTTATTTTTAAGCAAAAAAAATCAGCGTTCGAAAATTTTACAGGCAGGTACCTTTGCTGCTCTAGTCAATCTATTAACCATTTTAGCGTTAATGTTCCTACCTAATGGTCAGTATTCTGGGGTTGAATATGGATATTACTTCATTACAGCTCTTGTTTCAGGAATTGGCTCTGCGGTATTAACCATAGGCCTCCTACCTTTTTTTGAAGCTAGTTTTGGAATATTATCAACAATGAGGCTGATTGAACTTTCTAATCCCAATCATCCACTGCTCCGGAAAATACTGATGGACGCCCCTGGTACATATCATCACAGTGTAATGGTGGCCAATTTAGCTGAATCGGCCTGTGAGGCGATAGGGGCGAATGGGCTTTTAGCAAGAGTTGGAAGTTATTATCATGATATCGGTAAGACGAAACGACCAAACTTTTTCATAGAAAATCAAATGCATTTAGAAAATCCGCATGACCGTCTACCGCCGGATAAAAGTGCAAATATTATTATTGCGCATGTCACTGATGGCTCTCATACACTGAGAAAATATCATATGCCAAAAGAAATTGTTGATATTGCTGAACAGCACCATGGAACAACCCTATTGAAATACTTTTATCATAAGGCTCTTCAAGATGAGACAGCTATAAAGGAAGATGATTACCGTTATCCCGGCCCGAAGGCACAAACAAAGGAATCCGCCGTTGTAGGGATTGCAGATAGTGTAGAGGCCGCTGTTCGTTCATTGTCAAAGCCTACGCCAGAATTGATTGAATCACTTGTTAAGAAAATTGTTGCAGACAGGCTTCAAGATGGTCAGTTAAATGAATGTGATCTAACGTTAAAAGAAATTGAGACTGTCTCTCATACGTTATGTGAAACACTTAAAGGGATATTTCACTCAAGGATTGAATATCCAGAAATGACGAAGAAGAAGGTGAAACAAGCATGACTTTACTAATTGATTGTGCTGACGAGACGAATGAATTATCTGAAGAACAAATGCTTGAAGTGGAAAGGATATTAGCGTTTGCCGCTAAAAAACTAAATATTGAAGAACATAGTGAAGTGTCTGTAACATACGTTACAAATGAAAGAATCCATGAAATAAACCGAGAGTACCGCGATAAGGACACTCCAACAGACGTTATTTCTTTTGCTATGGAAGAACTAGGCGAAGGTGAAGTGGAGCTAAAGGGTGTTGATATGCCTCGAATTTTAGGAGATATCATCATTTCTGTCTCTAAAACAAGGGAACAGGCGGAAGAGTATGGTCATTCATTTCAAAGAGAGCTAGGTTTTTTAGCGGTACATGGTTTTTTGCATCTCTTAGGATATGATCATATGACTGAAGAAGAAGAAAAAGAAATGTTTACATTGCAAAAGGAAATTTTTAACGAGTATGGACTTTCAAGGTAAAAGAAAGCCACATCCAATGCTGGGGTCATTTTCATATGCTGTTACAGGGATCCTTACCGCCCTTCTTTCAGAGAGGAATATGAGGATTCATTTGATCAGCTCGATAGTGGTCATTCTCTTTTCCATATACTTTTCAATTACAAGAATGGAATGGATAGTCATCCTTTTCGCTGTTGGCGGTATGTTCTCCTTAGAGTTAATAAATACCGCAATTGAACGGGTGGTTGATCTCATAACGAAGGAATACCACCCTCTCGCAAAACAAGCAAAAGATATAGCAGCAGGGGCTGTATTCCTTTATGCTGTTCTTTCAGTGATCGTGGGAGGTATAATTTTTATTCCATACATATTTAGGCTATTCGAGTAGGTATTCATTAAACATTTTAAATGGATTTGAAATGGTGCAGGGAATTCGGTAAAATGAATTACCAACTTTCATTACTAGACAAGTTGAGTTATGAGAAAATTCTAATTTTTAAAAATTTTATATTACTTTTTCGCTACAAGTAATGATTTTCTCTCGTTTTTAAGGTAAAATAAAGAAACAGCAGAAATTTGCTGGAAGGGAAGAAGAGCTAGTGAACATCGAACAATTAATTGAAGAAGCAAAAAAAGCAAGAGATAAAGCTTATGTTCCATATTCCAAATTTGGAGTTGGAGCAGCCTTATTAACAACAGATGGAAAAGTATACCATGGTTGTAATATTGAAAATGCCGCATATAGCATGTGCAACTGCGCAGAACGCACAGCTTTATTTAAAGCCTATTCCGAAGGAGATCGGAATTTTCAATTGCTCGCCGTTGTTGCCGATACAGAACGCCCATGTTCTCCTTGTGGAGCGTGCAGACAAGTAATTTCCGAACTTTGTCCAAGAGACATGAAAGTCGTTTTAACCAACCTAAAAGGGGATATTCAGGAAATTACAGTCGAAGAATTATTACCTGGTGCCTTTTCTCCGGAGGATTTACATGCAGAATAATGGGAATGGAAACGGATACAAATCAGGGTTTATTTCAATTATTGGCCGTCCAAATGTAGGAAAATCAACCTTTCTGAATCGGGTTATTGGTCAGAAAATTGCTATTATGAGTGATAAGCCACAAACAACAAGAAACAAGATTCAAGGTGTGCTAACTCTTAATGACTCTCAAATGATTTTTATTGATACTCCTGGTATTCATAAACCAAAACATAAATTAGGCGACTTTATGATGAAGGTTGCACAAAATACACTAAAAGAAGTAGATTTAGTTTTATTTATGGTTAACGCCGAGGAAGGATTTGGCAGGGGAGAAGAATTTATTCTCGAGAAGTTTCAAACAGTCAACACTCCAATCTTTCTAGTAATTAATAAAATTGATCAAATTCATCCGGATGATTTATTGCCGATTATACAGTCTTATCAAGAGAAATATCCATTTAAAGAAATTGTTCCGATTTCAGCTCTTGAAGGAAATAACGTGGAACGGCTCCTAGACCAAATTAAATCCTTCTTACCTGAGGGACCACAATACTATCCTGCTGATCAAGTAACTGATCATCCCGAGCGCTTTATTATTACAGAGCTTATCAGGGAAAAGGCACTGCACTTAACAAGAGAGGAAATCCCCCACTCCTTGGCTGTTGTTTTAGACAAAATGGAGCGTAGAGAGGGTAAAGATATCATTCATGTTATGGCAACTGTAATTGTAGAGAGAGATTCCCAAAAAGGTATTATCATTGGGAAACAAGGAAGTATGTTAAAAGAAATTGGGAAGCGGGCACGGGCAGATATTGAAAATCTTCTTGGATCTAAGGTTTTCCTAGAATTATGGGTAAAAGTTCAAAAAGATTGGCGCAACAAAATGTCCCAACTTCGTGATTATGGCTTTAACGAAGATGAATATTGAGAATAACCCTAACTAAAATATTACGATTTAGATCAGATTATGCATGGACAACATTAACAATTTTTTCGTCTTATGATTTTTGCGCAGGCAGGCTATGATAAATGTAAGGTTTGGGATTGAATTAAAGCTAGTCTAAATATTGAAAGGTGGGGTTTTCGATGATGGATTTTACGTGGAAAGTATTCCTCCAAACAGGTAATATTGACACATATCTTCTCTTCAAAGAGCTTGAGAAGGAAAACCAAGAAATACCCGGAAATCTGAATGATGAGCTAGCACAAATCGATTTTCCCGTTTCATAAGTTTGTCTTCGTACTACTTTAGAAGGTGACATTTATGCTTCAGAAGTGTGAAGGCATCGTCATTAGAACGACTGATTATGGTGAAACAAATAAAATTGTAACTATATTCACTAGGGAATGGGGGAAGATTGGTGTTATGGCCAGAGGAGCTAAAAAGCCAAACAGCCGCCTCTCTTCCATTACCCAGCTTTTTACACATGGTTATTTTTTAGTACAAAGAGGTTCTGGATTAGGTAGCCTGCAACAAGGTGAGATTGCTACTTCATTAAGGTCAATTGGTGAAGATATTTTCTTAACTGCATATGCTAGTTATATTGTTGAGCTAACTGATAAATGTACTGAAGAAAAAAAACCAAACCCTTTTCATTTTGAATTGCTATTCCAAACTTTGAATTACATGAACGAGGGGTATGAACCTGATATTCTGATGAATATCTATGAAATGAAGATGTTAAATGTAATGGGCTTATATCCAGTCTTGAATCAATGTTCCGTTTGCGGCAGTACAGACGGACATTTTTCTTTTTCCATTCGGGAAGGCGGATTTATTTGCCACAGATGTGTAGAAAAAGATCCATACCATTATAAATTATCACCAGCTGCCGTTAAATTATTAAGGCTATTTTATTATTTTGATCTTTCTAGACTAGGAAATATATCTGTTAAAGTAGAAACGAAGGCCGAACTAAAAAATGTGATTAACGCATATTATGAAGAGTACTCGGGACTTCACTTGAAAACAAAGAAATTTCTTAATTCCATGGATCAATTTCGTAATCTCTTATGATAGCTATGTTGACAATAGCGGAAGTTTTGGTTAATATTTTGGATAATAAAATATTTGCATTGACGGAAAAGAGTAATTAGATTTCCCTCTATAAAAGCGAACCTAGGATGGTGAGAGCTAGGGTATAGAGCACTAATGAAGGCGTTCCTGAGCAATTGAGTGTTGATAAAGCACATTTAAGGAGGCTGCTATTACAGCAGCAAATAGGGTGGAACCGCGGGTAACTCTCGTCCCTATGCTAATAAGCATAGGGATGGGAGTTTTTTATTTGCTCGAAATGTCTCCCCCATTTTTAAAAGAAAAATATTTTTTAGAGAAGGAGCAATAAAAATGAGTAAGGTAACGATGGAGCAAATTGTTGCACATGCAAAGCACAGAGGATTTATTTTTCCAGGGTCAGAAATTTACGGTGGACTGGCAAACACATGGGATTACGGTCCATTAGGCGTTGAATTCAAAAACAATATCAAACAGGCATGGTGGAAGAAGTTTGTTCAAGAATCCCCTTACAATGTAGGTTTGGACGCGAGTATACTGATGAATCCAAAAACATGGGAAGCTTCTGGACACATTGGGAACTTTAATGATCCAATGATTGATTGTAAAAACTGTAAAGCGCGTCACCGCGCTGATAAATTAATAGAAAATGCTCTTGATGAAAAAGGCATCGAAATGGTTGTTGATGGCTTGCCGTTTGAGAAAATGGAAGAGCTTGTCAAAGAGCATAATATAGCATGTCCGGATTGTGGAAGTCATGATTTCACAGGCATCAGACAATTTAATCTTATGTTTAAAACCTTCCAAGGGGTTACTGAGTCAAGTACAAATGAGATATTCCTTCGACCTGAAACAGCTCAAGGAATCTTTGTAAACTTTAAAAATGTACAACGTACAATGAGAAAGAAATTACCATTTGGTATTGCTCAAATCGGAAAAAGCTTCCGGAACGAAATTACACCAGGAAATTTCACCTTCCGTACACGTGAGTTCGAACAAATGGAGCTTGAATTTTTCTGTAAACCAGGAGATGAGCTTACATGGTTTGATTATTGGAAAAACTTTGCTGAAGGCTGGTTAGGTTCTTTAGGCCTTACAAAAGAAAATTTAAGATTGCGTGACCATTCTGAAGATGAACTTTCTCACTACAGTAATGCAACGACCGATTTTGAATATAAGTTTCCATTTGGCTGGGGTGAGCTTTGGGGTGTTGCTTCAAGAACAGATTATGATTTGAAGCAGCATATGGAATTTTCGGGTGAGGATTTCCATTACCTTGATCCTGAAACGAATGAAAAGTATATTCCTTACTGTATCGAACCATCACTCGGTGCGGACCGTGTCACATTAGCATTTTTAATTGATGCATATGAAGAAGAAGAGCTTGAAGATGGTACTTCAAGAACAGTTATGCATTTTCATCCTGCACTAGCACCGTTTAAGGCAGCCATTCTTCCGTTATCCAAGAAGTTATCTGATGAGGCAAGGGATGTTTTTGCTACATTATCTAAATACTTTACTGTTGATTATGACGAGGCTGGTTCTATCGGTAAACGCTACCGCCGTCATGATGAAATCGGAACACCGTTCTGTATTACCTATGATTTTGACTCAAAAGAAGATCAAATGGTAACAGTAAGAGACCGTGATACGATGGAGCAAACAAGAATCCCAATCGCTGAGCTTGTTAGCTTCCTTCAGGAAAAAATGGTATTTTAAAAAGATTAAGTCCAAAAGGTGTGGGAAACCACACCTTTTATTTTGTATTGCAAAATAGCGTCACATAAAGGATACTTCCGCCTTTAGGATAATTAGTATATAATATTTCTATTAAAGTATAACGTTATCATAGATATTGGGGTCATTTGGAATCCATACTAAGGGTGGTGAGTACAATCGAACTGACAAAACGCCAGGAACATATCCTACAAATAGTAAAGGAAAATGGGCCAATAACAGGGGAGCAAATTGCTGATCAATTAGGTTTGACCAGAGCAACCTTAAGACCTGATCTTGCAATCCTAACAATGGCTGGTTTCCTTGATGCCAGACCACGTGTTGGATATTTTTATACAGGAAAATCAGGAGCCCAATTATTAACAGAAAACCTTCAAAAAATCTATGTGAAGGATTATCAATCCATACCTGTTGTAGTTAATGAGAATGTTTCTGTCTACGACGCTATCTGTACAATGTTTCTTGAAGATGTGGGAACATTATTTGTAGTTGACCAAAGAACTCTTTTAGTAGGTGTTCTTTCTAGAAAAGACTTGCTAAGGGCAAGTATTGGGAAGCAGGAACTTACAAGTATACCTGTTAATATTATTATGACCAGGATGCCTAATATTACGATGTGTGAGCGGGAAGACTTATTGATCGATATTGCCAAGAAATTAATTGAAAAACAAATCGATGCTCTCCCGGTAGTGAAAAGATCTGAAAAGGGTTTTGAAGTAATTGGCAGAATAACGAAAACGAATATAACCAAAGCCTTTGTTGCTTTAGGAGATGAATAACGAAAGATTACTTGAATAGAGGAGCTGTTGGGGGAGAATGAGTTTACCAATTATTTATGTAGTGTCTGACTCGGTTGGAGAAACAGCTGAATTAGTGACCAAAGCTGCAATAACTCAATTTAATGGTTCAGGTATGACATTAAAAAGATTTCCTTATGTGGAAGACAAGGAACATATCGATGAAGTCCTATCACTTGTTTCTCTTGATAAAGGAATGATTGCCTTTACACTAGTTAAACCGGACATGCGTACATATATGAAGGAAAGTGCGGAAAAAGAAGGAATCATTGCTGTTGATTTAATTGGACCGATCATGGATCAAATTCAAATTTATAGCGGAAAAACTCCATTATGTGAGCCTGGACTTGTCAGAAAGTTGGACGAGGATTATTTTAAAAAAATTGAGGCGATTGAATTCGCGGTTAAGTATGATGATGGGCGTGACCCAAGAGGGATTTTAAAGGCTGACATTGTATTAATCGGTGTATCTAGAACATCAAAAACTCCGCTATCTCAGTATTTGGCCCATAAACGCTTAAAAGTTGCAAATGTTCCACTTGTACCTGAGGTTGATCCACCAGAAGAACTTTTCAAGGTTCCTATCGAAAAGTGCTTTGGTTTAAAGATTAGCCCTGAAAAGTTAAATAATATTAGACGGGAACGATTACGATCTCTGGGATTAAATGACCAGGCAAGCTATGCGAATATAGAACGGATAAAAGAGGAATTAACCTTTTTTGAAAAATTAGTAGCAAAAATTAACTGCCCTGTGATTGATGTGACCAATAAAGCTGTAGAAGAAACAGCAAATGTTATTTTAAATTATATTCAAAAAGGTAGACCGTAAGCGCATAATCAATTGATTATGTGCTTTTTTATGAAAAAAACTCAAAAATTAATACAAAATAGTTATGGTAAAATGATAATGATTGTACTATAATAAAAAATTGTGATAAAAATATTTCTTTTTAGGTTTAGAGTTGCATGTGAACGAATAAACTATTTATTGTTAGATGTCAAGGCAACCCCCTAAAAAAAATTCGACATAAATCCTTTTTTGTAAAAGTTATCACTTTAAGAAGGAATATGCGGAGTGATGTAGAATTAATACTTATGCAAAAATCATTCCACTAGTTTTGTGGATGCAGATTCATGCCTGGTTATAGAGGAAATTGTCGAAATAGCTTCCGATTTTTCCGTCGAAGTTATGTGTTGCTTCCTACGATCACCCTGTCACGAACTATTCTACATATGCAAACACCGGAAATATGTTGATATGGAAAGGAAGCTGCTGATTTGTTCATTTTGAACCATGCGGCAAAAGGGACGTTATCATAACACAGGATTTTGGACTTGCATCATCCTTACTTTTGAAGGGTATTTCAGTTTTATCTCCAAAGGGAGTGTTATTTAAGGAGAATGTAGTACAAAGTTTCACGGCAGAATTAATAAAAAATTTGTCGAAATTTGCAGGAATTTAAAGATTGCCTGCCGAATACCTGTAAGTACAAATGGAGATGTTTACATGGCAGACCGTATTGCCGAAGAAAAGATTGATCAAGTTCGTCAAGCTGTTGATATTGTCGAAATAATCAGCGATTATGTTCAACTGAAAAAGCAGGGGCGAAATTACTTCGGATTGTGTCCATTCCATGGCGAAAGCACCCCTTCATTTTCAGTATCGCCTGATAAACAAATTTATCATTGTTTTGGCTGTGGTGCAGGTGGAAATGTTTTTTCTTTCTTAATGGAACTAGAAGGGATGTCTTTCCAAGAAGCAGCCATTAAACTAGCAGCGAGAGTTAATATTGATCTCGATATTAAGATGTCTTCGGTTTCTGGAGAGAAGAAGGTTTCCAAAGAGTTTCAGGCCATGCTCGATGCCCATGAGTTATTAAGGAAATTTTACCACCACTTACTTGTAAATACAAAAGAAGGTCAGCACGCATTAGAGTATTTATTAGATAGAGGTTTTTCAAGGGAATCAATTGATAAGTTTCAAATTGGGTATTCATTAAATTCATGGGATTTTGTTTATAAGTTCCTATCTAAAAGGGATTTTTCGTCTGAATGGATGGAAAAAGCCGGACTTATTATCCGGCGGGAAAGAGACGGGACATATTTTGATCGATTTAGAGATCGAATCATGTTTCCAATTTCCGACCGTAATGGTAATACGATTGCATTTTCAGGGAGATCACTTGGTGCCGATGAGCCCAAATATTTAAATAGTCCCGAAACCGCAATCTTTAATAAAAGTAAAATTCTATATAATTATCATTTAGCTAAATCAAGTATAAAAAAGTTGCAACATGCTGTTTTGTTTGAAGGATTTGCCGATTGTATTGCAGCAGATCGATCTGGTGTAGAGAATGGTATTGCCACAATGGGGACATCTTTAACAGATGAACATATAGCCCTATTACGTCAAAGCGTTCAATCCATAACTATTTGCTATGATTCTGATAAGCCTGGGATTGAAGCTGCCTATCGAGCAGGTAGTCACTTAAATGATGCGGGTTTCCAAATCAAGGTGGCTATGATGCCAGATGGAATGGATCCTGATGAATATATAAAAAAAAATGGCTCTGAAAAATTTCGCAATGAAGTAATTGGTGCAAGCTTAACCTGGATGGGTTTTAAATTTCTTTACTTTAGAAGAGGAAAAAATCTTCAAATTGAAGGAGATCGGCTTGCTTATATCGAACAAATAATTAAAGAAATCAGCAAATTGAATAAGGCTGTTGAAAGAGATCATTACTTACGTCAACTTGCTGGGGAATTTTCTCTATCATTGGATGCTTTAAAACAGCAGCAAAAGCAAATCTTCTTCGAAGAAAAAAGAAAATCCAATGGAAAGACTGAATCAAGTAATAAACCACCATTGAAAATTGTTAAGCAAGTCAACGAGTTAAAGCCTGCACATTATACTGCTGAGAGGCGTTTAATTGCACATATGCTAAAAAATCGTGATGTTGCATACAAGGTTCAGGATTTATTACAACAAAACACGTTTAATATTGATGAACATCAGGCAATAATAACATATCTGTTAGGATTTTACGAAGATCACATAGAACCTGACTCTAGTGCGTTTTTAACCTATATTCAAGATGAAAATCTTAGAAGAATGGTTGCAAATATTGAAATGATGTCCATTAATGATGAATTAAGTGATCAAGAATTAACTGATTATATCAAACAGGTGTTGAATTATCAAAAAATGCTAAAGATAAAAGAAAAAGAAGTGGAACAAAAAGAAGCAGAGCGACAGGGTGAATTTAGTAGAGCTGCTGCAATTGGTATTGAAATTATTCAATTGCGTAAATCGTTATAGATTCCATTTTAGTGTCTTTGATTCTGGAAGGAGGAGGACATATGGCTGCTGAAAAATCAGCCCGTTCAAAAGAGGCCGAGAATGAACTGACCTTTGAACAAGTAAAAGATCAGTTAACTGAATTAGGAAAAAAAGTTGGTGTCCTTGCCTATGATGACATTGCCGAAAAGATGGCTAATTTTGATTTAGAATCTGATCAAATGGATGAGTTTTATGAATTCCTGGGTGATCAAGGAATCGAATTAGTCGGCGATAGTGAGGAAGCTCCAAACAGTAAACAATTATCAAAAGAGGATGACGAATTTGATTTAAATGATCTTAGCGTTCCTCCAGGTGTTAAGATTAATGACCCAGTTCGTATGTATTTAAAAGAGATTGGACGCGTTGACTTACTTTCTGGTGAAGAAGAGATTAAACTCGCCAACCGTATTGAAGAAGGTGACGAGGAAGCGAAGCGTCGTTTGGCTGAAGCGAACCTACGTCTGGTCGTAAGTATAGCAAAGCGCTATGTGGGTCGTGGAATGCTATTTTTAGACCTGATTCAAGAAGGAAATATGGGTCTAATTAAAGCAGTTGAAAAATTTGATTATCGCAAAGGCTTTAAGTTTAGTACCTATGCAACATGGTGGATTCGCCAAGCCATTACAAGGGCAATTGCGGACCAAGCGAGAACTATTCGTATTCCTGTTCATATGGTTGAAACAATTAACAAACTAATCCGTGTTCAACGTCAATTATTACAGGATCTTGGACGTGAACCAACACCAGAAGAAATTGGTGAAGATATGGATTTAACCCCGGATAAAGTAAGGGAAATTCTAAAGATTGCTCAAGAGCCTGTTTCATTGGAAACACCAATTGGTGAAGAAGATGATTCTCATCTTGGTGATTTCATAGAAGACCAGGATGCAACGTCTCCTTCTGAACATGCTGCTTATGAATTATTAAAAGAGCAATTAGAAGATGTTCTCGATACCTTGACAGACAGGGAAGAAAATGTCCTTCGCCTACGTTTTGGATTGGATGATGGCCGGACTCGTACACTAGAAGAAGTAGGGAAAGTCTTTGGAGTAACCCGCGAACGAATTCGTCAAATTGAAGCGAAAGCATTGCGGAAATTACGTCATCCAAGCCGAAGCAAACGGTTGAAAGATTTCTTAGAATAGATTTATTTACTTAATGGTTTACTCTTTAATGGAGTAAACCTTTTTTTGCTTTTTCACAAAAATTTATATTGAAAGCACTTACTGTATTTGAGTTTATTTTACTGAATTGTCTCTCATTTTGCAAATAGGCACATTGATTTATTCGTTGGTTTTTTTGAATTTTATTTTCGTGAAAAAGGAATAATCTTGTTTTTGTAACTTATTCTCTTTGTAAAAAGTGTAAATTCTTCTTTAGAAACTTTGTAGTGCTATTATTTTTATTATATTTGAATAATTAATTATTTTATAAAATTTTTAAATGTTGTGAAATTTTGGTTCTTTCTTTTATAATAAATAAAGTAAGCGCATACAAAGTTGTTTCAAGGGGGATAAAAATGAATTTTGACTTAACAGCTGAACAAGATATGATTAAAAGGACCATTCGCCAATTTGCAGATGAAGAGGTAGCACCTGGTGCTATTGAAAGAGATAAAACCAAACAATTCCCAATAGAGATTTTTAAAAAGCTTGCTGAAATGGGGATTATGGGACTTCCTTTCCCTGAAGAATACGGTGGTGCCGGGGCAGATACTGTCAGCTTTGCCATTGTAACTGAAGAATTAAGTAGAGCGTGCGCTTCGACAGGGATTACCTATTCTGCTCATATTTCATTAGGTGGCGCTCCACTTTATTTGTTTGGGACTGAAGAACAAAAGCAAAAATATTTAACTCCTATTTGTACTGGGGAATCATTTGGTGCATTTGGTTTAACGGAACCCAATGCTGGTTCAGATGCGGGCGGGACAAGAACTACTGCTAGAGAAACGAATGGTGAATTCATAATAAATGGGAATAAGTGTTTCATTACCAACGCAAGCTTCGCAAAGCATTTAGCCTTAACGGCTATAACTGGTGAAAATAACGGAAAGAAAGAAATAAGTGCTATTATTGTTCCTACTGATTCTGAAGGCTTTTCGATTATTGATAATTATGAAAAGATGGGTTTGAATTCTTCGAATACCACTGAGCTTGTATTAGAGGATGTAAGAGTTTCTTCAGAAAACCTTTTAGGTAAGCGTGGAGAGGGATTTAGACAGTTTTTGATTACGCTTGATGGGGGACGAATTGGGATTGGTGCTATGGCAGTGGGGATTGCTCAGGGTGCATATGAGAAAGCACTCACCTATGCAAAGGAACGGAAGCAATTTGGAAAATCCATTTCCTCCTTCCAAGCTATACAATTCAAACTAGCCGATATGGCTATGAAAATTGAATTGGCACGAAATATGGTATATAAAGCTGCCTGGTTAAAAGATCAAGGCAGAGCGTTCTCAAAGGAAGCTGCTATGTGTAAACTATATGCATCTGAAATCTGTATGGAAGTAACGAACCAGGCTGTTCAGATACATGGTGGATACGGTTATATGAAAGAGTATCATGTGGAAAGAATGATGCGTGATGCAAAACTGCTTGAAATTGGTGAAGGGACATCCGAAGTTCAACGAATGGTTATTTCACGATTAATTGGTTGTTAAAAATAAATAAGGGAAAGCTAAGGGAGGTAAATTAATTATTTTTGTTAATTTACCTCTTTTTTAATTTTTACAAAGATTATAGTGATAAAATAAGTTTAGGGCTTTTCCTTCTGTTCATTTTCAAGTAAAATAGTAATTGTTTGTAGACTATTTATTTATTAACAGATGTTCGTACATAAGGGAGGTTAATTTCATGAAACGTAATCCAGTAATTCCTTTTATTCTTATCATGGTTTTTGGAATCGTACTTGTATTTGTCATGTCTTTCAAAGGCCTTGGAGATATGAAAGAAGTAGCTAGTGAGAAGGGTGAAGGAAATGGCAGCGAGAAAACGGAAGTAGCTGCATCTAATCCGGAAGACATTTATAAGCAAACATGTGTTGCTTGTCACGGCGATCAGTATCAAGGGGTAGTTGGTCCTACGTTAAAAGGTGTTGGGAGCAAGTATTCTAAGGAACAATTAGTGGAGATCGTAACAAAGGGTAAAGGTAACATGCCTGCTGGTCTAGTTACACCAGATAAAGCGGGAGCAATGGCAGATTGGTTAAAAACTATCAAATAATTTAACGTTTTAAAAGAAGTCCTTTGCATAAGTGAAGGACTTTTTTTTATAATGAGAAAAGCGATTTAAAAAAGTTATTATAATTAGTAAAGTGGTGGTATTTTGAATACAGATAAATTATCAATGCGACTTGAAACAGTAGCTAAATATGTTCCAGCTGGATCTAGAATGGCAGATATTGGTTCGGATCATGCGTATTTACCTTGTTATTTAGCAAAGAACACAGGAATCTCTTTTGCTATTGCAGGGGAAGTTGCTATGGGACCATACCAATCTGCTGAAAGAAATGTACAATCAGAAGGATTAACTACCATTATTTCGGTGCGAATGGGTGATGGGTTGGAAGTAATTCAACCTGGGGAAGTTGACTGTATCACCATTGCCGGGATGGGCGGCTCCTTAATTACGAGTATTTTAGAAAATGGAAAAAAAAAGCTGGATTCAGTCACGCGCTTAGTATTGCAACCGAATATTAGTGCCGTTTCTATTCGAAAATGGTTTTTAGAAAATAACTGGGAGCTTGTTTCAGAAGAAATCATAGAAGAAGATGGGAAGATTTATGAAGTCCTCGTAGGTGAAAAGGGCGATCCGTATAAACCCTATAATGAAAAAATTGAAAGCGGCTTATTGTTAGGGCCATTTCTTAGCAGAAAACAAGAAGAAGCCTTCCAAAAAAAATGGACAATGGAATTAAGAAATTGGCAGAGGATTGTTGAACAGTTAGAGAGTGCAGGAGAAACTGCCGAAACCATTGAAAAAAAGCAAGAGATAGTAAATAAAATAAATTTAGTCGAGGAGGCTTTGAAAAATGAAGAATCCTAACGGGCATGAGATTATTCAGCTTTTTGAACAGTTTTCACCGAAATCTTTAGCGATGGAGGGTGATAAAATCGGCTTGCAAATTGGACGGCTAAACAAAAAAGTTGAACGAGTCATGATCGCTCTTGATGTGCTAGAGAATGTTATAGATGAAGCCATAGAAAAAAACGTACAACTCATCATTGCACATCATCCAATTATTTTTCGTCCACTAAAAAATGTACTAACGGATACAATTCAAGGAAGAATGGTTGAAAAACTTTTAAAACATGATATTGCAGTATATGCTGCACACACCAATCTGGACGTTGCAAAGGGAGGAGTAAACGACCTCTTGGCAGCTGCATTAGAATTACAGGAACCAGAAGTACTTGTCCCTACTTTTGATACAAAGCTAAAAAAATTAGTAGTTTTTGTTCCAGTAAGCCATGCAGAAGAAATTAGAAACGTACTCGGCAAAGCCGGAGCAGGTTTTATAGGGAATTACAGTCATTGTACCTTCTCGACAAGTGGTACCGGGCGGTTTCTGCCTGGTGAGAATACAAATCCCTTTGTGGGTCAACCTGGTCAGTTAGAAGAGGTAGATGAGATTCGAATTGAGACCATTGTTCCAGAACCGCTTCTTAAAAAAGCTATTACTGCGATGATTAAAGCACATCCTTATGAAGAGGTCGCTTACGATGTATATCCGACTGAAAATAAAGGGGAAGTGCTTGGTCTGGGTAGGATAGGAAAAGTTAGTGAAATGACTCTTGGAGAGTTTGCTGAAAAAGTAAAGACAGCACTTGATGTAGAACAAGTAAGAGTAGTTGGCGATCTAGCTTCTAAGGTTAGAAAGGTTGCTGTTTTGGGGGGCGATGGAAATAAATATTTCATGAATGCCAAATTCAAAGGCGCCGATGTATATGTAACTGGAGATATTTATTATCACACAGCACATGATGCCATGATGCAAGGCCTTAATATGATTGACCCTGGACATAATGTTGAAAAGGTCATGAAAAAAGGATTGACAGCAGCCTTGCAAAAAATATTTAGTGAAAAAGGATACGAAGTAGAGGTATTCCCTTCTGAAGTAAATACAGATCCTTTTCAATTCATATAAACATATAAAAAGAACCGGTCTAAAGTTAGACGCGGTTCTTTTCATATTATTCGTTTTCGGTCTTTTTGACCTTGGGTAATATTCTACTTAATTGAACTGTTTTTCTCCGTTCCCAAGTGGTTTCATTATTCGGATCAAATTGTTCTAAGAACGTAATGACTTCCTTTGTAATAGGAGTAGGTGTGGAGGCTCCGGATGTAACAGCCACCGTCTTAGCATCTTTAATCCAATCAATTTCTAATTCAGTAATATCGGCAATACGATACGCTTTTGTACCAGCGATTTCTTCTGAAACCTGTGCAAGGCGATTAGAATTATTACTTTTTGGATCTCCTACAACAATAGTAACGTCAGCTTCAGTTGCCTGACCGGCAACTGCCTCTTGGCGTATTTGGGTTGCATGGCAAATTTCATTATAAACCTCAACATGAGGATATTTTTGTTGAACCATTTTCATCGTATCTGAAACATCCCATTGACTCATAGTGGTTTGGTTCGTTACGAGTAGCTTCTCACAATCAATGGTTAATGTTTCAACATCACTTGGGGTTTCCACCAGATGAACCATGTCAGGCGCAACACCTACAGCTCCTTCTGGTTCTGGATGCCCTTTTTTCCCGATGTAAATGACGTGATAACCTTGTTTGGTCTTTTCTTCAATGAGGTCATGTGTTCTTGTCACGTCAGGACATGTGGCATCAATGGTTACAAGGCCTTTCTTTTTAGCAAGTTCACGTACTTCTGGAGAAATCCCGTGGGCAGTAAAAATAACTGTCCCTGTTTCTACCTTATCAAGAATATCTTTTCTGTTTTTTCCATCTAGTGTGATGATTCCTTCTTCCTCGAAAGCATCTGTTACATGTTTATTATGAACAATCATCCCTAAAATGTAGATCGGACGTGGCAAAGATTTATCTAATGCGGCGTTTCTGGCGATGACCATAGCGTCGACCACGCCATAACAGTATCCGCGTGGAGATATCTTAATGATTTGCATATATGAAGTCCTCCTAAAAGACATTGTTTAATAGACTATGTATTTATTATATAAAACTAATAGATAGAATACAAAGATACATTTTTCCTTTTGACTCTGTTTAACTTGTCTGTTGATTTCCGCTCCCGGCGCAAGCGGTTCGTGGGCGTTTCGGCGAGCCTCCTCGGCGCTTGCGCCTGCGGGGTCTCCCCTGAACCGTACTCCCACAGGAGTCTTCACGCCTTCCGCTCCAATCAACATTTCTTTAACATATCCTTCCTTTTATATATAGATAAAATAAAAAGAATGCTGTTTCCAGCATTCTTAGGTTAGATGTACATTTTTGGAATGGAATTTCCTCTTGGCTGTTGTCCGGTACTTTTAGAAGGCTTTTGTTGCTTTTTTTGACTAGATTGTTTCCCTGTACGACGATTTTCAGTTTGCTCGTTATTCGAAGATTCTTCATCCATAACGGCTACTGATTGATTACTTTTCTCATTCGTTGTTTCTTCCGTACTCTTTGATGCATTTTTAAATCCTTTATACAGCTTCCACATGGCTGGGAGATTCTTGACCATAGGTCCGTATTGTTGAATCATTGGGCCTATGGATTGTGCTGTTCTTAATACCTGTTGAGTATTATTAAGCATATTGGATAATCCACCTGGGTTACTTAAGGATTGGAGTAATCCACCAGCTCCACCTGATGCGGCCCTGCCGGCTCCTTGAGCGCCCAAAAGTCCGCCTGCACCACCTGCTTGATTTCCTCTACCGAGAATTTTTGAGAGCAGCCCGCCGCCGCCGTTCATCTGTCTTCCCATTGAACCCATCATTGGATTTCTTCCCCCAAATGGATTGGCAGACTGCCTCATCATTGGGCTTCCACCTCCGAAGGGATTAACACCTGGTCCCATCATTGGGTTTCTTCCAGCAAAAGGATTGTTCCCAGGTCCCATCATTGGATTTCTGCCTCCAAACATACCTGGGCCCATTCCGCCCTGCATAGGTAATCTTGGTCTTGGTTGCATACCATGACCTCCTTTCGTTCCCTCATGCTTTAAAATATGCATTTATCCTAAATTGGTTTAGGTATTCTACACAAGTGATAAACTAAATTTCATTTTAAAAACAGGATAAAATGTAAAAGATAAGAAATATATAGATAGTTAGCTGGTGATTTAAGAGAAACTTTAATATAATAACATGATGGAATAAAAAGTGTAGGCACATGCTGATGAAGAAAACTACATTATACCCATATAACCATTGGATATTTTTAGAATAAGGAGCCCTTATATGAAAGTAAATAAATTTGATCGTTTTAAGTTTCAGCCTTTTATTATAGATTCACTGAATAATTTTGGTTTTTTTGATCCGACTGAAATTCAAGAACGGATGATTCCAATAGTCCTAAAGGGAGAAAGCGCCATCGGCCAATCCCAAACAGGAACAGGTAAAACATTTGCATATGTATTACCTATTCTTGAAAAAATTGATCCAAAGCGTCAAGAGGTACAAGCAGTTATTACTGCACCGACAAGAGAATTAGCCTCACAAATTTATCAACAAATTTTAAAAGTAACAGAAAAATGCAGTCCAGATAGTCAAATCATGACAAGATGCTATATTGGTGGAACTGATAAGCAGCGTACCATAGAGAAATTAAAGGTACAGCCGCACATTGTTGTAGGTACTCCAGGACGAATCAAAGATTTAATGGTGGAACAAGCACTTTTTGTCCATACATCAGAAATCCTTGTTGTTGATGAAGCGGATATGATGCTTGATATGGGATTTATTGAAGATGTGGACCAAGTGGCGGCAAAAATGCCTGAGAAACTGCAAATGCTCGTCTTTTCAGCAACTATTCCTGAAAAATTAAAACCTTTTTTAAAGAAGTATATGGAGAATCCAAAAACGGTCCACATTGATGCAAAAAATAAGGCTGCTGAAAACTTAGAGCATTATATTGTACCATCAAGACACCGCAGTAAGAAGCAGCTTGTTCATGATGCATTGCTTGCTTACAATCCCTATTTAGCGATTGTTTTTACGAATACTAAAAAAATGGCTGAAGAGGTAGCCTATTTCTTAAATGAAAAAGGGCTAAAGGTTGGCCGTGTTCATGGGGACTTAAACCCACGGGAACGTAAAAAAATGATGAAGCAAATTCAAGAATTGGAGTTCCAGTATATCGTGGCAACTGACCTCGCCTCAAGGGGTATCGATATTGAAGGTGTCAGCCATGTTATAAACTATGAACTTCCAACAGATTTGGATTTTTATATCCATAGGGTAGGGAGAACAGCGAGAGCAGGTAATACAGGGATTGCCCTTACCATTTATGAAAATTCCGATGAAGATGCGTTAAATAAGTTAGAAAAAATGGGTATTCATTTTAAACATGTGGATCTTAAAAAAGATGGTTTTGTTGAAATAGATGAACGAAATAAGAGAAAGACAAGAGTTAGAAAAGAAGATGAAGCAGCTAAAACAGCTAAAACCCTAGTGAAGAAGCCACAAAAGGTAAAGCCAGGCTATAAAAAGAAAATGCAATGGGAAATGGATAAAATAAAAAAGCGTCAGCGAAGATTGGAACAGAAAAAGAAATAAGAAATTGAATGGAGAGGAAAGAGATGTTGAAGATCGGGTCACACGTGTCAATGAGCGGAAAGGATATGCTGCTTGCTGCTAGTAAAGAAGCAGTATCTTATGGGGCAAATACGTTTATGATCTATACAGGTGCTCCTCAAAATACAAGAAGAAAGAAAATTGAAGACCTGAACATTGAAGAAGGCAGGAAGCATATGGAGGAGAATGGAATCTCGGAAATTATTGTCCATGCTCCTTATATCATTAATATTGGGAATACCACAAATCCAGACACATTTGAGTTAGGTGTAAGGTTCCTCCGCAGTGAAATAGAAAGAACAGAAGCGCTCGGTGCAAAGCAAATTGTCCTTCATCCTGGTGCCCATGTGAGTGCAGGCACAGAGGCAGGAATTAAGAAGATTATTGAAGGATTAAATGAGGTTTTGACTGGTAAGGAACAACTTCAAATTGCTTTAGAGACCATGGCAGGAAAAGGATCTGAATGTGGTAAATCTTTTGAAGAAATTGCCATGATTATGGATGGGGTTAATTATAGTGATAAATTATCCGTCTGTTTCGATACATGCCATACGCATGATGCCGGCTATAACATCGTGGATGACTTTGATGGTGTCTTAAATGAATTTGATAAAATTGTGGGTCTAGATAAACTAAAGGTTCTTCATATCAATGATAGTAAAAATGCAGTTGGTATGAGGAAGGACCGCCATGAAAATATCGGCTTTGGTCATATTGGCTTTAAGGCTCTCAATTATATCGTTCACCATCCCCAATTGATGGATGTTCCTAAGATTCTTGAAACCCCTTTTGTTGGAGAAGATAAGAACAATAAAAAAGCACCATATAAACATGAAATCGAGATGCTACGCAATCAGACATTTAATGAAAATCTTTTAGATGTAATCATGCAATCATAAGGAAAAGCTGTGCCAGTGAGCACAGCTTTTTTCAATGAACCTTTTCTTATTGTTTGGTAAACTGCATTAATAATTTATTGACTTCGCGCGCTGTTTCCGGACCGGCTGCTTTTGCAATTTCTTTTACTAATTTACTTCGTTGTGTATCATCAAAAATGTTTATGTTTTTACCACGTAAGTATTCTGCAATCTTCCTAGCCTGTTGCTGGTTTACTTTAATATTAAATTGATTGGCATATTTGACTAACTCTTCAGCAGTAATCGTGTTGATCTTATGATTAATGATGTTTTCAAATATTTTCACCCTCATCACTCCTCCATGTTAATGTATGAAAAACAAACGGGAGTGTGACAAATGATTGAGAAAGTGGATTGCACCAGCCCTGTTGCTGTATGCTTTACAATCGCAATACCGTGTTGTATACTACACTAAGTTAAATCGGAATGATTCTTATAATTAAAAAGTGAGTGTGCATAACATGCAATCAATAATTGATATTCAACATTTATTTTATCGATATGAGAAGGATACGGTCTTAGAAGATATAAACATGTCTGTTCCTGACGGTTCTTTTTTAGCTATTGTGGGGCCAAATGGGTCAGGAAAATCAACATTGTTAAAATTGATATTAGGGTTATTAAAACCCCAAAAAGGCGAGATCACTATATTTGGTCAGGAAATCTCTAAATTTAAAGATTGGCAGAAAATCGGTTATGTGTCACAAAAGGCTAATTCCTTTAATACAGGTTTCCCTGCTACAGTATTTGAAGTAGTGGCAAGCGGGTTAACAAAAAAGCTCGGTTTGTTTACGTTTTTTAAAAAGGAACATTCGCTGAAGGTATATGAGGCATTAGAAGCAGTAGGCATGAGAAAATTCAGTAACAGAAATATTGGAGAACTCTCTGGTGGTCAGCAGCAAAGAGTGTTTATTGCCCGAGCACTAGTCAGTGAACCCAAACTGCTGATTCTTGACGAACCAACGGTAGGAGTGGATGCGGAAAATGTTAATTCATTCTATCAAATGCTCGGCGATTTAAACAAAAACCGTGCGATTACCTTGCTGTTGGTTACACACGATATTGGCACTATTTCTGATAAGGTCACACATGTTGCTTGCTTAAATAAACATTTACATTTTCATGGTGAAACAAAAGAATTTGAAGAGTTGAGAGGGGAAGGAATGTCAGAATTTTATGGACATGGCGTTCATTTACTCGCCCATCACCATGAACACGGAGGCGCCAGAAAATGATTCAAGGAATTTTTCATTATGAATTTTTACAAAATGCCTTCTTAACCGGATTAATGATCGGGATACTGGCTCCATTGCTCGGTGTTTTTATCGTTGTGAGAAGATTATCTTTAATTGCTGACGCACTTAGTCATGTAACGCTTGCGGGTATTGCAGCCAGCCTTCTTATTGAAAAGAAATTTGCCATAATGGCCGGATTAAATCCTTTATATTTAGGTATGGTTTTTTCAGTAGGCGGATCATTATTTATTGAAAAACTAAGAGGGGTCTATAAACACTATCAGGAGCTGGCCATTCCTATTATTTTATCAAGCGGGATTGGACTTGGCGTTATCTTTATTTCGCTTGCAAATGGATTCAATACAGACTTGTTCAGTTATTTGTTTGGGAGTGTTTCTGCTGTTAGTCGTACAGATCTATGGGTTATTTTTATCATAAGTATTTTGGTTATTTTGGTTATTATTTTCTTGTATAAAGAGTTATTCTTGCTCTCATTTGATGAAGAGCATGCAAAAGCATCTGGTATTGCTGCTAAAAGTATCCATTTCATCTTTATTGTTATGGTTGCTTTGGTTATTGCGGCATCTATGAGAATTGTTGGAATTCTACTGGTATCCTCTTTAATGACGTTACCAGTTGCAGCCAGTATTCGAATCGCAAAGGGATTTAAACAAACCATTTTCTTATCTGTTCTTTTTGGTGAATTAGCAGTATTGGGCGGCCTTTTTATTGCTTACTATTTAGATTTGGCTCCCGGTGGGACAATTGTTATGCTTGCTGTTCTTATTCTTGTATGTTCTATTTTTTACAAAAAATTAACTGGTGCATTAGGAGGTGGTGCTAAGTGAATGTTAACGAAGCAATCCAATACCTAAAGGAAAATGGATTTAAGCAAACAGGAAAAAGAGAAGATATGCTTCAATTGTTTGCTGATAGCGATAAGTATTTAACCGCTAAGGATGTCCTAGATCAGTTAAAGGATGATTATCCAGGTCTAAGCTTTGATACGATTTATCGCAACTTATCCTTATTTGTTAATATGGGGATTTTAGAGATGACAGAGTTATCTGGGGAAAAGCATTTCCGTTTCACCTGTTCAAGCAGCCACCATCATCACCATTTTATCTGTTTAGACTGTGGCAAAACCAAGAAAATTGAAACCTGCCCTATGAATGGTCTAAGTGAAAATTTGAAAGGCTACGACGTCTCAGGGCATAAATTTGAAATATATGGCCGCTGTCCGGAATGTTTAAATTAAAGAAAAAAACAGCTTGTGGGAGCACAAGCTGTTTTTATTATCCTATAAATAGGAGTTGGTCATTTGAGGTTTGGTTCCTTGGAGTTTTAACCATTGGTTAACCCAATCATTTGCCTCTATCCAGTTATTTACCCGTATAACACCATTTGGAATTGGGTCTTGATTGTAGGGGGTATCAAATAAAATAACTGGAATCTTACATTCTTCTTGAATCATTATCGCATTATCATGTTTATCCTCGAAAAAGATTTCCACTTTATGCTTTTTTACTGTTGCCACTTTATCGTGGGAACCAATTAATTCAATATGGTCAAAGGTTAATCCTTGATCAAAAAACCAATTCTCAGTGACTTCAAGTAAATGGGAGCCCCTAGCACTAATAAAGAACAGTTCATGTTTATTTTTCCACTTGTTAAGGACTTTTTTTGCACCTGTTGCAAGCGGAGACTCTTTATAGATTAGTGGTTCATTCTTGGCAAACCATTGTGCAAATTCTTTCTCCGATACATTAACAAATGGCGTCAAGTCATATTGATTCACGTCTTCATACATAATTTCCATTCCAAAAGCTTGATTGATAAAAGGTAGTATGGATTTAGGGCAAGTTACCGTTCCATCAATGTCAATTCCAAATCTTCTTCTCATTAGGCTCACCTTCAAATTGCAATAGACTATCTTTATTTTACCAAAGACAGCTTAACAATAAAGTATTTATTTATAAGTAAATTTTTCGGTAAATGAAATAATTAACTAATGCAGTTAAACTTTAACATATTAAAAATTTGAAGGAAGCAAACAATAATAAATGCTCCTATTACTGAAAGTGAGGGATTAGGATGGCAGATGAAAGAGACACAAGAGTTCAGGAAGCCCTTCGAAGTTCAATTATAGGCGAAGATATCCCCAATTCTCCATCAGAATTTAGGGAAGAAGTAGCATCTGAAGTTTCCGAGCCTATAAAAACTCGCTACTCATTGAAAAAAGACGATCCTGTTCCTGAAATTGGAGCATCCGTTCCAATCCATTCTCATGGATACAGGGAAGAAACAGCTGCCGAAATAGCAGCCCCAGTACCAGTCGTTCGAAGAGATGTGCGTACAGGGGATAGGGAGAGAGCAGAGGGAGGGACCGGAATAGGTACCCTTGCAATTGCCCTTTCTATTTTGTCCCTGTTTGTTATGCCAATTCTTTTTGGTGCTGCCGGTATTGTGTTAGGGTTTGTTGCTAGAAGAAGAGGTGCTGAGGGGCTTGGTGCCTGGGCAATAGGTATTGGTGCCATCTCGATCATTCTTGGTATGTTTATTCTTCCGTTCTTTTAACATGAACGCAGCCTAGGAGCAAAAAGAAACCCGGTAGAAGTGTCTACCGGGTTTCAAACTGTTTAATCTTATTGATTTATCTTTTCTTCCTCAGCTTTTTTACGGAAATATTCTTCCGCAACTTGATCGATTTCTTTTTTCAATTCTTCAACCATTTGGACCTCTGGAACTTTACGAACGATTTCACCTTTTCTAAAAAGCAGACCTTCACCGCGAGCACCTGCAATTCCGATATCAGCTTCTCGAGCTTCACCAGGACCATTCACAGCACAACCTAAAACGGAAACCTTAATTGGTGCTTTAATATTTTGGATATATTCTTCGACTTCATTTGCAATACTGATTAGGTCAATTTCGATTCGACCACAAGTTGGACATGAAATTAATGTGGCTGCATTAGAAGAAAGTCCGAAAACTTTTAATAGTTCTCTTGCTACTTTCACTTCTTCAACCGGGTCTGCACTTAAAGAAATACGAAGGGTGTTACCGATTCCTTTACTAATAATCGCGCCTAACCCTGCCGCACTCTTCACTGTTCCAGAAAATAGTGTTCCGGATTCTGTAATCCCTAAATGTAATGGATAGTCAAATGCCCGTGCAGCTTTTTCATAAGCTTCAATCGCCAGATTAACATCTGATGCTTTCATGGAAACAATGATGTCGTGGAAATCTAAATCCTCAAGAATTTTAATATGATGAAGGGCACTTTCGACCATTCCATCTGCAGTTGGGTATCCGTATTTTTCAAGGATCTTCTTTTCAAGAGAACCTGCGTTTACCCCAATGCGAATAGGAATTCCACGTTCTTTTGCTGCTTTAACAACAGCCTCTACTTTTTCGCGCTTACCGATGTTACCGGGATTAATTCTGATTTTATCTGCTCCGCCTTCGATAGCTTTAAGAGCTAATTTATAATCAAAATGAATATCTACGACAAGGGGAATATTAATTCGTTTTTTGATTTCTGATATAGCATTAGCTGCTCGTTCGTCTGGGCAGGCTACTCGAACAATTTGACAACCTGCATCCTCAAGACGTTTAATCTCAGCAACTGTTGCTTCAACATCATGAGTCTTAGTTGTGGTCATACTTTGAATAATTAATTCATTATTCCCGCCTATTGTTAAGTTACCAACTTTAACTGGCCGGGTTTTTGTGCGATGTATAATTTCACTCACGTGGAATTCGCTCCTTTAAATTGGAATTCGAATAAGGGTTCTAAAATCAATTCGACTTTATTTTATCAGTCTACCACTATTTTTGACAAGAAGAAGCGATTATCCTCATTTTTTTGAGTAATCAGGAAAAACGTAAGTGGAGCCAATCTGAATTTTTTCAGGAGACTTTCCAGGATTGAGCTTCTTAAAATCTTCAATAAGCTCGGTTATTGAAACGGGAAGAGATTTATCTAACTCATTTTCAACGATAGAAATCACTGTATCTCCCGGTTTTACTTTTGCTTCAAATGCTGGAATATCTGTTTTAAGTTTATTGTTGTTTTCTTTAGTGATGTTCTCCACCTTTGCGTCAACATGCTGAGAGGCTGAAGAGGGTAACGTGCCAACAGTTAAATCAAAGTAAATAACATATATAATTAAAATAGATAATAACAAACCGAAAAGTTTCTTCATCGGACAAGCCTCCAGGATAGAAAGTTTGTACATACCTATGCTTGTCCAATTAGAAAAAGAACATAATAAATAAAAAATGCACCTATTTATGGCGCATTTTTGTTAACAGTTTTAGGTCTTGGGATTTCATTAATAGCTAAGTATAGAACGATGATGACAACAAACCAATTGATCAACGCACTGTTAGGTACAGTGGTTTTAATTGCTGCCATAATTGTAAAAAATAGCGTTGGCAGTGTTTCACTGTATGCAGCCATTCGCCATAATTGACGATAATTTAGCTTTCTACCTAATAGGTTCTTTAATACTAGACCTATTAATGCTAAAACGGACACTTCAATAAAACTGGCTGCACTAGAGAAGAGGTATATAAACAGCGAAACCACAGGTATTATAACACCCTTTACTCCAGCAATTGTATCGATAAATTTAAGCATTTCATCCTTAGTTAAACCTTCAAACATGGAATAAGGTGATGTATCTGTCCGTCCTGCTGCAGTAAGGACGAATTCATCTTTTAGCAAGGCAAAAGCATTTCCTTCGTTCTCCACATCGGTTTCAGTCATAGTGCCAGTTGGATCAATAATAATCGTGAAGTCCTCACGATTAATTATGACAGGTACATCGGTTTTTGCTGATAGTTTTCCATTCTTTATTGAAAAATCAGGCGATTCATTCGTCAGAATCTTCTCAGCAGTATCTATTCCAGTGGTTAATGCTGTACTAAAATAAATAACAGCAGGTAGAACAGAAATCAATGTTAGAAAGAACACATAAAGAATAGTTTTGCCGATTCCTTGGAAACGAAATAAGGCAATATCTTTTGGGGAGTAGATACTTTTATAAAATTGTTTAAAAATATTCATAGTGACCACCTTTATACAGATTCCATTCTATTGTATCTTTTGTAGGCTTTATATACAAGAATGACTAATGAAACCATTATGATTCTCATTCGTATGATTAATCAAAGAAAGGACTGAAAAGATGGAAATAGTGTATTGGGCTTTGGTAGCCATTTTATTTATTGTAGCTTTTGTAGGATTGGTATACCCCATCATTCCAAGTGTCATATTTTTATTAGCCGGTTTCCTATTGTATGGTGTGCTTTTTAGTTTCGAACCCTTTCATTGGTTATTCTGGGTAATTCAAGGATTGTTTGTCATTTTATTGTTTGTGGCTGATTATATCGCAAATATGATTGGCATTAAGAAATATGGGGGCTCCAAAGCAGGTATTTGGGGAAGTACGATTGGTCTTATTGTTGGACCATTTATTATCCCGGTGTTGGGTATTTTAATTGGGCCATTTATTGGTGCAATAGGAGCAGAGTTAATCTTCAATAAAAGAAACTTTATGGATAGCATAAAAATTGGATTTGGTTCTGTAATAGGCTTTATAAGCAGTGTCGTGACAAAGACCATCATTCAAGCAATCATGATCGGATACTTTCTTTTTGTTGTTTTAAATTAAAAAAGCCACCGAGGTGGCTTTTTTAATTTAAACCGCAAATTTCGAAGGAACAATTTTGGCAATCTACTTCTTGCTTTAAGCAGCTTATTTTTTTAACAGTGATCTTTTGATTATCATATGAAATGATATCCTTTTCCCGTAGCTCCTTCAAAGAACGTTGAATGACCTCTCGTGTTCCAAAAGTTAAGTTAGCTAGTTCCTGATGTGTTAGAGGAAGATCAATCAGTATGCCATCATCTGTCTTCACTCCATATGAATTGCACAAGCGGATCAAAATGGAATAAAGACCTCCTTTTTTTCCATTCATAATTAAATCCTGGCATTTCATCTGTGCTTTAAGATAGCCTGTGCTTAACCAATAAACGAGCGCATTCATTGCTTCTGGGTCTGTTAAGACAAATTCTTCAAAATGCTCCCTTTTGACGAGCAACATTTCACAATCAGTTAATGTTTTCGCATAAAATTGATAATGGGGATTTGCTTTAAACAGCTGATACTCAACAATTAACTCTTGGTTATTCAATACTTTTAAAATAAATTCTTTTCCTTTTAAATGGACTCTGCCAAGTGCAATACTTCCTTTAAGTAATAAGTAAACATACTCTACTGAATCTTTTTCTTGAAAAAGGACAGAACCAGATTTAATCTTTTGAATCGGTTCTTTTTTTTGGAAAAACTGAAGCATTAAATTATATATAGAAACCATATTGCTTTCCATCATTATCACTCCCTATATATTACAGCTTAACAGAATAAGGGAAAGAAATTCATGACACTTTTTCGAAATATAATTAGTTATGAATAAATATCGTTGAAATGGGGATTGTAAATATGTTAGCCTAAGCATTTTATTTGAAACGCTTGACAAAGTTTGGTACTCTTAAGCTGCAAAGCTTAAGAAAATTCGAAAAATCGTTGGATTTTTTGATTGACTTTAGCCAAAAAATAATATGAATACATAGGAGGAATTTTCCATGGCTTTTGAATTACCACAATTACCTTATGCAGAAGATGCTCTTGAACCACACATTGATAAGGAAACTATGAATATTCATCACACTAGACACCACAACACGTATGTAACAAATCTTAATGCAGCATTACAAGGCAACGAAGAATTACTTTCTAAATCTGTTGAAGAAGTAATTGCAAACTTAGATGCAGTTCCAGAAGCTGTCCGTACAGCTGTACGTAACAATGGCGGTGGACATGCAAACCACTCTTTATTCTGGCAAATCCTTTCACCAAATGGTGGCGGTGCACCAACTGGTGAATTAGCAGATGCAATTAACAGTAAATTTGGAAGCTTCGAAAGCTTCAAAGAAGAGTTTGCAAAAGCTGCAACTACTCGTTTCGGTTCTGGCTGGGCGTGGCTATCTGTATCAAACGGCGAATTAGAATTAACAAGCACTCCAAATCAAGATTCTCCATTAATGGAAGGTAAAACTCCAATTCTTGGTCTAGATGTTTGGGAGCATGCTTACTACTTAAAATATCAAAACAAACGCCCAGACTATATTGGTGCATTCTGGAACGTTGTAAACTGGGATGAAGTTGCTAAACGTTACAACGAAGCAAAGTAATTCCTTTATGAAAACAAAAAGACAGCTGTTTTTAAAAGCAGCTGTCTTTTTTTTGTTTGTTCCGATACCCGAAGAATTTGAATAGAAACCACTCGCTTGTTAAAGACTACCCTTAAGATAAAGGGGAGTTTTAATGGTGAAAAAATCAAAAATTTTAGGTGATGTAGAATTAACAAAAGATCTAACACTTTTGTTAGTTATTGGAGGGTTATATTCATTAAGTGTTGCTCTTTCCAATACATTTGTGAATATATACCTTTGGAAACAAACAGGAAGTTATTCAGATCTTGCACTTTATAATCTTTCGATTGTCGTTCTACAGCTGTTGACGTTTATCTTAGCAGGGCGGTGGGCAAAGAAAATCGATAGGGTTATTGTACTTAGAATCGGTGTGATTTTCTTGGCTGTTTTTTATCTAATGGTATTAATTACTGGAACAAAGGCTTCCTCCTTTTTATTGCTTTTGGGCAGTCTCCTGGGAATAGGGTATGGTTTTTATTGGTTAGCCTACAATGTTTTAACCTTTGAAATTACAGAACCAGAAACTAGAGATTTCTTTAACGGATTTTTAGGGATCCTTAGCTCAGCAGGGGGAATGATAGGTCCATTAGCTGCTGGATTCATCATCACTAGATTTGAAAAATTCACTGGATATACATTTGTATTTGGTTTGTCCTTAGCATTATTTGCACTTGCTGTGTTTATCAGCTTTTCTTTAAAGCCAAGACCTGCTGCAGGGAGATATTGTTTTAGACGTATATTAGAGGAAAGAAAACTAAATGAAAATTGGCGTCTCGTTACCAATGCCCATTTTTTTCAGGGACTTAGAGAAGGGACGTTTTTATTTGTTATCTCCGTGTTTGTTTATATTTCAACTGGGAGTGAAATGGCTCTAGGTACATTTGGTTTGATTAACTCGGGCATTTCCTTTGTTGCTTACTACTTTGCATCCCGCTTAATCAAAAAGAACAATCGTAAAAAAGCAATCCTGATTGGTGGTCTAATACTATATGCGGCCGTCTTAATCATTGTCTGGGATGTGAATTTCGTAAAACTGTTAATTTATGCTGCTATGATTGCTCTGGCCTATCCACTCTTGCTTGTCCCATATATGTCGACTACCTATGATGTGATAGGAAACGGGTGGAAGGCTGCAGAAATGAGAATTGAGTATATCGTTGTAAGAGAAATCTTTCTGAATTTAGGAAGAATCGTTTCTATCCTTGCCTTTATTGCTGCAGTCACATGGTTTAATGAGGACAAAAGTATTCCTATATTATTGTTAATATTAGGTGCAGGTCATTCTTTGATTTATTTGTTTATAAAGAGGGTTCAATTACCTGTAGCGTAATGAGGCTGACCAATCAGCCTCATTTTCTATTTCGAAGAGAATTCATTAAAAAATGTCGAAATACGCAAAATTGGTAAGGGTTATTCATAGAAAAAAAGCTCATTTTCTTATAAAATAGAGGTTGCTGTATTAAGCCTTGAAAAAAGGAAGTGTGTAAGAACTTGAATAAAAAGAAAAAAAAGAAGACGCATGTACCGTTCCGTTTAAATATGTTGTTTTTTGTGGTTTTTGTGCTGTTTTCCGTTCTCATCCTCCGCTTGGGTGAATTACAAATTGTTTTTGGTGATGATTTTAAACGGGAGATTGAACGAACAGAGGATATCACCGTAAATAACCCTGTCCCAAGAGGAAAAATGTATGATCGAAATGGGAAAGTAATTGTTGATAATTCCCCTTTAAATGCTATTACTTATACAAAGAATCAAAGTACTACGCAAGAAGAAATGTTGAAAACAGCTGAGAAGTTGGCAAAATTTATTGAGATGGATACAAAAAAAATACCTGTAAGAGATAAAAAAGATTTTTGGATTATGAAGTATCCTGAAAAAGCAAAGGCTTTAATCACTAAAAAAGAATGGAATAAATATAAACAAAAAAAATTAACTGACAAAGAAATCTATCAAATGCAAATTGACAGAATTGAAAATGATGATCTTAAGATACTAGAAAATGATAAAGAGGCAATGGAAATTCTAGCGATTTATAGAAAATTCAATAGTGGATATGCACTAACACCACAAATTGTTAAGAATAAAGATGTAAAACCTGAAGAATTTGCGATTGTTAGTGAAAACTTAGAAAATCTTCCGGGTGTGGATACAACCACTGACTGGGACCGAGCCTATCCGTTTGGTGATACATTAGGGTCCATTTTAGGTAATGTTTCATCCTCTGAAGCAGGAATACCAAAAGAACAGTTAAGTAAATATCTTGCTAGAGACTATAGCAGAAATGACCGTGTGGGACAAAGTTATATTGAATTAAAGTATGAGGATGTCCTTCATGGTCAAAAAGCTAAAGTGAAAAATGTGACAGATAAGTCTGGGAAAGTTCTTTCTACCGAAGTTGTTTCTGAAGGTAAAAGAGGAAAAGACCTTGTTTTAACCATTGATATGGATTTACAGAAGCAGGTAGAAAAAAT
Organism: Neobacillus rhizosphaerae; assembly: GCF_050477885.1. Lineage (GTDB taxonomy): Bacteria > Bacillota > Bacilli > Bacillales > Cytobacillaceae > Neobacillus > Neobacillus rhizosphaerae_A. The sequence continues at coordinate 42,693 of NZ_JBCNAC010000086.1, forward strand.
TATTGAAGATGAGATGTGGGATGCGAAGAGAAAGCCAAATACTTCGCTATTGGATCGTGCTTTTGTAGTAGTCATGAATCCTAAAACAGGAGAAATTCTGTCACTAGCCGGAAAGCAAATTGGTAAGGACAAAGAGGGTAAGACCGTAATGAAAGACTTTGCCGGAGGAAATATTACGTCCTCCTATAACGTCGGGTCCGCTGTTAAAGGGGCAACCATCTTAACGGGTTATAAAACGGGAGCGATAAGTCCTGGAGACACTCAACTGGATGAACCTTTAGTTATTAAAGGCACACAGGTGAAAAAATCCTGGAAGACCTTTGGAAGAATTAATGACCTAAGAGCACTTCAAGTCTCTTCTAACGTTTATATGTGGAAAACAGTTATTGAGATGGCCCATGGACGTTATGTCCCTAATGGACCATTAATATTAGATACAGAAAAGACTTTTAATACAATGAGACAGACCTTTAGTCAATTCGGACTTGGGACCCGTACAGGGATTGACCTGCCAAACGAAGCGAGCGGTTTTCCAGGTTCAGAAAAGAAACCAGGTTTGCTTCTTGACTTTGCCATTGGTCAATATGATACCTACACACCGATTCAGCTTGCACAGTATGTTTCAACGATTGCTAACGGCGGTTATCGTGTGCAGCCACATATCGTTAAGGAAATTCGCGAGCCAATAATGGAAAATAATGAATTAGGACCTATTATTGAAGAAATGCAACCTAAGGTATTAAATCGTGTGGATATGAAAGAACAATGGATCAAGCGAGTGCAAGAAGGGTTCCGCATGGTCATGCAGGTGGGCGACGGTACAGCTACAAGTTACTTTAAAAGTGCTTCGTACCACCCAGCTGGCAAAACAGGAACTGCACAGGCCTTTTATTACGGGTCTGATAAATCTAAATATGGTACACCAGTCATGAACTTAAGCCTTGTTAGCTTTGCGCCATCAGACAACCCTGAAGTAGCTATTGCTGTAATGGTACCATGGGCATATCAAGGAAATAGCGGGCCGAGTGTGAATAACTTAATTGGCCGAAAAGTATTGGATGCTTACTTTGACTTAAAGAAGAATCGTAGTAGTACGGGAAAATCCTCTACTACAGAACAACAGCAGACAGAAAATTCTACTGACGCAATTCAAAATAACCAGCAATCTGGTCAATAATCAAATCTTGAACTGTCTCCAATTTTGGAGGCAGTTTTTTTTATAACATGACTAAAATTGGAGCATGATAAAACTACATAACAAAATAACTGTATAGAGGGGGACTTAATTAGATAGTGAATTTACAAAAGCTCAACATAAATTTACAAAACCTTTACATTCCATTAAAACAAGGTTTACAGTAAAGGCTTATTCTTAAACATGTAAGGAAGACAAACATTTATAACAACGAAAATTCTTAGGGGGAATAAAGAAATGAAAAGCCTGAAAAAATTAAGCTTATTTTCGATTCTAGCAGCAGTAATGATCATGATGGCTGCTTGTGGAGGCGGAACTGACACTGATAAAAAAGACGGAACAGCTGATGGTGGAAATAAAGAACTTTCTGGCTCATTAGTCATTTCTGGTTCATCTGCGATGCAGCCATTAGTTGCTGCTGCAGCAGAAGAATTTATGGCAGAAAATCCAAAAGTAGATATTCAAGTAAATGCTGGAGGATCTGGTACAGGATTATCTCAAGTTGCTGAAGGTTCTGTTCAAATCGGTAACTCTGATGTTTTCGCTGAAGAAAAAGAAGGAATCCCTGCTGACCAACTTGTTGACCATAAAGTAGCTGTTGTTGGAATCACTGCTGCGGTTAACCCTAAAGTAGGTATTAAAGATATTTCAAAAGAAGATTTAATGAAAGTTTTTACTGGAAAAGTGACGAACTGGAAAGAAGTTGGCGGTAAGGATCAAAAAATCGTATTAGTAAACCGTCCGGATTCATCTGGTACTCGTGCCGTGTTTAATAAATTTGGTTTAGATGGTGCAACACCTGCAGAAGGAATCACAGAAGACTCATCAAACACTGTTAAGAAAATTATTAATGAAACAGATGGGGCAGTTGGTTATCTTGCATTCTCTTATTTCACTGATGATAAAGTTACTCCACTTTCAATTGATGGAGTAGAACCTAATGATGAGAACGTTCAATCAGGTAAATTCCCAATCTGGGCCTATGAACATTCATATACAAAAGGTGAGCCTGATGGCCTTGCAAAAGCGTTCCTTGACTATTTAATGTCAGATGATATTCAAAACACTCTGTTAAAAGAACAAGGATACCTTCCTGTTACAAAAATGAAGGTTGAACGTGATGCAGAAGGAAATCAGAAAAACCTATAAGCAGTAAAATTTTTAAAAGTAAAGGGTAAATGCAGGATGCATTTACCCTCTTATGACGTATTCATAGGGGTGTTTGGATTTATATGGAAAAAACAGTTCCTGCAAGTGAAAGATTGTTAAAGTCTAAAAAGAGTTTAATGAATGGAGAAGTGCGAGGGCGGATTCTTGTTTTACTGTGTGCTGTTATTATGATATCTGCTACCATTTCAATCACTATTTTCTTAGGTACAAAAGGGTTACAATCTTTTATAAATAATGGTGTAAGTTTTATTGAGTTCATAACAAGTACACACTGGAATCCTACAAATAAAGCTAATCCGGAGTATGGAGCGTTACCGTTTATTTTCGGATCCTTTGCGGTAACATTCCTATCTGCACTTGTTGCTGCTCCATTGGGTATTGGCGGTGCCATTTTTATGACAGAAATTGCACCCTCTTGGGGTAGAAAAATTCTACAGCCCGTCATAGAACTATTGGTTGGAATTCCGTCTGTTGTTTATGGGTTCATCGGGCTTACAATCTTAGTTCCTTTTATTCGGGAGAATGTGGGGGGACTTGGTTTCAGTTTATTATCTGGAACAATTGTTCTTTCAATTATGATTTTACCAACAGTAACCACAATCGCAACTGATGCAATGAGTTCATTACCAAAAAATCTCCGTGAAGGTTCCTATGCGTTAGGAGCTACTCGTTGGCAGACTATTCGTAAGGTATTAATCCCAGCCGCATTACCAACTCTTTTGACTGCCATTGTTTTGGGTATGGCTAGAGCGTTTGGTGAAGCACTCGCAGTTCAAATGGTTATTGGTAATGTTAGGGATTTACCTACAAGCTTACTAGACGCTTCAGCAACATTAACGACGATTATTACTCTTAACATGGGACATACAACCTATGGAAGTGTTGAGAATAACACTCTATGGTCAATGGGATTAATTTTATTAATCATGTCGTTTGCGTTTATTCTCCTTATTCGTTATCTCTCTTCTAGGAGGAAAATGTAATGAATAGCAAAACTGCGGATCGAATTGCAACTGGCGTGTTTATTGCAATTGCAATTATTATCGTTTCTATTTTAATCGGTTTATTTTATTATATTTTGGTTAATGGTCTTAAACATATTTCCTTAGATTTCTTAACTACACCGTCTAGCAATGTACGTGCGGGCGGCGGTATCCGAGATCAGCTTTTTAATTCAATTTATATCTTAGTAATTACAATGATTATTGCCGTGCCTTTAGGAGTGGGCGGTGGTATTTATATGGCTGAATATGCGAAGCCTGGGAAAATTACAGATATTATTCGTTCATGTATTGAGGTTTTAGCCTCTCTACCATCTATCGTAATTGGGATGTTTGGTTTATTAATGTTTGTTAATGTCACTGGTTGGGGTTATACCATTCTAGGTGGAGCATTAGCGCTAACTGTATTTAATTTACCTGTAATTGTAAGGGTAAGTGAGGATGCACTTCGCTCAGTACCTCGCGATCTGAAAGAAGCGAGCCTTGCCCTAGGAATTACTCATTGGCATACGATTAAAACTGTTTTGTTACCAAGTGCTTTCCCATCCATTTTAACAGGAGCTATCCTTGCTTCGGGTCGTGTGTTTGGTGAAGCAGCGGCGTTGTTATTTACGGCAGGCCTTTCTACACCAAGATTAGATTATGCAAATTGGAATCCATTTTCAGCGCAATCACCATTAAATATTTTCCGTCCTGCGGAAACATTGGCCGTTCATATTTGGTCAGTAAACACTCAAGGGTTAATCCCAGACGTTGAAGAAGTTTCGAATGGATCGGCTGCAGTTCTAGTTATATCCGTACTAATATTTAATTTATTAGCCCGGTGGATTGGTAGTTTGATTCATAAGAAAATCACAGCAACTAAATAAAGGCAGGGGAAATATGATGGTTTCTGCTAACATGGAAAATAAACCAACTATACAAGTTGTTCAGTCAAACAACCAAATGGAAAAGGATCATATTTTGAAGGTCAATCAGTTACAGATATTCTACGGGGAAAAGCGGGCAGTTAATGGAATATCATTGGACATTGAAAAAAATGGTGTAACAGCACTTATTGGTCCTTCAGGATGTGGTAAATCAACCTTCCTGAGAAGTATTAATCGGATGAATGACTTAATTCCGGGAGCAAGGGCAGAAGGTGAGATCCTTTATGAAGATATCAATATTTTGTCTAACGACGTAAATGTAGTAGCTTTACGTAAAGAAATCGGAATGGTTTTTCAAAAGCCAAACCCATTTCCTAAGTCGATATACGAAAATATTACCCATGCACTAAAATTTGCAGGGATAAGGAAGAAAAAAGAGCTGGATGAAATTGTAGAGGAGAGCCTTCAAAAAGCAGCACTATGGGATGAAGTAAAGGATCGCCTTCATAAATCAGCACTCTCCCTTTCAGGAGGACAGCAGCAACGTCTTTGTATAGCCAGGACGATTGCAATGAAACCGACTGTTATGCTTTTAGATGAACCCTCTTCGGCATTAGATCCTATTTCTAATGCTAAGGTTGAAGATTTGATTGTTGATTTAAAGAAGGATTATTCAATTATTATCGTCACCCATAATATGCAGCAAGCATCTCGTATTTCAGACAAAACAGCCTTCTTTTTAAACGGTGATTTAGTTGAATATGACAACACGGAAACAATATTTACTAATCCATCTGTTAAAAAGACCGAAGAATATATTTCTGGTAGGTTTGGATAAGGAGGAATCGGTGTGGCAATTCCAACATTGACTAGAGAAGTTTTTAATGTGAAAGACCTTAATTTATGGTATGGAGAGCATCATGCCTTAAAGAATATCAATTTTCCTATTAATAAAAAAGAGGTTACAGCTATTATCGGTCCATCTGGTTGTGGGAAATCAACATTTATTAAAACTCTTAATTTGATGATTAATATGGTCCCAAATGTAAAAATGACCGGTGAAATTAATTATGATGGACAAAATATATTAGATGAGAAAATGGATCTTGTTGAACTGCGTAAGCATGTTGGCATGGTATTTCAAAAGGGTAATCCTTTTCCACAATCGATTTATGATAATATTGCCTATGGTCCAAGAATTCATGGAATTAAGAAAAAGGTTCATTTGGACGAAGTTGTCACAAAATCTTTAATGGATGTGGCATTATGGGATGAAGTTAAGGATCGTCTACATGCACCTGCTTTAGGACTTTCAGGTGGGCAACAACAAAGATTATGTATAGCAAGGGCACTCGCAACTAAACCTGAGGTTTTGTTAATGGATGAGCCAACCTCTGCACTCGATCCTATTTCTACTTTGAAGATAGAGGAATTAATTCTTGAGCTAAAAGAAAAATATACCATTGTTATTGTTACCCATAACATGCAGCAAGCGGCACGGGTTTCAGATAAAACAGCTTTCTTCTTAATGGGGGAATTAATCGAATTAGATTCCACTTCTGCTATTTTTTCAAATCCTAAAGATCCACAAACTGAAGGCTATATTACAGGAAGATTCGGATGATGAGGTGACTAAATTGAGTACAAGGTCGAATTTTGATAATAATTTAAAGCAGTTGAAAGAATTGCTATTACAAATGGCTAATAAAGCTGAGTTTGCCATTAAGGAAGCAATGATTGCCCTTATTAACCAAGATATGGTGAAGGCTAAGCTTGTAATTGATGGGGATAATGAAATTGATGATTTAGAGCATGAAATCAATGATAAGGCTTTATTATTAATTGCAAGAGAATCACCTGTAGCAACAGATTTAAGACAAATCAATGTAGCCTTAAAAGTATCATCTGAGGTGGAACGGATGGCGGATATGGCTGTAAACATTGCTAAATCTGCGGTTCATATCGGGAATGAAAAGCATATTAAAGAAATAGTTGATATTCCAAATATGATGGAAATGGCTTTAGATATGGTATCTGATTCTATCAAGGCATTTTATTCTGAGGATATAACGCTTGCTAAAAGCTGCGCTGAAAGAGATGATCAAGTAGATAAAATGTTTGGAAGCCTAATTCAGGAACTTTTAGGTTATATTCCTAAAAATCCTAATTCTACAAACCAAATTATCCAATTAGCATTCGTGTGTAGATTTATTGAAAGAATAGCTGACCATTCCACAAACATTGCTGAGAATGTAATCTATTTAGTAACGGGAAAACGAATTGATTTAAACTCCTAACAAATAATAGTATGAATCAAAGATGAAGCAGAAGATTAATGCTTCGTCTTTTTTTTATTCACAAGCTGTATTAAAGAACAGTGATGATTTTTACACCCTGTTGATT
>NZ_JBCNAC010000087.1:0-13416 GCF_050477885.1 Neobacillus rhizosphaerae
CGGAAATTAACAGGCAAGTTTAACATAGTCTATTCATAAAGTAGAGTTTTGTCGAAAAGGAAGCAAGATACGACAAATTGCGTTTATTGTGTGCCTATTAATCTGATGATAACATTAAATTATAAATAATAAGAATAATATGGATTTATATGCATATAATGATTGTTTGCAGAAATGGAGGACAAAACATGATTGATGAAATAATTAAATTACGAGGGGACGGGCTATCGTTTCGAAGAATTGCATTAGAACTTAATACAACGGTTGGTAAAGTTCAATATAGATGGAATAAATGGATGGATCATTCGGATGAAATAAATTCAAATGTTCAAAAACCCACTGGTAAAAAGTCCACAAATAGCCAAATTGCACCTGATCAAATTCCTCTTAAGGGTGAATTGAAGGCAAAACTTGTTTCCCCTCGAAAAATTATTCTTTTCTGGGAAGTTTCCGAATTACCGAAGAAAATAATTGAACTATTTTTCAAGAAAAGGTTTGAGGAGCTCGTAACGGTTATCCGTGTGTATGATGTAACAGATATTACGTTTAATGGGAAAAATGCAAACCATTTTTATGAAATCCCCGCTTCTTATCAAAGTGGACATTGGATAATTAAAGGCCTAATACCCAATCGAGATTATGTTGCAGAATTAGGAATTTATTTTTCAGATCATAATTTTTTCCCTATTCATCGGTCTAATTGCATTCAAACCCCTAATTCCCAGATCCCCAGTGGATATGAAGGGAACTCTGATCTTTACTTGAAGGTTCAAGAATATGAAGAGAAACCGCCAAAGTGGACGGAACATGTAAGTACGTATAGCTATTATATAGAAACAACTACCAACTTGGAGGAGAAAAATGAATAAGACATTTTCTCAACAAGGTGAGGCTAGTTTTAAGCCCGAAAATAATTGGCAATTAAAAATCTTAATGCTTTGCTGGGAGTATCCACCGAATATTGTTGGGGGACTCTCAAGGCATGTAGCCGGTTTATCTGCTGAATTGGCAGCACTTGGTCATGAAGTTCATGTATTAACTGCTGGAACGGACAAACTTCCTGCGTTTGAAACCATGAAAGGTGTGCATGTTCACCGAGTTCAACCAATAAATAATCGTGATGAGCATTTTTTTTCCTGGATAGGCGGCTTAAATTTATCTATGGCCTTTAAGGCTGAAAGATTATCTGAAGAGATTACATTTGATTTAATACATGCACATGATTGGCTTGTAGGGGCATCTGCAATTGTTTTAAAGGATATCCTTGGTGCCCCATTATTAACGACCATTCATGCGACTGAGCATGGGAGAAATAATGGGATTTATAATGAAATGCAGCAATTTATACATGAGAAGGAACAGCAGTTAATTTCTGAATCAAATCATATTATTGTTTGCAGTGAATTCATGAAGGATGAACTCCTTTCTATATTTAATGAAACATATGTGAGTATAACTGTTATTCCAAATGGGATTGAGTTTGTGGCACCAAAACAAGCCTTTAATGAGATATTTCCGGAACTTAAGAACGAAAAATATATATTTTCCTTAGGTAGAATTGTAAAGGAAAAGGGATTTGAAACCATCATTGAGGCAGCCGCAATTGCCAAATCTGAAGGATTAGATTATCAATTTATTATTGCTGGAAAGGGGCCAATGCTTGAGACTTATCGTCAGCTTATTTCAGCCCAGCAATTAGAGCGTCATGTTCAGTTTATTGGCTACATTACAGATGAACAAAGAAATGCCTTGATTCAAGAATGTGAATTGGCAGTGATTCCAAGTTTATATGAACCCTTTGGAATTGTTGCATTGGAAACAATGATTTTTGGTAAACCAACGATTGTGTCCAATACTGGAGGCATGAAAGGAATAGTTAAGCACCTCCAAACAGGATTAGTAACGGTTCCAGGAGATGCACGAAGCTTAATGGAGCAAATTAACTTTTTAAATAATAATCCTAAAGAAGCACAAAAAATTGGAGAAAAGGGACGGCAAATTGTAAAGAGCTTGTATGGTTGGAAACGAATTGCCTCAGAAACAAGCAGAGTAATGAAAGATCTATTGTTAAATGAGCGCATTAACAAGAGTGAGGAAGATGGACAGGAAAGGCAAATAATTCGTAAATAAGGTGTTAGCGATGATGAATTTAATTAAAAAATACAATATTGAACAAAATTCCAACAGTCAACAGTCATTTGAACCATTACTATTTATACCTGGGCTATGGGTTAATGGGAAATACTATTGGTTACAGGACTGTACGGAAAAGGTCATTTATGATGAAGAAATGACAATTAAAGTAAAACATGAACAAATACATTCTAAAATTCGAGTATCTAGTATTTTCGTAAGTAACCACGGTAATCAGATGAAAGAGATTAAAGTGTTAGCTATGCACCATTTTTCAAATATTGGGAAAGATCACTTAACCTTCGTTTCTCCTTTAGATAATCGCATCTTTCATCATGCAAATAAACAGGTTTATTTAGTAAATGCTCATTACCAAAGGGTAGGACTAACTGAATATACTGCTATGCCTCTTTGGAATGTCTATACAGATCAAATTTGGAGCTCACTTCAAACCGGAACTTTGAAATATCAGCCATTGGCCAAGGATCCAGCTGCAAGTGTATTCGCTTTAAAAATGACTATCCAACCACATGAAACAGGAAAAATGAATACTTGGACCATTAATGGAACGAATAAAAATGAATTAATTACAATGGAACAAGCACTTATGAAAAATACACTAGCATTTCCTTTTGAAAAATGATATTATAGAAAAGTCGTATGAACGAACTAGCTTAATCGTTTGGAGGGAAATTGACATGCGTGTAAATATTACGTTAGCTTGCACTGAGTGTGGAGACCGTAACTATATTTCAACAAAAAATAAACGTAACAACCCAGACCGTCTTGAGCTTAAGAAATATTGCCCAAGAGAAAAGCGTACAACAGCACACCGTGAAACAAAATAAGCAGTAGGGCTTCCTGCTGCTTTTTTTGTTGTCTAAAAGTTATGTATGGAGGTTTCAATCGAATGAATGATAAACATTCACTACGCAAAATAGTAAAAGATTCTCTCTCTGAACTAACAAGACCTCTCTATGAAGATTACTCCTATAAAATAGCAACCAGGTTGTTTGATGATCCTGACTGGAAACAAGCAAATGTCATTGGAATCACCATATCAAAGCGTCCTGAAGTTGATACATATCAAATTATTCGAAAAGCATGGGAACAAGGCAAACAAGTGGTGGTACCAAAGTGTAGCCCAAAGGAAAAGAAATTAGTATTTCGAACATTAAAGGGATTTTCCCAGCTTGAGTCCGTGTTTTATGGTCTTTATGAACCAATTGTAGAGCAAACTGCTAAGGTCGAAGCAGACCATATCGATCTTTTAATTGTACCAGGCCTTGCATATACGAGGACAGGATATCGCGTGGGCTTTGGCGGTGGGTATTATGATCGGTATTTAACTGCTTATTCAGGGAAAACCCTTTCACTTGCCTTTGGAAATCAAATTGTTGAGCAATTCCAAGTTGAAGCGCATGATCTACCTGTATCAAAAATTATTACAAATGATGAGGTTATTCATATAAAATGATCGAAGTGATAATCGTTTTTATAGGTATCCTATTGACAGGTCTAGCAGGTTATTCACTTAAATCGTTGAGCGTATCAGGTGCCCTTGCAGCTATAATTACGGGACTTGCTGTATATGTGGGATTTGGAACAAATGGATTAGTCCTTCTGGGTGTCTTCTTTGCCTCTTCAAGCCTATGGTCAAAATATAAGAGCTCCGCAAAGCGTAATATTGAAGAAAAATTGGCAAAAGGTGCAACAAGGGATTGGCGGCAAGTGTTTGCTAATGGAGGAGCAGCTGGATTTTTTAGTATAGTTCATTATTATCATCATGAGCCTATTTGGTTAATAGGGTTTGCTGTTTGTCTCGCAAGTGCGAATTCAGATACATGGGCATCTGAAATTGGAAGCCTTAGCCGTAAGCCCCCCATATACATACGTACATTTAAGAGGATTGAGAAGGGGACTTCAGGTGCAATAAGTATGTTAGGCACCACCGCAGCACTAGCTGGTTCGATTCTTATTTCTATCTTTAGTTATTGGCTTTTTACGTTAAGCATTAGATTAGCTGTTCTCATTTTTTTATTTGGTTTTATTGGTAATGTCATTGATACGATTATAGGGGCCTTTTACCAGCAGGTATATGTTTGTAAAAAATGTGGAATAGAGACGGAGAAAAAAGAACATTGTCTAATAGAGACAACTAGAATAAAGGGTTCTCCATTAGTAGATAATGATATGGTGAATTTTCTTTCAGGCGTCCTTTCTGCAATGATAGCAATTTTAGTCAATCAATTAACCAGATAATAAACAACAAACTCACTTGTAACAAAATTGACTAATAGACAACGTTTTCATGGAGAATTAATAGCAATGAAAGATTGTGAAATAGTGTACAATCTAATTGTAGGTAAGATATAAATGAGAGATCATGAACGCACCTTAAACTACCTATTGGAGGAATAAGCCATGTTAAATCGAGTGAATAGAGTAGCATTAATTGGTACAGGATTTGTTGGTTCTAGCTATGCATTTGCCTTATTAAATCAAGGTATAACTGAGGAACTTGTCTTAATTGACTTAAATAAAGAAAAAGCAGAAGGAGATGCAATGGACTTAAATCATGGACTTCCATTCGCTCCATCTCGAACAAAAATTTGGTATGGAGATTACAAGGATTGTGGCGATGCAGATCTTGTTGTCATTACAGCAGGGGCCAACCAAAAACCAGGAGAAACTCGACTTGACTTAGTTGAGAAGAACACAAAAATATTTAAAGGCATTGTTGGACAAATTATGGCCAGTGGATTTGATGGAATATTTGTAGTTGCTACAAACCCAGTTGACATTCTAACCTATGCGGTTTGGAAATTCTCTGGACTTCCTAAAGAACGCGTCATTGGCTCAGGGACAATCCTTGATACAGCAAGATTCCGTTTCTTACTTGGTGACTACTTCGATGTAGATACCCGAAATGTTCACGCTTATATTATTGGTGAACACGGTGATACTGAGCTTCCTGTTTGGAGCCACGCTGATATAGCTGGTACTTCTATTTCTGAATGGACAAAAAATAAGGCCGGATTCAATCAAGATGATTTAAATCAACTCTTCCTAAATGTTCGTGATGCGGCCTACCATATCATCGAAAGAAAAGGTGCCACTTATTATGGAATTGCCATGGGCTTAGTTCGATTGACCAAGGCGATCTTACGAAACGAAAATTCTGTTCTTACTGTATCCGCATACCTTGATGGTGAATATGGACAAAATGATATTTATATTGGGGTTCCTGCAGTAGTGAATAGAAACGGTATAAAAGAAATCGTCGAACTCGACTTAAGTGAGGATGAAAAAGAAAGGTTTACAAACTCAGTTAATGTTCTAAAGAAAACAATGGAACCAGTATTTAAGAATATATAGAAAGACAATATGAGGCTGACTGCAATTGGGTCAGTCTTTTTTTACAGGTTTTTTGGATAATAAGCAAACTATTATCACAAAATAATAACAGGAGGGATGAGAATGTCACGTATGTTAACATCCATTTTGATGATTGGCTCAATTGGATATTTTGCCTTTCGATACAGATATCGATTAATCAATATTCTACTTGGTTCCGGTTGGATACGTAGGTTAGCTGTTGGTTCCATTATGAGCTTTCCTGGTGTAAAAAATAAAATGATGCAATCGGTATTTGGAGGACCATCTGAACGGTGAAAAGCCACAGATGGTTTTTTTGTTTTGTTAACTAATATTTCGTTTGTTTAATTATGGTGACTTAAGTAATTCGTTTATAATGAAAGTAATGAGGAAAAAATGAATAAAAATGTCTCTTAGTGCGACTTTATTCTTATATAGAAAGTAGGGGGGAAGTTGAATTATAGAGAGGACTATGTATTTTGGAGGTTGGCATATTTTTTCATATCTGAGCAGGGCTATAGAATTATTCAATTATTTGATAATCAAAAAGAGCTTTGGTTAGAAAAACTAGAAAGTAAGGGTGCCCCGATTGTTCGTTTGCTTCGCCAAGACATTAACTGGAGCAATTCCATACAAAAAGATATTGAGTTTTGTTCAGCTAATGGAGAGAGAGTTCGTAGACAGGTCCGTCGTGGGGAACTAAATTTATTAAATATTTATGTAAGTCAATTTCCACCTGTTGATGAATATGAGTATCGACTGGCTAAGCCATTTGTTTATCCAGAAGGAAAGAAAACTAGTGTGAACTCGGTTCTGTTATCTAGCAAGAATTACGATGAAGGTTTACAATGTCTTTCAGAGCGGTATGGAAAGGACATTTCATTTCCAATTAACGAGGAATACTCGGAATATGACGCTACCCATTTAAAGAATACTGCTTTAGAATATGCAATAAAAAAAGTGAACTCTGAAAGAGCAGTATTTAAGAGCGGGAAACCATTTTTTACCTACGTATTTATGATCATTCAAATTGCCGTTTTTTTCTGGTTAGAGACACATGGTGGGAGTACGAATAACCAAAATTTGATTAAGTATGGAGCAAAGTTTAATCCATACATTCAAGATGGTGAATGGTGGCGCCTTCTTACACCAGTATTTCTTCATAGTGGATTTACCCATTTAGCTATGAACACACTATCCTTATATTTTATAGGTACGGCAGTTGAAAGAATGTACGGTAGTGTCCGCTTTTTATTTATCTATTTGTTTTCGGGAATAACTGGGTTCATCGCTAGCTTTTTATTTGTTGATAACGTTTCAGTAGGAGCAAGTGGAGCGATAGCGGGATGCTTTGGCGCCTTACTTTATTTTGGTGTCATCTACCCAAAATTATTTGCAAGGACACTTGGAACGTACGTTATCGCTATCTTTTTAGTAAATATTGCATTTGGCTTTTCACAAAGTGGAATAGATAACGCCGGACATTTAGGTGGGCTTATTGGAGGGTTTTTGGCATCAGGAATGACACATTTTCCAAAAAGGAAAAAACCACTATTACAAGTGCTATTTTTACTCCTATCCATTGTAGCGGTTGCGATTTCTTTATCCTTCGGTTTTAGTGATACATCAAAAACTAAAGATGTAAATTCAAATCTCATATTAGCTCAAGAATATATGAACAATGAGAATTATAAGCAGGCGTATGAAGTTCTTATGAGTGTAGAGGAGAAGTCTGAGAATCCTTCGGCTCAAATTTATTTTCTGTTATCCTTTACGGAGATTAAGCAAAACATGCTAAAAGAGGCAAGAACACATTTGCTTAAGTCATTAAGTTTGGAACCTGACGTTCCAGAAGCCAACTATAATCTGGCACTTATTTACCTAGAAGAAAACGACCTAATACAAGGGAAGAAATATGCCGAAAGAGCGGCCAAACTAAGTCCGGATAAAAAAGAATATTCGGCCTTAGTTCGGGAAATTGACCACCTTATTCAATCATCTGGCGGAGGAGAATAGGCTCCCCATTTGCCGTCTCAGTTAAAACTAATAAATGGGATTGATTCTTTGCTACTAAAATGAGAGGGAGGGCACTGCCAATGGGAGATTCAAGGGTGCCGTCTGCCTTTTTTATGCCAAGGAAGTAATTTTTATAAAGGCCTTCCCATAATTGACCAACAATTCGATCGGAAGCTGCTTTTGAAAATCTAGATAAACCAGATTTTGCATCCTCGTTAAATCGAGTGAATGGAAATGCTTGATAGTCATTTAAATGAATAGTATAGTGCCTAATCCCTTTATTCCAAGTGTATTGCAGCATTCTTTCTGTTTGTTCATCAAGTGTTTGTTTCCACTCTGTTTGTTCTTTTGATTTAGGGCTGCGGAAGGATCGATTCGTGTTGTCTTGGGGAATAACGTATAAATAATCATCTGATAATGCTTGAGAACTATATATTGGGCCCTCATTTTCATGGAGTTCACCTTGGTGAAAAGTAATTGCTTGAAAAAGAGAAGAATCTTTAATTGGTATGCGCTTCTCTTGTATGAGTCTTGATGTATTTTGTTTCCAATCGCCAAGTTCTCCAATCAGCCTTCCATTGGAGTATAAAAAACCTGCATCCTGCCGTAAATACGCTTTTCGGTCAAGAGTGGAATCTATCGTCCAAAGCAAGGAACTTGGTTCAAATAGAGATAGAGAGGTTCTGGCAGATGTAAAGTTTACATTAGGAGCAATTGGGAAATAAGTAATACTTTCTTCTGCAACAGGTGTTTTTACTTGGAAGTAAACGCAAGCGGTGATACCGAGTATTAAAATTCCAACCATGGCATAAATTTTTTTCACAATTTTTCTTCCTTCCCTACTTAAATAACCCTTTGTTTGTCCTGTTACTGTTATATGGCAACATAATCATGGAAATGACAATAAATTGGACATGTATTAATTAAGAAGGATTTTTATAGAATAAGTAAATTATTGCCTTGAGGTGGAATTTTGCTTAGGTTATACTTTTTGTTGTGAAACTAATTGTTCTCTCCATATTAAAATTAAGGGGATCATGATGAAAACGATTTATGAAATTCAGCAATTCTTAAAGCAATTTGGAACGTTTATTTATGTCGGGGATAGAGTCGCAGATCTTGAATTAATGGAGTCGGAATTAAAGGAATTGTATCAGGCGCAGTTAGTAGAAACAAGAGAGTTCCAAACGGCATTGTTAATTTTAAGACACGAAATTCAATTAGAGAAAGAAAAATCAAAATAACAAAGATAGGTGAATATACATTGTCAGAGAAATGGATTGCAGGCGTTGATTTAGGGGGAACCACTACTAAAATAGCCTTTATCACGATGGATGGAGAAATTGTTGAAAAATGGGAAGTACCTACCGATAACACCAATGAAGGTCAAAATATAACATTAAATATTTCAAAAGCTATTGATGAAAAATTAATTGAATTAGGTCAGAAGAGGGACAAATTAATAGGAATTGGAATGGGTGCTCCTGGGCCTGTAGACTACGAGAATGGAATCATTTTAAACGTGGTAAATTTAGGCTGGAAAGATAACTATCCATTAAAAGCAAGTCTCGAAACAGCTACCAGTCTTCCTGCTACAATTGAAAATGATGCCAATTGTGCAGCATTGGGTGAGATGTGGAAGGGTGCTGGAAATGGAGCTAAGGACCTTGTTTGCATCACGTTAGGAACAGGTGTTGGCGGTGGAGTTATTGCTAATGGGAATATCGTTCAGGGTGTGAACGGTGCAGCTGGAGAAATTGGCCATATTACTGCTATCCCTTTTGATGGTGCACCATGTAATTGTGGCAAGACGGGGTGTCTTGAAACAGTGGCATCAGCTACAGGTATTGTTCGCTTGGCGATGGAAGAGTTAAATAAGAGCGAATCAACCGGTGAACTAAGGAATATTTTAATCAATAATGGAAAAATAACGGCTAAAGATGTGTTCGATACAGCCAAAAATGGGGATGTATTAGCTCTTGAAATTTTAGATGTGGTGTCCTTTCACCTAGGCTTCGTTGCCGCTAATATTGCCAACACGCTAAATCCAGGTATGATTGTTCTTGGCGGTGGAGTTTCAAAGGCTGGAAGCATTTTATTAAATAAGGTAAAAGAATACTTTGTTAAATATGCTTTTTCGGCTGTCAGAGAATCCACAACTTTGTCTTTAGCAACATTAGGAAATGATGCGGGTGTCCTTGGGGCAGCTTGGCTTATAAAGAGTAAATTAAACCAATAGTAAACCTCATTTGAAAAGCCTGCAATCATGCAGGCTTTTTCTTTTCATACATTCATTTCTTACAGTCATCCAACATATTTATTTATGATGGGAGGAGGGGGAAGAATGGAAATAACTATACGACCCGGAGAGACATTATCCTTTTTTAGTCACTTGTTTAAGGTGCCGCACAGCCTCATTCAAGATTCCAATCCTAATGTAAGTCCAAATAACCTGAAATTACGAGAAAAAGTTAAAATACCAGGATATATATCTATCCCCTATGTAGTACAAGAAGGGGATACTCTATTGGACATTGCAGCGGCTTTAGATGTACATGTAGATGCACTTCTCATCCTTAATCCAAGTATGGAGTCAGAACGTGTAAAAATGGGTGAGACTATTTATGTACCAGAGAGGATTACTACTCCATTTACTACAGTGAAATCTTCTTGTAATTATATCAGTCTTGAAAAAACAATTCATAACCTTAAGAAGGCTTATCCTTTTATTTCAGTTAATATAATAGGTAAGAGTGTTCTTGGGAATTCAATTCATGAAATTAGGATCGGACGGGGGAAAAAGAAAATACATATGAATGCCTCTTTCCATGCTAATGAATGGATTACAACTATGGTTTTAATGTGCTTAGTCAATAATTATCTTCTCTCTTTAACAAATGGATCTATGATAAGAGGAGAAAAGGTTTTTCATTCATATGAAGAAATAGAGTTATCCATTGTACCTATGGTCAACCCTGATGGAGTAGACCTCGTATTAAATGGGCCTCCTAGAGAGTTTAGGGAGGATGTCATTCAAATGAATGAGGGAAGCGATGAATTCGTTCATTGGAAGGCAAATATTAGAGGGATTGACCTAAATAATCAGTTTCCTGCAAACTGGGACGTTTGTAAAAGAAATAAGACACCAAAATCTCCAGCGCCTAGGGATTTCCCAGGCTATTCACCATTAACTGAACCTGAAGCAATTGCAATGGCGAATTTAGCAAAAAATAACTCCTTTGATTATATAATTGCCTTCCACACACAGGGAGAGGAATTTTATTGGGGGTATGAAGGTCTGGAGCCTTCAGTATCGGAGGAAATGGCCAAAGAGTTTGAGAGAGTAAGCGGATACCGAGCCATACGTTATGTTAATAGTCATGCAGGATATAAGGATTGGTTTATCCAAGAGTTTAAACGCCCAGGTTTTACCATGGAGTTAGGAAAGGGGATCAATCCTCTTCCCCTATCGCAATTTCAAAAAATACTAAAGCCATCAGAGGCAATTTTTAAGGCTGCTCTTTCTTTTTAATTTATATACTTGTTTTATCTCTCCATACTGATTAAAATTAATTATCATCAATAAGACATTTCGTTTAAAAAGCCGGGTATACGGCTTTTTTCCTATTTTGTCCTTATAAGTTAGAAAACTTGAAACATTTTTGTAAAAAAAACGTACTAACATAAGAGAAGCATAAAGGGAGGGGGCAGTAGAATTAAATTGGACCAACCGAATAATAAGAAGCATCTATTCTTCATATTACTATTAATTTTCTTGACCCTTCTTTCAACTGCCTGTGCTGATAAACAGCAACCAAAACTAAAAACGAATGTAAAAAAAGAAACGCTAAAAGAAACGACTCATCATGAGGAAGCTGATTGGAAATTACCAATCTCCATAACAGCAGGCGAGTTCTACATGCTTGGTGGATGGCTTTCTGACACGGAGGTTCTTTATATTACGAATCTTGAGCAAACATCAAGCGTATATAGATATGACCTTTTATCTGGGAAAAGTAAATTAATTTATAAAAGTGAGTACCCTATCGTTACTATAAAAATAAGCCCATCTAAGAAAAATATTTTAATTCATTCCTCACCTTCTTCGTACGAAGGGGTGGTAACCATTATAGATGAAAATGGTAATGAACAAATGAAACAGTCATTTGCGTCCTATGAATTAGACTTTGAGTGGAATCTCTTTAATGAATCACAAATTCTTGTAACAAAATTTGATGAGGATTGGAACTTTCAGTTATCGTTATTAGATACGAGTAAATCAAAAAGTGTAGAGCTGAACTTACCACAGCCATTTATTAAGTGGATTGATAAAAAAAACGTTGCCTATTTAAATTGGGATGAAAATACTCCCTCCTTATTTGCTCCACTTATTTTCAGAAGTTTAGAGACTGGAAAAGAAAAAACAGTATTACCAGAAGTAATACAATTTTCAACTTTTCAAAATCTACTAATAACTGTTTCTGTTAAGAAAGAGGATTCATCTATGGCAGCTTATACTTTTTTTGATAAAGAAATGAAAGAGCAATTTGCATTTTCAATCCCACAGCTAACAAAGTTTTCAGATTGGTTAGTTCCTTTCTATGATTACTCTGAGACTAGAGGTCAATTTATAACCTTTAAGCCTCTAAGATCGGGCGAGGTTGATTCCTATACAGAGGGATTTGAGCTGGTTTCTTATAATATTAAGAAGAAAAAGAGCGAACTAATTATGGAGCACCTTGATAATGAACCCATTCTTTTTTCTCCTTCCGGTAATGCCCTGCTATACGGGAATCGTTTTGAGAAAATAATTGATTTAAAAACAAAGGAAATCTATGAATTGATAAAAGAATGACACACGAATAGTCATTCTTTTTGTTTTTTAAGGCAATGTGATAAAATCACTTTGTTATAAAATCTAGGTAAAGAAGGTGCTTGTTCATGGCTATTGTAGATGTAACCGTGATTCCATTAGGTACGGAAACTCCAAGTGTCAGTAAATATGTAGCAAGTGTACAAAAGGTTTTAAGGAAGTATGAAAGTGCTGGAAAAATCCGCTTTCAACTTACACCGATGAATACTATTATTGAAGGGGAACTTCCTGTTCTTTTTGAAGTGATCCAAGCCATGCACGAGGTTCCATTTGCAGAAGGAATACAGAGGGTGGCTACAACGATTCGCATTGATGATCGGAGAGATGTGAAGCGAACAATGGAATATAAAGTAGACCGGGTTACAAGCCTTCTAAATGAGGAATAAAAAAAAGACTGTCAACGGACAGTCTTTTTTTCAGGCCTGTATAAGGCATTAAATGTTTTTTAATGAGTTCCAGTAGGAAAACCGTGTTGTAATACTGTCATTACTGTGAACCATCCGAAAACAAGAAAAGAAGCGATACCCCAAAATGCACCTAAGAAATTTTTATTCTTTAGCGCGCTATATCCACCATATGCAGCAAGCAGGGTTACGATAGCGAAAATAATAACTAAACCCATGAAAAGTCCCCCCTTTTTGGTATAATGAGGCAATGTGCCTAACTCTTTAAAGAAAATTATGTAACAATATTATATACATTCGTTTCCTATTTTATATTTTTTTCTTTCATTTGTCGAGAGCAAAAACAGCAATGCATTTGCTGCAATTTTTCTCTCTTTATTAAATAGCTGTGTTAAAGAAGATTGTTAATTTTTATATCCTGTTGATTGGAGCGGAAGGTGCGAAGACTCCTGTGGGAGTACGGTTCAGGGGAGACCCCGCAGGCGCAAGCGCCGAGGAGGCTCGCCGAAACGCCCACGGAAAGCGAAGCGCCTGGAGCGGAAATCAACAGCCATTTTAACAAAGCCCAATTAAAAAAGGAGGGTAGGATTTGGAAACGATACTATTCTTGAT
>NZ_JBCNAC010000088.1:0-63253 GCF_050477885.1 Neobacillus rhizosphaerae
TACAATATATTACATTTGCATTTAAATAACATGGCTATAGTGATAAGTTCACAGTTTGTTAGAAATGTTTTGACAAACTGTTGAACAGCTATAACCAGCAAGTCTGGGAAGGAAGGACCTTCCATGGAACTGTTTTTTATATGCAAATAATGTAATCGCTTCCATTTTTATTTTTTACTTCATTGTTAATTAAGTCGATTTTTGTTATTTTATAGATAAAGGCTAAATTTATTGTCATGTGGCTCCGACACATCGCATGTTATAAGGGAGAGAATAAACTTGGGGACCAGGAAATTAAATGATCCAACTTATTGGAAACTCATTTTTAGTTTGATCGTTTTTTCAGAGCTGCTTGACATTGCAGTTTCTGCTTTCTATCCATCTATTAGATTTTTAAAAATCATTTCTATTATTGTCCTCTTCGCAGCCCTGCCGATTTTTCTCCGCTCATTAAAAGGCATAGAGAAAAAGGACGAAGAGGCTCGACAAAATAAACTTAAATTAAAAAATATCTTTGATACACTTGATGTTGCGATTTGGTCACATGATTTAAAATCGGAAACGCTACTAATCACCCCAGGAATTGAAAAATTATATGGGTATTCTTATATTGATTTCTATAAAGATTTAAATCTGTGGAGAAAGGTCATTTATCCCGAAGATTTAGAGGTAATTGAAGACAGAGGAAAGAGACTAGCCTTAGGGGAAACCGTTACAAGTGTGTATCGGATTATACGCCCAGATGGAGAAGTTCGCTGGATTCAGGACAGAGGGTTCCCAACATTGGATAGTAAAGGGGAGTTTGTTGACTTTACGAGTGTTTTATTTGATATAACGGATCGAAAAGAGAGTGAAGACCGTTATCGTAGTTTAGTTGAAATGTCTCCAGATATTATTGCTGTCGTTAACTATGAAAAAATTGAATATATTAATGAAGCTGGTTGGAAGTTAGTGGGTGCCCAACATCCTGAGGATTTAATTGGTCATTCCCCATTAAAATTTGTCCCTCCACAAATTGTGGAAGCTTTTAAAGTAAGAGGCAATCCACACGAACAGCAAAAGGTCAGACTCGAGTTTAAAGTAAAAAAACTAAATGGAGAGACCATTGATGTAGAAATGGCGTCGACTCCGATTTCCTATGAAGGTAGGTTTGCTGTTCAAGTAGTTGGCAGAGACATTACGGAGCGTAAGAGAGCGGAGGCAACGATCCAAAATATGGCCTTTTATGATACGCTAACAGGTCTACCAAATCGAAATAGGTTTAGACATCATCTTAACGATGCATTAAACAAGAAGGAAGAAAACAAAATGCTAGCCGTTTTGTTTTTAGATTTAGACCGCTTTAAGATTATTAATGATACAAAGGGACATAACACCGGAGATATTGTGCTGCAAAGAGTAGCGGACCGGTTAGAAATGTCAGTTAAAGATGAGGGAATGGTCTCTAGACAGGGTGGAGATGAATTTATTATCCTGCTTGAAGATATTGATAAAGAGCGGGCTGCACTAGTAGCCCAACGGATTCTTTATGAATTTTCTAAGCCTATCGAAGTGAATAACCAGGAGTTTTTTGTTACTCCTAGTATCGGTATCAGTCTTTATCCTTCCGATGGACTAGATGAGGAAACATTAATTAAAAATGCAGATACCGCCATGTATCAAGCAAAAGAACGCGGGAAAAATAATTACCGTTTCTATTCTTCCAATTTGAATGGAAATTCTATTAGAAAAATGGAGCTAGAAAATGGATTGCGAAAAGCTCTAGAGAAGAACCAGCTAACGCTTCATTATCAGCCGCAAGTGTCTTTAGCAACTGGAGAAATTGTAGGGATTGAAGCATTAGTACGTTGGAATCATCCAGAACATGGATTTATTGCTCCTTCTGAATTTATTCCATTAGCAGAGGAAACTGGGTTGATTGTCCCGATAGGCAAGTGGGTATTGTGGGAAGCGTGCAAACAAAGGAAAGCTTGGGAAAATGCAGGATTTAGAGAATTCCCGATCGCGGTGAATGTTTCTGTCCGACAGTTTGAGGATGACCATTTTATTGAATATATTTCAACAATCCTAGAAGAAGTGGGACTTCAAGCAAACCATTTAGAATTAGAAATCACCGAAAGTATCATGCAAAATTTAGAAAACTCTACGATTATTTTAAATCAATTAAAAGAGTTAGGTGTTCTTTTATCGATGGATGACTTTGGAACAGGTTATTCGTCACTAAGTTATTTAAAGCATCTTCCAATCGATAAGATTAAAATCGATAAATCGTTTGTCGATGACATCATTTATCATTCCAATCAAGGAATGATGGTAAAAACGATTATTGATATGGGGATGAATTTAAATTTTGTCGTCATTGCTGAAGGTATTGAAACAGAAGAACAGCTTTCGTTTTTAAAGAACAATGCATGTGAAATAGGACAGGGATATTTATTCAGCAGGCCGGTACCAGCTGACAATTTGGAGGAGTATTTAATTATAGGCAATAAAAAGAGTGGCATCACGAATTAATCGGATGCCACTCTTTTAGCTTTGAACAGAAACCCTACTCTTTAGCTTAGGTTCCCACGGTTTCATGAGCCATCTCCTTAAAGCAAAACAGCCGCGCAGCCATTCGTCTGTTCCTTGCGCAAGCCAAATCCCTAACAGACCTAAACCATAATGAACTCCAAACAAATAGCTAAGTGAAACGGCAATTCCCCACATTGAGAGCATTCCAATAATGACAGGAAAACGGACATCACCAGCAGATTTTAATGAACTCATCAAGACAATATTCATCGCTCTTCCTGGTTCAACAAACACAATCGCCCATAAAACAGGTAGCCCAACAGCTATGATACTAGAATCTTTTGTAAAAGTCTCTAATATAGGAGAACCGATTAAGGCGATTACTAATGATGTAACGAGTGAGGCGACCATGGCAATTTTTAATGTCCGGATGCCGCGCTGAAGTGCACGGTTAAACTGCCTACCACCAATGTAGCGTGCTACTAGAAGCTGTGTACCTTGAGCGATCGCTAACGTAAATAAAAAACAAACCATATTAATATTTAAAATATATACACGTGCTGCCAAAGAGGAAGTTCCCATTGAGACTACAAAACTAGTAATCAACAGCTGGGATAATTGATAGGACAAATTCTCACCCGCTGAGGGAATGCCAATAGATAGGAGTCCTTTAATGTCCTCTTTTTTTGCATGAAAAATATCCCGTATTTCTAGCTTTAAAGAAAGTCGGTTATAGACAAGATAAATTAGAGCACAAACTGCATAAAGTCTTGCTATAACGATGGCCCATGACACACCGGTTACACCTGTGATTGGTAAACCGAAGATACCTGAAAGGGCTACAATATTTCCACCTATACTAATCAGGTCCATGACGACAGTGACAAACATGGATTCTTTTGTATAGCCGTGACTACGCAAAACCGCGCTTAATGCGAGTGAAATAGATTCAAAAAAGAGAGAGATCCCGCAAATCCGAACAAAAGTAAGCCCATAATCGAAAACTTTCCCATGAATATCGAATAAGAGTAAAAGATGTTTTCCAAAAAGAAAGACGATGATGGAAATGGTGATCCCGAACCAGAAATTAAGGCCAAATACAGAACGAGATAATTGTCTTGCATTCTTAAGACGACCTGCACCGAGGTTCTGACTGATTAAGACGGTAGCTCCAATGGAGGTCACGGTGAAGACTAAGATAAAGATGTTTAATAGCTGGTTCGCTACTCCCACCCCTGCCGCTGCAGTATCCGAATAGTGACTTAACATTAAAGTTGCGATAATTCCCATACCCATATGAAGAGCCAGCTCAATAAAAAGTGGCCACGAAATACTAAACAGTGATTGTTCCTGAAACTTATTTGTGTGTTCTTTCAAGGGTGTAATACTCCTTTATTCTATTAACTTTATAAAGCATAATCTCCATTTTACACCTATTTAGGATAGAAACCTAGGATGAATTCCATCGTATGAAATTGGGGATGAAATTAGAATACCCACCGATTATTTTAACGGGTTCACTTTTGAGGTGCAAAAAGGAAAATCGCAAATATAAAAGCATTAAGCCTAAATAAAAAATGTGTCATGCGGGTTATGAAAGACAAAAATCGGTTGAATTATATGAAAAATGTCCTTCATCCGGGTTATGAAGGAAAAAAAACGGTTGAATTATATGAAAAATGTCCTTCATGCGGGTTATGAAGGACAAAAAACGGTTGAATTATATGAAAAATGTCCTTCATGCTGGTTATGAAAGACAAAAATCGGTTGAATTATATGAAAAATGTCTTTCATCCGGGTTATGAAGGACAAAAAACGGTTGAATTATATGAAAAATGTCCTTCATGCGGGTTATGAAGGACAAAAAACGGTTGAAATATATGGAAAATGTCTTTCATCCGGGTTATGAAGGGAAAATCCTAATGTGGTTTTTTCCTATGAATGAAATGACGAGAAAAAGTGAGAATGAATCAGAGATTGGAACTACTTTTTACAGTTTTGTCCCCCGTAAGTAAACCCGTTACGAATTTTTACGGTAGATATTTTTTGTAGTAGCAATATTATTAAACTCCTAAATACACTACATGCCCCATTTCATAGCTACCGATAGTGTACAGCAACTCATCGGGTGAGCTTGATCTGTTTGGGTAGTGAGGATGAAGTTAATTCCTGACGGGGTAAACTTCGTGATGACAGGAACCTTCAAACCGATAGACTTAATCATCGCGTCCACTTCGCTATGTTTCCCTTGCTGGGCGGCACTCATTATTTTATAGTCAAAACCTGGATCGCTCAATCTATCTAGTAAAATACTTCCTTGTTCCATAAGTAAACGGAACGATTTGACGGACTTGACAAATATTTTTGTATCTACCGGCGGATAGCTCCGAGGATATGAAGGGTTCACAGTATAAGTGTAATAAGCAGGAATGGGAGGATAAACAGGATAATGAAAAGGGTTGTAATACATCTTAATTCTCCTTCCATGAGTAAAAGACACAAGGCAATAGTACCCTATGAAAATTTGTTGGATTTGGTTACCGACAATTTTTAAGTTTTCGTGATACAAATCACCGAAAGGCTTGTCTTATTCTGTTAAATTATTAATTGATTCTAAATATTCATAAAATAATAAGGGGGTTGAATGGTGAAAACGAAACACTTGGCACTTGCTGGAGTAGTACTGACCTATTTTTTAATTGTTTTTGGGGGATATGTAGCCTCCTCTAATTCTGGCATGGGGTGTGGACCTGAATGGCCATTGTGTAACGGTGAAGTTATTCCGGCGTTAAAGGGGGCTACATTAATTGAATATTTGCATCGAGTTATTGGAGCAACCCTTGGTTTACTCTCTTTCCTGTTATTTTTTACTCTTATGAGAGGGAGAAATGGGCGAAGAGTACATCATGTGGCATTTGCCATGTTAGGTCTCCTGGTGATTCAGGTCATACTTGGGGCTGTTGTTGTCGTCCGTGATTTGCCTTCAATTGTTATTTCCGTTCATTTAATTATCGCCATGCTCTTTCTTGTCTTTTTGATTTGGATTTGGAGACATCTGGAGCTTGAGGAACGAAAGAACAAAGTTTATTTAACGGAAGGGAATCCAAGGTTGGTCATTCTCCATTTAAATATTTTACTCATTCTCCTTTTGTGTACAATGGCTTTTGGTGCGTATATTAAGCATCAAACCTATGGATTGGCTTGTGGATGGTTAGGTTGTAGACAAACCTTCTATCCTACGACTATTCCAGAACTTCTCCAAACCATTCATCGTGGACTTGCGGTTGTTTCTACTCTGTATATTCTCTTACTTACATTCTGGTCATTTACAAAAGGATGGGGAAGGAGCATCCAAAAGAGACTTGTACTATGTACGTCGGCAGTTCTTTTTCAATTAGTTATTGGGGCCGTGGTAGTCATGACATTTCTGGATCTTTCATGGGCGGTCTTCCACCTGGCGATCGGAACCGGATTATTCGCTTTGGTTAGCGAGACAATAGTATATGCGGGGAATACCTTGATGAAATCTAGTAAAAGTGTCGATCAAAGCAGAAGCTGGCATAGTGGTCGAAGAAGTCTGGAGGAATAAACAAATGAAAGCGGCTGTCTCAAATGACTGCCGCTTTTTGCTTTAATGAATTCTGATATTTCCACTAGAGACATCAAGGTTGATTGGGAATTTTCCAGATCCGTGTTTCCCTTGGATACTGTGTTTGCTTTGGTCTTTGGAGGTCAATGGGAAGGTACTAGAAATATTACCGCTGCTTACATCGCCATTCATTGTAAAATCAGCATCATTAGGTAAATCAAGGGTTACATCTCCTGAGCTAACATCGATGGTGATTGAATCTACTAGTTGATCGACTTGAATAGATAACCTTCCGGAGGATATATCAGCCTCAATTGGACCCGTATAGTGTTTGATTTCAAGGTTACCAGAACTCACATCAAAGGTACCTGAATCCGCCTTTAGTGAATTAATGTTCACATTCCCTGAAGAGACGTCATGCTCAAAATGGTTAACTGCCAAATTAGAAAGGTTGAGGTTTCCAGAGCCAATATCAACGGTTAACTCATTTAATTTTAAAGGCTTATTTTTGGAAGAGCCGGAGAAGTGTAAATTACCTGAACCTAAATCGATACTCATATTACGGTCATAATTTTTTGGTATATAGATTTTCAGTTCCTTCTTTTTGGAGAAAGGTGCCCAGTTAAACCAATCAAACCATTTGTTCTTAATCGAAACTTCAACCTTATTTCCTGAGTCGTTCACCGAAAGTTTTTCTTTTCCATTATAAACGGCTTCTAAATCGTCACGGTCTTCCGGAATAATAGTGGTACTTACACTAGAAACATTGATTTCAATCAAGTCTGTATCGGTTGTTATGGCGGCTTGAGTATTTTTTGTCTCCGACGCTTTAAACCAATCCATTTGGAAACCTTGATTGAAAACAATATATAATCCAGTGATAACTAATAGTAAAATTAAAATTCTTTTCATTTTCTTCCATCCCCTTTTCTCATATCTTCTATATAAAGCATAATAATTCCTCTAGTGTTCTACAATGAACTTGGGATTTATTTCAATCTAAGACCTAAGGCGTAATTGTAATTTTTTTTCGTTTACCGAAGGATTTTTTTCATCCACAAAAGAATTTATGGTATTCTTTGTAAAGGGGGTGCACACAATGACAATCAAAAAATTGACACCGAAAGAACTGCATGAAAAGCTGCTTGGAGATGATAGGGCAGTCGTTCTCGATGTGCGTGCAGAAGATAAATACAATGAATTTCATATAGAAGAAAGTCGGAATATCCCAAAGACGATTATTTTTGAAATGGAAGAAAAGGAAGGAAATGCTCCATTAGCTTTACCACGAGACAGAGAAGTCATCGTAACCTGTACCACGGGGAATTCCGCAGCTAAATGTGCGAAGATCCTTGATACTCACAATTACAACGTAACGGTTTTAGAAGGTGGGCTTACAGCCTGGAAGGCCTATTTACATTCGTTGGAAGACAAATAGGAGAGCGTTATGCTGCATAAATTAAATAGACAACTAGAAAAAATTATGCCCTTAATTACTCCTGTGGGCGTTGTAACTGGGGTGATTTTTAGTGTCCACCTAACAGACTTTTCCTATCTGATTCCTTGGATCTTTGCCTTTATGACCTTCGCAGGGAGTTTAAGCTCTAATTTCCGTTCATTAAAAGAGGTTATGGCCCATCCATTTCCAATTTTTATGGCGATGTTGATTTTACATGTTCTCATGCCAGCTTGGGCATGGGGAGTAGGTCATGTCGCCTTTTCTGGTGATGTTTACACCATTACTGGTCTCATTTTAGGTATGGTCATCCCAACAGGAGTAACGAGCTTCATATGGGTTTCCATCTACAATGGGAACATTCCCTTAGTTTTATCTCTTATTTTAATAGATACCTTGCTTTCCCCCATTATTGTTCCGCTTTCACTTTCCTTATTTATCGGTCAAAAAGTGGAAATGGACTTCTTGAACATAATGAAAGGGCTCCTTGGAATGGTTGTCATTCCTTCCTTAATCGGAATGTTCTTGAACCAAATAACAAAGGGGAAAATTAAAGAACAATTAGGTTCACGTCTTGCCCCATTTTCAAAAATCTGCATCGGTATTGTGGTGATGCTAAACGGGGCAATTGTTGCTCCTTATTTAAAAGACATTAATTTGAAGCTTGTAGGTATAACAGTTACTGTCTTTTGCATTGCCTTCTCTGGCTATTTATTTTCCTTCTTTTTGGGGAGGTTGATGAAGAGGGACCGGGATACTGTTGTTACCCTCACATTTAGCGGTGGAATGAGGAACATCAGTGCTGGCGCGGTATTAGCTGTTTCATTTTTCCCTGCTGCGGTGGCAGTGCCTGTAGTTGTGGGGATGCTTTTTCAACAAGTTCTAGCTTCAACCAATGGTTATTTTCTCGACCGGTATTATACTAAGAAGGTCAATAAACAAGAGTCCTTAGTTTTATAAAATGAGTAGGTGTTTCTAAAAGATGAACGACATATTGAGAAAAGATAGCAGCCTTTTGTCAGGGGTGCAAGGCATCCAATGGGCTGTCTTTATGCTAACGAATATCATTGCAGTTCCTGTTGTAGTGGGTGCAGCCTTTCACATGTCTCCTGCAGAAATCTCCACTTTCATGCAACGGATGCTGTTGGTTTCAGGGGCTGCAACATTGATTCAAGTGTTTATTGGGCACCGCCTTCCAGTAGTTGAAGGGGCTGCTGGAATGTGGTGGGCGATTTTTATTTTGCTGGGGACCATGAGTGCACCTGGAGGACAGGGGCTTTTACTACAGCAACTTGAAATGGGTCTTATTATTGCTGGTTTATTTTTAGCAATCGTAAGCTTCTTGCCTATTATTGAAAAAATACGGTTATTATTCACCCCAATCGTCACAGGGGTTTATTTAATTCTTCTTGTAAGCCAGCTCAGTGGTTCGTTTTTTAAAAGTATCCTTGGAATTACAGCGTCCGGGCAACTTAATGGAAAAATCACACTGATTTGTTTAGTTGAGATTATCATTATCTTAGTGTTTTCATTAAGGGCTAAAGGGATTTGGAAAAGCATGGGGCCGCTTTTTGGGATTGTGGTTGGTTGGAGCCTTTTTCATTTATTTGGTTTACTCCATACCGGTCAAGTCTATGAACCGAGTAGCTGGTTTGCTTTACCTCAAGTATTCAGCTGGGGAGTTCCAAAGTTTGATGTAGGGATCGTATTAACCTCCGTGATTACTTCGATTGTGTTAATCTCGAATGTGATTGCCAGTATTTTAGTAGTGGGAATTGCCCTTGAAAAAGAAATCCAGCCTAAGCAATATCAAAAGGGGATCTTCGGCAATGGAGTAAACTTGCTTGTTTCGGGAATATTTTCAGTTGTTGGAGTTGTACCATTGTCTGTTTCAGCTGGGTTTATTACTACAACAGGGATTAAAGCAAAGCGCCCGCTGGTGATTGGGGCAATAGTTATTATTGTTATTGGGTTTTTTCCTTATATAGGAGAATTTTTATCTACTCTACCGTTAGAGGTTGCTTACGCTTCCTTGTTCATTCCATTTTCTCAGATGATGGGATTTGGAATTCGTGATTTAATGGGGCAGGAGCCGTCTTCACGAAATTTATTAGTGATTGGTCTTTCGTTGATGGTCGGAATTGGGATGATGTTCATGTCGCCTGCTGCCTTCGAAAGCGTCGCTCCATGGCTGCGAAACATCATCGCGAATGGTTTGCTCGTTGGTTTGATGTTTTGTTTATTGCTAGAACATGTAGTATTTCGGGAGAAGAAGGTAGTACAGATTAGCAAAACAGAATAAATAAAAGCCAGTCTAAAATCATAAAGAGTTCCGTTTCGAGGTGCTTTTCTTAAAATATGTGCCGAAATGCCAGTCGAATTGGCATCGTTATTGGTATATAAAAAGGTAGAACTCGCCATATTGGCGAGTTTCTTTATTAGGCGTATAAAAACCTTGTTTATATAAAACCTCACTTACTTGTGATACGGTTCACCGTAAGTTTCTCTTGGGTTTTTGAGATAAAACTCCCTCCCTTTTAAAAGTAAGATGTTTTGTTCTTATATCGAGTAACCAGCAAAAGTAATTTAAGCGGAGATTTTCCGCTTAAATGAAAAATGGAGCTCGTTTTGGGGAAAATAATGGGAGGTTTTCCGCTTATGCAAAGAAAAACCTCCCATTTTCACATTTTTCGAGTCAATAGGCGGAATTTCTCCGTCTATTTAAGCACTTTTTAATAATAATTAATAAATAAGCGGAATTTTTCCGTCTATTTATCAGATGCATCGATAGGTATATGCTTAAAAGTAGAAACCTGAAACAATCCTTGGTCTGTTAATTTGAGTTCAGGTATGACGGGAAGAGCCAGGAAAGAAAGAGTCAAAAATGGATTAAATTCACCGCTCGCCCCTAATTTTTTTAGCGCAAGATTAATCTCATTTAGTTTAGAATAAACCTCCTGAAAGGGACGATCAGACATTAATCCAGCTATAGGAAGCTCTAAAAAGGCTATAACTTCCCCTTGATTAACAACAATCATACCGCCTTGCATTTCCTTAAGAGTATAAGCTGCGACAACCATATCATGATTGTTAGTACCAGCGATTATGAGATTGTGGGAATCATGGGCGATTGTTGTAGCAATGGCCCCGTTTTTTAAGCCTAATCCTTTCACGATACCTAAGCCAATTTCTTTAGTCATATGATGACGTTCAATCACAGCTAACTTTAAGTGATCATTAGGAATAGAAGTTTGGAAAGTGCCTTGTTCACAGGTATCCACTTCCTCAATCACATGTCTTGTAACGAGACTATTGGGGATAATCTCAATAACATTGGCTTTCTTACTTAATAAAGGGATATCAAAGCTCTGTTCAGTAATTTCATGAAAATGGACAGAATTACTTAGCAGCTTCGTTCCTGTTACACTCTTATTTTCTATCTTATTTAAAAATACCCCATTTTCAATAACTGAATTCCCATCCTTATATACGTCTACAATCTTAATATTTTCAAGGTCCTCAAAAAGGATAAAGTCCGCTTTGTATCCGGGAGCAATGGCTCCTTTTTCAGTTAGCCCAAAGCATTCTGCGGCATTGATTGTCGCCATTTGGATGGCGGTAAGAGGAGAGAGACCTGAGGCAATGGCCAGTCGTACATTGTGATCAATACTGCCTTCACAAATCAAGTCATCTAAATGTTTATCATCTGTCACAAACAAACAGCGACGAGCATTCCGTTCATTCACAATGGGAATCAACTGCTGTAAATCCTTCGCCACGGTGCCTTCACGAATCATTAGGTACATTCCTCTTCTAAGGCGTTCCAAAGCTTCCTTCGTATTGGTACTTTCATGATCTGTTCGTATGCCTGCTGACATATACACATTCAGATCATTTGCACTTAATCCGGCAGCATGACCATCGATTGTTTTCCCAGCTTGCCTGCTATCACAGATTTTAGTAAGCATGTCAGGTTCTGCTTGTAATACAGCGGGGAAATTCATTACTTCTGCTAACCCGAGCACACGGGGATGCTGATAAAAAGGTCTTAAGTCCTCAGCACTTAGATTGGCACCTGCATGCTCGAATGCAGTAGCAGGTACACAGGAAGGCAGCATAAAGTAAAAGTCAAAAGGGAGGTTCTCGGAGGAATCTAGCATATATTGTATTCCTGCTGCACCGCACACATTGGCGATTTCATGAGGATCGGCAATTACGGTGGTTACACCGTGCTGAAGGAGAACTTTGGCAAATTCACTGGGAGTTACCATAGATGACTCAATATGAACATGGCCATCGATGAAAGCAGGTGAAATATAAGAGCCTTTAGCATCAATTGTATGGTTTCCTTCGTATTGTCCAATCCCTGCAAAATAGCCATCAACAATGGCGATATCTGCTTCGAATATTTCACCATTGAACACATCAATGATTTTCCCGTTTTTAATGACCGTATCTGCAGGTTCTTTTCCGGATGCAACCGAGATTCTTCTTGATAATTGGCTTCTCTCCATCATTAACAATCCTTTATTGTCAGATTTGTATTCTATTTTTTCTAACTTAAGTTACATTATTCTATAACCGTTGGATCAATTCTTTTATGCTGGGAGGTTATTTAACAGACTTTTTCAGTGGTTCTTTGTAAGAATATATGTCCAAAATTGAACAGCATCGCAGTATTTATTTAAAAATTTGTGTCGTATAATAGGAATAACAATGATGCCAATGTGGAGGAAACTATGAGTAAACTTTTTGTTGACAATTCGATTACAATTAATGCTCCTGCAACTAAAGTATGGGATGTACTTACTATTAGTGAGTATAATGCCGATTGGGCAAAGGAATTTTCAAGCGGCGGTCCGCAGTTCCATCTTGAGTCTAATTGGGAGCTGGGAAGTCCAGTGCTTTGGAAAGGCCAGGATGGTACAGTGATTGTTGAAGGTAACGTTACGGCTGTTGAGAAAAACAAAATTATTCGCTTTACCGTATTTGACGTTCGAAGTGCGGAAAGGCCTGCGGTGACAGAGGAAGATGGGATTACCTTCCAACTGCTTGAGGGAAATGGGAAGACTACCCTACATATTTTACAAGGTGACTTCTCAGCAATGACCGATGGAGAGAAGTACCGAGATATGAGCGCAGACATCTGGGACAAGGTGCTGCCAAAGGTTAAAGAGATGGCGGAGCAAGCAAACTAAATTTTATTTGAGCTAGGTACCTCTCTACCTGGCTCTATTTATTATGGCAAAATTTTCATAAAAAAGGAGATCACTCAATATGAATATAATCGACTTACATTGTGATGCGCTGCTAAAGCTCCAAGAAGCAAGAGGAACACTAAGATTTGCAGATGCAACGGAGTTACAAACTAATAAAACTCGATTACAGCAAGGACAAATAAAGGTTCAGTGCTTTGCTATTTTTATAGAACCCGAAATTAAAGGAGACCAGAAATTTCAGGTGGCACTTGAACAAATTGATTATTTTTACAAAGAAGTGCTCGGAAGAAATCCGGACATGGTACATATCAAGGAATGGTCTGATTTTGACCGCTTAAAAATTGGCCAAATTGGAGCAATGCTGACACTCGAAGGGGTAGACGCCATTGGCAACGATTTAGCCAAACTGCATATTCTTTACAGGTTAGGGGTCCGGTCAGTAGGGTTGACCTGGAATCAAGCAAACCTGGCTGCAGATGGAGCAGGAGAACCCCGCGGAGCAGGACTAACTCTTTTTGGAAAAGAAATCGTTGAGTTTAATAACGAGCATCAGATCCTTTCAGATGTTTCCCACTTAAGTGATAAGGGGATCTGGGAGGTCATTGAGCTTGCCAAGTATCCAATTGCGAGCCATTCTAATGCAAGAGCACTTTGCCATCACCCACGTAACTTAACAGATGAACAGGCGAAAGCGATGTTTGCCAAGGGGGGACTCATTCATGTGGTGTACCATCCACCATTTGTAAAAGAATCTGGAGAGGTGAAAATTACTGACCTAGTGAAACATATTGATCATTTTTGCTCGTTGGGCGGGGTGAAGCAAATTGGCTTAGGCTCTGATTTTGATGGAATTTCAACCTTTATTACGAATCTAGAAGATGCCTCTAAGAGCCAAAATTTAATTAATGAGCTATTAAAGCATTTTTCAGAGGACGAAGTGAAAGGCTTTGCTTATGAAAACTTCCTTAATCACCGCCCAGGGATTAAGCGATGAAGGCAAGGGGTGCCGGAATACTCATTGGCAAGCTGCCAACGGGTGGAAAGAACTGTATCACGGATGTCGCTGGGGTCTTGGTTGGCCATGTGACGTTGGATTTTCCACTTGAAGAAAGTGGAAAGGAGTATGCCTGTACGGGAGTAACAGCCGTTTTACCGCATAGCGGCAATTTGTTTAGTGAAAAGGTAACGGCAGCAAGTTATGTCATTAATGGATTTGGGAAAACGACAGGACTTGTGCAGGTGAATGAATTAGGCGTACTCGAATCGCCGATTATGTTAACGAATACCTTTGCTGTTCCTGCTGTAACGCAGGGAGTGCTGGAGTACATGCTCCAAAAAACCCCGGAAATTGGCGACACAACTGGGACAATCAACATAGTAGTAGGTGAATGCAACGACAGCTACCTAAATTCTATAAGACTTTTCCCAGTAAAACCAATGCATGCAATTGAAGCAATCAAGAATGCGACTACCCGTCAAGTGATGGAAGGGGCCGTTGGTGCCGGAAAGGGCATGATGTGCTTTGGCTATAAAGGCGGAATTGGTTCCTCCCGTATCGTTGACGACTACACGGTCGGATGCCTTGTTCTAAGTAATTTTGGGAAAAAAGAGGAGTTGCAGAGATATCGCTATGCTGGCGGAGAAGGGTTATCTGAAACTTCGGATGGTTCTATAATTCTTGTACTAGCAACAGATGCTCCGCTAAGTGACCGGCAATTACAACGGCTAGCCAAACGCTGCGGGATTGGTCTTGGTCGTACCGGCAGTCATTTTAGTCATGGCAGTGGGGATATTGTCATCGCTTTTTCAACGGCTCAAAAAATAGCTCATTTTTCAGAGGATGTACTTGAACCCCGAGTACAGCTTCGTGAGGAACATCCAATAATGAATCTACTATTTACGGCTGCTGCCGAAGCTGCAGAAGAAGCCATTCTAAATTCACTGTCTCAAGCTGTCACAACAAGTGGGAGATTGGGACGAGTGGTCAATCAGATTAATTTTTCAATAGAGGAGTCGTAACTTTGTATCTTACTATAAAGGAAACAGCAGAATATCTAGAGATGCCAGAGGCAACCGTTAAAGGTCTCATTCAACAAAAGAAAATCCGCGCCGTTTTTGATGGAGAGCAGTACCTGATCAACAAAGACCAATTCAGCACCCATTTAAAACAATTAGAAAAATACAAGGAGCTAATCGAAGAAATCCTAAACGAACCCATCCCAGAAAGCATCGACGTCAAGGATGAGGATTGATATTTGGTGTCTTTTTTTGGTGTCAGCCACCATCCGTGGACACTGTCCGTTCTGGGAGGACACTTATGTCATTGGGACAATGGTGAGGTGATATGATGAATAATATTTTTCTTAAGAGGGTGTACGAATCGTATGATGATACGGATGGCAGTCGGATTTTGATTGACCGACTGTGGCCGAGGGGTATATCTAAAGAAGCGGCGAGATTGTCTTTTTGGTTTAAGGAGATTGCTCCAAGCAATGAGCTGCGGAAATGGTTTTGTCATAAGCCAGAATTGTTTGATGAGTTTCGAAAGCAATACCTTAATGAACTTCAGTCTGATGAACAAAAGCAGCAGATGATTGAGCAAATCATTGATTTAAGTACGAAAGATAGTGTTACACTTCTGTATGGTGCAAAGGATCCTGTTTATAATCATGGAGTAGTTTTGTACGAAGAATTAAGTAGAATTATTGGATCATGATAAACAAACAATAAGAGGTGCCATTCGCATCTCTTTATTTTTTAAGCTCGTTTCGTAAACTTTATTGCTCTCTGTACTTTTTTATTCCTGATTCAATGGCAAGTTTGGACAGAGTTAGCAAAAAACAGCGAAACACTGTCAGAAGGTAAGGCAACTTCTGACAGAGTTGGCGGAAAAAAGAGAAACACTGTCAAAAGGCAAGGCAACTTCGGACAGAGTTGGCGGAAACCAGAGAAACACTGTCAGAAGGTAAGGCAACTTCGGACAGAGTTGGCGGAAAACAGCAAAACACTGTCAGAAGGTAAGGCAACTTCGGACAGTGTTGGCAGAAACCAGCATGGCACTGTCAGAAGGTAAGGCAACTTCGGACAGAGTTGGCGGAAAAAAGAGAAACATTGTCAGAAGGTAAGGCAACTTCTGACAGTGTTAGCAGAAACCAGAGAAACACTGTCAGAAGGTAAGGGCAACTTCGGACAGTGTTGGCGGAAAAAAGAGAAACATTGTCAGAAGGTAAGGCAACTTCTGACAGTGTTAGCAGAAACCAGAGAAACACTGTCAGAAGGTAAGGTAACTTCGGACAGTGTTGGCGGAAACCAGAGAAACACTGTCAGAAGGTAAGGCAACTTCTGACAGAGTTGGCGGAAAAAAGAGAAACACTGTCAAAAGGCAAGGCAACTTCTGACAGTGTTAGCAGAAACCAGAGAAACACTGTCAGAAGGTAAGGCAACTTTGGACAGTATGGAAGAAATTAATCAAGTCAAAAGTCGGCAATGGAAAAGCTAAGTAATGAATAACAACAATTTTTGCGAAAAAAGCCTTAAATGACATACAAAAACACAGAGAAAAAATGTGCCAGGCTTCCTAGTAAGATAAAAATATGAAAAATTTCGTGGAAACCTAAGTATTTCGTTTCTAGGAACTTCGGTTTTGCCCCGTATATGACCCCGCCAATTGTATAAAAAATCCCCCCGAGTATTAGTAATACTAAGCCCATTGGGTTTATGCTACCTGTTAGTGGAGAAAAAACAAAAACAATCATCCAGCCCATGGCAATATACAATGCAGTAGAAATCCAGCGCGGGCAAGTAAACCACACCATTTTAAACACAACCCCACTAATCGCAACACTGGAGATGATCGAAAATAAAATGGCCCCCGTTTTTCCGTTCAAACTGATAAAACAGAATGGGGTATATGTTCCAGCAATCAGTACAAATATCATTGAGTGGTCAAGCCGTCTCAAAAAAGCAATTACTTTTTCATTAGCCATAACCATATGATAGGTGGCCGAAGCGGAATAAAGCAGGATCATGCTAACTCCGAAGATGATGACTGCAGTAATAGCCAGTGGGGAGGGATCCGTTATAGCGGTTTTGATGACCATTGCGAGGAGTCCAACAAAGGCCAAAACTGCTCCAGCTAAGTGAGTCAGTCCATTAATGGGTTCACGAATATAATTGTTCATATTTTAATTCCTCCTGACACAACATGTAGTTTCAATAACTACTTATAATGATACCTATGTAACTTTACCTAGTCAACAACTATTTATTTAGGTATAATGAAAAATATTATAATAATGATCGGGGTTTTCGGATGGAACATATTAACCAAATTATTAACCAGCTTGGCTTGGAGACGAATTTAACTTTGGATGAGATTCCAAAGATTGATTTATATATGGATCAGGTCATTCAATTATTTGAAAGTAAATTTAACGAAACAAAGCGGAATGAAGACGAAAAGATCCTCACAAAAACAATGATCAACAACTATGCAAAAGGAAAGTTAATTTTTCCAATTCAAAATAAGAAATACTCTAGAGAGCATCTTATTTTAATCAGCCTGATTTACCAGTTAAAAGGGGCACTTTCGATTAATGATATTAAGGTGACGCTAGATGGGATCAATAAGAAGATTGTAAAAGAGGAGTTAGATGTTGAATCTTTTTATACCAGCTATCTTCATTTAACCAGCCAAAATGCAAACGATTTTAAAGAAGATATCGAGCAAAGAGTGAAGGAAGTAAAAGAAGAGATTACGCAAACACAGAAGGAAGATTCTGCATATCTCGAACAAGTGTTGATGATTTCCTCACTTGTACATATGAGCAACTTGTATCGACGAGTGGCAGAAAAGCTTGTGGATGAATTAACGGTGGAGAGAGTAGAAAAGGAAGGAAAGCGCCATAAATAATTATGACGCTTTTTTCAGTATGTTAGCTGCTTCTCACATACATTCTCAATAGTAAAATCAAGAAGACCTCGTCCAACATCTATTGGCTTTGGAGTTGAAGCTTGGGTTTTCATATTTGTTACTTTAATGGAATCAGCTCGGTTTTCACCACCATAAACCTTTAAATCTGCACCAGCATGCTTAAACCCTTGAAACGAGAGGTTGTTTAGCCGCACATTTCTAGCTTGATATTGTACTGCAATGATAGGATTTCCTTTATAGTCATAGTCAGGATCCCCCATCAAGGTAAAATGATGGACCACGACATTTTTATAAGCAGAGATCACCATGCCGCGTGGAGCGGACTCCTCATATAAATCTGTAAATACGGGTGCGATGGTGGCAAGGTTTA
Organism: Neobacillus rhizosphaerae; assembly: GCF_050477885.1. Classification (GTDB taxonomy): domain Bacteria; phylum Bacillota; class Bacilli; order Bacillales; family Cytobacillaceae; genus Neobacillus; species Neobacillus rhizosphaerae_A. The sequence goes on from NZ_JBCNAC010000088.1 coordinate 18,082, forward strand.
CCGCTACAATATTAAATGCCGTCTGCGATTCCGCATCGGAAATTTTATGGTGTCCAATGTGACGGAAGTTAAACGACCGGTTATCGTTCACAGAAATATGGCCGATGATGACAACATTTGAGGCTGCCGATGAATTTTGATGAGCTTTAATTTCCACCCCGCCAAAGCATCTTGTAGATGAGTTATTCACCAGCAGAACATTACGTGAACCATCATCAATTTCGATCCCATTTGAATTGGAGTGCCCTTTTTGATGGGCTCGTCCACTTGGGTCACACATATGGGAGTTAGAAATCCAAATATAATCACTATGATGAGTGGTAATCCCATCATCCCCAAAGCCATAGCCCGTCACCTGATCGAGCCAGACATATTTAGTGCCACCACGTGCACGGTAGCCATCACCAGCGTAATTATACAGAGTGGAGGAGATATCAAAGCAATGAAGACCAGGATTGATCCCTTCCACCTTCTTAACCCAAGCGTAGGTCACGTTGGCCAAAGTTAAACAGCTTGAATGATTCCCCCAAGTACTGGTTTTTACTGCGTCACCTAACCTCTTCACGTTCCAGTCCAGACTTACTCCTTGGACGAGTAGATGGTGGTTTCCTTTCCAGTGATTTGCGTTGGTGATCAGCCTTGTTCCTTTTGAAGCCTGATGGTCGAGCTTAATCGTTGTTACTCCTTTACCAGATCCCTCAAGCCAGGTCCATGAAGGCAGACGAATTCCTTTTGTTAAAAAAACTCCCGGTGGCACAATAACTTTTACACGCCCTTCTCCAATCGCCCTTTTAAAAGCTGAAGTACAATCCACTTTTCCATCCCCGACTGCACCAAAATCTACGACATTTACTTCACGGTCTATCACTTTTTTCATTTGGTTGTATTCTATATCTAGCGTATCCTTCCAGTCAGGAAATACCTCGCCTTTATTATCCACTATGATCCTAGTTGGCTCCAAAAGACTTGAAGGTTTTGAGAGTAGACGGAATAAAACTTCTGTGATTTTATCCTTATAACCAACTGATTGTGAAGGTTTTTTATTTGGAAGAGGAACAAACTCTTCGCTCAAACTCTGCTGAAATAATTCTTCTGCCTCCCTGACTACTTCTCGATAATCCAATTGCCTTCCCGTAATTGTTGCAAGCAATTCAGCATTCTTCCGTGGATCATGCGTTTTATCCAAGCTAATCATTCAATTCACTCCTAGTGGACTCCTTATTCGTATTATACCCTCCAACGATAGAAAGCCCTCCACTTTCGGTTTGTGGAGGGCAAGAGTTTATATTTTGCTTATGTGATATTCACAAATAGGTATTTATATAATGAGTCCGGCGACTAGAAGAGAAAAAGGAAAGAGGCTGACGAAAAGAATCCGTGCGAAACTTACTTTACCGTATAATACAACTGTTCCAATTTGATGATCCCAAGTGGATCTTCCATTCTTTTTCAAATCAAAATATGAAAAATAAAAGCAAATGAAATTAATTAAGGGGACACCAAATCCCATTCCAGCTGCAGTGACAAAGATACTTCGCTTAAAGGCTGTAACAAAATCAATCCGTTCACCATTGACCATTCGAAGCCGCGCATTGAGTATTGTTTTTCCGAGGGTATTTCCAAAAATTGAAAGGATGGAGGCCTCCACTAGAACATAAAGAACTAGGCTGAGTATAAAAATGGTGATTCCTGATGACTCAAGGATAAATCTTGGAGAAAAGACGGACACAAAGGTAATAAGAAATAATGAAAACAAAGAAAGATCAAAAAATCTTGCAAGATAACGGACAATGGGTCTTCCTTGGGGATATGTTTCTTTTTTGATTTCCTCCCAATTACCGGCTAAATTAACCGGAGAGACCAAGTTGGAGTCAGGAAATAGGTTAAGACTTTTCATCGTTTGCCAGCCTTCTAGTTCCTTTGTCCATATGAACGATTCTGCGGTTAAAATTCCTTGTTCAAACATTTTTTTCAATTCAAATATTCCTACAGGTCCATGTTGTTGATGATCTCGAATATAAAACCATGCATTTCCTTCTGACGGTTCCATTTAATCACCCCTAATCAGGTAAATTATACCACGATAGGTTTCAAGCGGATTTTCATATGGGTATATAAGTATGAACAGTTTTTGACACTTTCGGGACAGGACAAGGGATAATTTTTTCTAATGGAAAAATACTAACAAATGTTCGGAGGTGGAATGAATGGAAAAACAGGATTTTGAAAAATTATATGAAGAATATAAGCAACAAAGTGAGCAAACCGCAATGAAAGAGGCAAGTCAGACTAGTTCTGATGGTAAAGAAGCATTTGTAGCCGTAAGAAAAAATGATGACGGCGATATTATCGCTTTTAAGACAAGCAGTGGGAGAGAGTTGGATTATTTAACAGCCTTGGATGAAGCGAAGTCAGGAAAGTTAGCCCATGTTGATGTCTTTCATAAATATGGAAGAGATATTATCAGAAGTGAACCTGATGGCATAAAGGAAAACAATTTAGATCATTTACCGGAATTTTAAAGGGGGATATCATGCATTGGTATGAAAAGTTAAATCAATATTTTCCAGTGGAAGAAATGAAATCAAGAGAACATATGGAAACTCTACTTAAAGAACGCGCTGAAATCTATCATAAAAATGAAGGGCCCAACCATGTTTTGATGTATGTGGAACTGGATAATTTCATTTTTATCGATTATTTATTCGTTTCGAAAAATGCCAGGGGCCAGGGACTTGGTCATAAGCTTTTGCAGATGTTAAAAGAAAAGGGAAAACCTATCATCCTAGAAGTAGAACCAGTAAACTATGAGGATAGTGATACCGGGAAAAGGTTGCATTTTTATAAGCGAGAAAAATTTGAGCATGCTACGTCGATTGGTTATGAAAGAAGGTCACTGGCAACCAATGAAATTAACCGTATGGAAATTCTCTATTGGGCACCAAATGATGAATCAGAGGAAATGATTTTTGAAGCGATGAAAAAAACATATGACATGATCCACACCTATAAGGATAAGCATTTCTATGGTGAGTCGTACCAGCCGGTAGAAGATGTACTTACCTATGATGAGGAAACGGATAATAAAAATATTTTAGATCATATCTAAAAATGAGCCTGGATCTCCAGGCTCATTCAAATTAACGAACTAATTCATATTGTTTGATTTTATCTTCATAGGTTAAAGTAACCCCAATTTCGTCCCAACCGTTAAGCAGCATTTGTTTAGGATACGGAGCGATATCGAAAGTCATCTCGAATCCCGAGTTATCAAACACTCTTTGTTCCTCAAGACTGACCGTTAGCATGTAGCCCTCAGCTTCAGCGTTTTTCATTATGGTTTGTACCTGTGCTTCACTTGCCTGAATGGCTAGAATCCCATTTTTTACACAGTTATTTTTAAAAATATCAGCGTAGCTTGGTGCGATGATTACCTTAAAGCCAAAATCCTGCACTGCCCATGGTGCATGCTCACGGGATGAGCCGCAGCCAAAGTTCTCACCGGCAACTAAGATAGAGGCACCCTGATATTTTGACAAATTCAATGGGAAATCAGGCCGTAGATTCCCAGCATCATCAAATCGCCAATGATAAAAGAGGTATTGACCAAAGCCACTGCGTTCAATTCGCTTCAAAAATTGCTTCGGAATAATTTGATCCGTATCTACATTAGACCTGTTTAATGGACAAACAAGGCCTTGGTGAATGCGTAGTGGTTCCATATGCTACATAACCTCCTGAGCAGTAAATTGACGGACATCAACAAAATGACCTGCAACTGCAGCAGCTGCAGCCATTTCTGGACTGACCAAATGGGTCCGTGCGCCATTTCCTTGACGCCCTTCAAAGTTTCGGTTAGAAGTGGAGGCACAGCGTTCGCCTGCAGGAACGATATCATCATTCATCGCTAAACACATACTGCAGCCGGCCTCTCGCCATTCAAATCCTGCCTCTTTAAAGATTACATCCAGGCCTTCCTTCTCTGCAGCCAGTTTTACACTAAACGAACCGGGCACCACGATAGCGGTAACAGAAGGGCTAACCTTTCTTCCGCGTACGACTTCAGCCGCTTTTCGTAAGTCGCTTAACCTGGAGTTTGTACACGAACCAATGAAAACATGGTCAATTTTAACGTTGGAGATCGGTTCTCCAGCCGTAAGTCCCATATATCCAAGAGCACGGTTAATTTCATCTCGCTCGCTTGGTCTTTCAACATCATCTGGACTTGGAACATTAGCTGTTACAGGAATGCACATGCCAGGATTTGTTCCCCAAGTAACCTGTGGCTCGACTGCCGCTGCATCAATTTCAACCACTGCATCATAAACTGCGCCTTCGTCTGTTGCAAGTGATTGCCACTTAGCTACAGCTTCTTCAAATGCTTCACCTTGTGGCACATGACGGCGTCCTCGTAAATACTCAAACGTAGTTTCATCAGGAGTGATCAAACCCGCTCTTGCACCAGCCTCAATCGACATATTGCAGACAGTCATCCGCTCTTCCATAGACAAGGCTCGAATCGCTTCACCTGTGTATTCCATCACATAACCCGTTCCAAATTGGACTCCAAATTTGCCGATGATGGCTAAAATTAGATCTTTGGCTGTTACACCAACCCCAAGATTGCCGTTTACTTTTACATTAAGAGTTTTTGGCGGTGCCTGCCAAAGCGTTTGGGTGGCAAGTACATGTTCCACTTCACTTGTGCCGATCCCAAAGGCAAGAGCTCCGAATGCACCATGTGTAGAGGTGTGGCTATCCCCGCAGACGATCGTTTTTCCTGGCTGGGTGAGGCCAAGCTCAGGACCGATGACATGGACAATACCATTATCGGGATGATGAATGTCAGCAAGTGTAATACCGAATTCCTGACAGTTTTCCTGTAAGGTATCGATTTGCTTTTTAGAGATTGGGTCATTAATGACAAGACGTTGTCGGGTAGGAACATTATGATCCATAGTTGCGTAAGTAAGGTCCGGACGACGGACTTTGCGTCCATTTATACGTAAGCCCTCAAATGCTTGAGGAGAGGTCACTTCGTGTACGAGGTGTAAATCGATATATAATAAATCCGGTTTTCCTTCTTCTTGATGGACCACATGCTGTTCCCAAATTTTTTGGATAATATTTTTTGGTGTTTGCATAGCTTCCTTCCTCACGTTCATAGATTTTTGATGTTGAAAAATTTGCAGGAAATCCGCCAGGCAATCGTTGAAGAACAAGCCTGACGGATTCTGCTTTACCTATCAAAAATAACAGCTGGCGATACACTTAGATGCGTTTTGCGATTTAATGTAATCTACAATCAGTTTTGTCATTTCTACTGTGCCTACAAGGCGCCCATCTGTCACTTGGAGATCCCCCGTATGGAAGCCTGCATCGAGTACAGACTGAACCGCGTCTTCAATGACCTTCGCTTCATCATCCAATTGGAAGGAATATCTAAGCATGAGAGCAGCCGATAAAATCATCGCAACTGGATTAGCCACTCCTTTTCCAGCAATATCTGGAGCAGAGCCATGAACAGGTTCATAAAGGCCAACCCCATCTTCACGTAAGCTGGCAGATGGAAGCATGCCGAGCGAACCGGTTAGAACGGATGCCTCATCACTTAAGATGTCTCCAAAAAGATTCTCGGTAACAATGACGTCAAAGTGAGTAGGGTTCGTAATCAATTTCATTGCCGCTGCATCAACTAACAAATGTTCAACTGCAACATCCGGATATTGAGCCTTTTTCTCCTCGACCACTTCGCGCCATAATTTACTCGATTCAAGGACATTTGCCTTGTCAACAGAAGTTAAATGACCGCGCCGCTGCTGTGCAGCTTGGAAGCCTTTATCTACAATTCTTTCAATCTCTTTACGTGTGTAAGCAAGTGTGTCTACTACCGCGTTTCCGTTATCACGGCGTTCACTTGGTGTCCCGAAGTAAAGGCCGCCAGTTAATTCACGTACAATAAGGAGGTCACTGCCAGATACCACTTCTTCCTTTAATGGTGATGCATGGAGGAGATTTTTAAATCCTTTGATTGGCCGTAAGTTTGCATATAAATCAAGGACCTTACGAATGCCAAGCAAGCCACGTTCTGGACGTAAATGGGAAGGGTTCTGATCCCATTTTGGTCCGCCTACTGCTCCAAGTAATACTGCATCTGCCTGTTTACAAGCATCAACGGTTGATTCTGGAAGGGGAGTGCCGTATTGATCAATGGCTGCTCCTCCGATTTCATGGGTCTCAAAGCTGAAAGAATGATTATATTCTTCTGCTACGGCACTTAATACTTCTCTTGCTGAATGAATGACTTCCTTACCGATTCCGTCACCAGGAAGTAAGACAATATGTTTTTTCATTAGAGCAACCTCCTCATTTTTTGTAAAATAAAGGCGCGATTATACGCCCTTGCTTTTAAGAAATAGCTGTTTCTTTTACTAATGCTTTTTGGTTATAAAAAACTCGATTCACTGCGTTTAAGAATGACTTTGCTGATGCTTCTAAGACGTCCTGTGCTGATCCGCGGCCGCTGACTTTAGTGCCGTTAACGGTCATTTTTACGTGAACTTCAGCAAGGGCATCGCGGCCTTGACCAACTGAACTTAATCTAAAATCTGTCAGATGAATTTCTTCTTTAATGAGTGCTTCTAATGTGTTCATTAGCGCCTCGACACTTCCTGATCCTGTACGTGCGGTTTCCACGCGGATTCCTTCTGGGGTAGTTAAGGCTACCGTCGCAGTAGGGAGATTGGCTGAACCGTATTGTACTTGGAAAGCAACAAGTTCGTATTTTTTTACATCGACTGCTGTCGTTTGAATATCGGTTAAAATCGTAAATAAATCCTCGTCCGTTACTTCTTTTTTGCGATCAGTTAATTGCTTAAATGCAGTGAACGCTTCACCTAGTTTTTCAGGTGAAAGGGTATAACCCATTTGCTCAATTTTATCTTTGAATGCATGTCTGCCAGAATGTTTTCCAAGGACCAAATCATTAGATTTTACCCCAACTAATTCAGGGGTAATAATTTCATAGGTTAACGTGTTTTTTAACACGCCATCCTGATGAATGCCTGACTCATGGGCAAAGGCATTTTTTCCAACAACCGCTTTGTTAGGGGGAATTAACATGCCTGTAAACCGGCTGACAAGATCGCTTGTACGTTTGATTTCTTTTAATACTAGATTTGTTGTGTAAGGATATTTATCTTTTCGAATATTTAAGGCGACAGCGATTTCCTCTAAAGAGGCGTTACCGGCACGTTCACCAATTCCGTTAATCGTGCCTTCTACTTGAGTCACTCCATTTTCAATGGCAGCAAGGCTATTTGCTACAGCCATACCAAGGTCATCGTGGCAGTGGCAAGAGAGGGATACTTTATGAATATTAGGTACATTTTCTCGAATGTAGCGGAACATACGGCCATATTCTTCCGGTGTGGTATAACCAACTGTATCTGGAAGGTTGATCACGGTTGCTCCTGCATCAATCACCTTTGTAATGATTTGAACGAGAAAATCAAGGTCAGAGCGGGAAGCATCCTCTGCAGACCATTCCACCTGCGGGAATCTTTGGCGCGCATATGCGACCATGTCGACTGCCGCTTGTGTCACTTGTTCCGGTGTTTTCATTAATTTATATTTCATATGGATAGGGGAGGTAGCAAGAAACACATGCAATCTTGGTTCAGCTGCATCTTTTAAGGCATCCCACGCAATGTCAATATCTGATTTTGTCGCGCGTGCCAAGCCTGTGACGGATGCGTTTTTAATTGTTTGGGCAATCGCTCGTACTGCTTCAAAATCTCCTTGTGAGGAAGCCGGGAAGCCGGCCTCCATAATATCTACACCAAATCGTTCTAGTTGTCTCGCAATTTCTAACTTTTCGAGCTGGTTTAAATTCACACCTGGGGACTGCTCACCATCGCGTAAGGTTGTATCAAAGATGTTAACGTGAACCATTTACCACCACTTCCTTCTTTGCATTTACTGGCTTTTTAATGAATGGCATTAATGCACGAAGCTCTCGGCCAACAGTCTCGATTTGGTGATTGTTTTCAGCGCGGTTGATGGCGTTGAATTGTGGGCGATTTGCTTGGTTTTCTAAGATCCAGCCTTTTGCAAACACGCCAGTTTGGATATCTTTTAAAACTTCCTTCATACGGGCTTTTGTATCCTCGTTTACCACGCGTGGTCCAGATACGAAATCTCCCCATTGTGCTGTGTCAGAGATCGAGTAGCGCATGTTTTCAAAGCCACCTTCGTATAAAAGGTCCACGATTAATTTCAATTCATGTAAACACTCAAAGTATGCAACTTCTGGCTGGTATCCAGCTTCTACTAGAGTTTCAAAGCCTGCTTTGATTAGGGCAGTCGTACCACCGCAAAGGACAGCCTGTTCGCCGAATAGATCTGTTTCTGTTTCTTCTTGGAAAGTCGTTTCTAACACGCCTGCACGAGCGGAACCAATTCCTTTTGCATAGGCAAGAGCTACTTCACGCGCTTGACCCGTGTAGTCTTGGTAAACAGCATATAGGGCAGGAACACCAGCGCCTTCAGTGTATGTGCGGCGTACTAAATGTCCTGGTCCTTTAGGTGCTACTAGGAATACATCCACATCTGCTGGAGGAACGATTTGGCTAAAGTGAACATTAAAGCCATGGGCAAAAACAAGAGCGTTTCCTGCTTCTAGGTTCGGTTTGATACTTTCTTCGTACACTTTAGGCTGCATTTCGTCTGGAAGGAGGACCATAACTACATCTGCAACAGCTGTTGCTTCGGCAACTGAGCGTACATCAAGGCCGTCTTCCACTGCTTTATCCCATGATTTTCCGCCTCTTAGACCAACGACTACATCAAATCCACTTTCTTTTAAGTTCAGGGCATGTGCATGACCTTGTGAACCATATCCGATTACCGCGATTTTTTTTCCTTGTAAAACTGCCTCTTGAATATCTCCGTTATAAAGTACTTTTACCATTATGAATCATCCTTTCAGGAATAGTTTTTATTTTAATAGTGAGTAGGTAGCTAGTTCGTTTACTTGTGGCTGATGGCCTCGTTGGAGGGCAGTCAGACCGGTTCTGGAAATTTCTTTAATGCCGTAAGGGCGGAGCAGTTCAATCAAGGCATCGATTTTGTCAGGGCGGCCAGTGATTTGGACGGCTAGACTATCTTTGCTCACATCAATAATCAAGGCACGGAACGGATCAATAATTCCGTTGATCTCGCTTCGAAGCTGACTGCTGCTTGCTACCTTAATGAGAGCGAGTTCCCTTGCAACAATGGCTTTATCCGTAATATCGGACACTTTTAATACATCAATTTGCTTGTTTAATTGTTTCGTCACTTGTTCAAGACGTTGCTCGTCTTCGACTTCAACAACTAAGGTCATTTTGGAGACGCCTTCTGTTTCAGTCGGCCCAACAGAGATGCTAGAAATATTGAATTGACGTCTTTGAAGGAGGCCAGTGACCCGATTTAGTACACCGCTTCGGTCTTGAACAGTGGCTGTTATGATCCGTTTCATGGTTTCACCCCAATCATTTCATGGATTCCTTTGCCAGGCGCAATCATTGGAAAAACTTTTTCCTGCTGAAGGACACGGCAATCAACAAGAACAGGGCCATTGTGTGCAAAAACTTCTGGTAAGACGGTAATGAGTTCTTCCTGAGTGTTCACTTTCACACCGCGAATCGAGTAACTTTCAGCCAGCTTGACGAAATCTGGTTGGGTATGAAGGATGGATTCAGAAATTCGATTTCCATGCAATAATTCCTGCCATTGACGAACCATTCCGAGTGCTCCATTGTTAACGATGATGATTTTTACAGGAAGGTTTCGTTCATAAATGACCGATAATTCTTGAAGGGTCATTTGGAAACCGCCGTCTCCGACAATGGCAACAACTGTACTTTCTGGTGATGCAATTTGTGCCCCAATGGCTGCAGGGAAGCCAAATCCCATCGTGCCAAGTCCACCTGATGTGATCCAGCGATGCGGCTGCTTAAAGGTGTAATACTGCGCAGCCCACATTTGATGTTGACCTACGTCGGTTGCTACAATGGCATTTCCATTTGTTACCTTATGCACTGCTTCAATTACCCACTGTGGACACATTCCGTTTGGATCATGCTTATACCAAAGCGGATATTCCTGTTTATACTGTTGGAGGGTTGTGAGCCATGCTTCGTGTTCTGGCTGTTCTACTTCATGCTGTGCTAATTCCATTAATGCCTCACGTGTATCAGAAACAATCGGGATTTGTGTTGACACATTTTTGCCGATTTCAGCAGGGTCAATATCGATATGAGCGACCTTTGCAAATGGGGCAAAGTGTTTCAGATTGCCTGTTAAACGGTCGTCGAAGCGTGCTCCAAAATTGATTAGTAAATCACAATCATGCAAAGCCATGTTTGCGGCATACGTTCCATGCATTCCACCCATTCCTAAGGAGAGAGGGCTGTCAGCCGGGAAGGCGCCTAATCCTAATAGGGTGGTGACTACTGGTAGGTCGTATTTTTCAGCAAGTGCAGTCAGTTCAGCTGAAGCTTTTCCGTGGAGAACTCCGGCTCCGGCAAGTACAACAGGTTTCTTTGCTTTAGAAATAGAGTCAGCCAGTTTTTTAATCTGCAAAGGATTTGGTTTGGTAGTTGGCTGGTAGCCTGGTAAATGAATACTCGCTTCTTTTGGTTCTTCTGTTAATACTCCTGCTGAGATATCTTTTGGAATATCGACTAAGACTGGACCTGGTCGGCCGGTAGAAGCAATATGGAAAGCTTCCTTCACGATTCTTGGCAAATCGGATATAGATTGCACTTGGTAGTTATGTTTGGTGATTGGTGTTGTAATAGCCATCACATCAGCTTCCTGGAAGGCATCTGTTCCGATGACACTTCGTGCAACCTGCCCGGTAAATACCACGAGTGGCAGAGAATCCATCATGGCATCTGTAATTCCAGTTACCAGGTTAGTAGCTCCTGGTCCTGAAGTGGCAATGACTACTCCAGGTTTTCCAGTAATCCGGGCATATCCTTCAGCAGCATGAATCATACCTTGCTCGTGGCGGAAAAGGATGTGGTTGATGGTTCCTTTTGCCCGATAGATGGCATCATAGATCGGAAGGACTGCACCTCCTGGATACCCAAATAATGTATCAACACCTTCTTGTTTCAATAAGTCGATCAGAAGGTCGGCACCAGTTTTGGGTTCAGTACTGGTTTGGAATTCCAGCTTTTTTGCTTCTACTTTCACGTCGTAATCCCTCCTTGTGGATATTTGAATATTTGAAAAACTCAGCGTGTGGCTGTGGTTTTGATAAAAAATTTGTCTCCATACATAGTAAAAAAGGCCCTATTTTCCCCGAATAGACTGCAGTGAAGTATATCAAAAGCAGAATAATCGGGGAGAAAAGGCCTTTCTTTTTCTCGGTACCACCCGGTTTTACAGTATCCTTACGAATACCGCCTTATGAAGCGACAACAAATAGAATAACGCTTCTTTTGGTAACAGGTGTTAAGAAACAACACCTGATTGAGCCTACTAAGTGTAACCGTTCAGCCCAATACTCAGGGATGATGTCGGAATAAGGTGCATTACTGGGCTTCCAGCAACCCCAGCTCTCTGAAAATGCATATTCTTATTCCTTTTTTCCCGTCATCGATTTATCGTATTTGGTTGTCAAGGATGGAACGAATGGTTTAGTACCTTTACTTCTCTGTGGAAGGGGAGGGGTACTAGTGGATCCCTTTTATCTATTAACTTTGCGAAATATTATATTTTCATAACCCCGCCTGTATTAGCAGAGGTAACAAGCTTTGCGTATTTTGCTAGATAGCCAGATTTGATTTTTGGTTCTGGCTTTACCCATGCAGCAAGTCTAGCCGTTAACACTTCTTCATCAACGAGTAGTTCAATTGAACGCGCTTCTAAATCAATTAAGATTTTGTCACCATTTTCAACAAGGCCAATTGGCCCGCCTTCTGCTGCTTCAGGCGAGATATGACCGATGGAAATACCACGGCTTGCACCTGAGAAACGTCCGTCTGTGATGAGGGCAACTTCTTTTCCTAAGCCCCGGCCCATAATAGCGGAGGTAGGAGCTAACATTTCCGGCATTCCTGGCCCACCTTTTGGACCTTCGTAGCGGATGACCACTACATGGCCGGCTTTAACTGTTCCGTTATGAATGCTTTCTAATGCTTCATCCTGGGATTCAAATACGATTGCTTCTCCTAGGAATGTTTTAATCGAAGGATCAACAGCACCAACCTTAATGACGCCACCATCTGGAGCAATGTTTCCATAAAGGATGGAAAGGCCACCTACAGGACTATATGGATTATCTTTCGTACGAATAACCATTTCATTGGTGATTGTTGCATCTTTCACATTTTCTTCAAGCGTTTTTCCCGTAATCGTTAAGCAGTCTTTATGTAGCGCACCTTCGACTTTATAAAGCTCGTTGATAATCGCGCTAACCCCGCCGGCCCGGTGAACATCATCCATTGAATAATCAGATGCTGGCATAATCTTAGAAAGATAAGGAACTCTTTCAGCAATTTTATTAATTTCACGAAGATCGTAATCGATCCCCGCTTCATGGGCAATAGCAAGTGTGTGTAACACAGTATTGGTAGATCCGCCCATTGCCATATCAAGTGCAAAAGCATTATCAATTGCTTCTCTTGTAATAATGTCCCGTGGACGAATATCTTTTTTCACCAAGTCAACTAAATGTCTAGCTGCCTGGCGAATCAATTCATGTCTTTCTTCAGACGTAGCAACGATCGTTCCGTTGCCAGGAACCGTCATTCCTAACACTTCCATGAGGCAATTCATGGAGTTTGCTGTAAACATTCCAGAACAAGAACCACATGTAGGGCAGGCTTGAGTTTCAATTTCAAGAAGCTCCTGTTGACTAATGGTGCCGTTATGGTAAGCACCGACACCCTCAAATACAGAAGTGAGGGAGAGGTTTTTCCCTGTGGAAGGAGAAACACCTGCTTCCATTGGACCACCTGAAACAAAAACAGATGGGACATTCGTTCTTGCGGCAGCCATCAGCATTCCAGGTGTGATTTTGTCACAGTTTGGAATGTAAAACACACCATCGAACCAATGGGCATTAATAACTGTTTCGGCACTGTCGGCTATAATCTCACGGCTTGGGAGGGAATAGCGCATGCCGATATGTCCCATCGCTATTCCGTCATCAACACCAATCGTATTAAATTCAAAAGGAATTCCACCAGCTTCACGGATGGCCTCTTTTACAATCTCACCGAAATGATTAAGGTGTTTATGTCCGGGAATAATTTCAATAAACGAGTTACAAACCCCAATAAACGGTTTCTCTAAATCACTCGTTTTTACCCCAGTTGCATATAAAAGGCTGCGGTGGGGGGCACGGTCAATTCCCTTTTTAATCATATCGCTTCGCATGTATCTATCTCCTAACTGACAATGGCGTGGTTTGCACCTTCAGGGTAACAAGCCACTCCGTCTGTTGTGACGATTCGTCTAAATTCTTCTAATAGTTGAGTTGTAACTTCACCAGGTTTGCCATTTTTGATTATCCGGCGATCGACTTCGATAACGGCAATGACTTCAACAGCTGTTCCCGTTAGGAATACTTCATCCGCCACATATACATCATGTCTCGTAAACGGTGATTCTCTCACCTCGTACCCTTTCGCTCTCGCCACATCAATGATTGCGTTCCGAGTAATTCCTTCTAAAGCTCCTAAGTAAACAGGAGGGGTGTAAATAACACCATTCTTTACAATGAAGATATTGTCAGCAGAACCTTCAGTTACATAACCTTGGTCATTCAGCATGAGGGCTTCCTGAACCCCTACTTGATTGGCTTCTAATTTAACAAGGATATTATTTAAGTAATTAAGCGATTTAATTTGTGGACTTAGTACATCTGGGCGATTCCTTCTGCTCGCTACGGAGGCTATTTTAATTCCATTTTCGTAAAATTCCTTTGGATACATGGTTAGTTCCTCAGCAATAATGATTACGTTTGGATTAGAGCAGGATGAAGGGTCCAGGCCTAAATTTCCTCTACCACGTGAAACAACGACACGAATATAGGCGCTGTCCAGTTGGTTTTTTCTAATTGTCTCAACAACTAATTGCGTCATTTCCTCCTGTGTATATGGAATATTCAGCATAATGGATTGAGCTGATTCGTACAGTCTTTTAAGGTGAGCGTCGAGTCTAAAGACGTTTCCGCTGTATACACGAATGCCTTCAAATACTCCATCTCCATATAAAAAACCGTGATCATATACTGAAATAACAGCTTCTTCTTTCTTGACGAACTCGCCGCCAAGGAAAATCCATTGACTTCCCAACCTAACCACTCCTCTTTAGTGATAAACCGCTTTAAATGATTAAATATTTTTTTAAAAAGAATTCCCTTGCTCATCGTAGAAAAGGTGATGTGCAAAGGCTGTAATAACTTATGGATGATTATTTTCGATAATCATACAACCAAAAGATAACATGGTCAACATTAAAATCTGACAATTCAAAACAGTCAAAATAATTGGTAGCGTTTTCATTCTTGTTCTTATAGGAAAAAGGAGGGAAAAAAATTTAAAAAAAAATTTTAAAATAGAGAGGGGGACGAATAAAAGATAAGAGGGTTACGAGTGATTTGATCAAAAATAATGATGATAATGATAGAAGAAAACACTTGTAGGATAGTGTTTTCTATTAACCTATTTTAGCAAGATATTCATACACCTCCTGTAGAGTATGAAATCCTTTTGTTTGGGCCTGCTGCAAAAAATAACCCCAAATTTGTGCGGTCATCATCGCATCTCCGAGGGCATGATGACGATTTTTTACTTCAATTTCACATTGAGTACAAACCTCTTCAAGGGGCAAAGATTTGATAGAAGGGTTAAAAAGTCGAATTAAGAACGAGGTATCTATAATTCGGTGATTAAATTTTGTTCGTAATAGTTCCCAAGTCATTTTTTGCATAAAGGATTGTTCATGGTTTGCATGGTGTGCGATCAAAATATCACTATCAATAAATTGGATAAATTGGATTAAGACATTCGATGCAGGCGGTGCCGTTCGCAACTCCGATTCTTGGATATTAGTAAGTGTAGAAATTTCCTCCGAAAGTGGAAGGTCCGAATGAACTAAGGAATAGAATGTTTCTGTCTCTTTGATTTGGCAACCCGTCATCCTCACAGCCCCAATGGAAATCACTTGATCCCCCTTGTCTGGATAAAATCCAGTCGTTTCTAAGTCAAACACGACTACTCTCAATTCGTTAAGAGGGGAGTCTAAGGTGCTTTTTTGTTTCATTTCTCTTTGTATCTGTCTAAGAAAAGCGATTTGTTGTGGAGTCGATTGCCCTTGTACCCCTGCATAAATAGTTGGACTAAGCTTACCCGATATTTGTTTGAAAAATTGGATCATTTCATTCATCCCCATAGTAATCTTCCTTCTCTAGTAACTTTCTAACGGTTTGATAGAGGGAGGCTCCACTTTTAATGATTTCTTTTATCTCTTTCGTTTGTTCCTTCGATAAACGGTTGATAGGCAGATAATGGCCGGAATCATAATCGCTTGAATGACAAAATAAAAGCCGGTAGTTGAGCAACCTTGTAAATTGATCGATATAGTACTCTCTTTCTTTCGTTGACAACCATGTCACAGGTATTTTTTCTAACCGCGAAAGAGTAGCTGATTCCAATACGTTCTCTTTAATAGCTGCCAACCGTACGGCATTCACATAAGGTAAAAAGCCGAGTTCTTTTAGGTTTAATGAACCTGTATGGGGGCCATGTGTCTCTACTAAAAGCTGGCCTAACACATTAATTCCTTTTTTTAGATGCAAAGTATTGTTGAGTAATTTTGTATGAAGATGATTTTTGTTAATGGTTTGATAGATTTGGCGTTTTAAGACATTCACATACTCACCTTCACCATAAACTGACCGAGCATCAAGAAAGATTAGTAGGTACCTGATAGACTCCCAGGAGGCTTCCGTTGTCCACTTCGCAAGTTGTTCCTGCCATTCGGTTATGGATTTACACCAAAAAGGATTACCTGCCATGATTCCCCCGTCACAATAAGGATATCCAACTTGATAAAGCCCTTTTGAGATTTCCTTTCCAAGTGTTAAAAAGTAGGACCTTCCCTCCTCACTTAGATCATGATAAACAATTCCATGATCCTGGTCGCTCCAAATCGATTGCTCTTGCCGGCCAGCACTGCCCATGACAAAGAAGGAGAAGGGAGAGGGCGGGGGGCCATAGCGAGTAGAAACTTGATCGATGGCTGCTTCTAAAACTTTAGTTAAAATTTGATGATGCAGTTGGTTTAATTGAAAATGATCATGTGAGACTTGTAGTATTTGAAACTTTCTAAAATTTCCTATGTTTTCGTAGGTTGTAGAATCCATCCTTACCACCTCCTATATAAAAAATGAAAAAGGCAGAGGCTGACTCTTATGAATAGGAGTCAGTCTCTCCGGATCATTACTATTGCGCTTTTACCTTTTGCTCAGTTGTAAGCAATTCGGGGTATCCGTAGCTGCCATGCTCGCTCATATCGAGGCCGATGATTTCCTCTTCTTCAGTTACACGCAGACCATTCATAAACTTTTTCATTATAGCTAGTAAAACAAACGATACAATGAAGGCGAAGGATGCACAAGTGAAGACGCCAAGTGCTTGAACGCCCAACTGATGCAGGCCTCCTCCGTAAAATAATCCTGGTTTTCCAACAGTAGCTAGTTCTTTTGTTGCAAAGAATCCAGTGGACAGTGTCCCCCATACACCAGCTGTTCCATGCACAGACAAAGCGGCAATCGGGTCATCAATTCCTCTGTTTTCAAAGAAGCGAATGCTATAGAATACGAGAAAACCGGCAATAAAGCCAATCAGAACAGCGGCCCATGTATCAACAAATGCACAGGAGGCTGTGATGGCAACTAAACCGGCTAACGCACCGTTTAACATCATAGGTACATCAGCTTTACCTAAAACCATCCAAGAAATAATCATGGCAGCAACTGTTCCAGCTGCAGCTGCAAGATTCGTATTAATGGCTACGAATCCGAAAAATCCTTTGTCAACCGATAGGGTACTACCTGCATTAAATCCAAACCAGCCTACCCATAGAAGTAATACGCTTAACGCAGTGAAGACTTGGTTATGGCCGGAAAGATTATTGGCTGAACCATCTTTATTAAACTTTCCAATTCGAGGTTTTAAGAGAATAGTAGCAGCAAGGGCTGCCATTGCTCCTGTTAAGTGAACAACCGTTGAACCTGCAAAATCCTGTTTTCCATGTTCGGCTAACCAGCCGCCTCCCCAAATCCAGTGAGCGATTGGAGGATAGACGATGACCGAGAAAAGTACGGCGAAGACAAGGTAGGCACTCAATTTAGCACGTTCGGCAAATCCACCGAATGCGATGGTTAATGAAATTCCTGCAAAAGCTAATTGGAATAAAAAGAAAACTGAGCCTGATAGCGACAAGCTATCCATGTCATAACCAGAATATAAGAAGTCCGAAAAACCAATGATTGGATTTCCTTTTCCGAAAATCAATCCAAACCCGACTGCCCAAAACACAATGGAGCTTATTCCAAAGGTTAGGATAGTTTTCCCAGCAATATGCCCTGCATTCTTCATTCTTGTTGATCCGGTTTCAAGAAGGATGAACCCTCCAATCATTAGAATAACGAGTACAGCACTAACCATTACCCATAAACTGTTCATTAAAAATAAAGTATCCATTTTTCTCCCCCTTTAGAATAATGTTAATTTTTATAACATTTAGTGTAGTTGTATTTTTACATGAAAAAGTGGTTGAATCTATAAGTTTGTAAGGTTATCTAACATGGTTTTTGAAGAATGAGCAATTTTGCTTGGTTGAAAGGGAAGTTTTAACATAAAAAAACCTTGCTCCTAACAAGGAGTCAAGGCAATAGATGGGGATTTTTAATTTTTTCGAATGCCAAATTGAGCATTCAGCTGTCCTTGAATCATCTTTCGGCGAATAGCATCCTGGTTGATTTTCTTTTGATCACGAAGCATTTCTTTTCTAATTTCATGTGTTTGGATACCGTCTTCGATTTTATTGGCGATTTCCATCAGCGATTCTACATCGGAAAAAGAGAATTTTCGGCTTCCTCCTGCTGATCTTTCAGGAAAAATAAGTTTCCGCTCCTCGTAATATCTTATTTGTCTCTCGGAAAGACCGGTTAGATCTCTAACGATTCCAATGGTGATTACCTTCTTATCTTTATATGATAAATCTTTTCCCATTTTAGACTCTCACCACACCCGTTCGTGTTATAGTTGGAAAATTCGTAATATACACTACATTATATGTTAGATTTTCTCACATCGGACTGGATTTTGGTACGATAATGCATAATTTTTTTGAAAAGGTTATTAGAGTTGAAGTAATACTACTTATTAGCGGGGTATGTTTTTTTATAAAGATTTGCAAGTTCTCTGATGGTAAGGGAATGAAGCTCGCTTCCGGATGTACCGCTTTGTTGTTCCGATTCCATTAATTTTTTTATATAAAATTGTTTTAGCCGTTCGAGTCCTTTACGTAAATGAGTGGCCAAATTTTCCCCTCCTCAATGATTCTAATAATTTTGTAGTTTTCGTAACAGGTCGTTTGCTTGGGAACCCATGACTTTCATTAGCTCTTCGTACAATTCGTCTCGTAACCTATCTAACTGAAGAATCTTTTCAGCTAATTGAATCTCTTGTCTTTGATACATTTGTAATCTTCCTCTCTGTGTTTATATTGAAAAACTTATCTGAATTCGTACCCTTTGTCAGTAACTGTGTAAGAAAAGGTAACAGCATTTTTCCAGATGGCGAAAATCAATGGGAGAAACCCTTATAACTATGTAAGATTTCTATAAAAAAAGAACCAGGCAGCACGCGCCTGGTTCCGCTTAAATGTCTTTTAATACTCTCCATCAAATGGAGTGAATGGGATGTTAAATCTTCTTTCGAGTATGCGAACACGTTGATTAACTCGTTGTAGACGGCGTTGAAGCTGATTAACATCTCGTTGAAGCTGGTTGATTTCTCTTTCCTGACGCTCATTTTGTCTTTCTAGCTGGTTGACTCGACGCTCTAGCTGTTGAGGCTGGCGATTGGGGTCATAATGAATTTGTGTGGCATAAGGGTCTTGGGTTACATAAGAATCATGTGTTACATAAGAATTCATTTGCTCAGCTGGCACATAGCTATGATATTCAATCGGCATTTGTGGAACTTGGTAGTAACCGTAGGGGTTCATTGGGCATCTCTCCTAACATGATATATACCCTATAAATTATGCCGGGACTTTCGGGGTGTAACGGCGAATGCCTAATTTCAAAAAGACTTTATTACGGTAGTCAATTAGTGTATTGCTATAGTAAGAAAATTATAACGATTGAATATATAAACAAAAAAAGTTATAATCAAGTATATTCAAAATATTATTAAGATTTGGTAAAATTGTTTTTATATAAAAATAATGGAGGTCTAGAAATGAAGAAATTAAAATTAGTTTCAACCCTTTTCATGATGGCATTTCTCTTAATTCTATCAGCCTGTGGGACAAGTAAAACAGGAGGCGACGGTGAAAAAACATTAAGAGTTGTTACCGATGCAGCATATGCGCCTTTTGAATACCAGGACAAAGGAGAAGTTGTAGGCTTTGATATTGACTTTATTAATGCAGTGGCTAAGGAAGCAGGAGTTAAAATTAAGGTGGAACATGTAGGCTGGGATCCATTATTTGTGGAGCTGGACAAGAAGACTGCTGATCTTGGTATCTCTGCCATCACGATTAACGATGAGCGGAAGCAATCCTACGACTTTACTATTCCGTACTTCTTATCAACTAATAAAATCCTTGTTCCAGAAGGCAGCGATATTAAGAGTGCAGCAGATTTAAAGAATGGTAAAACAGTTGCAGTTCAAAACGCAACGACTGGACAAGAAGCAGTTGAAGGGCTTCTAGGTAAAAACAATGAGAAAATTAAAAAATTCGAAAATAACAATCTGGCAATTCTTGAATTAAAGAGCGGCGGTGCAGACGCAGTTGTTGCTGACAATACCGTTGTTGAACAATATGTGAAAAATAACCCGAAAGATAAATTCGTCGTTATCGAAGATTCAGGTGCATTTGCTAAAGAATTTTATGGGCTAATGATGCCAAAGGGAAGCAAGCTTAAGGCAGATCTTGATAAAGCAATTAAGGAAGTTATTGATAACGGAACATACGCAAAGATTTACAAGAAATGGTTTAAGGTAGAGCCAGATACACAAATTCTAAAAGACCAACAATAATAAGAACTGAAAAAATTGCGTAACTCTTCAAAACAGCAGTTACGCAATTTTTGGTTATTTTTGCAACACTGTCTAACAACCGCACTCGATGCATAGGGAGCATCATGTCTGTATAGGGGGATCAAATGATGGATTTTCGTTGGGATATTTTAGCTGAATACGCTCCTTTTTTTCTAAAAGGGACGTTACTAACTATTGGTCTTTCAATCGCCAGTATAATAATTGGAACGGTCCTGGGGCTAGTAATCGGTCTAGGAAAAATGATGAGGAACAAGCTCTTAGCATTACCTTTTAGTATTTATATTACCTTTTTTCGTGGTACTCCATTACTCGTGCAAATTCTATTAATTCATTTTGCAGTTGTACCATTATTCACTGGGAGTACAAACGCTATTGCTGCTGCCATTCTAACTCTTTCGTTAAATGCTGCTGCATATATAGCAGAGATTTTCAGAGCTGGCATTCAGTCCATTGATCGAGGGCAAATGGAGGCAGCTCGTTCATTAGGGATGACTCACGTCCAATCCATGTGGTATATCATCCTACCGCAAGCGTTTAAACGAATGATTCCACCTTTAGGAAATGAATTTATTGTCCTCATTAAAGAATCGTCACTGGCTGCTTTAATTGCCGCCCCCGAATTAATGTATTGGGGACGAGCTATGCAAGGGCAGTATTTCAGGGTTTGGGAGCCGTATATAACGGCAGCAGTTATTTATCTCGTGTTAACTCTCTCATTAAGCTTCCTGTTATCACGTCTTGAAAGGAGGTTGGCAACTGAATGATTGAAGTAAGAAATCTGAAAAAGTCATTTGGAAGTAATGAAGTTCTTAAGGATATCAATGTTACGGTCCAGCCTCAAGAGGTTGTAGTTGTCATTGGACCTTCGGGCTCAGGGAAATCCACTTTCCTACGTTGTCTAAATATGCTTGAGACCATCACTGGCGGCCATGTATGCATTGAAGGAGTAGACCTAACGGACAAGCAAACTGACATTAATAAAGTCCGAACCGAAGTAGGTATGGTGTTTCAGCAATTCAATCTTTTTCCGCATAAAAAGGTGATTGAAAATATAATGCTTGCTCCCATGAAGGTAAGGAATGTACCAGCAGAAAAGGCAAGAGCAAAAGGATTAGAGCTTTTAAGGAAAGTAGGATTAGAAGACAAAGCCGAGGCCTATCCTGATTCTTTATCCGGGGGGCAAAAGCAACGGGTAGCAATTGCTAGGGCGCTCGCAATGGAACCGAAAATCATGCTGTTTGATGAGCCAACGTCTGCACTCGACCCGGAAATGGTCGGTGAGGTACTCGAGGTCATGAAGCAGCTAGCTAAAGAAGGAATGACAATGGTCGTGGTCACCCATGAAATGGGCTTTGCTAAAGAAGTGGGCGATCGGGTGATCTTCATGGATGGCGGCTTAGTTGTCGAAGAAAATGTCCCAATTGAATTATTCGATCATCCAAAGGAAGAACGGACAAAAGCATTTTTAAGTAAAATATTATAACTATAACAAAAAGGAGGCCAAAGCGGTCTCCTTTTCTGCTTAGTTACTCGTATTCCATCTTTCCAACTTATGTATATTTCTCGTAAACATTCCCGCAATAAACCTAGGCATTCCAAATTCAACAATTTTCTGTTTTACTCGTTCATTCATTTCTTCGACAGTGATATTCGGTAAAGTGAACTCTCCATTCAAATAGCAATGGCTGCAATACTTGGTACTTTTGGTCCCGTTCTTTTCGGTCCCCCCTCCAAGTTCATCTTTTGCAAGAGGCATTCCACAGCTTTGACAGTTTTTATAGGTAGTCATTTTTCACATTCCTTTACTTATTTTTCAAAGTCAAATACGTCTACAATTTTGTCGGCTTTAATTCGGTTTTGACAGAGCTTAAACAATTGGTTGAAAAAGTCATCCACCTCATGCGGAGAGGAAGGAAGTTTGATTTGAACCGTTGTCGATCCAAACATTTGTTTAAAAAAGGCTTTTCTTTGGTCGTTTTTCCCGTCACGTTTAAACGGCTTATACATCCAGACAAAATGGGGGGTTCCATCAATCTCTTGAATTTGCCGAATTTCAGCACAGGTGGTGGACTTGTCATGTGCATAAATTACTAAATAATAGTTTTCATTGCGATGCCAATCTATGAATAAAAAGTAATAGCCTATGTCACTGTCGAGGCGGGTTACTTCGTAGCCAGCCAATGTATGCTTACCATTCGTCCATTGGTGAAACTTTGGTAATGTCCCGCTGACGATTTCAAGTTTATTAAAATCATATGAAATTGGACTAGCGTTTTCTATACAATGGGACAAAAATAAGGCTTGGTCTTTTTCCAAGTTCATTTCTCCTTTATGACTTTGGTTTTATTATACTGCGTTTGTGGTATTAAAGGGAATAAGGTCCCGCTTGATTAAATACTCATTTCTTCTCATTAACAGTTACATTTGACTCCAAATTGAAATACAACTGACATCTTTTTAAAAAATACCTCTGATAGAATCTTAATAATTGGGACCTATATTCTGAACTTACATCGAATACTATATGGAATAATTGTGCCTCTTTTCCATATGAATGACATAGAGTGGTTGCAATTGGAGGGAAATATAATGACGTTAGAAAAGCAATTAAAAGAAAAAACCTATTATAAAATGTTCATTAATGAACATGAGGATATCCACCCGATTCAGGTGCTGGGTGAAGCCTTTCAAGAGGAAGCACAAAAGGATGTACCTGATTTATCATCGATTCGCTTTGCTCAGGGTGAAGTGTATTTTCAACATAAAGATTACGAAGCAGCCATTTTTAAATGGGAAAATATCAGTGATGAACTTGAACCATGGGCAAAGAAAAATACAGCAGATGCCTACTATGAGCTTGGTCTTTTATCAACAGCAGAAGATATTTATACAGCCATAAAATCAGATAATCTTACTTTAAATACAGAGGTCGCTTTACATTTATTTTCACTCTATATCGAACGAGGTAAATTAGAGGCAGCAGTGTCTACCATTAAAAAGACGGTTAATGCCAATCCTGATTATCCAAATGTGACCGAAATCGCCCGCGCCTTTTTTGAGGAACAACAGGATTGGACCAATGCGATTGAATTAGCAGTAATTGAAGCGAAGCGTACTGAATCGTTACTTTGGTTTGATGTCATCGATTCGTATATTGAAAAGGGTGTAGCGAAAAATCATCAACCAAGTTATTTCTCACAGGTGTTACTTCTCTTGTTTAACCTCGATCAGAAAAGGTTTGAACAGCTTATCACCTCACTCTGGAAAAGTTATCAGAATGAAGAATCCTATTTTACGTGGATTACAGAAATCAATCATTTGTTATTAAATCTTGATATCAATCGAGACAGTAACTGGTCTGGCCTTTCGCAGCTCCATAAGGAAGCTTATTTAAGTTTAATTGAGGGAAGATACTTCATTAAAATGCTACAAGGGTTCATTCCAGACCTGTTAACAAATTGGCTGCGATTAGCAGACCCATCAACTGTGGTGATATCATCTGCAGCTGTACTCTCGTGGAATGAACTTTTTCCAACAAGCATTAGTACGTCCATTGTTAGTGAGGCAGAAAATTTAATCAGCACAACTGAATTGAACTTCGATGAACGTGATGAGTGTCTGTCACTTTTTACTAGCATCTTGAGTTGGGCAGAGGCTCATGATATGGGTCAAAATAATCGGGTGAAATGGCTTGTGGAACAGCTAAGTGATTTTGATACCCAACATCTCTTCATTGCGGGATTAAGTGGAAGCGGAAAATCGACTTTTATTAACACTGTGTTAGGAGAAGACTTACAGGATAGTCCGACATCCTCAGTGGTTATGTTTACACATGGAGAGGAAGAAGAAATTACCGAAATTACTGATAACGCCGTCACGATTTTACCGGAATTTTCGGATTTCCAAGAACGAATGGACCGACGACGCAATGCACTAGAATCTATCATCGAATTCAGGGAGCCGAACCTATTTTTACAAGAAAATAGAATTGCTTTTATTGATACACCGGGATTAAAAGGAAACCATTATGACCGTTATGAAATCTTACGAAATCTCCATGTAGCAGACACTGTTCTCTTTGTTCTAGATGCCAATGCACCGTTAACGGAAAAGGAACGAACCGTACTAGCGCAAATACAAGAGTTAGCACCAGATATTCCAGTTCATTTTCTATTAAGTAAGATGGACACGATAGCTGATGAGCAGGAGGCTATTCAAGTTTTTGATGAAACTAGGACCATTCTTCACTCTTATCTTCCGGATGCAAAAGTTTTTGCTTTTTCTTCTCAATATGATCGAAAACAGCAGCTGCAGGACCTAACCAAATTTATTCAGTCTGTTAAAAATACGAGAAATATAGAAGATAAGCGTTTGGCTAAGCTGCTATACTATATCCGGACAACGATCTCAAGTCTTTTACAGAAACGTATTGATGTTGAGAATCAACTAGTTGAATCCATCCGCTGGAATGAAGAAATGTTAATAAAGTTAAATGGAGCCGTTAACCAGCTGAGAGATACTGAGGTTCAGAAAGCGAAGGCTATTGTGAGTTCCTATCGTGCAATAAAGGAAACCATTCAGCAGGATATTTCAGTAACTATTCCGAAGATGCTCCAGGAATGTTCTTCTTTGATTAAGGAAGATAGTAATTTTAGTAAAATTCATCTTGATCTTAATGAAGAAATGAATCGACGGATTCAAGAATATTTAGAACAAACGGTGATGCCGAATTTCTACCTATCCTTCCAGGAGTGGATTGAGACTTGCCATGAGGAGTTTAATCAAAGTCAGGAATATTTAAATGAGATGGGTGAAGGCTTTAACCAAATGTATGGGGAAGAGCGACTCAAGCTGGAGTGTGACTTTAAGGTGCTTGATGATTGGCGTCGAGACACAGACCGTATGACAAGCCGATTCCAGCTGGAAACTGTCAATATTCTGCTCCGCCGGACTCCGTCTCAATTTCTATTAAAAAGTGCTGGAAAGCTATTAGGAGCCATCTCTCAAAATAAAGCATTGCTCTATAATAAGTATAAATCGTTTGTAGAAAATGAGGATTATTCAGAAGCAATCACGGCGATTAATCAGCAGTTTTTCCAGTCCTTTGAGTTGTTTGAAAAATCCTTGGAACGGGATGTCACGTTATTCTTCAAAAGTCCGGCTACCATCTTAAATGGTTCTGTGGATGAAACACGTAACGAGATTCATGCAAATCAAGAAATGCTGAACAAGTTAAATACTAATCCTGAAATGTTCCGTGATCCATTAACGTTGTTTGAAGCAAGACTACGTCAATTTGAATGGATGACAGTGGCAGGAAAAGGGATGCAAACGATATACTAATAGTTCTTTAAAAGGGAGATGTCCAAAGACATCTCCCTTTTGCTTATTGTTCATACTTTTTTCCATTTTGGATATATTATTCCGTAATAGATATAAGTAGGAGGGTATTCGATGGAAGCTACTCACGAACATATAAAGTTAACAGCATCGGAATTGTCGTATTTGTGGACTTCGTATCTTGCGGATAGTATGTCCATTTGCATAATCAAGTATTTTTTACAATACATAGATGACGAGGATATCAAAAAAGTAGTCGTGCACGCCTTGGATTTGTCGCAACAACATGTAGAGCATATTCGAGCCATTTTTACAAAAGAAGATATCAAAGTTCCACAAGGATTTACGGACAAAGATGTAAACTTAAAGGCCAAGCGGTTATTTTCAGATATTTTTTACTTAAAATATGTTAGAAATATGGCTAAGGGCGGACTGATTACATACGGTAGAGTGTTACAGAATGTCTATCGCCATGATATCCGTTCATTCTATGCCAAGTGCTTAACATCCACCCTGGAGTTAGACACCGAAACTGTGAGGGTTTTACTTGAAAAGGGATTAGTTGTCCGCCCACCAACGATTCCCTATCCCAAAAAAGTTGAGTTTGTTCATAAACAATCTTTTATATTAGAAGGACTTGGCAGACGGGAATCGCTAACTGGAACAGAGGTGACCAATCTATACGCGAATATTCAGTCTAACCATATTGGTACAAGTATCACTACTGGCTTTAGTCAAGTGGCGGAATCGAAAAAAGTCCGTAACTATTTTCTAAGAGGAAAAGAAATTGCCTTGAAGCACATTAAAGTATTTAGTAGTTATTTAGAAATGGATTCACTTCCACCTCCTATGTCTTATGACCAGGAAGTAACGGAATCTACAGAATCTCCTTTCTCAGATAAATTAATGATGTTTCATTTTAGCCTGATGATTTATGCAGGTATTGGAAACTATGGAGTCGCTATTGCTGAAAGTCAGAGAAGTGATATGGTCATAGACTATTCACGTTTAAATGCAGAGATTTTAAAGTATTCGGAGGATGGAGCTAATATTATGATCGCAAATGGGTGGTTAGAACAGCCTCCATTAGCTGCCAATCGAAGAGATTTGGCAAAGGGATAAAGGAAATAAAGCAGTTTTGTGGAAATATAAATAAGGGAGAAATGGGAGGAATTTTTAGGAGGATACAAGGTGGAGTATATTTTTGAAGCGGTAAAAGAAAACATATATGTACTAGCAGTTTGGGATGAAAGCTGGGGCTCGTATAATAACTGTTATTTAATAGTAGAAGAACAATCGGTTACGGTGATTGATTCGGGGAAACAACAGCACGCTGGATTCATTGAGCAGGCATTAAACAGCATTGGAAGGTCTGTCGATGATGTGGTTCTTTTCTTGGCTACACACGGGCATGAGGATCATGTACAAGCTTCCTCAATTTTTAACCATGCAAAAAAAGTGATTCATCCAAATGAGAAAGAGACGATAGAAAGCCCTGAGCCTGAACAATTTTTATATAAATTGCCAAGCGATGGGCATTATGGAGAGTTTGATTGTCAGCTGGTTGACTATCATACTCCAGGTTCAGTTATTCTTTTTCATAAACCGTCTAAGCTCTTGTTTACGGGAGATTTTTTATGCTTCTTTGGAGATCCCTTATCACCAGATGGTTTGGTATCGGTGGGAACGGAGCTTCGAGAGGAATGGCTGAAGTATTTACGAAATGGCGGGGTGCCAAACAAACATCTTCCTCCGTTTCTTAGTGGGTTAGAAATCCTGTCTAAATTTGATCCTGAGGCAATGTGTTCTGGTCACGGAGGAGTCCTGACAGGTGATATAAAAGAGTTTATTTTAGAGTTATTGAAAACGGGAGAAAAATTATTGGAGACTGCTCAAATAACTGAATAAACAAAAGGAAAAGGTTAACTCTAAGTACATAAACGATCGACAAAAAGGAGCTAACTGTGAAGCCATTTGAAATTAGTAATATGATTATTGATGATGACTTTTATAATGAAGAATATGTAACAGTGGACTTTTCATATCAAAATCATGACTACAGTATTACGTTTAAAAAGACAGACCTGGAAATAGTGAATGCCTGGGTATTTAAAGATGGTACGTCGCTTCCGGCCAACCTACCAGAGGATATTATTGAATCAATAAGAAAAGATGTTGAAAAACGGATCTAGTCTCAGACTAGATCTATTTTATTTGTTTTTATAATCCATATGAAGGAATTTCGACACAAAATATGGAAATGTACCATAAAGGAAAAAACAGGGTGGAGGACAAAATGAAACACAAAATATTGTTAGTTGAAGACGATACGGCCATCAGTGATATGGTGAAAGGTCAATTTACAAAAGAAGGTTTTGAGGTGGTACCTGCATTTGACGGGGAACAAGCTCTTGAGAAATTTTCACGCGATACATTTGACCTGATTTTGCTGGACTTAATGCTGCCAAAGCTTGATGGAATGGAATTTCTGAAAATCATCAGGGAGAAAAGCATGATCCCAGTATTAATCATGTCGGCTAAGGATGGAGATTTAGACAAAGCATTAGGATTAGGATTTGGGGCAGATGATTATATTGCTAAGCCGTTTTCGATGATTGAGCTGACGGCTAGGGTGAAGGCAGCCATCAGAAGGGCGACACACTATTCTCGTACCGAACAAGAGCACCAGCAAAAGGTATTGACTGCTGGCGATTTAACTCTTGATTTAGATAATTTCTCCTTACATAAGAACGGCACTGAAATTAAGCTGACATCAAAGGAATTTCATATTCTAAAACTATTTATCTCACACCCTAGCCGTGTGTATACAAAAGCACAAATTTATAGCTTAGTTTGGGAAGATGAGTACTACGGGGATGAAAATGTAATCAACGTCCATATGAGAAGACTACGAGAAAAGATTGAGGATGATCCTTCTTCACCAAATTACATCAAAACCTTATGGGGAATTGGTTACAAGCTCGGGGAGTTTTAATTATGGTCCTCTTTTTACTCTTTATCATAATTGGATTAGCTGCACTAAACTTTTTACAATATCGATCGAAAAAAAATGACCAGGAAAATTTAACGTATATCCACAAAAAGCTGCAGCGGATTATCAATAAACAAACGGATGAAAAATTGCTACTACATACCGATCGTGAAGATATTAAACAGTTATTAATCCAAATCAATCGTCTCTTAGAATACAACCAGAAAATCATGGCCAGCTACAATAAGACGGAAATATCTATGCGGAAAATGCTTTCCAACATCTCACATGATTTGAAAACACCACTGACAGTTGTGCTTGGCTACATTGAGATTATGTTAAATGACCAAAATAGAAGCCAGGAAGAAACGGCTGAACTTTTGCAAAAGGTCCATGGGAAAACGGTGGAAGTTCTAGAACTTATTAAGAAGTTCTTTGATTTGGCTAAGCTTGAATCTGGGGATAAAGACATTCCGCTCACAAGAGTGAACATGAATGAGATTTGCCGAAAAAATATATTAAACTTTTATCAGGTTCTCACCTTGAAGGGATTTGAGGTGGCAATTGATGTCCCAGAAGAAAATCTCTATGCTCTTGGAAACGAAGAGGAGTTAGACCGTATCTTAAATAATTTGATTTCTAATGCGATTCAATATGGTAGTGAGGGGAAAGTGCTTGGTCTGACACTTAGAACGGATCAACATTCTGTTTATGTAGACGTATGGGATAAAGGAAAGGGCATTAGTGCGCTCCATAAAGATTTGGTGTTTGAAAGAATGTACACTCTTGAAGATTCACGAAATAAATCATATCAAGGAAGCGGCCTCGGTTTAACAATCACAAAGAGGCTGGTAGAAAAAATGGACGGAGAAATTTTACTCAACAGCAAACCATATGAAAAGACTACATTTACTGTCAAGCTCAATCGAATAACATACTAAACATCAAGGGTGTCTCGATTTCGGGTCATCCTTTTCTTTCTTAAGAATTTCGTAAGATTTGATTAATAAAAAAGAAAACTCTACTGACTAGAATAAAAGTAGTTAAAGACGAAGGGGAGCTGAAATAAATGAGCTACATCATTAAAACGAATCAACTAACAAAATCATATATGGGCAAAGAAGTTGTCACAAACGTCAATATGAAAGTAAAAAAAGGAGAAATCTACGGATTCCTCGGACCCAATGGTGCCGGTAAAACGACGATTATGAAGATGCTTACCAATCTAGTGAAGCCGACAAGCGGTGAGATTGAAATCTTTGGTGAGAAACTTACCAACACGTCCTATGAAGTACTGAAGCGTCTGGGCAGCATTATTGAATATCCTGCCTTCTACGATCGATTAACAGCAAGAGAGAACCTGGAGCTTCATTGCGAATATATGGGTTACTATGACAAAAAGGCGATTGATCAAGCGTTGGACTTAGTGAAATTAACAAATATCGAGGATAAACCAGTAAAAGACTTCTCTCTCGGAATGAAGCAACGCCTCGGCATTGCTCGTGCCATCATTACCAAGCCGGAATTGTTAATCTTAGATGAACCCATTAATGGAATGGATCCTGTCGGCATTAAAGAACTGCGAAAACTTTTTCAAATGCTTTGCCGTGAATATGGCATGACTCTTTTAATTTCTTCACACATTCTCGGTGAAATTGAACAGATTGCCGATACCATTGGAGTTATTAGTGACGGGAAGTTAATAAAAGAGGTCCCAATGTCTGAAATTCAGGAACAAAATACAGAATATCTCGAGCTTGCCGTTCATGATGTGAAAAAGGCCCTTTATGTATTGGAGGAGGTCCTGAAATTCACCAATTTTAAAGTAGTAGAAGAAGGACGTTTCCGGATCTATGAAGCAGGAATCTCTCAAGAGGATATCTCTAAAACGCTTATTCTAAATGGAGTTATGATTGAAGAACTCAGTAAGAAGAACCATTCACTAGAAGATTATTTTTTAACAATTATTAATGGAGGCGGTATTAGTGCGTAAATTAATCGGTCTTGAAATAAAGAAGTATAAACTATTTTCATATATAAAAAATGTGTTAATTGTCAATGTGGTTGTAATGGGTGTCCTTTGTTTGCTGTATTTTGCTGAAAAAAGTGATGGAAATATTCCTTTTCCTAGCTATGATATGGCTTTCGGGGCATTTGGTAGTCTTATTAGAAGTATCTTTATTATCTTTGCTGCCGTACTGATCTCTAGGCTCATTATTGATGAATATAAAAGTAATTCTATTTCCTTAATGTTTATGTATCCGATTAATCGGAAGAAAATCATCATTGCCAAGTTAATTATAGTTGCATGCTTCACCTTCCTAACAATTTTCTTGTCGAACCTTTTTGTTGGTACAATGTTTTATTTAGCAGATTCGTATTTTCATTTTGTACCTAAGGCTTTAACATCAGATGTATTAGTTAATGGATTGCTTAGCATGACTCTTGGCGCGATAGCCTCAGCGGGAATGGCCTTAATTCCACTGTATTTTGGAATGAGGAAGAAGTCGGTTCCAGCAACAATTGTATCTGCGATTGTTTTGGTTTCAATTACTAGCTCTTCCGCTGATAATGTAAATATTTTTTCATTCATTTTCGTACCCATTGCCCTTGCTCTTGCCGGCTGCGTAATTGCTTATTTACCCTTTAGAAATATTGAAAAGGTGGATATCAATTAAACTATAAAAGGGCGGCCCATTTGAAGGGCAGCCCTTTTCCTATTTTTCAGCAACTAATTTTAATAGTAAATCCGGTCGATTGGTTAAGATTCCATCTGCACCTGCATCTAAGAGTTTCTTCATTTCTATTGGATCATCGATGGTCCAATAGCTTATGTCTTGTCCACGTCGGTGTGCCCCGTTAATCAACTTTTGATCGGTTAAATCAAATCCGCTATCTGCGGTGGGGATTTGAAAGGAATCAGTTTCTGGTTGATAAAGGTTCCGCAGGAAGAATTTATGGAAGACAACGAATTTCGTTACCTCTTGTTTCCCGCCGCAAGTAGCTACCCGATCCTTCGCATACTTGTTAAAAGTTTCTAGAATATCTTGGTCAAAAGAAGCCACCAGAATTTTATCCTCCATGTGATATTTCTCGATAAGTGCCCATAGTTTAGTGGCCATTTCTTCGGTTCGTTCAGGCGGGTTGTCGTCCTTAATTTCCATTTCAATTCTCATATCACCCAATGTCTGAAACATTTCTTCGATAGTGGGTATATAGACTCCTTTGCCACGGTAGTTATAGTTGCCCTTTAGGTCTTTAAACTGGTACCCCGCATCAAGCTTCTGGATTTCCTCCAATGTCATGTCTGCAACCTTGCCATGTCCATCCGTTGTTCGATCGACGGTAGGATCGTGGATAGCAACCAAGTACCCATCTTTTGTAATGTGGAGATCGGTCTCAATCACATCCACCCCCATATTTGCCGCGTTCGTAAATGCTGCCATCGTATTAGATGGGGCAAGTAGTTCTCCTCCTTGATGAGCAATGACTAACGGCCGGCTATTTTTGAAAAAGCTCTTTTGACTTATTTGCTTAACTGGAATGAAATTAACGGCCAACAAGAAAATAAGGATGGCCGGAACTATATATTTTAACGCTTTTACAAGGCGCTTTTTCTTTTTCGTTGTTTTATCGATTATAACTTGCTGCATGCTGTTGCTCCTTTGTTAGTATCCCTTTGTAAAATCAACCCGATTAATGGACGGGATATTTCCTGCTATATATTCCTTTAAGTTAGGGATAAGGATATCCTCGATGACCCGCTTATTATAGTGCTCTGTGGAACCAGAAGTGTGTGGGGTAATGATGACATTCTCCATTTCCCACAATGGGCTTTCCGCGCTAAGCGGTTCTTTTTCAAATACATCTAATCCAGCACCGGCAATGGTACCGTCCTTCAATGCCTGAATGAGGTCATCTTCTACCACAATTTCTCCTCGACCAATATTAATGAAAAAAGCAGAGGACTTCATTTGCTTATATTGTTCTGCACCAAATAATCCATGAGTTTCTTTCGTAAGAGGTAATGTCACCACCACATAATCGCACTTGGGGAGCAACATATCTAGTTGGTCAGGTGTATACATTTTATCCACATAGTCTGCTGGCTGTCCTGAGTGCCTGACACCAAGGACGTTCATTCCAAAGGCCTTGGCAATCTTCGCTGTTTCTTTTCCAATTTCCCCAACCCCAATGATCCCTACTGTTTTTTCGTGCATTTCTAATCCCATATGGGCGTGATGCCAGGTTTTTGTTTGCTGGTTTTTGACATATGTATGCAGCTTGCGAGTTAAGCCAAGCATTAAGGCAAGAATTGTTTCGGAAATAGGGTATGCATGAACACCGTTGGCACTGGTAACTGTTATGTTTTTATTGTTTAATTCCTCAAGTGGCAAGTTATTCACCCCAGCACTCCAGGTTTGCAGCCACTTAAGTTTTGATTCAGGGGCGAGTATTTCTTCCTCTAAGCCCTTTTTCCAGCCAGCAATTATTTCTGCCTCCTTCAAATGATCCTGCCAGATTTCTTTGTCTTTACCGATGAATAACTCCCAATCCGGTAAGATATTTTCCAATAGATTAATATAGTCTTGATCTAAAGTATGGGTGATCACTAGCTTTCTCTTTAGCATAAGAATCCTCCGTTCGAATGATGTTTATCTAACTTAATGATAGCGTAAATAGGCAGAAATATTAACTTGTTTCGAATAATCTTTCTGGTTTCCTTTTTCCAGCTTCTGTGCTATTATTTAGCGATGCGAAATAAAATAAATGAATGAGAATCTTCTCGGAGAAGGTTCTTTTTTGATGGAAGGAAGTGGTAGGATGAAGGAGCGTTTGTGGACGAAGTCATTTATTATGCTCATGGTCGGAAATTTATTT
Organism: Neobacillus rhizosphaerae; assembly: GCF_050477885.1. GTDB lineage: Bacteria > Bacillota > Bacilli > Bacillales > Cytobacillaceae > Neobacillus > Neobacillus rhizosphaerae_A. The sequence goes on from NZ_JBCNAC010000088.1 coordinate 51,655, forward strand.
GTGTTTATGTCATTTCAAATGCTTATTCCAACTTTGCCGCCATATATAAAGTCGATTGGAGCATCTGGTTTAGAAATTGGGTTAGTTACGGCATTATTTTCGATTGGAGCCGTTATAAGCCGACCGTTTATTGGCTTTATGCTTGAATATAAAGCGAGAAAATCTCTTGTCATATCAGGAGCAGTTATGCTCTTACTCATAACGATTCTTTATCCGATTTCACAAGTGGTTCTGATTTTTCTATTATTCCGCTTAGTCCACGGCTTGGCCTGGGGTTGGTCAACAACGGTTAATGGGACGGCAGCAGTCGATGTGATCCCTAATTCACGGCTTGGTGAAGGGATGGGGTATTACGGATTATCGATTACAATTGGGATGATTGTTGCTCCAAGTCTAGGAATCTTTTTATATAAAATCACTTCATTTACAAATCTCATTTATATTTCAGCACTGTTAGGGGTTATTGCGATTGTCTTGCTTATGATTGTTCGGTATCAAACCCCTGAAGCTGTCTTAAATACAAAAAAAGAAGACTTAAAGTTTTCTTATGTAGGCTCATTAGTTGAAAAATCAAGTTGGTTCCCTGCGTTTATTACGATCATAATCAATCTTGGCTACGGATCAATCGTCACGTTCATTGTCATCTTTGGTCAAGAGAGAGGCATCGATCAAATCTTTTTATTTTATATTTTTAATGCAATAATGGCTACAGTGGCAAGACCGATTGCAGGAAAATGGTTTGATGAGAAGGGGCCGATCGGACTCGTGCTCTTCTGTACCATACTTACTTTCATCGGCATGTGGGTACTCTCTTATGCTCATTCAAGTCTTTTAATCGCGATTGCAGGTGTGTTTTTTGGTTTAGGCTTTGGCTGCTTAATTCCAACATTGCAGTCATGGGCATTGTTAATGACTCCAACCAACCGCCGCGGTGTAGCAAACGGAATGATTTTTTCATCTATTGATTTAGGAATCGGACTTAGCGGTGTGATTTTTGGGGCACTTGCACAGTTTGTAGATACTGCCTCGATCTTCCGGATTGCGAGTCTTTTTCTACTAATTGCTATCGCCTTAGTTATTATTATGGAAAAAAAGAAACGAGCAGTAGCTTCACAGGAAAATATAATATCAAAGAAAAAGGTCAGGACCTCATTTTAATATGGGGTCTATTGTTTTTGCCGTGTCCAATATTTGGTCAGTTTTGCGTAAAAAGTGTCCGAACCTTATACATAAGGTATCAACTTCACATTACACTTCCTTATCAATCAAATTGGCATAAATCTTGCAAAATAACAAAATAGAATTCTTAAAAGGAGGTACTTATTTTGGATATTCAAGCTTGTCGTGCCATTGTAACAGGAGGAGCATCAGGACTAGGGGAGGCCACGGTTCGGAACATTGTTAATAGAGGCGGAAAGGTAGTTATTTTTGACCAGTCAGAAGAAAAAGGGAAGCAACTCGAATCTGAGTTAGGAGAAGCGGTATTATTTTTAAAGGTGGATGTTACGAAGGAAGAAGACGTTCAGGAAGCAGTATCTAAAGCGGCTGAATTTATGGGGGAAGTTAAGGCAGTTGTGAACTGTGCGGGAATTGGGATTGCTGAGAAAGTCATTGGCAGAAATGGTGCCCATAATCTATCGCTTTTTTCACGGGTCATCAATGTCAATTTAATTGGGACCTTCAATGTTATTCGGATCGCGGCTGAGAAAATGTCGAGGAACGAAGTGAACGAACAAAACGAGAGAGGTGTAATCATTAATACCGCCTCTGTTGCTGCCTTTGACGGTCAAATAGGCCAGGCTGCCTACAGTGCTTCAAAAGGTGGGATTGTCGGAATGACCTTACCGATTGCAAGAGAGCTTGCCCGATACGGAATCCGTGTGATGACGATTGCCCCGGGACTTTTCCACACACCAATGTTTGATACGCTCCCACAGGAAGCGAGAGATTCACTTGGAAAAATGGTGCCATTCCCACCAAGGCTTGGTTATCCAGCTGAATATGCTCAGCTCGTCCAAAGTATCATTGAAAATCCAATGCTAAATGGTGAAACGATTAGGCTAGACGGAGCGATTAGGATGCAACCCAAATAAATAGGAGAAAAAAGAGAAGGCTGGGACCTTCTCTTTTTTAGAGCACTACATTCCCAACCCTTTAACCACCAAAGAAAAGGTCAATGATATTTGAAGCTGTAGATGTTTTTTTATTATAAAACTCAGAATAACCACAGTTCTTGCAGAAAACCACCGTGAAGGTATTGTGTTGAAGATCGAACATTTTTGACAGACCAGTTCCGGTCATAGCTACATCTTTTGTTCCAGTCTCCTTACTACCACATTTAATACACCCTTTTTCGCTCATAATCTCACTCCTTTATAAAATCCCTCTATTATTTACGATTGTTTTGCTAAAAGGTTCCAAATGGGCCTATTTATTATTTAAAAATTCAAAAATATCCCTCTTCTTTGGTACAATAAAACTATGTAAAAAGGGTGGTGACGCAATGCTTGAATTTAAAGATATCATTACGCCAGTGGATTGTAGGATAACCGAAGTTACAACGCTTAGGGAAGCCCTTGATCTAATGCAAGAAAAGAAGTGGAACCTACTGCCCGTAACTGATTCAAACAGAAGGCTTCTAGGTGTTTTTACTCGTAGCAGTTTATATCAAATGGTCATAGCTGAATGTCCCCTTAACACTCCCATCAAAACATACATAAAAAAACAGGTAGAAACATTACAGATCAATACCCCGTACGAACAGATTGAGAGAATTGTAAAAACAAGTCAGGTTGGAACCGGTGTAATTATCGATGAACAGAAACGTGTGGTGGGAATTCTAACAAAGACGGATATGGTTATGTCCCTTTTGCAAACCTCCCAGGAATTACGTACGATTCAAACACTAAAAAGAACATTGGAGACAGCGATTGATCATGCATTTGACGGGATTGTCATGACGGATGAGAAGAGAAAAATCCAAATGGTCAGTCCGCCGCTTTTAGAATTATTTAATCTTCAAGTAGAAACCGTATTACACCAACCAGCTGAAAAAGTATTACCCCATCTCCACTTAGAAAAAGTCTATGAATCTGAAACAGCGGAAGTGAGCGGGTTTTTAGAGATAAATGGCATTAAATATATTGTTCATCGCATTCCCATTGTTGAAGATGGAAGAGTAATCGGTGCTATTGGAAAGGTGGTATTCCGGCAATTAAATGAAGTCAGCGAGTTATTCAAGAAGCTGCAAAAAGCAGAGAACAAGGCAAGCTTTTATCGTCAGCAGTATCAAAAGTCGGAATCAGCCAGGTTCACATGGGACCATCTATTGTCCGTAGATCCTTATATGAATAAATTGAAAAAGAGTGCTGCCAAAGCCGCAAAGGGCCGGTCGACGATACTAATCCGCGGGGAAAGTGGTACAGGAAAAGAATTGTTTGCTCACGCCATTCACAAAAGTAGTGCAAGAAGCACAGGAAAGTTCATTGTTGTCAATTGTGCGGCGATACCGGAGGACTTGCTTGAATCTGAGTTTTTTGGCTATGAAGAAGGGGCTTTTACAGGAGCGAGACAAAAAGGGAAGCTGGGAAAGTTCGATTTAGCTAATGGTGGCACCCTTTTCCTCGATGAGATTGGCGATATGTCATTAGCTCTCCAGGCAAAACTATTAAGGGTCCTTCAAGAGAGAGAGTTTTATAGGGTTGGCGGAACAGCTAGAATTCAGGTGGATGTCAGAATTATTGCCGCAACCAACCGAAATCTCGAGGAAATGGTCAAAGAAGGCACCTTTAGAGAAGATTTATATTACCGTCTGAATGTCATTTCCTTAAATGTCCCGCCACTAAGGGAACGCTTAAATGATGTCGTTCATTTGATTGGCCAGTTCATGATTGAATTCAATCAGATTTTGGGCACCAGTATAACGGGGATGGAGGAACGGGCCAGAGAAACATTATTAGGGTATGACTGGCCAGGCAACGTCCGCGAATTAAGGAATGTGATGGAGCGGGCCATGACCTTTGCTGAAAGCGGGAGAATTAAATATGATGACCTGCCTGACTATGTGACAAAGAAGGTGACCATTTACGAACCATTAGTGAATGTTTCCTTAGTTGAAAATGCCGAGCTTGAAGCGATAAAAAAGGCACTAGTTCAAGTTCAAGGAAATAAAGTAAAGGCCGCTAGATTACTAGGGATCAGCCGGTCAGGTTTATATGAAAAAATAAAAAAATACCAATTATCAACCTAGGCACAAAAGGGGTCTGGACCTTTGTGTCCAGTTTTTGGACAGTTAGTTGTCGTCTGTGTATGTTTGTAAAACATGAGGAGTTTGAATAATACTGTCCAATAAGCTATTTTTTTATTCAGAATATTGGCATAAATATTGCATGTATAATGGTGAATCATTTTTATAAAAGGAGGATCCCAATTATGAATATCGGCAGCCTATTAACGCAAAATGCTTGCAAATATCCTGATTTATTAGCCATTGAATGTGAAGGCAGAAGTTATACGTACCGCCAATTTAACGAGGAAGTCAATCAACTGGCACACGGGTTAATGGGTCAGGGAGTTAAACAAGGTGACAAGCTTGCATTAATGATGAAGAATTCGGATCACTTTGTGTTTACTTTTTTCGCAGCTGCTAAAATTGGTGCGGTTGCCGTTCCGGTTAACTTCCGACTGACGGCTACCGAGGTCCAATATATTTTGCACCAATCGGATGCTGCAGTTGTCGTTTGTGACAAGGAATTTGAATCCATCATTGCGGAGTCGAAGCAGGATTCAGGCGTCCGTCTAGTAGTAACTGTTGGAGAACCAGAAACAACAGGCTATTACTCGTATGAAAAGATTCGATCTGCTAACAAAGAAGAACCTAATGTTGAGGTTTCTGAAAAAGACGATTTAGAAATTCTGTATACATCAGGAACAACAGGCCGTCCAAAGGGAGCACTGTTTGATCACAGCCAAATTTTTAAAGTTGGCATGGCAGTAGTCATCAATATGGGGATTAGGCCGCATGAGCATATTCTACATTTAGCACCACTGTTTCACTCAGCGCAGCTGAACCTATTCCTTATTTCTGGTGTGGCACTCGGTGCAACCCATATTATCCATCGTGATTTCCATCCAGTAAAAACACTTCAAGCTATTCAAGAGCATAAAATTACCCATCTATTCGCAGTACCAGCTATGTATAACTTCCTTCTTCAAGTGCCGAACGCAGCTGATTACGATCTATCTTCGATTAAGAGAGTCGGGTATGGCGCTGCACCGATGGCACCAGAGTTGGTCAAAAAAAGCATGCAGCTATTTAAAACCGATCAGTTTTATAATCTGTGCGGTTTAACGGAAGCAGGACCTGGCGGAATTCTACTCGATCCGGAAGGGCATAAGAATCATCTTGGCAAGGGCGGAAAGCCAATCTTCTTAACGGAAACGCGGGTGGTGAATGAAGAGGGAATCGATGTACTGCCCGGCGTGATTGGGGAATTTATTGTTCGCAGTCCGATGGTCATGAAGGAATATTATAAAAAGCCGGAGGAGACGAAGAGCACGCTGAAAAACGGCTGGCTTTATACAGGGGATTTAGCCACGATTGATGAGGAAGGCTATATTACGCTTGTGGACCGGAAGAAAGATATGATTATCTCTGGCGGGGAAAATGTTTATTCGGTGGAGGTTGAAAGCGTTCTCTTTGAGCATCCGGGTATCCTTGATGCTGCAATTATTGGCTTGCCAGATGAGGTTTGGGGTGAGGCGGTCTGTGCGATTATTGTCCCTAAAGAAGGGGCGGTGCTTGATGAGCAGGAATTACGAAGCTTCTGTCGCCAAAAACTCGCAGGCTATAAGGTGCCTAGACGGATTTTTATCGAGGAGCAGTTGCCGAGAAACGCCTCTGGAAAAGTTTTGAAATACCAGCTGCGGCAGAAAATGCGGACTGAGAGTAATGTGAAGTAAGGTTTGGCTGGCGCAAATTTGTAGATAAGTAGTGAATTTGTGTAGATAAGTAAAGATTTTGTGTAGATAAAATCATGTACCGTGTAGAAATGACTGAACACGAAGAATGCCTGAATAAAATCGTATGCATTCTCACATAGAAAGAGAGGTTTTACAAATGAAACACCCATATTTAACCGGTGATCATGAAATATTTCGTCAATCATTAAGAAAGTTTTTGGAAAAAGAAGCATATCCCTTTTATGAGCAGTGGGAAGAAGACCGGATGATTCCCCGTTCTTTTTGGAAGAAGATGGGGGAGCAGGGCTTCCTCTGTCCTGATATTGATGAGAAATATGGTGGTAGTGAGGTGGACTGGGGCTTTGCCGTTGTTATTAATGAAGAGTTGGAGCGAGTAGGCTCCGGTTTGATTGGGATTGGCCTCCACAACGATATTGTCGTCCCCTATATCACAGCCTACGGAACAGCGGAGCAAAAGCAGCGCTGGCTGCCTAAATGTGTCACCGGTGAAATCATTACCGCTATTGCGATGACAGAGCCAGGTACGGGTTCAGACCTAGCCAATATTAAAACAACTGCCAAGCTGGATGGTGACCACTATATTGTCAATGGACAAAAAACCTTCATTACAAATGGTATTCAATCAGACCTTGTCGTTGTTGCTGTTAAGACCGACCTACAAGCGGTACCTAAGCATAAAGGGGTCAGCTTACTTGTCATCGAACGAGATACTCCTGGTTTTTCAAGAGGAAGAAAGTTAAACAAAGTCGGACTCCACTGCCAAGATACTGCGGAATTAATCTTTGAGGATTGTCGTGTACCAAAGGAAAACCTACTTGGTGAAGAAGGCAAAGGATTCCTTTATTTAATGGAAAAGCTTCAGCAGGAACGGCTTCTAGTAGCGATTGGGGCGCAAACAGCATCAGAGGTAATGCTAAAAATGACTATTGATTATGTTAAAAGTAGAGAAGCGTTCGGCAGACCCGTCAGCCAGTTCCAAAACACACAGTTTAAAATTGTTGAAATGGCCACGGAAATTGAAATGGGCAGAGCTTTCCTTGATCAGTTAATTGCTGAACATATTGAAGGGAAAAACGTGGTGACAAAGGTCTCGATGGCGAAATGGAAGCTTACCGATATCGCTAAACGGATTGCCTCGGAATGTATGCAACTGCATGGCGGCTATGGATATATGGAAGAATACGAGATTGCGAGAAGATTCCGTGATATCCCGGTTTCCAGCATTTATGCAGGTACGAATGAGATTATGAAAACCATTATTGCGAAAAACTTAGGATTATAGAAAGAGAGGACAAAAACTATGCGTGAAGTTGTTATTGTTGAAGGCGTACGTACGCCAGTTGGAAGAAGAAATGGAGTGTTAAAGGATATCCGTCCAGATGACCTAGCTGGGTTAACATTGAAGGAGCTTGTGAACCGGGCAGGAATTGACCCTTCCATTATTGATGATGTGATTTTAGGCTGTGTTACGCAAGCAGGGGAGCAGGCGGGAGATATTGCTAGAGTTGCCGCGTTAATTGCTGGCTTCCCAATCGAAGTTCCTGGGACAACCATTGATCGTCAATGCGGTTCGAGTCAGCAAGCTGTCCACTTTGCAGCACAGGCGATTCTCGCTGGTGATATGGATGTGGTGATTGCTGGTGGGGTGGAAAGCATGTCTCGTGTTCCGATGGGCTCCAACTACAAAGGGGCTGAGGAACCTTTTAGTCCTACTTTAAAATCTAAATATGAAATGATTCATCAGGGACTTTCAGCAGAAAGGATTGCCGAAAACTATGGCTTTACCCGTGAGGTGCTCGACCAATTCTCGCTTGAGAGCCATCAGAAAGCATTAAAGGCACAAGAGGAAGGGTACTTCGCAAGAGAAATTTTTCCACTTGAAGTGACATTACCAGATGGCACAACCACCGTAGTTAAGGAGGATTCTGGCCCAAGAAAAGGGACTTCATTGGAGGCTTTAGCAGGACTACGGACTTCGTTTAAAGAAGATGGTGTCATACATGCCGGTAACTCCAGCCAAATTAGTGATGGAGCAGCCGCTTTGTTGTTGATGTCTTGTGAAAAAGCAGAAGAGTTGAGATTAAAGCCGCGCTTCCGTGTTCACACTCGTGTGGTGGTGGGCTCCGATCCAACATTAATGCTGACAGGACCGATTCCGGCTACACAGAAAGCACTTGAGAAATCGGGCTTATCAATTGATGATATTGATGTTTTTGAGGTTAATGAGGCCTTCGCTCCAGTACCGCTTGCATGGTTAAAGGATACGGGGGCGGATCCCGCTAAACTTAATCCAAATGGCGGTGCCATCGCTCTAGGCCATCCACTTGGCGGAAGCGGTGCCCGTTTGATGGTCACAATGATGCACGAATTGGAGCGCAGCGGCGGCCGTTACGGCTTGCAAACCATGTGCGAAGGTCATGGTATGGCTAATGCTACGATTATTGAGAGATTAGATTAGGTTTTAGGTTGGGAATCTTGGATTCGCTCATAAACTAGTTCAATTCGCCCATAAAATAGTAGGATTCGCTCATAAATCTATAGAATTCGCTCATACTTTCATAAAATTCGCTCATTGAATTCTTCGCGATGACAGGATTCGCCGATAGGTTTGTGAAATTCGCCGATAGAATGCCAAAATTCGCCGATAGACGAACAGAAGGTACTAGATTCGCGAATAAATGGACTACATTCGCGAATAGCAACCAATAATTCGCAAATAAAACCCAAAAATCCGCGAATAAGAAGCAATGAAACATATAAATTCCTGCAAAAAACATAAAAAAGGCAATCGGCCCCCACCGATTGCCTACCAAACTATTAAACGGAGGCGGTTGGATGAGTACAACAATCGGAAAAATCTTTGATTTAACGGTAAAAAAGTTCCCAAATAAGGAAGCTATGTATGATGTCAGGAAAAATACCCGTTACACTTACAAAGAATGGAATGAACAGGTCAACCGACTAGCGAATGCCCTCATAAACGAAGGCGTACAAAAGGGCGATCGTGTTTCCACCTTCCTCTTTAATACCGAAGAACTTGCAACCACGTTTATCGCTTGTGCCAAAATTGGTGCAGTGTTCAATCCGATTAATTTCCGGTTAATGCCTGAAGAAGTGGCATATATTTTATCTGATGCTACCCCAAAAGTTGTTCTTTTTGAACAAGCATTAGAACCTGTTATAGCCGCTATTGAAAACCGCTTCCCACAAAGTGCCTTCTGGTTTATTGATGAAGACACACCTGCCTATGCAGCCAACTACCAAGAAAAACTCATCAATAGCTCAACTCAAGAGATTCGCAGAGAAGTAAATGAAAACGACCTGTACGCCATTATGTATACAAGTGGGACAACTGGTAGGCCTAAAGGAGTTCTTCACCGCCACCGGAACATGGTAGAACAAAGCTTACTAGTCATCTGTGCAACCAAATACGAAGCGACAGATGTTGGACTTGTAACCGCACCCATGTTCCACTGTGCAGAGCTCCATTGTGCCATCCTGCCAAGGATTCATGTAGGTGCACGAAATGTGGTGCTCCACCAATTCAATCCAAAGAAAGTATTAGAGCTAATCGAACAGGAGAAGATTACAAAGTTCTTCGCGGCACCAACCATGTGGAACATGCTTTTACAAGAAGACCTCAATCAATATGATATATCAAGTTTAAAACTCGGTTTATATGGTGCAGCACCAATGGCTCCGTCGCTTGTTCATGCATGTCATGATCGCTTAGGGATTGCTCTTGTCCAAGCCTATGGAATGACAGAAATGGGCCCCGCTATTACTTTCCTGTCAGAAACAGATCAGCTGACAAAAGCAGGCTCTGCTGGCCAGGCATGCCTAAATCATGATATCCGTATTGTCCGTACCAAAGAGGATGGCCCTTCCAATCCGGACGATGTGGTTCCTGCAGGGGAAACGGGAGAAATCATTGTCCAAGGCCCATGTATGATGTCAGGTTATTTCAACCGCGAGGAAGCAACAGAGAAAGCCATGTATAAAGGCTGGTACCATTCCGGAGATATCGGCTATTTAGATGAAGATGGCTATCTATGGGTGAATGATCGTGTAGACGATATGATCATCAGCGGCGGGGAGAATATCTATCCACGGGAAGTAGAGGACCTTCTGCATGCCCATGCCGGTATCCTTGATGTGGCGATAGTTGGCCAGCCAGATGATCGTTGGGGTGAAACGGTTACGGCCTTCGTTGTGAAAAAGGATCCTAATGTGACAGAACAAGAGCTGGATGAATACTGCAAAAACAGTGATCAACTCGCGAATTATAAGCGCCCGCGAAAATACATTTTTTGTGAAGCACTCCCACGAAATGCAAGCGGGAAAATTCAAAAGTTTGTGCTACGTAAGCAGTTGGAGGAGCTATTTGCATCAGGCTCTAATAATTCTTAGGATGAAAGGGTCCCGATCATGCTGAAAGGAATTAAAGTAATAGATTTCACCAACTATTTACCAGGACCATATGCGACATTACGATTAGCCGAACTAGGTGCGGAGATCATTAAGGTGGAACCGCCTGAAGGAGATCCAGCGCGGAATACAGGACTATCCAAACAGGGTTCAGGGCTTGTTTTTCTAGCAAACAATCGTCAAAAGAAAAGCATTACCCTGAATTTGAAGGAAAAGGACGGAGTAGAGACAGCACGAAAATTAATTGCCCATGCGGATGTCCTTATTGAAAGCTTTAGACCAGGTGTCATGGAGAAATTGGGGCTTGGCTATGAGGCGGTCCAAAAGGTGAAGCCTGATATAGTGTATTGCTCCATTTCGGGGTATGGGCAAAACGGTCTGCTGAGTAAGCTCGGAAACCACGATCTCAATTATATGGCGTTAAGCGGTATATTGGCTCAGTTAAGGGATCAACAGGGCAAACCTGTTCACCCATCCATTACAATTGCAGATTATCTAGGGGGATTTGCGGCGAATGAACGAATCCTCGCGGGACTTGTCTCACGGTTTTTAACTGGAAAAGGTAGCTATCATTCTATTTCCATTACGGATCAGCTTGTATCCTTGCTGGGAAACCATGTGATGGTTGAAAAAGAAACGGGCGAGAGAACCGGTATCAACGTTCTAAATGGCAGCATTATTTCGTATGCCTTATATGAAACGAAGGACGGAAGGTATATGAGTATCGGGGCATTGGAGCCAAAGTTCTGGCAGAATTTTTGTCTAGCCCATGGACGGGAAGATTGGATTGCGGCCCATTTTTCTAAAACGGAAGACGCTAACCCGATTTTCCAAGAAATCACCACCCTTTTTAAAAAGAAAACCTTCAATGAGTGGATTGAGTTTGCGCAAAAGGTAGATTGCTGTATGGCGCCAGTGTTGGAAGTGGGGGAACTGAACAATCATCCGTACTTTAAAGAAAAAGAATTGATCTTCACTTCTTCCTGGGGAGATTGTCAGGTGAAGATGCATAGTGATCTAAAGCAGGAGTCAATTTCTCCACCTCCAAAAAAAGGTCAGCACAAAGACCATATTTTAAATAATCTTTTTGTGTAAAAGAGTCCAAGACTGTCTTGTTATTACAGGCAGTCTTTTTTTACATTATAAGAAAATGTATAACTCGACTTCGGGAATTGTCCAGCTCCAGCGC
>NZ_JBCNAC010000089.1:0-31318 GCF_050477885.1 Neobacillus rhizosphaerae
AAGAACATTTGCCTGTCGGGTCTGACCAAGGCGCCTCCGCATTTCCTTAATAAAATTTCCCATTTTTCTGTTGACTTAGAGCTAACTCTAAGTAGTAGCATGTGTATAGGAGGTGTTGAAGTATGATGTACAGTATATCGGAAGTAGCCCAGCAAACAGGGTTCACCGCACATACGTTACGATACTATGAAAAAATTGGCTTGTTGTCTTCACCGACAAGGCAAGGAGGAAAAAGACTATATACCGCTGGAGAAGTGCGGTTGCTACAATTTATGAAGGTTCTTAAAAATACAGGTATGTCTTTAGAAGATATCCAAGAGTTTTTGGTAGATGGATGTCTTCTAGAAAATAGGGATGCTGAGCAAGACAGAAGTAAGAAAGTACAAAAGCGAAAGAATATTTTAGAAAAGCATTTGTTGACATTGGAGCAACAAAAAAGAGAATTAGATATGGTCATACAGCTAACCGAAGAGAAGCTAGCAACCTATCATGGCATGCTCGAGGAGGACCAAAATGAAAAACGGTAAAGTTGCAGGAATGCTAATTGGTTTTGTGTTAGTGACAGGTGCCACCTTCAACCTTGCTAAGTACGCCGTTCAATATTTTTCTGCGGCAAGTGCTGCAGCGTGGCGATTTGGGATTGCGGCACTTGTCATGTTTGCCATTTTAATGATCCAGAAGAAAGTTAAATGGGAAACTATTCGCAGGCACGGGATCACTTATACAATACTGGGGATAGTAGGGATTTTTGGATTTAACGCCTTTTTCTTTTTTGGGATGAATCATACCTCGCCATTAAATGGGGCTTTAATTATGGGAACGAACCCACTTGTCACGACGATCCTTGCTTTTTTTATCTTAAAAGCACCGATCACCAGTAAACAAATCATTGGAATCCTTTTTGCCCTTTTAGGAGTGACCAGTGTATTGACTAGAGGGTCTTGGGAAGTCATTCAAACTCTTTCTTTTTCCATGGGGGATCTGCTTATTCTGGCAGGGAATGTGTGCTGGGCACTCTATGGGGTGTTAGGTAGAAAGTATTTAAAAACTAGTTCCTCTCTTGAGACAACTACCTATACGATGATCATCGGCGCCTTGTGCCTGATCGGATTGGGTGCATTTTCACCAAGTATGAACTCAGTAACAGCCGTCCCGCCACTCGCTTGGGGAGCCATATTATTTATGGCTATTTTCACTAGTGTGTTAGGTTATCTTTGGTGGAATAAGGCAATGGAATTGATAGGACCAGCTAACACTGCCGTATTCTTTAATTTAGTACCTGTCGTAACTATGCTTATATCAGTTGCCACAGGAACCCCCGTTACCATTCTCCAAGTAATAGGCACCGTTTTGGTTATTTCAGGTGTGCTGATATCTTCTGGTTTTCTGAACTTTGGAAAGGTGTATAAAGTGATAACGAGGTCTCTTTCATAAGGGATCTTTTTTACGTGAAATTCCAGGAATTTTTGCAAAACCTTTTTGAAAAAGCAGTATAATAGAGTCATGACATTAACAGCCAGAGACACATCCAATTTTGAGAGGAGGAACCCATTTGTTTGAAAAAGCATTGCCATTACTAGAAACGCATTTTGGTTACAGCTCCTTCCGTACGGGGCAAGAGCAGGCCATTCAATCCGTGTTAAATGGCCATAATACTATTTGCGTCATGCCCACGGGCGGCGGTAAATCGATTTGCTATCAAATCCCTGCGCTTGTCCTATCAGGAACCACGCTTGTCATTTCCCCATTAATCTCTTTAATGAAGGACCAGGTAGATGCCCTCATTCAAGTCGGTATTTCAGCCACATTTATTAATAGCTCATTAACCTTTAGCGAGGCAAGTGAACGAATTCGCGAGGCAAAGCAAGGGAAATACAAACTGCTTTACATTGCACCAGAAAGACTAGAATCACCTGATTTTGTTGAAGATTTAAGAGAAATGGACATCCCATTAGTAGCCGTTGATGAGGCGCACTGTATTTCACAATGGGGACATGACTTCCGTCCGAGCTACCGCCATATTCAACAAATGCTTAATAACCTAGCGCAAAGGCCGGTTGTTCTTGCGCTAACTGCGACAGCAACACCAAGAGTACGTGAGGATATTTGCCGTCTTTTAAGCATTGATGACAGAAATACGGTTATGACTGGATTCGAACGAACGAATTTATCTTTTTCAGTGATTAAAGGTCAAGATAGACAAAAGTATCTCTTCGACTATTTGAAAAAGAACGATAAAGAAGCAGGAATAATTTATGCTGCGACTCGGAAAAATGTAGATCTACTATATGAAAGACTACAAAAAGAGAATATCAATGTCGCCCGCTATCACGCAGGGATGAGGGACGAAGAGCGCATGCACGAGCAGGAACGATTTTTAGAGGATAAGGCAACGGTTATGGTGGCCACTTCTGCCTTTGGGATGGGGATCGACAAATCCAATATTCGATATGTCGTTCACTATCAAATGCCGAAGAATATGGAGAGCTACTATCAAGAGGCCGGTCGTGCAGGACGTGATGGTCTGGATAGTGAATGTATTCTTCTGTATTCTCCACAGGATGTGCAGGTTCAACGCTTCCTCATTGACCAATCCAGTGATCGAACACGAATCACACAAGAGTTAGACAAGCTTCAGCAAATGGTAGACTACTGTCATACGGAAGAATGTCTGCAGGAATTCATTATAAAATATTTTGGTGAACAAGAGACAGATACATGTGGTAGATGTGGTAATTGTCTAGATACAAGAACTAGTTTAGATGTAACCAGAGAAGCACAAATGGTCATGTCCTGTGTCATTCGGATGGGGCAACGCTTCGGTAAAACCATCACAGCCCAGGTTTTAACAGGGTCGAAAAATCAAAAGGTGGTGGAAATGGGTTTTAACAGTCTGCCTACTTACGGAATTATGAAGGAAAAGAGTGCAAAAGATGTTAGTGACTTTATTGAATTCTTGATTTCTCAAGAATTAATTGCCATTGAGCAAGGACAATTTCCTACTTTATTTGTTTCTCCAAAGGGGAAGGATGTTTTATTAGGAAAACAACAGGTATTCCGTCGGGAAACGGTCCAAGTCAAACAAGTTTCTACGAGCGATCCGTTATTTGAAGTGTTACGAGAGGTACGAAAACAAATTGCTGATTCGGAAAAAGTCCCACCGTTTGTAATATTTTCAGATGCTGCATTAAAGGATATGTGTGTCAAACTGCCGATCACAAACGAAGAGTTTTTACAGGTAAGCGGTGTGGGTGAACTCAAACTCCAAAAATATGGACTTCAGTTTATCGAAGCCATACTCACATTCGTTGAAAATAATCCAGATTATCAAAGTGAGCAGAGTCCTGTAGAGAAAACAACGAAAAAACCTGCAAAAAGGACTGTCACGGATTCACATTTGGAGACATTGGAATTACATCATGGTGATTACTCTATTAAGGAAATTGCTCAGAAGCGGGATTTAGCGGTAAGTACGGTTGAGAATCACTTACTTCAGTGTGCACAGCAAGGGGTTGAAGTTGATTTTTCAAAACATATCCCAGCAGACTTCATACCACTTTTAGAAAAAGCAGTGGAGGAAGCTGGCCGTGACCGCTTAAAACCTATTAAGGAACTCCTTCCAGAAGAGGTTAGCTACTTTATGATTAAAGCCTATGTATATTTTTTAAGTAAAAATAAAAAGGTGAAATAATATTACAATTATTACTGTTATTAGAATATTTTAAATTGTTGTCGATATCTTGCTGAATTTGTTGTTATTTCCCCGGTAATTTGTCGATATTCCCTAATTATTGGGTAAGATGATAGCATTCGACAATGTAACTACCTGCATAATAGTGAAAAGAGGTTGACTCAAAATGGGGTCAACCTCTTTTTGTTATTCCTTATACTCATCTAAAAACGGTTTATTTACGTAATAGTACATCATTGCCATAAATACGGCTCCTCCAATCAGATTGCCGATTGTAACAGGAACAAGATTGTGAATCACGCCACCCCATGAAATAGTTCCTGGGTGATGTAATACTAGGGCAATAGCGAATGTACACATATTAGCAATACTGTGTTCATATCCGGAAATAAAGAAGCAGAAGACAAACAGCATCATGGCAAACATTTTTGGACCATCTCCTTTTAACCCCATTGGAAGGAAAAAGGCCATACAAACAAGCCAGTTACAAAGGATTGCCCGGAAAAACAGCTCTGTTGTTGGGACTTGCATTTTAACTTCCACGACATGAAGGAGAAACCCATTTACTGATGAGCTAGCATAAAGTCCAGTAGTGAAAATAATAAAAGCAAAGACAGCGGCACCTAAGATATTTCCTGCATAACTGCATACCCATAGCTTAAGCACTTCTATCCAAGTCATTTTCTTACGGAGTGCAGCGTAGGTGTAATAAAACGTATTTCCTGTAAATAAATCCCCGCCGCCATAGGCGATTAATATAATCGCTGCTCCAAAGGTAAGGGCGGCCATTGGGTAGGCAAACGGTGAGTCTACCACGTAGAAGAAATTACCGGTCTTAAACGCAACGATGACTCCAAAACCAATAAACATACTGGCAAGCATCGAGCGTAAAATATATCGGAGGATGCTTTGGCGAAATATTTTTATCTTTTTTAAGGCTAATTTTTCTGCTTCATGCAAAGGCTGCATTTCCATGTCCACTACCACCATTCACAATTCGTTTACTATCCCTTTATATTTCAATAATCTTGGAACAAATATGTATTATACGGGAATCATTTCATTTACCCAACAATAAAAGGGAAATTGCCATAGAATATTCCCATTTTACATTCATATGCTTTTGTAACTAATATAAATAGTAACTTGGCCATGTGATGCGCTATAATAAGGTTTTTCCTACTACAAAAATAAAGGAGTTTGTATGAAGACATTCCAAAAAATCACCCCCCAATTCGATCCTTGGGAAGCTTATTTAGATGTAACGCAATACGGGAAACCTCAGCTTACTAATATCGAATTTACGACTACCACTCTTTGTAACATGCGCTGTGAGCATTGTGCTGTAGGATACACGCTCCAAACAAAGGACCCGTTAGCACTTCCCATTGAGCTTATTTTACAAAGATTAGATGAAATTCCGCATCTGCGTTCGTTAAGTATTACAGGGGGAGAACCTATGCTTTCCCATAGCTCTGTCAGTAATTATGTAGAACCCATTTTAAAGTATGCCCATGGACGCGGAGTTCGAACACAGATGAATTCGAACCTAACTCTTGATTTAAATCGGTATGAAGAAATTATTCCGTATTTGGATGTATTACATATTTCACATAATTGGGGAACGATAGACGATTTTGTGGAAGGCGGCTTTGCAAGAATGGAGCGGAAACCTGACTATAGACAACGAGAAAAATATTTTACGAGAATGATAGAAAATAGCAGAGAACTGGTGAAAGCAGGAGTTATGGTTTCGGCGGAAACCATGTTAAATAAGCGGACGCTGCCTCATTTGGAAAAAATTCACCGGCAAATCGTAAATGAAATGCTTTGTCAACGACATGAAGTGCATCCCATGTATCCGAGTGATTTCGCCAGTAATCTTGAAACTTTATCATTAAATGAAATGAGGGAAGCAATTCATCATTTGCTGGATGTTAGGGATGAAAATGTATGGATGCTATTTGGAACACTGCCATTTTATGCTTGCAGCAGTAAACAGGAGGATTTGGACCTATTAAAACGGCTTTATCAGAATAAAAATGTAACCGTCAGAAATGATCCAGATGGTCGTTCCCGTTTGAATGTGAATATATTTAACGGTGATATCATTGTAACGGATTTTGGAGATACTCCTCCTTTAGGAAATATCCAAACAATCACACTTGAAGAGGCCTATCAAGCATGGCAACACACAGGAATAGCCAAGGAATTAAGCTGTCACTGCCCGGCTGTTTCATGCTTAGGTCCAAATATCTTGGTCAAGAATAGCTATTATCAGGGTCTTGATTTTACTAAGTTGAAAGCCAATATTGCGAAAAATTAAGCTCTTTCCGCGGGCGGTAAAGCATGAGGCTAAAAGGAGACTCATTATTGTCTTCTTGCAAACACTTATGTAAGATGTTATACTGATTAAGAATTATTTTTGTTCGGTGTAAAGGATAGTATAAGATAAACTTTTCGTCTTGATGATCACTGAGTGCAAGGATAGTACCATAATGTGTGCAAAAGCACACAGCAGGAGGAAACACACATGGAACAAGGTAAAGTAAAATGGTTTAACGCAGAAAAAGGTTTTGGATTCATCGAACGCGAAGCTGGAGACGATGTATTCGTTCACTTCTCAGCAATCCAAAGCGAAGGCTTCAAATCATTAGACGAAGGTCAAGCAGTTACTTTTGAAGTAGAGCAAGGTCAACGTGGACCTCAAGCTACTAACGTTCGTAAAGCTTAATAACAATGTCGGATAAGACAGGCTCTATTTTATAGAGTCTGTTTTTTTTATTCAAAAAAACAAACAAAAACCCCACTCATGAATGAGTAGGGCACACAAATGAAACAGTAATTCAAATGGTAGAATTATTGTATCATATATTTTCGGAATAACCTAATTTATTTCAATGAAGATTTTGGTAACTTTTGTATGTTGAATAAGTTATTAAGCTGTATGTTTAACAAGCTTAGGATGTCGAAGCAATGATACGAGCAAAATCAGTCCGCTCATAATCAATAAAGTACTGGTGCTGATGAAAACGGCGGAAAAGCCAAAGTAGCCAGAAAGAAAGCCCCCCAGCATGGGTCCAATGATGTTACCGAGAAATCTTAGACTATTGTTATAGCCAAGGACCTCCCCTTGCATGGTAATCGGAGCCTCCTGGCGGATATAAGCAATCCTGACAGGAATGATTCCGCCGATGGTCACACCTAAAGCAATACGGATGATGACAAGCTGCCAAAGACTTGTCACGATCGCTCCTGGTAAGTACACTATCCCTGCTGAAAATAGAAGGATGACTAATATTTTGATATAACCATATTTATCTGCAATCTTTCCCCAGTTTCGTGACATGAGTAAGTTGCCTATTCCTGCTGCAGAAAAAGCAATCCCTGAATAAAAAGCAACATTGTTTGGCCCATGCAAATCACTGACAAATAGCGACAGGATTGGTTGAATGCTGAAATGGGCGATTTGTACAAGAGATGAAATAAGCAATACGGTTAATAAAACAGGATTTCGTAGGATGTGTTTGATAACCTCTTTACTGGAATAGTGAGATTTGGTGCCCTTTGTTGGTTCTATCAGAAATTCCTTCGTTGCGATAACAAGAATCCCTGAGATGAATATGGAAATAGAAGTCCATTTAAAGGTGGTCGCATAGCCGAGTGTGTCGGCTAAAATTCCTCCAAGCATGGGTCCTAACAACGAGCCCGTAATACTTCCTGTTTGTAATGTCCCTAGGACACGACCAGCAATCTCTTTTGGTGTTTGTGTGGAGATGAATGCCTGTGACATCGGGATAAACCCTGAGAAAAAGCCCATTAAAAACCGTAGTAAGAGTAGCTGCCAGACTGAATGAACAAAACCCATTAAAAAGATAGATACAGCCATCCCTAATCCACAAATGATAAGTATCTTTTTCCGACCATAGCGATCTCCAATCTTCCCCCAAACCGGTGAAAAAAGAAATGCAGAAACAAAGGTGATACCAAAAGTAATTCCCGACCAATGTTGGACATATTTCTCTGAAAAGTCCCCAAACGTTTCAATATACAGCGAAATAAACGGCATGACCATCGTCATACTACCTGCGACGAAGAAGTTGGCAAACCACATAATGAATAAATTACGTTTTGCACTTTCCTGCTTATTCATGAAAGGTAACACTTCTTTCTTCAGTTTATTTCGGTTCCCTAAATATAATCATACCGAAATTTCTAAGGAGAATAAAGCAATATCTGGGTTTAGTTTTAATAATAGTTTTCCCAACTCTGTTTCATTGATTAAAAAGGAGTTATTAATTTATTGGAAATATTTAAAATACTATTGACAACTTGTTAATCTGAGTTTAAATTTAGTTTATTACTTTAAATCAATAATACGTTCTCTTATCAAGAGTGGCAGAGGGACTGGCCCGATGACGCCCAGCAACCGTTCCAAAAAGGAATTGGTGCTAAATCCTGCAAAACATTTAATGTTTTGAGAGATAAGAGAGGAGTAGTCCAACATTTGTGATGAAACCTCTCTTTTCTGGAGAGGTTTTTTATTTTTTCATAAAAGAAAACTTCTCCAATGGGAATAGTTTATTTTGGTAAGAAAGACAAAAAGGGGGAGCTTTTATCATGAAAAAAAATATTCTCAAAAGTATGCTTGTATCTACATTGGCTGCAAGCCTGCTACTCACGGGGTGTGCTTCTGGGGGAGAAACAAAGAAAGCAAGCGGAAATAAAAATGTATCACTTGAAGGCGTACCAGAACAATTTAAAGGTGACCAATTGAAAATTAAGGTGATTCGTAAAATTGGCGGAGACGACCATACAGCCCAATTCCTAGCAGGAGCAAAAGAAGAGGGAGAATCGTTAGGATTACAAGTGGATGTGTTTACTGCAAACGGTGATACAGCAAAATTTCATGATGCGATAAATCAGGCATTAGATCAGGACTATGATGGATTCATTATTTCACATGGTGATGATGATGCAACGGTGAATGATGTGAAGAAGATTGTTGAAAAAGGAAAAAGCGTTGTGGCGTTTGACTCTAATCCAAAGTTGGCTGAAGTGGAGGGAGTAACACTTACATCACAAGATGACGAAGCATTGGCAACTTTAGCATTGGATCAGCTTGTAAAGGATACGAAGGGCAAAGCAAATATTGCATACCTTTGGGTTGACGGTTTTCCACCTATGGTTAGACGAAATAAAGTGTATCAAGATACCCTTTCAAAAAACCCTGGAATTAAAGAAGTGGAACGCTTCGGTGTAGCCGCTGCAGATACCAGTGTTCAAACACAAAACGCCGTAGCTGCCATGTTAAATAAATATCCAAAAGGAAAGTTGGATGCCATCTTTGCTACCTGGGATGCCTTTGCTATTGGTGCAGCACGAGCACTTAAAGAGGCAGGCCGTGAAGAAGTAAAAATTTATGGTATTGATGTTTCAAATGCCGACCTTCAAGAGATTCAAAGAAAAGGTAGTGCTTGGAAATACACAGCTGCTGTGGATCCTAAACTAATTGGTGCTGTGGATTTGAGATTGCTTGCTAAAAAAATTGCAGGTGAAGAAACACCACAAACCTATGATTTAGAAGCTTCTCTAGTTTCACAAGACAATCTTCAAAAGTCTAAAGATCCTGTTAACATGGTTAATCTATCAAAAATTATTTCAGGATGGGGCCAATCAGACGCATTCGAAGAAGATTGGATGAAAACATTAAAAAAATATTATAAATAATTAAGGTTACTATAAGCACTCTCTTTTTCACTTGATTAAGAGAGTGTTTGCTTGATAGGGGGATGATTTCATGCAGTCAACATTGGAAATGAAAAATATAACAATTGAATTTCCAGGGGTGAAAGCTTTAAATCAGGTTCATTTTTCAACAAAGACGGGAAAGATTCAGGCATTGATTGGAGCAAATGGTGCAGGGAAATCAACTCTAATGAAAGTCCTCTCAGGGGCTTATAATCATTATACCGGTGAGATTGTACTGGACGGGGAATCTTTGAACATTCGATCACCGAAGGATGCCCAAGATGCGGGTATCCAGATTGTCTATCAAGAAGTCGATACGGTGCTTATACCTAATTTAACGGTCGCCGAGAATATCATGTTGATGGACACGGTTCATCATATGGGAAAAAAGCAGTGGATGAATTGGAAGACTCTTCATCAAAAAGCAGCACAAATCCTGGCTGAAATGAATATTACACTTTCTACGAAAAAGCTTGTGAGTGAGCTTTCTCTGGCAGAAAAGCAAATGATTCTCATTGCTAGAGCTGTCTCGAATCGGTGTAAATATTTGATTCTAGATGAACCAACTGCACCCTTAAGTCATACGGAAACGACCGAGCTTTTTCGGATTGCCCGCGAATTAAAGAGACAAAATGTCGGGATTATCTTTATTTCTCACCGCCTGCCAGAGATTTTTGAAATCTGTGATGAAATTACAGTTATGAGAAACGGAGAATTTGTTGTAAAAGAGAACATCTCAGAGACAACACAGAATCAAGTGGTGGAGCACATGCTTGGCCAAAAGCTGGAGGAACAGTTCCCGAAAAAGATTACGAGAATTGGAAACACAGTTCTTGAAGTGAAGGGACTCTCAGATAAAAGTAAAATTAAAGACTTACATTTACAAGTGAACTCTGGGGAAATCGTTGGAGTGGCTGGGCTTGTCGGTGCAGGTAAAACCGAGCTCTGCAAGGCGCTTTTTGGTTCTGAAAAATTAACTGGAGGAGAAGTCCATCTTAATGGGGTTAAACTAACCTTGAAAAGCCCATATGATGCGGTGAAAAATGGGATGGCATTAGTGCCCGAAGAACGCAGAAAGGAAGGAATTCTTGTCCTTGAATCAGTGGAATCTAATCTGACAGCGGCTAATTTAGGCGGTTTTACAAACGTATTTAGCTTTTTAAATAGAAAGAAAGAAAAGGAAACAGCCAAGCAGTTCATTAGCCGGCTTGGAATTAAAACACCTTCTGAAGAAACAAAGGTTCAGAATCTATCTGGAGGAAATCAGCAGAAGGTCGCAATTGGGAAGTGGCTGGTGGCTGATGCCGATGTCTATATTTTTGATGAACCAACCAAAGGTGTGGATGTTGGTGCCAAAAAAGACATCTTTGAACTGATTACGGAATTAGCAAGTAGAGGTAAATCCATTATTTATGCTTCTTCCGAACTATCAGAGATTATGGGGATTACGGACCGAGTCTACGTTCTATATGATGGACAATCAGTAAAAGAGTTAGAGACGAACCAAACAAACGAAGAAGAACTTTTATTTTATTCCACAGGGGGCAGGTAAAATGGAGACAAACATTTCAGCAAAGAATCAGACCCCAACAAAAAAAGCATTTGAGCTGTTTCAATTTTTATATAAATACGGGACGATTATAACGATTCTTGCTCTTATTCTTATTTTTTCAGCGGCTAATCCTACCTTTATTCAAGGTAGTAATATCGTCAATATCCTTCGGTCAATTTCGATTGTGACGATTATTGCTATAGGTATTACCATCTCATTATCTGTAGATGGATTTGATTTATCAGTAGGCTCGGTAGCATCGTTATCGAATGCCATCGTCATTTCTATGTTTGTTTGGTTTTCCCAAAATACCGTTCTTGCGATTATCTCTGCGATTGGTGCCTCCTTAATTGTAGGTGCTTTGAATTCGTTCATGATCGTAAAGTTACGAATCCCAGACATGCTAATGACTTTAGCGACCATGTTTATCATTCAAGGGACCGCGCTTACCTATACAAAAGGGGCGACAGTTTCTCAAAATATGGTGATGCCTGATGGATCCATGGCAACGGGATTAATCAGTCCATTTTTTGCGAAAATTGGTGAGGTGCCATGGATTATTATCATCATGACTATAACCGTCATTCTTGTGCATATCTTTCTGACTTATACCAAACATGGTCGATACATGTATGTGATTGGCGGAAACAAAGAAGCTGCAAGACTGTCAGGGATCCCTGTTAATAAATATAAAGTAGCGGCTTATTTACTCTCTGCTTTGTTTGCATCAATTGGCGGAATTGTCCTGGCATCAAGGGTTATGACTTCAGAGATTAACTCCGGTGCACCCTACCTCATGGATTCGGTTGCTGCGGCCTTTATCGGATTTTCAGTTCTAGGTGCGGGTAAACCAAATGCATTTGGTACTTTTATTGGGGCGGTATTAATTGGTATTCTGCAAAATGGCCTTGTCATGATGTCTGTACCGTATTATGCCATGGATATTGTAAAAGGAACCGTACTAGCGTTTGCCTTAGCGATTACCTATTATAAACAGAAATAAATGTTTGATGGTAACTTATTCACATGTGGATAGGTTATTTTTTTTTGAAAAATTGCAGGTAATCTTTGGAAGAGGGCGAATACATTTTACATAAAGGTACACGATGATATGGAGGGATGAGTATGACTAAAGAATATCCTATTTTAGCTGATGCAGAACCGTTTTACTTTGAAGGAAGTAATGTTGGGATTTTAGTATCACATGGGTTTACAGGTACCACCCAAAGTATGAGGCCGCTAGGAGAGGCATACGCGAATGCGGGCTATACGGTATGTGGACCGCGGCTCAAAGGTCATGGAACTCACTATGAAGAAATGGAACAAACAACCTATCAGGATTGGGTTTCTTCTATTGAAGAAGGATTCCAATGGTTAAAAGAACGTTGTGATATTATTTTTGTCACCGGGCTTTCGATGGGGGGAACATTGACTCTTTATCTGGCTGAAAAGTATCCTGAGATTCGAGCGATTATCCCAATAAACGCCGCTGTGGATATTCCTGAAATGGCTCCTGTCCGACAGTTAGAAGGAGTAAGGTTTTTAGATGCGATCGGATCTGATATTAAAAAAGCGGAAGTGAAGGAATTAGCGTATGAAAAGACTCCGGTTCAATCCATTAAAGAAATTCTAAAGTTTATGGAACAGGTAAAAGCAGACCTTCATAAAATTACTTGTCCGGCATTGATTTTTGTATCGGAAGAGGATCATGTCGTGCCGCCTAATAATTCACAAATGATATATGATGGCATTCGCTCTTCGGTAAAAGAGCTTCATCATATGAAAGATAGTTATCATGTGGCAACGCTTGATAATGACCAACAAGTGATCATTGAGAAAACATTACATTTCATTGAAAAAAATCAGTGAAAAGTAGACGTAGCTTATACTACACCGACTTTCTTGCCTTCTTCAGGAGATATTTTTTTGTCTTCTTTTTTTATTATTTGGAACAATAAAAAGTGAGGAGGGATGTTTTTGGAACACTGCGATGCGTTTTTACGAAGTAAGAATTGGCTGGATAATGATTTAGATTCGAGGTACATAAATGTAAATCATCCTTACGCGGTCTTAATTTCAGAGCAAGAGGGACAAATCTCACTAAGAGGTAATGCTGGTGTTGATAACGGTCAAAATGGGGAGGAAATTTTCAGTTTTACCTCGTTGAGAGAGTTGCAGGAGTGGTTTGAAAACAATATAGGAGAGTGAGCTCGGGCTGAAATCGATGGTATATTACCATCGATTTTTTATTTTTAGCCATGCATGAAGGATTGATGGATCGGCTAGGGACGGTTAAGGGTCAGCAGCTTCAACTTAAGTGCTTATTTTTAAACAAATTGTAAAAATATCCAATTTAAATATTGACATTATTTATATTAACAATGATAATATAAACATAAATAATATGAGGTGATCAAAATGAACATACAAGACGTGATCCTAGGATTTTTATATGACGAGCCAATGAGCGGCTATGATATCAAGCAAATGATGGAGAACTCCATTTCCTACTTTTTCGATGCTTCCTTCGGGGCAATCTATCCAGCACTAAGAAAAATGGAAAAAGAAGGCCTAGTGGAAAAACAAATCATCCAGCAAGATGGTAAGCCAAACAAAAACCTATTTGTAATCACAGAAAGTGGAAAGGAACAATTTCAAACGTACCTAAACAGCCCAATCAATCCAACCATCACAAGATCAGATATCCTGATCCGCATCTTTTTCGGGCGTTTTACCACAAAAGAAAAGGTAATGGAATGGCTACTAGAAGAAAGAGGAAAGAATCAAGCGATGTACGATAATTTAACTAGAATTGCTAATTTGTACCCAAACATGGAACCAAATAAAAGATTTACCTTAGAGTTTGGGATCCGCCAGGCGGAAATGATTTTGGGAATGGTCGACGAAGAACTAAAAAAGTTAAATGATAGCAAAGGGTACTAACATAATGAAGGATATGGGTGGAATGAAGGTCGTATTGCTTATGTGTTTAGGAATGTTTGTTTGTATGCTAGATTCAACGATTATGAATATTACACTTCCTGCGATTCAGGATAGTCTGCATACCACATTGGAAACAAGCTCGTGGATGCTAAATGTTTACACCATGACTATTGCTGTCTTAGCCATTCCGATGGCAAGGTTCGCCGAAATGTTTGGTAGAAATAAATTCTATATCATTGGATTATTTGTATTTGGGTTAGGTTCCGCGCTTTGTGGTTTAGCGACTAATGGTGACTACTTAATCGCAGCACGGTTTATTCAAAGCTTTGGAGCTGCAATCTTAATTCCTTGCAGCATGGTGATAGGTATTGCTGCCATGCCGTTGGAGAAAAGAACGCTGCCGTTAACCTTACTAGGTGCCACACAGGGGTTAGCTACGGCACTTGGGCCGACGGTTGGAGGAATTATTACCGAAAAGCTTAGCTGGCATTGGGTTTTTTATGTGAATGTTCCTATTTGTCTGCTGGCCATTGGTGGTGCGTTCCTTATCCTACCAATTAAAAATGAAAATCGTGTCAAATCAAAGATCGATTGGCTCGGATTAATCTTCTCTGTTTCTGCCATTTTCCCTTTGAACCTTGTGTTGATTAAGGGGAATACATGGGGATGGGACAGCACAAAAACAATTGGTTGCTATGTAATAACGCTCGTTTCTATTGTCCTTTTCATCATTGTAGAGAAAAAGTCTAAAGCTCCAATGGTTAACTTAAATCTTTTTAAAGACCGGTTGTTTACCGGCTCGGTTGTAACAGTGACAACAGGTTTTGTCTTCCTTATCGGTGTAATGGTCCTACTACCTCAATTTTTAACTAACTTCCAGCATAAGACAGAGCTTCAAGCAGCATTACTTGTTACTCCTGTATCTGCCTCCATCTTTGTATTTTCCCAAATTGCAGGTCTACTAACGAAAAAAATTGGATTCACGATTCCGGTCATGTTTGGGTTTGGCATGATGGGCATCGCCTATTACTTGTTACACAACTTAAATATTCATAGTACATCAGCCCAAATTATTTTATTGTGCAGTTTACTTGGTTTTGGCTTTAGTTTTGTTATTTCCTCTGCTACGATTGCGAGTACATCATCTTTTGAAGGCGAAATGCTAACAGCTTCGCAAAGTGTATTTTCTATGTTAAGACAGGTTGGAGTGGTTTTAGCTGTAGCGATCTTTGTTGCAGGTCTAACCACTACTATTCATGATAAGAAACAGGAGGTTGTGCATTTTGCTGCCCAAAAACTAGAAAAACTTGATGTACCTCAATCGGCAAAAGAAAAAATTTTTAGCGAAACAAAAAAATCAATTACTGCTGAACAGCAAAAACATAATGTGAATCAAGTGATCATCTCCAAAGCTGAACGTCAACAGTTAATCAATTCAAATGTAGACAAGGCACTTTCCTCCATACCAGAAGAACAAAGAGCAGAAGCTAAAGAAATGGTTTATAAGCAAGTGGAAAACCAGGTAGATGAGGAAATTGACCATAAAGGAAAATTAGTTAAGACCTATGGGGTACAGGTGGGTGACTATGCTCTTAAAACCATATCATCAAGTTTTGCTGACCTTTATAAAGCTAGTATTCCGTTTGTACTCTTCTGCTGCTTAACAGGATTAATTTTTGGGGGAAAAAGGAGAAAAAATGTAGTAGCCAAAGTTCAGCTTCAAACCACTGAATAAGGGTATAAAGTACTATGGAAGACCTGCGTTGTTGAAATAACGCAGGTTTTGTGTTTAGTTGTCGAAATATAGTAAATTATATTATTTTTCAGTAAAATATGGTGGTTTTTGTGGTAATATATAATTCCAGCAATTATAATGACTGTGAGTACAATTTCCTATAGTTAACTTATAAAGTGGAGGGGAACTCATGTTAAAAAAAGGATTCACCATGTTGATTTTTTTACTTTTAATGGCATCATTTGGAACAAGCGCATTTGCAGCAGAAACCAAAGGTACTGATTATGAAAAAGTAATTGCTTCCATCGAAAAAACCAATTCTGAAATTGAACTAAAAATTGCAAAAGCAGTCAGCGATGCTGATGAACTAGAAGCAAAGTACATAAGTGATATTCAAAAGATTGATGAAGGCGACAAACAATATAATGAAAGAACTGAAAAATATAATAACGATCTCGATAAATTAATAACCGATTTATATAATACAACATTGAAAATGTCTACTGATGCAATCAATAAGGCAGCAGAAAAGGGCATCCAAGCAGAAGCGTACTGGACACTTGTGGAAATAGGGGGCAGGTGGGTTTGGATTGACCCGATTCGTGTTTGTCATTAGGAAGCTGGGGGTTTTTTAATGAAGGGTCTTTACCTTGGATCGAACGAGAAATTTTTAGAAAAAGTTATTGATTCAACTTCAGAATTCAGTTTGATTGCCAAAGGTGATGGATCGGAGGTAATTTTACAAACTATTAGTGAAGGAAAAACTTTTTATGTCTTTCCGGGTGATGAACCTGAAACAATGGAATTTTTTTTCATACTTGATGGGGAATGTGTTTATGAAGAAAAGGATACTGAAATTCACTTGAAAACAGGTGATTATTTTTATATCCATCATCTTGAAGAAGCTACCTATTTTAAAGCTTTAACTAATATGAAGCTTATTTGGTTTACCACTCAGCCAGCCTTTCATTTCATAAGCAGAAGTATTGATGAATTAACAAAAATCGTTAAACAAATTGAACAGAAAGACAAATATACTTATCAACATAGTGCAAGAGTTCAAACATATTCCATTAGACTTGCTAAACAATTACAACTTTCTAAAGAAAAATTAGAAAACCTATACTTTGCATCCCTTTTCCACGATATAGGAAAAATTAATGCACCTGAAGAAATCCTTAATAAGCCAGTAAAGCTTACTTCAGCAGAAATGGAAGTGCTAAAGAAGCATTCAGCGGATGGCTGTGAAATGGTGAAATCCACCTATTATTCTCATATAGGAGAAATTATTTTACAGCATCATGAACGACTAGATGGTTCGGGATACCCTAATGGCCTTAAAGGTGACCAAATACTCCTTGAAGCGCAAATCATTGGAATTACTGATACATATGATGCGATGACATCGGATAGGGTTTATAGAAAAGGAATGGACCCAGTTCTAGCCATAACTGAGTTAAAGAAATTGTCAGGTCGTTATTACCAACCATCCCTTGTTGATGCATTTGAAAAAGTATTAATAATGGATGGAAAACTCCAAGTAGAAGACTTAAAACAAGTTCCAAGCTAATAAGGAACTTGTTTTTATTTGAATGAAAGGTGGGGATTAGATGGAAGCTTTAAAAGCAATTAATTTAGGAGTTCGATTTTTATTGGAAATCATGGTACTAATAATTCTTGCCTATTGGGGATTCCATGTAATCCAAAGTTTTGTAATAAAAACCGTATTAGGGATCGGAACGCCACTATTAGTCGCCATTATTTGGGGAATGTTCGGAGCACCAAAAGCACCCTATTCATTAACTGGATTTCCATTCTTATTGTTAGAAATAGTGATTTTTGGATTACCAATTGTTGTTTTGATATTTTTAGAAAAGCAAACGATGGCCTGTCTTTATGGGGGAATAACTATAATCAATCTCATCTTAATGAAAGTGTGGAATCAATAATGATGGCAAACAGCCCGTGGTTGTTTGTTTTTTTGCTTATAATTGATTCATAACCTATTTTTGATTAAACTAAGTAACAAATGTAAAGATAATGTGGTGAGAAATAAATGGAGAATCAAGTTGAAGGAACCTATGATATTATGGAGGTCTGCTTACTTGCTGGAAAAATCATGCTTCAAAGCGGTGGAGAGACATATCGCGTGGAAGATACTATGATGCGCATAGCAGCGGCTTTTGGAATACAAATGACACATAGCTATGTGACCCCAACTGGAATTATATTTTCAGCTGAAGGTACAGAACCAACTAAAACGAAGCTCATTCGGATTTCAGAGCGGTCCACGGATTTAAAAAAGGTGGCCATGGTTAATAGCATTTCTAGAAGTATAAGCAGTGGTGAAATGAATATAAATGAAGCATTAAAGCAATTGAAAGAAATTGACTCATTAGATGTGACCTTTCCTTTTAAGTATCAGGTGGCAGCTGCTTCATTAGCCAGTGGTTGCTTTATGATTATGTTTAATGGCGGGTGGAATGATTTTCTTCCATCAATGATCTCAGGAGGGTTGGGTTATCTAAGTTTTGTTTACTTTCATCGGTTTGTTCCAATTAAGTTTTTCTCGGAATTTTTAGCCTCGTTTGTAATCGGCTTACTCTCTGTATTATTTGTCAAAATGGGTATAGGAGATCAATTAGATAAAATTATTATTGGCTCTGTTATGACGTTGGTTCCGGGTCTATTAGTAACCAATGCGATCAGAGATTTAATGGCAGGTCATTTAGTATCTGGTTTATCCAAAGGGGCAGAAGCGTTTCTTACAGCATTTGCCATTGGAGCGGGCATTGCCGTTGTGTTATCGTTTTTGTAAAGGTGGCTTGAATGAACTTGGAAATTCTTAGTCAGTTAATAACGAGCTTTTTAGCAACAGGAGCCTTTGGCATCCTTTTTAATGCACCAAAAGAGACTTTGGTTAAATGTGGGTTGATTGGAATGGGTGGCTGGTTAATTTACTATCTTCTCGAGAGATATTCAAATGATGCCATTTTTGCTACACTAGCAGCCACGATTTTTATTGCAGTTCTGAGTCAGGAATTAGCTAAGTTTTACAAAACTCCAGTCATTATCTTTAGTGTGGCAGGTATTATCCCTTTAGTACCAGGGGGTCTAGCCTTTGATGCCATGCGTAACTTTGTTGAGAATAACTATAATGCAGCATTAGGCTCTGCAGCAAAAGTATTGATGCTTGCAGGTGCCATTGCCTTCGGTTTAGTTTTTTCTGAAGTAATTAATCAAGTCATTCGAAAAATTAATCAAAGCAGGATATGAATATTCCTATTGGCCCCCTAAGTCTAAAAAACTGGGGGGATTTTGTTAAGGATAAGTTAAGGAATAATTATTATGATAACTTGGAAAAGTTTTTCTTTTATCCACTTAGTATTATTTGGTATTGTTATATAGTAGTATTTTACTAGTTTGCTAGTTGCTTACAAAGTCTATCATAAGGAATGGTATATTCGTCTATGAAAAAATTGTTATTCATCATTATTATTCTAATCATATCTTTTATAGGTGCAAATACAATTTTTGCAGGTAAATTTAACTGGTCGGATGTCGTTCAATTGAAAGAAGTGGTGCAAACAAAGTCTACGGCTAGTGAACCACAAAAGGAAACGAAGCCACCAACAGCAAATAAAGAAGTCCTACAAGAAGAAGCAGAGCCAGTAAACGAAGTGAAATTAACAAATTCAGAGCCAAGTATTCCGGACAATATCATGCTGGATGTACCATTGCTTAATCAAATGGACGCACCCAAGCTTTATAATGGCTGTGAGGTTACAAGTTTAGCGATGATTCTAAACTATCATGGGGTTAAAGTGACAAAAAACGAGTTAGCTGAAAATATAAAAACAGTTCCGTTAACCTATAATAATGGACAAAAGGGAAATCCAAATGCCGGCTTCGTTGGAAATATGGCAAAGGGTCCTGGTCTAGGTGTATACAATGGTCCTATGTTAGAGTTGGCTCAGAAATATGTGGGTGATCGTGCTGTGAATTTAACTAACCACCCATTTGAAGATGTATTAAAAAAGGTCGGGCAAGGGCTACCAGTATGGATTATTACCACTTCAAGCTTTACTCCAGTCTCAGTATTTCAAACGTGGGATACGCCACAGGGAAAAATTGATATTACGTTTAATGAACATAGTGTCGCCATCACAGGCTATGATACAAATTATATTTACGTAAATGACCCATATGGAGTCAAAAACAAAAAATTGAACCGTGAAAGTTTCATTAAAGCTTGGGAGCAAATGGGGAAACAAGCAATTGTTATAGAAAAATAAGAAATCTTAAGATCTATTTATATATTTTTCTTTTAAAGATTCTCCTGCCACAGTACTTATGCTGTGGTTTTTTTGTTTTTTATAGAGGGAGCTCATCTATTGTATAAGACTTTTAGAAAAATCTAATTTTTACTTTACCAAATCAAAAAATCCAATTATAGTAAAATTAAGATATAATAAAATTACAATAGTAAAAATTAACCTTTTGGTCGACAATTTATGATGCAATGCAACACTTTTTTCTTTATTCGTATTACTTTTGAGTTGCCTTACATAAGGAACCTAAATATGACCTGTTATAAAAAAGGGGAGCTTATAACATGGATTTAAAAAAGGGTATGGTATTAAAAGAGGATATTTATTCCTTGACGGGTGTATTGCTTTTAAAGAAGGGGACAATACTCAAAGATGACCATATGCATTATTTGAGTCGACATAGGATTCAAATAAAGGAGCATGACCAACCAAAGGATTTAATAGGAAAAAAAATTGGAGAACTAAATGAAGTAGTTTATAGAAGTGTATATTCATCCGTTCAAGAGTTACAAACAAGCATTAGTGGAAAATCAAAACTCGATGATAATGAGATCCAGGAAATGGTTGATACATTTCAAGAATTACATGAGGAGTTTGCCTTAAAGGACATTGGGATTTTAGAGCTAATGGAAAGATTCTCTGAGGATGAGTATTTATTTAAGCACTCCATTAATGTTGGATTGATAGCTAGTAAAATAGGAAGAATACTAAAACTATCGGAAAAGCATCAACAATTCTTAGCCAGTATGGGCCTGTTTCATGATGTCGGTAAATTTAAAATTGATCCAATGATTTTAAATAAGCCATCTAGGTTAACAGATGAAGAATTTAATTTAATCAAACAACATCCAGAGCTCGGATTCGATTTACTGTCGAAAACTTCTTTACATCCGCTCATCTTAGAAGGAGTTTTAAAGCACCATGAACGATTAAATGGGACAGGATATCCCAATCGTTTAAATGGGGACAGTATTCCTTTCTTTATCCGGATACTCTCTGTGGCAGATACCTTTGATGCAATTTGTTCAAATCGGGTG
This sequence comes from Neobacillus rhizosphaerae, assembly GCF_050477885.1. Classification (GTDB taxonomy): domain Bacteria; phylum Bacillota; class Bacilli; order Bacillales; family Cytobacillaceae; genus Neobacillus; species Neobacillus rhizosphaerae_A. The sequence continues at coordinate 21,041 of NZ_JBCNAC010000089.1, forward strand.
TATAGAAGTTCTATGTCGATTTTTTACGCAGTAGATGAATTAATTAAGGAAGTTAAACAGAATCGTCTTGATGAAGCGATTGTTTTACCATTTACTAATTTTTTAATGGAATTGGTCAAAGGGAAGAAAATTACCCTTCGAAATGGAAAAGTTGGTGAGATTCTACATATAGACTTTCAATATCCAAACCAGCCAATATTAAAAATAGATGGTTTCCAACCTCTAAACCTTCAAAAAGAAAACTTAACATTGAATCAAGTTGCCAATATGTAAAAATGCCAAAAATTGGACGAAGGCAGAGGAAATGAAATTCCTCTGCCTTCTTAGCTTTGATTCATATAGAATCCATATTGTAACTTGTGAATGCTAGTCTTATTAAAGACAGTAAATAACTGTCTAGCTACCTGCGCTCTCATGCGCTTCGCTTTTCTGTTCGCAAGTAAAAACTTATATATAATCATTGTTTGTTAAAAACAAATTTGCCGCGGTTATTCTTCCACCTGATGGTTTTGTACCTAAACGACATAAGCCCTACCTCTCTTATATCCTAACGGCTCCGAAGCCGATCCAGTGTGAATAAGTTTTTATATTAAAACATAAGCAGAATGCCAGAAATAAATTCTTACATTGCGTAATCTTATAATTCCAAGTTACCTATGTGCGAAGCACAATTACTAATATTACAGGAATTAATATTTTTTGTCAACATCTATATTAATGTAGTGTTTGTTTAACCGTAAGAATCAGGAATCATTTTACTAGAAAACGATTAGTAATTAGCGATAAAGGAATATTGCAACTATTGGTAGAAGTATTAGTAAAAAAACCTATGAACGGGGATGAGTTGGATGGAGGGTTTTGATTATAAAAGTTATGACGGGTTAGGAATAGCTGGCTTGATTAAAAAGAAGGAAATTCAACCAAAAGAAGTGCTGGATGAAGCCATTCACACGATAGAAAAACATAATCCCCAATTAAATGCCGTAATTAATAGGTTTTATAAGAGGGCTGAAAAAGAAGCCGAGAACGTGGATATAAACGGTAGGTTTGCGGGAGTACCGATGCTTCTTAAAGATATTGCTCAAGAAGTGCAGGGTGAAAAAATCACCTCAGGTTCGAGGGCTTTACAAACCTATCGAGCTAGAGTAGATTCTGAATACGTTAAACAACTTAGAAAAACAGGTGCGTTGTTTGTGGGGCAAACCAATGTACCAGAATTTGCTTTGATGGGGATTACTGAGCCTGAGTATTACGGCCCCACTCGGAATCCGTGGAATTTAAATCATACACCAGGTGGTTCTAGTGGAGGTTCTGCAGCAGCAGTGGCAAGTGGAATGGTCCCCATTGCAGGGGCAAATGATGGTGGAGGTTCCATTCGTATACCAGGAGCCTATTGCGGATTGTTTGGAATAAAGCCCACACGGGGGAGAACTCCAGTTGGTCCTAATTATGCAAGGCATTGGCAGGGAGCATCAGTAGACCATATTCTCTCAAGAACGGTGAGGGATAGCGCGGCAATCCTTGATGAGATACGTATCCATGAGAAATATGCTGCTTTTTACGCTCCCCCATTTGAAGGTAACTATCTGCAACTTGTACAAGAAGCACCAACGAGAAAATGGACCATTGCCTTTTCGGTAAAATCCCCTCTTGGAAATGTGATTGACCAAGATTGTAAAGAAGCAGTGCTGAAAACAGCCAAGCTTTTAGAGTCGATGGGACATCAGGTGGTCGAAGTCGATGTACCGGTTGATGGTAGAAAAATAGCAAAGAGCTATTTAACCATGTATTTTGGAGAAGTGGCTGCAGGGCTAGCAACCCTTGAAGACGTTCTTGGCAGGAAAGCAAGAATGACGGATGTAGAATCGACAACATGGATGCTTGGATTAGTGGGAAAAGCGACATCAGCGGAGGAATTTGTGTTAAGTATTAGAGAATGGGATAAGGCGGCTATTCAAATGGAACATTTTCATGAGACATATGATTTGCTCCTGACACCGACAACGGCTTCTCCTCCTGCAAAAATTGGTGAACTTGAACCAAGTAAATCGGAAAAAGCGGCACTTCAGTTTGCAGGGAAGCTTTCCTTAGGTAGGTTAATGAAAAAAGCAGGCATTGTTGAACAAGTAGCAGAAAAGAATTTAGAAAGAACCCCTTTTACACAACTTGCAAATTTAACCGGTCAGCCTGCTATGACCGTGCCTATACATCTGACATCTGATGGTCTGCCGGTAGGGGTACAATTCATGGCCGCCAAGGGTAGAGAGGATCTTCTTTTTTCACTGGCAGGTCAGTTGGAACTTACAGATGATTGGATACCTGTTCAAAGAAATCCATTTTATATGAAAAAAGAGAACAAGTAAACAACATTGGAAAAGAGTAGGGGATCGCTATGCTATTTTTTAGAAAGCTGTTTATGACTGTGACCAAGTATCGGTACCGAACGCTAATTCTCGTTACTACATTTTATATTTTGATTAATGCAGCGGTTATGAGAATACTCGAACCCAAAACATTTGAAAACACCTTCCATGCAGTTTGGTGGATTCTGACGACGATGACGACTGTGGGCTACGGAGATGTTTATCCAACGACACAGCTAGGAAGAATATGGGCGATGGTGATCGTATATACGGCTGGAATCGGGCTTTTCGGTGTATTGATTGGAGTGATCGTTGATGCTGTTTCCCAGTACAAACGAATGAAGGAGGAAGGAAGAATGACATTTAGAGGAACAAACCATTATGTCATTATTGGCTGGACGGCTAAGAGTAAAAATACCATTAATGAACTTTTTCTCGGCGATTCTAAAACGGAAATCGTTCTAATTGATGAATTAGAAAAAACACCCTATGAACATGAGCGGTTTCTTTATATCCAGGGAAGTCCAACGGATGAAGAAACGCTAAGAAGAGCAGGGATTGAGAAATCGAAAGCGGTATTATTGTTTGCAGCTGATGGGATTGATAACCCAGACCTAGCAGATGGAAAAACACTTTTAGTTGCTTCCTCCATTGAGCGTTACGACGAAGGCACAGAAAGTAATATCTATACGATCGCTGAAATATTAAACGAAAAGCATGTTGGTAATTTTAAACATGTGAAGATCGATGAGTTCATTCTTTCTCATGAATCTGTATCTAATCTTATGGCAAAGTCAGCACAAACTAAAGGGGCCAGCCACCTCTTCACCCAACTTTTAAGTCGAAAGGATGGGGATGGGGGAAGTGATTTATGGGAAGTGAAAGTAAGGACGGAATGGTCAACCTACGGAATGGCTTATGACTTTTTAAAAGAAAAAGGGGCTCAGCTGATAGCCGACCGTAATGACTTACAAATACTCAAAAAATGGAATGAACCGATTCCTGAGGATGCAAGGTTATTTGTGATCTGTGATAAGGAAACATATCAAAAATTATAAAAAACGCATCCGAGGATGCGTTTTTTAATAAGTCAAACATCCTGCGATGACTACGCCGATGGAAATTGACAAAAACATGAGGAACAGGCCAACTGCCTGGTTATCTTCTTCAATGCTCTGCATAACGTTGAACCGTGGCGTGAGCCATTCTGCCAAGTAAAAAACAATAATTTGAGCAACAATTCCAATCGCTCCCCATATGGCCATATCCCCTAAAGAGATAGAATTAGCAGCAGTGGAATACAAAACAATGGCTAAACCAAGAAGTCTGCCTCCAAGGACATAACTCGCTGCTTTATTTCCTTTTGCCATCAAGGAAAATTCCTTAACCTTTGTTGTTACTTCCATCAGCACAAGTCCTACTAATAAGAGACCAAGTGAAACTACTAAGTATAATAAAAAATTCTCCATACTCATTCCCCTTTATTTTTTGATACAAACTGGCAAGAAATAAGACTCGTTCCCTGTGATTTTCTCTCCGGCACGGACCCCTATACTACTTGCTTTTCCAGCAATAAGGAATGCACCAAAAACGTAAGATAATTCTTCCACTCCCTTTTCTGTTTCCAATGTAACAGTGGGAAGAGGCACATACGCTTGATAGACTGGCAGTTCTTCCTTATACGTTTGATAATCATTCTGAATGGTCACCTGGGAATGTTCATCCCAAATCGTAACGGTGTCCCCTTCTCTGCCAAGGGATGGTTTTTTTACATAGGAACTTCTGCCTTCAAAAAAGTCTGCTTCAAGATAGGTTGGGAGCATATATTCCTTAATCCACTTCTGCTCCTCGTCTGTATAAAAGGCACCGTTCTCTGCTAATCCCCATATCAAACTCTGAATGGATTTGGGTTGAAGAAGGAAGGATGAAATAGGATTCAGAATAGAAAGCTTTCCATTTTTCACGAGCTGCAGTAATTCGATTCCAATTAAATCCCCAGTTTCAGGATCCCGGTCCTCCAATAAGTGTTCAAGCGGGTAGGTTTGTCGGTATAAAACATCAATAGGCAAACCGTCGGGGTCAAGTAAAGCATCATCAGTAATTTGCAGAGCGGACAAGGGAACCATCTTACTTTTAACCTGACAGAGCTCGCTTAAATAGCTTGTCGTATGCCAATCCTCTATGTGGTCAACATGAGCGGTAAACACAATATTAGGTGAACTTTTTCCCTGTGACGCCTCCATCACGGCTTTAGTAATACCGGATGACAGAAGGCGTTCTTCCTTTTCATTTGGATTAATGAGGCCGAATTCACTGCATACCATTCTATTCACATGAAAACATTCAACGATAAACGTGGGTGTATCGCTATTAAATTCAAGCAATTTAATCCCATCGTTCGTAAGGGCGAAGTCAAAGCGGGAAATCATCGATTCTGGAAAAAGATTTTTTAATCTAAGAAACGGGAGACTTGATCTAGGGTAACCCAGTTGAAGCAATTGCTCGTCTGAAAGGCTCCGAAGCAGGCGTGCAGTTTTGAAAAAAACGGCTCCCATACGTTCAGTTGCTTCCTTTAAGAGATAGGCGGTTTGTTCACTAATGGGTAAAACATGATAAAGGCTGTATTCGCTTCCATATAGATTGGACCAGAAGGATGGAATTTGTGAATAAAAGGCTTTCCGTTTTTCTGCATAAGATGACATGGTTACCCTCCAAAACCCCCCTTGGAGCCACTGCCAAATCCACCTTTAAAGCTCGAAGAGGATCGATAGGATTTATAGGATGATGATTTTAAGAGAGAAGATTTATTGCTAAAATAACCGCCTCCGTAGTAGTAATGATGATAATGACTAGAGTGGGTATCATCACATTGCCAAACCCCTTGGTCATCATCCCATTCCCAATCTTGGCAGCTGGAATCATCCGGCTGTGGTGGGAGATCGTCTGAACAACCAGAAAGTGTTCCTGCAATTAGTGAGGAGAGAACTCCAGTTACTAACCATTGGGTTTTCTTCACCTTCTCACGCTCCTTTATTTGTATATAATATTATTATAGAAGGTAATGTCAGGAAAACAATGCAAAAATTTGAAAATGGAAGAAAGAAGGGTTGGAGAGATGAGATTAGAGTATCGACTTGACGACAATTATAAGAAATACCCTGCATTATGGAATTATCTACATTTGTCGACGGCTGAAGCCGTAGCAAGAATGTCCTGCGAATTTTTTGTTAAGGAAGGGGAGACCTATTCTGTTACGGCAACTGCTATGGATCCAGACGGTACACTAGTGTTATATGTTCAAAAAGAACAGTTTCCAAAGGATGCGGCTGAACTCGTTTATTCTCACATTGGCTTAGAAATTAGAGAAATCACATTAATTGGTTCAACCCTAGTTGAAAAAAGAGAAATTTGGGAGCATGAAGAGGTATTAACGATCCTTCACTCGGATGTAATTTATATTCAAAAGAGCGGAAAGTTTATGGAGTTTGCCTTGGATTCAAGAGAGATAGATGAAGATCGAAAATGCTATGTGTATTACGGCAAGTTTACAGGTGAAAGTAGATAGTTTTACTTAGTAGAAAAAATTTCATAGAAAAAAAGGAAAGTGACGATTTTTGTCGTATTGTTAACTTAATATAGAAGGTTATCCATGGAGGAATGACAATGCTGGCAGAAAAACTCCTTTTGAATGTATTAATTACGATTGCACCTGTCCTACTATCCAGCATTCTTATGGATAATAATAGGAAAATTAAATCTCCCTATTTATGTGGTTTCTTACAAAGTATTGCCGCAATAACCTGTATGCTTTTCTCGTATGCAAACTATGGGTTACATTGGGACCTTCGCTATGTTCCACTTGTATTAGCAATACTCTATGGGGGGCCTCTGGCGGGGGGGATTGTTTTATCCTCCATAATTGGAACCCGTCTGATTTTGGGCGGCAGTACCATGGTCTTTGGACTTGCCAGTTCGGTCCTAACTGCTCTTATTCCATTCCTCTTACTCAAAATCTTTTGGAGGTACTCTTCGAATAAGAGAGTGTTACTTACTATGCTTGCTGGTAGCTGGTCGCTGATCCTTTGTTTTCTTTCTCTTAGCATCTTTCGGTATTTAGAGGGAAATCTTTTTAAATTGGATTTTAATATCCCTGACCTTCTCCTCGTCGGACTGATTCAAACACTAGCTCTGGGTCTTGCAGCTAAGTTGAATGAGGGGCTTATTGAAAGAAATAAAATGAAGAAGGAAATTCAGCGGGCGGAAAAGTTAAATACTCTTGGTGAGCTGGCAGCATCCTTTGCCCACGAAGTTAGAAACCCGTTGACGGTTGTGAAGGGATTTTTGCAATTGATGCAGCAAGAAGAATCGGGTAAAAATTATCAGTATCTTTCGCTCGTCTTAAATGAGTTAGCACGCGCAGAGTTGATTATTAATGATTATTTAAATTTCGCCAAGCCTCAATTTGAGAAAATAGAAGAGTTTTCGTTAAAAGAAGTGCTAGCAGAAGTGGTGATTCTCATGGAACCACTTGCTGCAAAGCAAGGAGTGCAGCTTGAAAGTGAATTGGAGTCTATTACTTTCATACTTGAGACCCATCGAAATCAATTTAAGCAAGCACTAGTTAATCTAATTAAGAACGGGATTGAAGCGACTCCAGAAGGTGGAAAAGTAACGGTCCATTCCAAATCAGACATTCACCATGCAACGGTAAAGATTGCTGATACAGGTAAAGGAATGACGGAAGAGCAGCTCGCGAGGATCGGGACCTTATTTTATACGACGAAGGACAAGGGGACCGGGCTTGGTACTTCCGTTTCTTTAAAAATAATTGAAACAATGCACGGAAAAGTATCCTATCACAGTGTACTTGGAGTAGGCACAGAGGTAACACTGTTGCTGCCAATTGGTAAAAAAGAACAGTTATTATATAAAGAAAATGCTAGCTAGTCATAAAGACAGCTAGCTTATTTTTTTGGTATAGTAATAGAGTAGTCAATTTACGTTTTCACTTATTGGAAAAGATGAAAGGTGAGATCCTATGGTTGAATTATTACCTCTCATGCTTGAACGTGTAGGGATTTTAATCATTGTTGCTTTCGTCCTTTCAAGGATGAAGTCATTTCGTCAAATTATTCATAATGAACATGACCTTTCGGCAAAGGTAGTTATGATTATCATATTTGGAACTTTTGGAGTTATTAGTAACTATACGGGTGTAAGAATTGGACATGGGACAATTACATCCCAAGAATGGCTCACTAATATGGATAGTGAAAGTGCTATTGCGAATACAAGAATCATGGGAGTCACGATTGGCGGCTTATTAGGTGGTCCTATCGTTGGCATTGGAGTGGGCTTAATTGCTGGGTTGCATCGGTTAACTTTAGGTGGCTTTACTGCTACAGCCTGTGCCATTTCTACTATTTCTGCAGGAGTTGTAACCGGTTTTTTAAGTAAACGCTTTAATATTCAAGAAGGGCTCTCGCCGTGGAAAGCTGTCATTATGGGAATAACCATGGAATTTGCTCAAATGGGGGTCATTCTTTTATTAGCCAAACCTTATGAGGAAGCACTCCATCTTGTGGAGGTAATCGCCTTTCCTATGATTGCTATTAATGGATTTGGAACACTACTGTTTGTGTTGATTATTCAGGAAATCCTTCAAGAACAAGATCGTACGCGCGCTCTACAGACGCACAAGGCGTTATACATTGCCAATCAGACGCTTCCGTTTTTTCGGCAAGGGCTGAATGTAGATTCCTGCACTAAAGCAGCAGAAATTATTTTAAACTGGACTAATGCTGATGCGATTTCCATTACAGATCAATCTCAGGTTCTTGCACATGTGGGTGCTGCTTCCGATCACCATATACCATCAGGAAACATGGCGACAGAATTAACGAAAAAAGTACTTGAACAAGGAAACATAACGATTGCAAAAACTGCTAAGGAAATTCAATGCTTTAATCCGAGCTGTCCTTTAGAAGCCGCTATTGTATTACCTCTTCAGGTCCACACGAAAACAGTAGGGACATTGAAGCTGTATTTCACTGATTCGAGGAAGCTTGATCGGGTAGAGCAAGAGCTTGCCGAAGGTCTAGGTAAGCTTTTCTCTGTTCAATTAGAAATGGCTGAGTTAGAAGTTCAAAGGAGATTATTAAAGGACGCCGAAATTAAAGCTTTACAAGCCCAAGTTCATCCACATTTCCTCTTTAATGCCATCAATACGATTTCTAGTCTTATTCGAACGGACACAGATAAAGCTAGAAGTCTATTAATTAAACTAAGTACCTTTTTCCGCAGCAATCTTCAAGGAGCTCGGCAAATGTTAATACCACTTGATAAAGAACTGGAACATGTGGAGGCCTACTTAACTATTGAACAGGCTCGTTTTCCGGACCGCTACAAAGTCGAGATGGAAATTGATTCAGAATTAAAAAAGGTTCTTGTTCCTCCTTTTACCTTACAGCCGCTTGTTGAAAACGCCATACGTTATGCGTTTCCAAAAGCCAAAAATGGAACAGTGAAGGTCAGGGCCTATCAAGAAGGTGACTTGATGGTTCTCTTAACTGAGGATAATGGAAAGGGAATCCCATCTGAACGGCTCGGGACACTTGGTAACCAAACGATTGAATCTGTGCAAGGCACAGGAACCGCACTGTGGAATATAAAAAAAAGAATAGAAGAAATTTATGGGCATACAGCTTCTTTCCAAATTGAAAGTAAACTAGATGGTGGGACAAAGGTATGGATTAAGCTGCCATTAACGCAGCAGAAGTGGGGTGAAGATATTGTTAAGAGCGTTTATCGTTGATGATGAACCATTGGCCAGGGATGAGCTTGCCTATCTTTTAAAACGAAGTAAAAAGGTGGAATTAGCTGGTGAAGCGGGCGGAGTGGAAGAAGCGTTAGATAAAATAGAAAACCTCGATATTGACGTGGCTTTTCTAGATATTCAGCTTGCTGATGAAAGCGGAATGGAGATTGCCAACCTTATCAATAAACTTGAATACCCTCCCCTGATTGTATTTGCCACTGCATATGATGAGTATGCTTTAAAGGCATTTGAATTAAATGCGGCTGATTATATATTAAAACCTTTTGATGAAAAAAGAGTGCAGCAAACCATTGAAAAGCTGTTGAAGCTTTTGGGGAGCAAAGAGCCGAATATTCCAATACCATCAAAGGCGGGCTTATTTACAAACACGGAAAAGCTGGCCCTGACAGTTGATGAGAAAATTATTTTAGTAAACGTTAGCGACATCCTTTATATCAGCGCGAATGAGGGCAAAACAATTATTGCAACCGGGAAAAAAAAGTACGTGGTGAATGAACCTTTAGTTACATTTGAGAGGAAACTACAAAACTCTCAAATTATTCGTGTTCATCGATCGTATTTAGTCAGTATTAATTCGATTATAGAGATTGAGCCCTGGTTTAATTCTACCTACAATCTGATTATGTCAGACGGGGAAAAGGTTCCGGTTAGCAGAACATATATAAAAGAATTGAAACAGCTGCTTGGTTTTTAAGCAGCTGTTTTTTGAATGAACGATTTTAAGAAAGTACCTTTGGTGCTATTTGGATGTTTGGATTGGAAAATAATTTCCACCTTTTGTAGAATTCCTCCTGATTTTTGTAGAAAAAATTAAAATTTTGTAGAATTCCTCCAGTGTTTTGTAGAATTCCTCGTTTAATATATGGTTTTTTCACCTCAATTTAGCTAAAAGCTCTGTTATAACTAATGTTGATTTCACAGTGTTTGAAAAATAAACGGAAAAATTCCGCTTAAATTGGGAAATACCCATATTTCCCTAAAAATAAAGGGAGTTTTTCCGTTTATATGATTCAAATCGTTGAATTTGGTCCTATTTTAGAGCAGTTAACGGGAATTTCTGATACTACGTCAAGAAAA
>NZ_JBCNAC010000090.1:0-24041 GCF_050477885.1 Neobacillus rhizosphaerae
ATGTTGCTTGCTTTTCCTCCAACTCTGTCAGAAGTTCCCCTATCTTCTGACAGTGTTGCTCGCTTTTCTGCCTTCTCTGTCAGAAGTTCTCTTACCCAACACATCCTAAAATTTGTCCAATCCCCCCAAAACAAAGACAAGCACACAAGATTTTTAAACAGTATTCCCATATCATAATGGAAAGGAACAAGGAGGGAATGATTCGACTTTGACCATCGAAGGTAAGCACATAATTATTGATGGATTTGAGTGTAATTCTTTACATTTAAATAACATTGCCTTTTTAGAAAACCTCTGTAAAAAAGCAGCGTTAGATGCAGGAATGGAGATTTTACACTCTTACTTTCATCAATTTCAGCCACAGGGAATTACGGGTGTCCTGGTTTTATCCACTTCTCATTTATCTATTCATACCTGGCCAGAAGAGAAGTATGCGTCATTTGATATTTATACGTGCGGAGATTCTGACCTTACTGCCCCCGTAAATTTACTTTTAAAAGAATTGTCTGCCCAAAAAGCAATGGTCTACTCCATTGACAGGGGTGTTGCTCAACCTCAATTAATCTACTGTAATGAAATCTCCACTATTGATAATTCCAAAGGAGAGAACAAGAATGTATCGACCGACTAACGCCTGGTTATCACCAGCATTTACACATACAAATAACCCCACACAAAAGCAACCACCTCAGCAACAGCAGCAAAGAGACACTACTAATGAAATCGCCGATATCTGGGACCATATTGCATTAAAGACATTACAACAAGGGAAACACAAAAATCTACTAAAGGTTAAAAGTGACTTCCAAGATATTCAGATTGTCGAAGCCCGTGATATTAGAATGTATTTAAACAATCAGTTACAATTCAGCACATTAGATGAGCGAATTTATCATGAAGCATTGGTTCATCCTGTCTTCAGTCTCACGCGTTCGAGGAAACGAGTCCTTATTGTAGGCGGAGGTGACGGACTAGCCTTAAGGGAAGTTCTTAAATATAAAGACGTCAAGCATGTTGACCTTGTGGATTTGGATCCTGAGGTACTTAAAGCTGCAAAAAATAATCAGAGTTTAGCAGCTATTAACGAGTACTCACTTCATGATCCCCGCGTAAAGCTTCATCCGATGGACGCCGTTAAGTTTCTAGCTGACAACCCAACACCCTACAATATTATTATTGTAGATTTTCCTGATCCAACAGACCAAATTATCAGCGATCTTTACACGACAGAATTCTATTCCACGGTAAAACGTTCTTTATCTACTGATGGAGTGTTCGTTTGTCAATCCAACTCACCCGAGGATACTCCTATTGTATATTGGAGTATAGGAAAAACCATTGAAGCTGCCGGATTCCGGACACTCAGTTATCACACAATCGTCCCATCTTTTGGGGATTGGGGATTTCATATTGGATCGCCAAAGTCCCTCACGTGGTCAGGAAATCATGTGGAAGTACCGCACCAAACGTTACCATCTCAGTTAAAAGAAATGGCCTACTTTCCATACGCCATGTTAACAGGAAAAAATAAGGCAGTCATAAACACCAAGAAGAACTCGGTCTTGCATACAATCTTTAAGAAAGAAGTTCTATATTTGGATTGAAACAGTAATGGACTTGTCCATTCAATATATTTATCAAGGTGGATGAGGTATGAGAACTAGAAACGTAAAACCAAATGCTTATGGTTCGTTTTACAAACAGGACGGTGACGCTCTTCCGGTTGTTACCGGGGAACTTGTTGATTTTGATATTGCAGGACCGTCCCAGAATACAAGACCCGATATAGCTTCAAATCGGATTAGTATATTCAAATCAGGTGTCTATCAAATCACAGCAGATGTATCCGTTTTGTTAAAAGATGGACAATCCGTTTTATTTAACATTAATCTCTGTCCTAATGGTACCCTTCCACTGATAGGTTCCTATTTTGATGCCACCAACATGAGCACGGTTACAGGAATAACCGTCCAAGCCTACTTAAATGTTGGCGATCAAGTTGGAATTTATATTTCTGATACTTTTACTCCTGTGGGAAGACCTAGATATAATAGAGCATCACTAACAGTGCATTTGCTAGACTCTTAATACATCAGTTAAACACTAAATTATTTGCGAAAAATAACAAAATGCCCTACACAAAAAATCAGGGCATTTTGTTGTTTCATTATTTATTTTTTAACTGCTCCGTATTTAATACCGTTACATTCACATTGATTTTATTAATCGTATCTGGTTCAAGAGGGATTACCCCATTTCGCGCTATTTTATTCCATTCTTTATTCTTCTGTTTGTAGAGGACATCAGATAGCTCATATATATCGATTTGATTATTTAGTCCTTTTTTATAGGTTTCTTCTATTTGCTTTCGTATTGCATTTTCGGCCAATTCCTTTAATTCTTTATGCGTTTTTGGTTTCAAGATTTCTGTTGTTTTAAAATCCGCTTTAACATCTATCGTGAACTTTACTTTGTTATTCAGCATGACAGGAGTGATTTTAGATTTAATATTGATCGTTGGTCCTACTACAATCGTTTTATTGTCTTCCTTAATACTTAACTTCGTTCTGTTTATCTTCCTTGTCATCCACCTATCGCCAAGCAAATCATCGCGTGAAAGTAACCCTACATATTTTTTTCCATTTAAAAATCCACTGCCACTAATGTATACAACATGATGCTCTTTCCTATTTTCTTCCCATGTTTTTTTTGCCACACTTAAATAGGGAATATGCGTTGTAAAGGCTGGTTCAGATAACTTCCTATCTAGTTCAAATAATTGTATTGGTTTTATACTGGAGCTTTGCTTATAGATGTCATCTGGATTACTGAGTTGTGAATATAAAACGGTGATATTCAGAATCGGTTTAGCTGCAAAAACTTCTTCAACAGGATCTTTTGTCCCAAAGGTCCAAAGGATATTTCTAATTTGGTAATAACGCTTTAAGAAATCATTTACATGAATAATTTTTCCACTTTTTAATAAGTTTTGGGTATAAACAATAGCTGTTATATGTTCCCATGCGTATCGCTGTTGTGCTGTAGTATATAAATCAAAAGCAGCATCGTTTATCGTTTCACCAGTACCTTTCACCGTTGCAATCGTTTGAGGCTGTCTGCTAGCAGCCCCCTCTTGTTTAGCCAGACTATTAAAGTCAATCACCTGTCCATATAGCAAGTACTTCCCATCTTTATAATCAACAGCAAGTGCATGTATATATAACTGTTGTTCCACTTCTTTTATATCCCAACAACCTGATAGGATAACAACGACAAATAGGATTAAGCAGTAATTTCTCATTTATGAATCTCCTCTTGTCGGGTCAGTCGGATTCAGAGAACTAGGTCTTCTTTTAAGAAAATTCCAAGGTAATTGAAAATGGCCAGACAGTAATTCCTTCCACCTAATAGGAGAAAGTGGTGTTAGATAAGGAACTCCAAACGAACGTAAATTAACCAGATAAGTCAAAAAGAAAAACACAGACAGGAAATATCCTAATAGCCCTAGGATTGAAGAGGTTAATATGATGATTATTCTTATGATGGATATAATCCCGTTTAACTCCTGATTCCCAATTGTATAGGTGGCTACAATTGATATCGCAATAACAACTAAAACAGTTGGTGCGGTTAAACCTGCACTTATTGCTGCTTGCCCTATTATTAACCCCCCTACTACTGATAGAGTTTGCCCAAAGGGTGTGGGCATTCTTAGTCCAGCTTCTTTAAAAAGTTCAAAGAGTAACGCCATAATCATCACTTCTATTGGAACAGGTAAGGGTACTCCTTGACGACTAAGTAGTATCGTTGCTAATAAACTATATGGTAATTGATCCGTATGATAGGACATTAGCGATAACCAAAAACCTGGTAAAAACAATGAGATAATTAAAGATAGATATCGGATAGCTAGACCGAACGAACCTAAAAGGAATGGGTTGTGTGCATCCTCAGGTGATTTCAATAAAAACGACAGTGTTGCAGGACCAATGGTCGCAATCGGCAACCCATCAATGAGGATGGCAAATCTTCCATGTAATAGCGCATCTACTACAAAGTCAGGTCTTCCCGTATACATAAACATCGGAAATAATTTTTTGTTTCCATTTATCAGTTCAGTTAGTTGATCTGTAGAAATAATCCCATCGTAATTTATACCATTGATTTGGTCTTTTATGCTTGAAATTAAATCTTGGTCAGCAATGTCCGATATATAGAGTAAGCCTATTCTTGTATTTGAGCGCTGTCCTACCAAAAGCTGTTCATATTTAAAGGTGTTTGACTTCAATCTTTTTCGAATTAATGCAATATTAATTGATAGTGTCTCAATGAACCCTTCCTTTGGTCCTTTTATAGATACCTCTGTGTTCGGCTCCTCAATGGACCTTTTCGGTAAGTTACAAAAATTGAATAGATAGAATGTGTTTATTTCTTCTATGAAAAAAATAAGGTTGCCACTAAAAACCTCGAACATAATACTATTTTCAATATTTGAAGGATCCATTCTCTTAATGGGAAATTCTAAAACTTCTTCTAATGAATCCGAAGTGACTTGATTATTCTTTAAGACAAATGTTATGTGAGGAATAATGGTTTCAACTGCTTTTTGATAATTAGATAATTCCTCACAATAGATGATGGTTAAGTGAAATTCATATTCCCCCACAATATGTTTATTGAGAATGTGAACATCGCTGCACTGTTCAAACAGCTTACGAAGAGTATCCATCTTATTTTCAGGCGGGTTCTTCCTTTTCATTGAATTAGTGTGATTTTGTTTTGGTACTAATTCCTTACGCTTCATCAATGACCATATCACCTCTTTTTCGTTTAAATAAGGAGATGGTGAAAAGAAAAATCGAAACTCCAAAAATGAACCAGAAGGATACTGGCAAGATCCAATCCTTAAGTAATTGATAGTAGACAATGTCACTTATTGGCATAAGGACAATACATGCAAGGAGTGCATACAGACCGAGTAGAAAAATGACTTTGCTTTTTTCTTTTTCAACATTCAGGAGATTAGGAACCAAGAAGATGAAAAAGGATATCCGTATATAGGCGCCAGATAACCATTGGTAAAAGGCAAGAAAGTCTAAATGTTCAATGTAAACCCCTAATGAAACTAAACGCCATTCTTCAAAGGCAGGAAACCGTTGATTCTTCGTATTAAACGGGCCGAATTCTGCAATAGCTCCTGTTAATGGACCAATAATCAGCCCCATTAATGCGAGGCATAAAATAAACAGGTATTTAAATGAGAGTTTCTGATTTAAGTGTTGCTGCACGAACAGGATGGTGACTATTTCTGTTAATCCCGCAAGAACACTGATCAACCCTTTCCAAATGGGGGTATACCCATTTTCTAAGTAGGGCTTTAACAGGGAATAATCCTTGTTTTCCAAATTTGCAGTCATAACAAAAAATCCGAAGATAACGATGGCCGGTAATAAAATCCCAGAAATTAAACCTATCGATCTGATACCCTTATAACTGTTATAAAAGCAGACTAATAAGATGGTTGTGATGACCACAATTTTTGGTGTTAATTCTAAGTAGAAAGTGTTAATAAAACTAAACGTATCTAGTAAGGTGATGACAGCAAGAACAAAAACGTAGATACATAAAGATACGATCATGATATAGGAAACAATGGTACCCACGCTTTCTTTTAACCAAATGAATAGGTGTTTACCAGCCAATTTTTTATAAATATAAAAGATGATTGCAGACCAGGCTAGAAAGGGAATTCCTGCCACAAGGACAGTAATCCAAGCATCACGTCCAGACTTATCCAGTAGCACTGGGATGACCATCACGTGATTCATTAGTCCGGTACTTATCATAATAATGAAGATTAATTGTAAAACCGTAATCCTTTGACTTCCCAATCCCATCACCCCTCCGCTCTATGATATGTTTTCCAAAATTTGAGTAAATATTTATGTGTAGTGGATGGCTTAATTCGCAAAAGAAGAAAAACAAAGAAGACCTATCTCATTTATGTAAGATAGGTCTATAACAGCTAACATTAAAATTCCGTATCTATAGATACTTTATTCAAATTAATTTCGCTCCTAGTCGTAGATCGCATATTAAAAAGTAGAAACAATAGCCCGCCTAGAATTTGAATCATATATGATGGTATATAATTTAAAAGCACTCCTGAGATCACTAGAGCCAATGGGAGCATAGCCTTTCCAATACTTATGCCAATGCTTAGTACTCGGCCTCTATATTCATCTGGAATCTCATTTTGCATGATGTATGAAAAAGGAATGTCAATTAGCGCTACAATCACACCAATAAGAAACATGACAATACTGTAAAAAATGACATAAAATAGTGGGAATAATTGACATTTTTCTAGTATGACTGGTAGTCCTGTGATAATCATTAAAGTCGATAATGAAACACTTAAATATCGTAAGAGCGTGGAATAAGGAATCCTCTTTGTTAGTATTTTTACCATTAGCGCTCCCACAATCATTCCTATAGGAAAAAAACCTTGAATAATTCCAAAATTCTTTGATCCAAGTTTCAGCACCGTATTCACGATATAGGGAAGTGGAACCGTTAAGGTAAAGCCAATAAAGAAATTTAAAGAGATCAAAAGAACAAACAAATTCATGATATTCTTTCGTTCCATTACATAATGGAACCCTTCCTTAATGTCTCTAAGAAAATGAATTTTCTCTTTTGGCATTTCTTCATTGGATTGTTGCTGGAACTGCTTGAAATTAATTAACATCATTGATATGCCAGAAATGATGAAAGATATACCGTTAATCAAAATAAACGTTCTGATGTCGAAAATCGCAAATACAATTCCTCCTAACATAGGTCCCATTATAGAAGATACTGAATCAATGATTTTACTAATGGAATTGATGTTCATTAACATGTTTTTAGATACGATGTTTGGCTTTGCAGATTCCAGCGCTACTCCAAAAAAGGTGCTAAACACTGTCATTAGTATGGTCGTGACATAAATGAGCCAAAGCTTGAATCCAACTATATTACTTAACAGATAAACGACAACCAACAACACTCCGTTTAATAAATCCATTGATACGATTAATCTTTTCTTGTTGAATTTATCGGCAATTACTCCCGCAAACGGATTGATCATAATCATCGGAATGATCCCTAATATAAGGGTAGCAGCAAAGCTTATCGCCGATCCCGTCAACTTTAAAACGTACAGACCTAACGCAAATTGATAAATCGCTGTACCAAATATAGAAACGGTCTTCCCTGTTGAAAAGAGAAATAAGTTTTTTATTTCAGTTCGGTTTTTCCCTTCATTAACACTCACTTTTAATGTAGTCATAAATCATCCACCCCACTTCACTTTTATAATTAAAGTGTAAGTGGTCGAGTGAACCCTACATCAATGGCATTAATTAATCAATTTTCATTGAAAAAATATAAAAAGATAGGGTTAACCCTACCTTTTGCCGAAAAATAAATAACTAAATATTTCTTCACCCTGCACAAAAAAATCTTCGTACTTTCCGCCTTTATTGATTGATTCAGAAACCAGTTCCTCGAGGGTAGTATACTCTAACTCCCTAATATTTTTCTTAATTTTACTGACTGTAAAATTATCTCGATATTTGACTTCGATTTTGCCATTATGGCTGAAATTTTTAAAAGCTAAATAGGAACCCAATAAATATCCGTCTGATTTAATTAGAGCATCCACTTCACGAAGTAAAAACGTTTCATGCTCGAAACTATAATTGCTAGTACCTGAATGATCAACCACTAGATCAACAGTTTGTTTGCCTACTGGTATGTCTAGAAAGTCTGCACAAATAAATAGTAAGTTCTTCTTTATACCGTTTTTCTCCAGTAAGCTTTTTAGAAACCTATGGCGCTCTATACTGTGGTCAACTGCAATGTATAGACAATCCTCCGGTAATTCCTGATATATATTCCGAAGAAAAAAACCGACGCCTGAGCCTAATTCAAGGATTACCTTCTTTTGCAAATCAACTTGATCAAGTTTCCTTTTTGACCAGTGCAGCCCTTTATTCATATTTTCCAAATAAAGCGGGTCTGTTTCTTGAATATACGCTGGAATATTATTTAATAGCGAAAGTTGATCGTTTGGCATTGGTGGGTTGCCCACTCTTAATATTCCCGATTCAATATGGTACACTCGGTCACAATAACAGGTCAGTTTGCCCTCAACAATCTGATTGTTCCTGATTATTCCGTCTTGAAGACTGAGAGATTCAGCACATTTATTACATTTGAGAATGTCTAGCACTCTTAAATCAATTCCTATAGTATTACTTGAGCCTGTAGATGAAGTGGATAACTGGTCTAATTTTTGTTTAAGCCTGTCTTTCATTTTTATTAAATTGTTCATTTCCTGTTCTAGCTTCTCATATTTATCCAAGAAAAGGGATTGATAAAAGGCATCTCTTTCATAATCCGTAAATTGCCCAAAGTTCTTATAGTAAAAAATCATCTTAATATCATTTAATTGAAAGCCCATCCCTTTTAAATCCAGAATAAGCTCTAAATCTTTTTGACAGCTTATATCAAAAAAATAATGCCCTCCTTGCTTTTCAGGCACGATTAACCCTAAATCCATATAATGTCTAATGGTATCATGACTTATTCCATTGACTTTTCCGAACTGACCAATTCTCATTTTCTCATCACCAGTACTTGTTTATTTCTATATGACTAGTTCTCCTCTTAATTAAATAAATCCTACAAAACTATGAATCTTTTTTCACTCTCTTTTCATCTCGACACAATCCCGAGTGATGACAGGCACCGGTCGATGACGGTTGCCACTCTGTACCAGAACCGTTCCTAAAATAACCGTTAAAGTACCGATACCAGCTTCCCAAGAAAGATATTCATGATAAAACACGACTCCTAGTACCATCGCAATGAGAGGAGAAATGAAAAGCCACGTAGCAGGAAAAACAGGATTAGTCTTCGATACTAGCCAGTAGAAGAGAGTATGGCCTATCATCGAACCAAAAATGATTAAATAGATAAACGAACTAATGGAGGCTGGACTAGTCAATCTCGTAATGTGTATATTCTCTGTAAATAGAGACAAAAGAAGGAGTAAAACCCCCCCGTGTATCATTTGAGCTGCATTTAATGCTATAGGAGAAGTGGTTTCAAATTTTTCAATGACATGTTTTGAATAGATGGCCCCAGAAGCATAAAATATCTCTCCAATAACAATTAAGAGACAACCTACTAACCAAAACCTTCCTCCTTGAAGAGTAAAGCTTGGCAGAATGAGTAGAACCACACCTACTATCCCTACAATGCATCCTATAAAGGAAATATGGCTTACTTTTTTCTTTAAGATAATGGTTTGAATTAATAAAATCATCATCGGACCAGTGGCGGACAATACAGCCGCTGCCCCAGACGTCACAAATTGCTCTGCCCAATATAAAGTTGCAAACGTACCAAAGGTTAAGCCAATACCCGTAATCAGCATTTCCTTACGAAACAACAAACCAATCGTGGTCTTTCTTCGCAAAAGCATGAACACAAAAAGAAAAAGACCAGCAATCAAAAATCGAATTCCAGCTGAGAAAAAGGGTGGAATACCTGCATCTATCCCTATTTTTATCGCTAAAAATGTCGTACCAAAAATCAAACACATAACCAAATATCCAACTATCACCATTAACAATTCCTCCTTTTTTATCCATTATAGGAGGATGAGAATAGAACAGATGAATATCACTAGAACAGATCGAAAAGAAACCGTGATACAATCAAGAAGAGAAATGGGGGAACGGCATGGCAAATGGGGAATATCTCTTTAAACAAGTTTATGATCATGTTTTAGATCGGATCGAAAGCAATGAATGGCAGGAAGATGATAAGCTTCCCTCTGTAAGAAAACTAGCGGATGAAATGAAGGTTCATCGCTTAACTGTTTTAAAAGCCTATCAGTTACTTAAACAACAAAATAAGGTATATGTAAAAGATAAATCTGGTTATTACGTCTCATTAAGTGGACGAGAAAAACTGGATAAGCTGGATGTCCCTCTTTTTTCAGCAAACCCACAAAAAAATCAATTAGCTGAGATTCATAAAGTTCCGGTTTCCTATAATTTTTCCCAGGCGTTAATCGACCCAAGCCTTTTGCCTAATCTCTTTTTATCTGAATATGTGAAAAAGGTGTTTGATCTCTACCCTAAAGTACTGGCAACCTACTCAACCGTTCAGGGAGATCAGGAACTTCGAGAAGCACTCTGCGCCTATTTTATTGAACAGTATAAAACGTTTATTACAGCTGATAACCTATTAATTACCACAGGTTCTCAACAAGCGATTTATCTCATTGCTCAAGCATTTGTTAAACCAAGAGATACCATATTAATAGAACAGCCAAGCTACAGTGCTGCCATTGATACGTTTAGAGCACGAGGAGCAAATATTATACCCGTTGACATTCATCCAGATGGGTATGATTTAGAGCAGGTAGAATGGTTGATGAAAACATACAAGCCGCGTCTCTTTTATTTGAATCCAACCTTTCATAATCCAACTGGATACACAGTCCCAGCCGCACAAAGAAAACAATTAGTTCAATTAGCAGAGCAGTATCGTTGTCTCTTAATTGAAGATAACGCCTATCATGATATCTATTTTGCCCAGGAGCCGCCGCCTCCCTTATACACGTATGACACAACTGGAAACGTGATCTATGTTAGGAGCTTTTGCAAATATATCTCACCTGGTCTACGAATTGCAGTCGTCTTTGCACAATCACCGATTATGAATGTGCTTGTTGGGGCGAAATCATTAGCAGATAACGGCTCGCCGCTCTTGAATCAAAAGATTTTCCTTCATTATTTTTCATCGCCAAGGCTGCAGCAACACGTAGAAAAACTACGGATTGCTTTACAAATAAGAAAGGAAATCATGGAGGAAGAACTAGCTGTAACGGATTGGCAGTGGGTAAGCCCAGGTGGTGGCTTGAACCTATGGGTACGGCTTCCTAATCACCTATCCACAGATGAACTATTAGTTAAGTGCCTTCAACAATCTATTTCGTTTGTTCCTGGACGTGTTTGTGATCCTATAAATCAGCCATCCTCATGGGTACGCTTAAGCTTTTCTTATGCAAACGAGGAGCAAATTCGTATTGGCATACGAAAGTTTATTGATTTGGCAAATAGTCCTCTACAACAAAACTAAGGCACCTTCCCTTTTAGGGTAGATGCCTTCTTTTCACTATTCTAAAGGCAGCTTAATTCCTGAGTTGATTTTATTGATGCTTTTTAATGGTCGTACTTTTACATGGATGTTTTCTTTTTTTAGAACAGGAAAATCATCTTTTTTCTTAGTTGTCTTCCAGTCCTCGTACATAAAGCGGTACATAAAGTCCTCAAATTGATAAATATCTCCACCGATTTGATGACTTTTTAGATAGGCTGCGTACACTTCATTTGTTATTTTTTCTTTAATCTTTCTTTTAACTCTCGGAGATAGAACCTCCTTTTTAGTTGCTTCTCTAATGATGGCTGATATATTAATATCTAATCCGATATTCACTTCATTCTTGTCTTTATCAATGACCCTTTTGACCTTCGGCTTCAATAATTCTATTTGAACGAGTTCCTCTTTTCCATCTGTCTCTTCACCTACGATTACAGGCGATCGAACGGCCTTGTTATTCACCCGAATAAAGCCTTCAAGATTCTGTTGTGAAAGATACCCCTTCAATTTTTCATCTTTCAAGATATAGGCCCCATCAAAAATGTTAACTGGCAAGTATTCCAAATTCTGCTTCACAATCTTTTCATTGATCGTTATTCTTGGCAGCACGATTGTTTTTGTTTTTTCATTAAATTGAAAGATCAATTCTTGCAACGAAATAGTTGGAACGGAAGAATCCTGCTGCTGCATGAATTCAGGCTGATTAATCCGGGAATTAGAGTAAGCATAATTAAATGGAACCTTTGTAGTAAAAATCTTTTCTACCTTTTCTTCTGTACCATAGGCCAAACCCGTTTGACGGATATTAAAATTTGTATCTAATGATTTAAGTGTTTTTCCTAATCGATGTTCCAATAAAGACTTTCCAAAAACGAATAAGCTTATCTGATCATAATTTATGGGAATCTGTATGCCATGGTAGATCTGAATAATAGCATCTTCTACCGTTTTTCCTTTACCCGTTCCTAGCCAAACAGGAACCGGTCGATCACTTTTTCCTTGGTCCGTTTTCGCTACATTAGAAAAATCCAAGAACTGTAACACCACATGATATTCATGATCTTTATAGTCAATTCCAATCCCTACCGCATAAGCCTGGTACTGGATTTCTCTAATATTGGCACAACCGGTTAGAAACACCATCAACGATGTAACAAATAAGAAATTCCTCATCTACTCACCTGATCTAGTGCCATCTTTTATAAATAATGACGCACTTCTTTTTTTCATGAAAGAATAGGGTAGGCGGATGATAGTGGATAGGATGTCTTTTCCTTCTGGTGATGAGATATCGGCTAGTATTGGAACACCAAACGATTTTAACTTTGTTAAATAGAGAAAGACAAACATCAAACTTATAAAGAAACCATATATCCCCATCACATAACTGAATACTAGAACAAACACTCGTATAAAAAAAATGTTTCCAGATAAGGACTGATTGACCAGTGTGAAGCTAGAAATAGCTGTTATCCCAATGATAACAAGCATAGTAGGGGAGGTAATCCCCCCTCTAATGGCGGCGTCACCTATTATCAACCCCCCAAGAACAGCCACGGTTTGACCAATTCCCTTAGGAAGACGAGCCCCACCCTCTTTGAATAACTCAAACATGACGAGCATGAGTAAGACTTCGATTAACGGGGAAAATGGCAATCCTAATCTTGACACTGTAATTGTGGCAATAAGAGGGAGTGGTAATTGTCCTACATTATGGGTAATCAATGCTGTATAAAACCCGGGCAGAAAAGTTGTCGTAAAAAGCCCTATAATTCTTAAAGTTCGTTCCAATGATGCAAAATAAAAACTGGTGTTAGCATCTTCAGGTGTTTTAAATAAAAAGGAAAGATCGGCAGGTGCTATTAGTGCCGTTGGGGCTCCATCCACTACAATAGCAAATCTCCCTTGGTTGATTGATTCTACGACGAAATCAGCTCTTCCTGAATAGTTCATTGATGGAATTAGCGTAAATTTTTGCTTCATCAAATATTCCATTAACATAGATGTACTCGTTAAAATATCAACATCTAAAGTCCCTAGCTGTCCCTGAATATCTCGTAATACCTGTTCATTAATAACATCCTTTATATAAAGAAGAGCAACTCTCGTATTGGTCCGTTTACCGATGGAGTAGTTTTCTACAACTAAAGAAGAAGTACGGAGCCGCTTACGAATTAATCCAAGATTCATCGTAATATCCTCAACGAAGCCATCCTTCGCGCCTCGAATTGACACTTCCGCAACCGACTCATCCGGCTGTCTGGTAGGAGTTTTACTAATATCATAAAAATAAACTGAATCTCCAGCAGGTATCACCATTAACCGTCCCGAAAAAATAGCCTCCTCCATTGTTTCTTTATGAATGGAATCCTTCTTTCGCACCTCCAACTGTAATGTTTGATAAATGGAGTTAGCCGTCTCCATGGAGGGCAACTGCAATGATGAAATGAGACTAGCGTCCGTTAAGGGCTTACAATAAACAAAAATCGCTGGACGCTCCTGACATTGATCCTCCTTTATTTCAATATCTCCTGAATGATTGAAAATCCTTTTAAGGTAATTGATAGAGAAAATCTGTTCTTTAGTCATTCACCTCTGCCTCCTAACCATTTCTGTTTATTTTTCACGATGTATATAGCTAAGATTGAAATTTGTATGATTAGTAAAAAGAAGGATAAGGGTCTGAAATATCCATACATAACGGTCGATAAAGGGCTTTGATCAAATGGATAGACGCAGGCGATAAAGAGGAGGAAATATATACCCCTTATTACTTTTACATTTTCCATTCCTTTCGTTAAAATTCGGCTGGAGACGAAAACGAATAAACTAATCCTTATTACCCCTCCTGAAAGCCATTGATAGATGGCAAAAAAATCGGCATGAGAAAAATATCGGCCAATTGATATTAAGCGCCACTCTTCATATGCGGGATAGCGGTATTGCGCTGCTTTTTCTGGACCGAATTCAACAATGGCTCCCATAGTTGGGCCTAGCATTAACCCAATGATAATCAGACCAACGATGAATAATTGCTTTCTTGAAACAGCTTTTTGTAAAACAGGCGTTAAGAAAATTATGATAAATAACTCTAGGATAGGTAAGGAAGTGTATAGAAGTCCCTTTGTTATTGGTAAATAGCCATCGGTAAACACAGGTAATAAAAGTTCATAATGTTTTTTCTTCATGTTCGCAAAGGATATAAAGAAACCTAATACAAGGACAAGAGGACAGAGAATACTGCTTAACAGCCCAATAGAAAACAATCCTGCCTCTGTACAAAACAAACAGAAAATGAGTAATACAAGGGCAAGAGTAAAACTATTAAATCCTTGCATATAGCTCATCTGTGACCAGTAAATAATATCCTTCGCAGTGACAAAGGCACTAATAAGCATATAAACTGCTAGTGGTAGGAGAAGAATGTAATACCTAAATGAGCTCAAATAATCCCCTAACAGTTGAATAATGGACCGTTTGTTTATGATGGCAACAATCTTATACAGTAAATAAATCCAAAATGGTAGAATAACGATTGTTAATAAAATGGTGATCCATGAACCTCTTTTTGCTGTAGATAAAAGAAAGGGAATAATTTCAACATGTGCAAAAAGGCCCACAGAAAGTAAAATAACGTATACAATGGATATAAATCTTAACTTATTCTGCATTTATTCGTGTCCTTTTTTTCCATATTATTTAACCTATTAGCTGACTCTATTCTAATATTTTAGTATTCCTATTAGTCCCATAAAAAAGATAAGGGCTACCTCGAAAGTTCTTTACTTTCAAGATAGCCCCTATAGATAAAATCAGTTATTTTTTGCCGCTTGTACGATTAGCGATTTCAATTGCACGATCTGTTGTTTTAGCAGCGTTATCTAAGGCTTGTTTAGGATCCGTTCCACCATACATAGCCTCTAATGATTTGACTACTGCATCACGTGATTCAGGGAATACACTAATTAATGCTCCTTGAGTTGCAGGTGATGACTTAGTTGATTGCAACTGATCAACCGTTACCTTTAATTGTGGATATTTCTTATATTCTTCAAGAATTAATGGGTCTTTGTATGCATCTGGTGTAATCGCAAAATACCCTGTTTCAGTATGCCATTTGGCTTGAACGTCTGCTTTTGTTAGGTACTTCATGAAGTCCCAAGCACCCTCTTGCGTTTCGTTGCCAACCATATTGGTCATCCATAAAGATGCACCACCAATAACTACCCCCTTAGGATCCACGTTGTCTGGATGTGGTAAGTAGGCAACACCGACATTGAATTTAGAGGTATCAATAATGTTACGTACACCTGCTGATGAATCTAAATACATGGCAACTTGTCCTGATTGAAATGCTGCACGCATCCCATCCCAATCATTTCCGTACTTACCAAGTTCCCCATTTTTGTTTAAATCATTTAGCAAAGAAAATACTTTCTGCCCTTCCTTACCATTGAATAAAGCTTTCTCTGCTCCACCTTTACGTCCATTCTCATGATCTACATACATTGCGCCTTGCTCTGCTAACAATTCTTCAAAGAACCAGCCGTAGTTTAGCATGGTAAAACCGTATTGCTTCGTTGTATTGCCTTCTTTTATTGTTAATTTTTTTGCTGCTTCTTTTAATTCTGAATAGGTACTAGGGGCTTTCTCTGGATCTAATCCAGCCTTTTTAAATGCATCTTTATTATAAATTAACACTGGTGTAGATGAGTTAAATGGCATAGAATACATTTTTCCATTAACGGTGTAATAATTAGTAATCGCTTTTTCTAGTTTAGAAGTATCATAATGATCCTTATCAATATATTGCTGGACAGGCGTAATTTTTTTACTGTCGATCATATACTTGGTTGTAATTTCACTTGATTGAACTAGCGCCGGTACTTCATTAGATGCTGCCGTACTGCGGAATTTAGTTAATAATTCTTCATACGTACCTTCAAATTCAGGCTTTATTTCGTATTTATCTTGTGACTGATTATACTCTGCGGCAATGGCATTCAACTTCTTTTCTAGATCCCCGTTCATTGCATGCCAGAAGCGTACAACGATCTTGTTTCCATCTTTTTCAACAGGTGCTGTCTGTACGTTTGCTTTTGCTTCCGTACTTCTTGATGTTTGAGGGCTCGAACAAGCTGCTAATGAGAACGCCAATGTTGCTGCTGATAGGAATAATCCGCCTTTTTTTGCTAATTTCATATTGTTTTTCCACCTTTTCTTATTATTTTTAATGTCTGTTACTTGATTGCACCTTTCGTCAAGCCTTGCTGTAACTGCTTTTGTCCTACAAATAACAAGATTAAGGTTGGGAGAATAACAATCGTTATTCCAGCCATTACGCTTCCCCAATCGTTAGCCACTTCTTGCGATTGTAATTGTTTAATACCAATCTGCACGGTGCGGGAGGTTTCATCGTTCGTGACCAGAAGCGGCCAAAGATACATATTCCATGTGGTTAGAAACCCGTATACTCCTAAGGTAACAAAGCTTGGTTTACAATAAGGAACCACTACTTTAAAGAGAAATGAAATATGATTAACTCCTTCAATCAGTGATGCCTCTCTAAGCTCATGTGGTACGGTTAGGAAATGCTGCCTTAATAAGAAAATCCCAAATGCCATCGCAAAGAATGGAACAGTTAACCCCATTAATGTATTTGTCCAGCCAAATTGCTGAACCATTAGGAAGTTGGGCACCATCGTAGCTTCCCATGGTATAAGCATCGTTGAGATAAATAGAAAGAAAATAATATTTCTTCCTTTAAATTTTAGGAATACAAATGCATAGGCTGCTAAACTGGAAACTACAAGCTGACCAATCATTACCGTAACGGAAACTAGAATGCTATTTTTTAAATAGGTGAAGATCGGTACTTTAGTAAACACATTCACAAAATTATCAAACGTAAAAGTTGATGGAAAAAGGTGACGCTTTTGAATATCATCCGGTGTCATGAATCCTATTGAAACTGCATATAAAACTGGAAAGAATACGAGTATCGCACTAATCAAAAGCAATGTGTATAACAGGATGTTCCGCTTCCAAGTATAGATCATTGATAATGCACCTTTCTTTCCGCAAATTTGAACTGAAGGATGGTGGCGATAAAGATAAATATAAACAATATAATGGCTTGTGCACTTGCTGTGCCGAATTGGTAGTTTACAAATGCTTCTTTATAAATGGAGTAGACAATTAAATTAGTCGCATCATTGGGACCGCCCTTAGTTAAAATATCAATTTGCCCAAAACTTTGAACGGCATTGATTAAGGTAACAGTTGCCACAAAAAACAAAGTTGGCGACAACATCGGCAGTGTTACTCTTCGAAGTTTATAAAAGTAAGATGCACCATCAATTGATGAGCTTTCATATAAAGTGGTATCAATATTCTGCAAGCCACCTAGAATAACTAAAAAAGAAAAACCGGTATTCATCCAAATGGTTGGAATGGATACAGAAAGTAAAGCAAGCTTTTGATCTGTTAACCATTCCAGTGCAGGAAGATGCAGCATACCTAGCACATTATTAAACACACCTACACTTGGGTGAAACAAGAATAACCAAATCACAGCACTTGCAGCGACGGATATTCCCATCGTGGAGGAAAAAATCACCCGAAACACTCCTATTCCACGGAGCTTCTCATTTGCAAGTAAAGCTAAAAATAAAGCAATACCGATACTTGCAGGAACGGTATATAAGGTAAATAAAACAGTAGACTTTATACTTTGATAAAACGATGAATCAGTGAACAAATACTGATAATTTTCTAACCCTACAAATACACTTGCCTCACCCTGAGCATTTGTTAAATGAAAGCTATAGTATAGGGTTTTAAAGAGTGGATAAAATAAAAACAAAGAAAATAAGAACAGCGATGGAGCTAAAAATAAGATAGCCATTGGCAAATCAGATGTTAAACGTAGCCCTTTTTTTCGTACAATCTGCTGTCTAGCTGTAGATTTGGCTACATCGATCATATAGCAACCACCTTTCGATCATAGTCTACTAAAACCGCTTCATTAGTAGATTTATTAAAGAATTGCAGTTTGTCAGTTTGGAATTGCAGATAGATGATTTCACCACGCTTATACTTCAATTGACCCGGCACTTTCGCACTCCATGTTTGATTTCCAACGGAAAAATTTATGATAGATTCATTTCCCAAAACTTCAATAGATTGCACCGTAACTGGTTGCCCTTGCTCACTTACACGTATATGTTCAGGACGTATACCTATACGAATATCCATGTTCTGTAGTCGATTACTAATCTGTCCATCAAGCGGAATAGAAAATCCGCCTACATCCGCTGTCTTCTGTGCTCTATCAATTTCACAATCCGCAATATTCATAGATGGAGAGCCTATGAAACTTGCAACAAACTCATTAGAAGGATTGTTATATATATCAAGGGGAGTTCCTACCTGTTGAATCTCTCCTTTATTTAATACCATCATTCGGTCACCCATGGTCATCGCTTCAATTTGGTCATGTGTTACATAGATCATCGTTATCCCAAGACGCTGCTGAATTTCTCTAATTTCCACACGCATTTGTGCCCGTAGTTTCGCATCCAGATTGGATAAAGGTTCGTCCATTAAACAAATAGGTGCCTGACTCACAATCGCGCGAGCCAAAGCAACGCGTTGACGCTGACCGCCAGAAAGCTCCCTCGGTTTTACTTTTAAATAGTCAATCAATCCAACCATTTCTGCGGCTTCAACCAGCCGTTTTTGCCGTTCAGCTTTAGGAATTTTACGTACTTTAAGGCCAAATAGAATATTTTCTTCTACACTGAGATGTGGATACAAGGCATAGTTT
Organism: Neobacillus rhizosphaerae; assembly: GCF_050477885.1. Lineage (GTDB taxonomy): Bacteria > Bacillota > Bacilli > Bacillales > Cytobacillaceae > Neobacillus > Neobacillus rhizosphaerae_A. Next base: position 19,052 of record NZ_JBCNAC010000090.1, read on the forward strand.
TGGAATACCATCGATAACTGTCTGTCTTTTGGCTGTAAATGATTAGAAACTATATTATTAATAAGCAAATCTCCTGAAGTAATCTCTTCTAACCCAGCAATCATTCGGAGTAAAGTACTTTTCCCACAACCTGATGGTCCGACCAAAACAAAGAATTCTCCCTGTTTAATATGAACTGACACATCTTTTACAGCCTTTTGGTCTGAGTTTTCATATGTTTTACATACTTGGTGTAAAGTAATCAAATTAAACACTCCTTCATCCATAGTTAGTTCCAAATCTTTGAGTTGCTCGCAGAAACGGCACTAGCACCCGCATCCAGTGCTGCCTGTGCGTCTTCCTTCGAATGAATTAGCCCACCCGCTATAATTGGATATGGGAGCTCCTCTACAAGCCTTGAAATGATGGTTGGCATTAGCCCTGGCATGATTTCAACTGCATCTGGCTTTGTCGCTAGGCAGCTTTCAATAGATTTTGTCAACGACAATGTATCTAACACAAAAATCCGCTGTATTGTTTTTAAACCTACTTTATTTGCATTACGAATGGTCGAACCTTTTGTTGATATAATTCCATCCGGGCAAATAACATCTTGAATGTAGTCAATTGCCTCCTTTGTATTCGGGTTTAACCCTTGAATAAAATCACAATGTAAGAACACCTCATGATTATGCTTTTTAAGCTCATATACTTGTTCTGGTAATTGAAGCATCGTACCCGTCATAAGAAATACAACTTTAGGTAATTTTTGATACGTTTTATATTTGTCCCAATCTTGAATAGTCGCAATATAGGATTCTGGGAACATACATTAGCACCATCTTTCTACTAATTCTTTAATGCTCGACATTACATGTGTCGACGTTTTTGTTTCATAGTTTCTTTCAATATCAGTATTCGTTAGAAAAACAGAATCAATACCCAGTGCATTCCCAAGTGCAATATCACTAGCGATCGTGTCCCCTATAATCACCACTTCATGCTTTGGTACATTTATCTTTTCCGCTAATACTTCCTGCATCCAAACAGAAGGCTTACCAATAATAATCGGTTCTTCTACTAAATCCCCCGATTCCTCAAATAGCTTTAGGAACAAGCCTGTATCTAGCAGCTTATAATCGTTTGAAGGACAGGTGCGATCTGGATTTAATACAAGCACCGTCGCTCCCTTTTGAATACATTCATAAGCTTCTTGAAGGATCCCATAATTTAAGCTGGACGACATTCCAAGGACGACATAACAGTTATCAAGTTGTCTATCTGTTCCCTCGATTACAGGAATATCCCAGTCTCGCAATTTTTGTTTTACCATTGATGAAGCCGCTACATAAACGCAATACGGAACATCAATCTTATTGAAAAATCTCTTTAAACCATCAAGTGGTGTAATGAGCTCTTCCTTGTTAATCGATAGCCCTAACTTTGTTAAATATTCAACGTGCTCATCATGGCAACGAACAGGATGGTTTGTGACATAATATATTTGCTTGCCCTCTTTACGTAACTGTTGGATAAATGTCTTAGTTTTTGGCAATAAGTCTTTACCTTTAATAAGGGTGCCATCAATATCAAGGAAATATAGAGAATACTGATTTCGCATAATATGCCCCCTTCTAAAAAAATTTCGATATTTTAGTTTGGTAGAATAATTTTTGAAAAAATAAAGAACACCCACTTGTGTATACATAGTTAATTATTCCTCCTCTATTCCATTGGTCTTATATCATAGACTCCATTGGAGAGTTAGTAACACTATCGTACGCAAGCGGGTGTTCTCAATTTGTCTCTACCCGTACATTCTCTTATTTATTTATAAAATATTATTTTATTCTGTTGCTTAACTACACTATACTTTCTATTTATTAAGCTGCCTTTAATGGAATGTGAAGTTAGCGTAAAGATTTAATATTTCAAGAAAGTATTAGCTGTGGGTAATCTGTTATTACAGCTTCGACTCCCCAGTTACTCAAATTCTGCATAACCTGTGGATCATTTACTGTATAAGGTCTTACAGCAATTTCATAAGTGTTTAGCATATCCATTAGATCCTTCGTGATTATCGTAAAATTAGGATGGTATCCAGTTGCACCAATATCTTGAATGTATTCTACAATGTTATCTATTGGTTTTTCCGTTAACACAGCTGTTTTAACATCATTTGCAATAGTATGAAAATGTTTGAGTGATTCATGATTAAAAGATGAAACCACAACTTGATCTTTTATTTTATATGAATGGATCAGATCGTATACCTTTTCCTCTAGTGTAGGATACGGAACAATCTCATTTTTCAGTTCAATATTAAGTGTTAAGGATGTTCGACTAACAAAGCTGCACACTTCCTCTAATGTTGGAATGGGACAGTGGCCAAATTTCTCTCCAAATGTATAGGAAGCATTAAACAGGCGTAATTCATCATATGAATAGTCTTTAATCCAACCAGTTCCATTCGTTGTACGCTCAAGAGTTTCGTCATGTATAACAACCGGAACTCCATCTTTGGATAATTGAACATCTAGTTCTATACCATTACACTTCAACCGCGCTGCCTCTTGGAATGCTACCATTGTGTTTTCAGGATATAAACTTGCTACTCCTCTATGTGCGTAAATTTTCATTAGAATCCTCCCTTTCCCCTTTAATAATAGACGAACATTGTAAATTTAGTGTTAAGAATAAGGTGCTCATAAATGTACCAGTAAAACTTAACAGGGTCTACTTAATAAAGTAGACAAACGTTAATCTCATCCAAAATGTTCTATTTGCTATTCGGCACCTCCAGAAAATATAATTCTCTTATATATTCTAGCTTTAATGGAGGAGCATTCTATGTACGTTCACCGTGATTACCCCGATTTCTCGTGGTCAAATTCCAGGCATAAGACTTTTTTAGAGTGCGCCCGAAAGTATTACCATCAATACTATGAATCTCATAATGGATGGCTGTATGAGTCTCCGGAAGAAAACAAGTCAGCTTACCGTTTAAAAAACATTAAAAATATCCCTATTCTTTTGGGAGATGAGATCCATAAGGTCATTGATCGACAGCTTAAGAATTTCCTTAATGGGAAAGGTTTATTGAGTGAAAATGAGTTGATGGGGATGGTTACCCAGAATCTTAACAGAGCCTATCTCGATTCGACTAAGTTCCGTCAGCATTGGTTTCAAAAACCGAAGAGGCATCAAATGCTGCATGAAATCTACTATGGAGATGGTCTTAGCCCTGAAGAAATCAGTGCTGCTAAAATTAAATTAGAGATGTGCATGAAAAATTTTTTCACAAGTAAAACCTATCAAGATATCCTGACAAAGATAGAAATGCATGTGTTACATTCCGAGGATTTTCAGACCTTTGAAGTCAACGGAGTGGATGTTTTCGTGGTGCTGGACTTTGTTTATAAAGATGTAAATCATGAAAAATGGATTGTGGTCGACTGGAAAACGGGGAAAGAGTCAGAGGATGACCGGAAACAGCTTGCGTTTTATGCCCTCTTTCTTTCAAGAGAACACAAAATACCAGTCGAAGATATTGTCTTGCGTAATGAATATTTGTTATCGGGTAAGAGCCAGGAGTATCAATTGACTCCGTTCGAAATAGACTCGGCTCAACAGCTGATGAATGATAGCATCTATCATATGCTGAACTATTTAGAGGATCCTGTAAAGAATAAGCCACTTGATAAAGAGCAGTTTGAGATGAAGGAATCGAAACGGTGTAATAGCTGTAATTATAAAGAAAAGTGTGAGGTTGGGGAGATTTTTTCCTGTTAGTGATGGAGATTTGCTTGGAGACCGTTTTTCCTTTTTGGCGGATGGATATCGTCTTTAAGATTAAAAAATACTTACTTTAACTTAACAGTCCACCTAGCCTAACGGTACGGTGGATTTTTTATTTATACCAAATTTTGGTGATGATAATATTTTGGTCTTTACTGATATAATTAATCAGAATTGAAGTAGTACTAACACTTGAGGTGGATAAAATAGATAGTTTACAGTTGGCACACGCAGTAGATGTAGATAGTACTCCACAAAAACGAACGACCTATATATACACTTATGCACATTCTGAGGATGAACGCTCTTTGTGTGCTTTAGAAATGCGCTCTTTGTTCGGAGAGGAATCACCCTCGCATGTCTTGGAAAGCTTCCTAAAAATTGATCCGAGCCGGAGCCCTTTTATTAAGGAAAGAATTACTGTGTTATTTGAAGCAGAAATCCTTGAGGATCTTTTTATACAGGTACAGACTTTAGAATTATGCGGGGCAACATTTAAAGTCACATATGTGAAAAATAATGGACAGCCCAAAAGTGAAGAAGTAAGTTTCGAGAGGCGTCGGGCTATTGAACGGGCCGTTGGTTTACATGTCAATGGTAAAGCCGATCTCCGCCAGCCTGAGCGAGTGTTTGGTGTGATGAATGTCAATGGAAGATGGGCATTCGGTGATTATTTGGAAGGTGAGTCTGTTTGGTTTCGCCATCAACAGAAGCCGCATAGTTACTCCACAGCGCTTAGCACTCGTGTGGCAAGAGCGGTCGTAAACATAGCCATTCCAAATCCAGATGGCATTAAGGCTATTGATCCTTGTTGTGGGATTGGAACGGTTCTAGTTGAAGCTCGTTCCATGGGAATTGATATCGTTGGAAGCGACCGAAATCAGCTGATCCTTCCTGGAGCTCGAGAAAACATGGCGCACTTTGGCTATGATGGAAAAATAACCTTGGCGGATATGCGTGATATTACCGGTCATTATGATGTTGCTATTATCGATTTGCCTTATAATTTGTGTTCTGTGATATCCCCTGAAGTCCAGTTAGAAATGCTTCAAAGTGCGCGGAGGTTTGCAGACAAGGTAGTCGTGGTCACGGTTGAACCCATTGATGAGATCCTTTTAGAAGCGGGGTTTTCCATAATCGATCGTGCGGTTGCGAAGAAAAGTGTATTTATTCGTGAAGTGATTGTATGCATTTAAGAAAAGCGGAAGCGCCT
>NZ_JBCNAC010000091.1:0-48781 GCF_050477885.1 Neobacillus rhizosphaerae
AAAGTCGCTCTTTGACTTTAATTGCAGTAGGTTATTTGACCCGAGGTGCTAGGCGCAGAGCTGGGCAATTCTCGAAGTCGAAGTCGAATTCATGCTTATCATGTAAGGAGAAATGCGGAGTCCATGGAAACTTTTAATCAAACGTTTGATTAGTTTTTTCAACCTTCGCGCACACTGGCCTCCAGCTTTTCAATTAAGCTCTTTTCATATACATTGTTGCTCACTATCAATTTTGTTCCTAATTTAAAAGTACTTCTGACAAAGTTGATGAATTTTAAGTCCACTCTGTCAGAACATGAATCTACTTCTGACAGGGTTATTGAATTTTAGGTCAACTCTGTCAGAACATGGGCTAACTTCTGACAGGGCTGATGAATTTTAGGTTAACTCTGTCAGAACATGGGCTAACTTCTGACAGGGTTGATAGATTCAAGAGAAACATGTCCGAAAATGTGCGACTACAATAAAAACTATAATGTGAATACCAACAAACTTTGCGAATATGGCCTTTTAATTAACGTTTGATTAGTTTTTCGACCCTTGTGTACATGGCCTATAGCATTTTTAATCAAACGTTTGATTAGTTTTTTCAACCCTTGTGTCCCAAGGTCTCTAGCTTTTTTAATCAAACGTTTGATTAGTTTTTCAACCCTTGTTCACATGGCCTCTAGCTTTTTTAATCAAACGTTTGATTAGTTTTTTCAGCCCTTGTGTACCAAGGACTCCAGCATTATAATCAAACGTTTGATTAGTTTTTCAACCCTTGTTCACATGGCCTCTAGCTTTTTTAATCAAACGTTTGATTAGTTTTTTCAACCCTTGTGTCCCAAGGTCTCCAGCGTTTTAATCAAACGTTTGATTAGTTTTTCAACCCTTGTTCACATGGCCTCTAGCTTTTTTAATCAAACGTTTGATTAGTTTTTTTACCGAATCTTTAATGGGTCTCCGAAGACAGATACCCAAAAGTTAGGAAGCAAAGAAATGAAACAATGCGGCTGTACTTTACGTCTTAATTAAGAAGCCATTTTTATATACGAGAGGAATATAGTTTTGAAGTTAAAACGAATAGGAAGTTTATTGTTTATCATTTCTTTTGCTCTTATTATCATCCTTCTCTTTATGGAAGAAAATCCTATATCCGATTTGAATACAAAGCAGTCTGTTTCTTTTCCAACTGAACTCCATCCAATTGTGAAGGAACGCAGCGATCAATTAATCCAACAATCCGCAAGTAAAGGAATTAGGGTCATGATTACGGATGGCTTCCGCAGTGCGGAAGATCAGGATCGGCTATATGAGAAAGGTCGATCGACTGAAGGAACGATTGTAACGTATGCAAAAGGAGGAGAGTCTTATCACAATTTTGGTCTTGCCGTTGATTTTGCGCTAAAGGATCCTTCAGGAAATGTCATTTGGGATATGAACTTTGATGGAAATAAAAATGGGAAATCCGATTGGACTGAGGTTGTAGTAATGGCAAAAGCTTTAGGGTTTGAATGGGGCGGTGATTGGGCTCAATTTAAAGATTATCCTCATTTACAAATGGATTTTGGCTTGACTGTTGCCGACTTACAGAATGGAGAGAGACCTGCTGACTCATCCATGACAGTAGATACAAATCTCGGCAAACCATGATTAACCTAATACAATGCACCCCTAACGAAAGAGGTACGAATACGATTCTTATAAGCTTCCATTCGAAAAAACAATAAACGCTCAGAGAAAAATATTGCTCTGAGCGTTTCGTTTGTTAAATGGATATAAGGCTAAAAGTGTCAATTACACTGAATGAGAATCTTTACCGGAAAGCTCGTTAATTTTACCAATCCAATCCTTAAAGCTTCCGAATTCATGTGGATCGAAGCCGAAGTACTCCTTAATGATGCGGACAGATTCACTTTCTTGTTCATGAAATACTCCATCTGAATAAATCAATTGCAGGAGTTCTGTTAAAACGATGTTTTTAGCGCGTTCAGATTGAAATATCGCTAAAATATCCTCTATTGCCTGACCTTTTATCTGATAATCCTCTAGCTCAACTTCCTTTTTAAACTTTTTTAAAACAGTATGTTCATATATAGATAATTTGCCATCAATGGTTGATATCAGCGTAGCAAGTTCAAGAAACGCCTTTTTCTCCTCAGGCTGCAGTTCTTCTAAGAACAAAATTCCACAACTCCCTTTAATCTTTGTACTATTTATACGAATGAAAACAAAATAAGTTCCAACTTGGCCCAAAGAAGGTGCCTGTCCCCCAGCATATTAATGCGGTAACGCAGCGGGGGTCAGGCACCCTAAAATGGATGCTCCCATAATCCTAGTTTTCCCTTTGTCGGGATCCACTCATCCAGTAATTTCATATCTTTCACTTCCCACGCATATCCACCTACTCGAAAGTCCCCTAGAAAAAAGTCATTTCCTTCTACGATTCGTCCATCCTCTAGGACTGCCCAGGTTTGGTTATGTTCCGTTACTTTTATGCAATTGACAAGTTCACAAACAGCAATAATTTTCCCGGTTGGCAAATTTTCAGTTGTGTATCCATGTTTACCTAGCAACTTCTGAATGGCAATATGATTGGAGACAGCCTTATCAATTTTCAAACTAGTGTGAATGGCCATTGGGCCACGATAATTTGTCTTCCACGACCTGGTTTCGTATTGGTTCTCTCTAAGAACAAAGAGACTTGCCCATGGTTGGATCATCGATAAAACCTTCATACTTATTAGCCCCTAACAGTTGAATGTTGTTTTCTTTAGCGTATCCCTTTCAAAAGTTACTATGACTAGTTACTTTAACCTAATGGGATCTGTAGAGATTTATACACCAAAAGCAGTGGCTTATTTGAGAAAGCTTTAAAAATATATTAGCGGCTATGCTGTAAACAAGTTCTCTAACAAGCTTTCAAATGAATATAAATGGGTATATAGAGATAAAAACTTTCACTTGAAAGGAGATATGCCGATGGATATGGATGTTTGTATTTCATGTGGAAAGGAATTGTCTAAATTTGAGAGGAACAGATGTGAATGTTGGGAATGCATGGACACGACCACTGAAGCCTATACAGAAGATGATTAAATATGACAAAAGGTGCCTGACCCCCAGCGTGGTAATGCGTTAACGCGGCGGGGGTCAGGCACCTTTTTTATTTCAGCGGTTGTCCTTCGAATGCTTTTACATCTAGTGGTGCAGTGAGAAATTTTTTTGCCGTTGCTACAAATGTGGTGAACGGCTCACTTGCGTTGTGGCTTGCAACAGCATCTTTATCCCGCCAAATTTCCACCATGGTAAAGATGTTTTCACTTTCTACATCCTTTTGAAGACGGTAGGAGATGTTTCCCTCTTCTGCTCTTGATGCAGCAATCAAGGGTTGAATACCTTCTAAAAATTGATCCTGCATGGTTGGATTAATATGAAATGTAGCATGAATAATAATCATCGTTAAGTCATCCTCTCTCATTTATCAATGATTTAGGCTCTTTCCTTACTTCCATTGTGCGACTTGAGCAACTGGGAGACGTACAGATGGATACCCACTATCCGCTGATTTTCCGATGGAAATAAGCATAATTGGAACATATCGATCTTTATCTAAACCGAATGCTTCTGCAATTTGGTCTTTTTCATAACCGCCAATAGGGTTTGTATCATATCCAAACGCACGAGCTGCCAGCATTAATTGCATAGACACAAGTCCACCATCGACTAACACCACGTCTTTCATTTCCTCACGTGAAATGTTCTCGTAGTAGCCTGCGAAAGAAGTGAGGATTCGCTCCTTAACATCTTGAGGCATATAACCTTTCTCTACGGCAGAACCATAGATTTCTTCCGCTTTCTCAAAATTGTTCAAATCACCAAATACCGCAATAACTGCAGATGAAGTATCCACTTGGTTTTGGTTAAATTTAGCAAGTGGCGCCAGTGTCGCTTTTGCTTCAGGACTTTCAATAACAAGAAAACGCCATGGCTGCATGTTAACGGATGATGGCGCCAGTGTCGCTAACGTTAGGATTTCAGTCATTTCCTCACGGCTGATTTTTACAGATTTATCATAATTTTTAATAGACCGGCGACCTTTAAGAATTTGATTAAAGTCATTTATGAGTTGTCTTGATGATGTAGCTGTTGTCATAGGTGTATTCTCCTCTTCTCTTCTTGTGAATGTAATGTAATCTATTCTTATTTTGCCCAAGCTCTCTAACTTCATGGGGTTAAAGTGTATTACTGATTTTATTTTAGACAAAATAATCATATAATGTCCAAAGTGTTAACAATGGATTACTTTACTCCTCTTTTTCATCTTTGTAAACTAAAAAAACTTGGCGTTGATGTAAAGAAATTCCCAATTGGTTTATGTTATAATTTTTGATGGAAAGAGAGTGTGGACTATGAGAAAAATATCAACTGAAGATCGATTACTGATGAGACAATCCCATATTAAGAAGATCATAAAAGTGATTCGGACTCAGGGATTCTTGTCTTTATCTATCCAAGAAATTGCTCAGTTAATGAACATGAGTCGAGCCTCTCTGTATAACTATTTCTCTTCAAAAGAAGACATCCTTATGGAGTTAAATGATTTTTGCATTTCCTATATTTATGAAGCAGGTCAAATGATTTCCAATACAGAGCTTTCCTATTCCCAACGTCTTCAAAAGGTCTTCGAACATGCCGTTTTTTCGGCTGCCTATTCCTCTGAAGTTTTCTTAAAAGACCTTCAAATCAGCTGCTTATCACTTTATGAAAAAAAGAAGCAGGCACGAAAAGAACAAATGGCAGCCATTCATTCGTTTTATCAAACTGGAATGGAATCAGGCTCCTTTAATGAATTAAATCCGGCACTTCTCATAATGCAAGACGAAGCCGTCTTAAATAAACTAATCAATACCTCTTTTTTAATGGATGAGGAACTGACATTAGAACGTGCTCTATATGATTACTACTTGGCTAAATGCTTCCAAGTGCTACGACCCGAATTACTACCAAATTTAGACTACGATGAAATTAAATCCATGGTAAAAGAAATATTTCAAAAACTCTCACCCATACTATAAAAAGGTGCCTGTCCCCCAACGCTTTAAAGCGTTGGGGGACAGGCACCTTTTTATTTGCTTAACGGAAAGACAATTGTAACGGTTGTACCTTTGCTGATTTCACTTTTGTACTCAATGGAGCCATTCATTTCACGGATCAGTTTGTTGGTTACCATACTACCTAGTCCTGTTCCCTTCGACTTAGTTGTGTAAAAAGGGAGACCGATGTTTCTTAACTCTTCAGGGGTCATTCCTCTTCCATTATCTTGGATGCTAATTTCCACCTGTCGTTTTATGTAGTCTGCTTGCAGCTCAATCTTGATCTTCCCATGATAAACTATGGACTCAATCCCATTTTTCATAACATTCATGAGTGCTTGCTTTAAATGTGGCTCATCCCCATTGATATAGTATGGTTGGGTATTATCATATTCGATGACAACATTCGAATATGTCGCAAGCGGTCTCAATAGTTGGACACAATCACTTAAGACATCATGTAAGGAGACAACAGTTAATTGAAATGGTTCGGGCTTCGCCACTTTCAAATAATTAGTAATAATACTGTTCGTCCGGTCTAGTTCTTCAAGAATTAATGGGGAGTATTTCTTCAATTGCTCATCCTTTGTATCTGTACTTAAAAATTGAATAAAGCCTCTAACGGTTGCCAGTGGATTTCGAATTTCGTGCGCAATCGAAGCCGTAAGCTGCCCAACCATTGTCAGCTTATCCATATACACCATTTCTTCAAACTGCTTATTAATTTTTATCAAACTTTCAATCACAAAGATTAGGGCTATGGTGGTTAAATAAAAAGCAATAAAGTAAGTTAAATAAAAGTGTAATTCTAAAAAACGAACTCTAAAATACAGAATGGTAATATAAAGAACAAGATAGCAACCAACGACAATTGATCCCGCCGCAAGCCTAGCGTTTGCTTTTAAAAATGGCCGCCTCCATGCTAACGCACATAAAAAAGCGACAACGCAAACTAGGATACCCGTTAAAAGAAACTTTCCACCAATGAAATATCGAATTAAACATGTGCTAACTAAAATAATGCTACCGGGGATCCAGCCACCATACAAAGTAAGGATGATGATAGCAACCATCCTTAAATCAAAATGCGTCTCTCCTAAGGTCCGAATAGGATAAATCATGCAGAAAAGTGCACCTAGAGCTCCTACTAACCCATAAATGACTTTTTGTTTTAATAATATAGGAGCTTTAGATTGAAACGGTAAAAACAAATTCATATTAAAAGTAAAAGATAATAATATCGTAATATTTACAATCAGTGGTTTGATGAGAGTAATCAAGAAAAATCCTCCACATAAAATAGGGTGTACTCATATTTATCCTTGCCTTAGGCACAGACAAACTTGCATCATTATTGCGTCTATGTAAAATCATATCATAAAAAAAGGGGACAGTCCCCCACTGCGGTAACGCAGCGGGGGACTGTCCCCAAAATGCTCCAAAATGCTTATTACCAAACGAATAATCCAACAATCATTGCGCTTAGTAAGGATACTCCTACACCGCTTACTAGTAGCTTCCACACATTCTTCCCGATGATATTTGATTTATCTTCACCCAAAATAGAGTTAAACGTACCATAAATCATACCGACTGTGCTAAAGTTAGCAAATGAGGTTAGGAACGTGACCGCCACCGCAACCGTATGCGGAGCCAACCCACTGAGCTTACCTTTTAAGTCCATCATTGCAACAAACTCATTGGTGGCAAGCTTGATTCCCATTAACTGTGCCACATACATCGCATCATCTCCCCCTAAGCCAAGCAAAAAGGCAAATGGACTAAAGATAACAGAGAAAATCTTTTGAATGGTTAAGCCTTTCACAATGAATCCTAAGATTCCGTTTACACCAGCAGTTAAAGCTACATATCCAATGACCATCGCCATAATAACAATGACCATTTTGATTCCGACAAGCATACTGTTAGATATCGTTGAAAAGAAATCTTTTCTTTCTTCCTTAGAAGGAACATACACGATGTCTTCCTCTTTACTCACCTCAACAGGATTTAGCATGTTTGCTATCAAGAGGGCATTAAAACAATTCAACGGAATCGCCACAAATACATACGTCGCTGGTACCATCGTTAAGTACGCCCCAATAATAGAGCCGCTGATACTGCTCATACTCATGATTCCAAACGTTAACAGTCGATGTTCTTTTAGAACGATCATTTGCTGACGGATAACAGCGAGTGCTTCCGTATTGCCAAGAAACATCATCTGAATAGAGAAGAAACTCTCCAGCTTTGGCAAGCCGGATAATTTTGAAATGACCCAGCCCACCTTATCAATAATCCAGGTTAAAATTCCAAAATAGGTTAAGATATCGAAGAACGTAATAATGAAAATAATCGGCATTAGCGCACTAAAAAAGAAATCTACATGTTCATTCGCCATGACAGATGGGAAAACAAATGAAATCCCTTCGTTGGCACAGGCAATTAACCAGGTAAAGAAAGAAGCTATTTTATTAATAATCCATGACCCAATTTTCGTCGATAACATAAACCAAGTAATCCCAAACTCAGCTACCAACAATGTCAAAATGGACTTCCATTTTACGTTTCTTTTATTAGGTGAGCATAAATAAACGAGGCCCATAACAACTAGTACTCCAACTACATTCAACAAAAAATACACGCTACTCACTCCTTTTGTTTATCATTTCCTAAAACGTTTATTTCAAATAGAAAAAGTCCTTCCCTTTTCAGACCTTCCGCCACCAGACAGAAAGCATGAAAAAGTAAGGACTGTTTTTTTAAAACAGAATTAATTCATCTAAGTCAACCTGACAAAAGACTACGTTTCTTCATACTTCCTTGTAGTCCGGCATTTTACGGCTGCCAGGTAGAAACTATCAGACCAACGACACTGATATTATACAAGGATAATAATGTTATAAATATTTAAGGAATAGATACCATTCTAATTCAGGTTGTGCTTTGCTTCAATAGGTTTTATTAATGTTGTAATTATTATACTTATAACAATCTTAAGGCAACTTTATCTACTCTAAAATGATAACAAACAATTCCTAAAAGTATACAAGCCTCTTTTTGGTGTTCTAATAAACAAGCACTTCATGTCACGCATATTATATTGTTGAACAACCATGACAGGAGGTGAATCTCTATGGGACAGGATCATGGTAAATGTCATTCTCACTGTAGTATTTTTGGTGTTTTCCTTGGATTTTTAACTGGTGTGATATGGTTGCTACTTGCAGTTTTAGGGGTCATTTCTGATTTCTTCAACTTACTTGAACTAGGATATCTTGGTCATATTTTAAATATTCTTATTGCGTTAATCGGCTTCCTAGCTTTTCTTCTCTTTGGGTTATGCGTATTTAAGAAAGCTGCGCGCTATTGCCGGTAAAAAACAGGTAAAACCTTACCTACTTTGAAAGAGTTCACCGTAATGCATCAGTATGATGTTCTTTTAATACGCACTCCCTTTTAAATAAGATGCCTTGTCCTGAATCGAGGATCCAGCAAGAGTAAAATAAGCGGAGATTTTCCGGTTAAATGCAGAATGGAGCTCATTTTTGGGTTATATAAGCGGAATTTTTCCGGTTATGCAAAGGAAAATCTCCCATTTTCGCATTTTTCGAGTCAATAGGCGGAATTTCTCCGTCTATTTTAGCTTTTTTTACTAAAATTTATTAAATAAGCGGAATTTTTCCGTCTATTTATCAGATTGGGTAAAGTGAATGAAGTTTCGTAGAAAAATAAATGAAGAAAAAGACAGACGTCAATTCTTGGGCCTTTAAATTAAGAAAGCACTCGAAAACGGAATCCTTTAGAATTCAAGCACACTGCTTTTCTAGTTTTTAATATTCACTTTTTCCTTTGCGAATCTATCCCCTCACCTTTTCATAATCCGGCTCTACATGGACATGAACATCATAGACACCATAGTCTCTCATCAATACTTTTTCTACACGGGTGGCAATGTCATGCGCAGCTCGGACATCTAATGTGGAATGAACGAGAATCACCACATCGATGACTTCATTATTTCCGTAGTTTCTCCCTTTCAATTCTTTAATGCCTTTCACACCATCTAGCATTGTAATGACCTCTTGGTAGAGCTGAATCTTATGTTCATCGAATCCATCTGAAAGTTCATGAGAAGTTTCCAAAAAGATATCCCAAGCTGTTTTACAGATCAAAACTCCTACGATAATTGCCGTTAATGTATCAAGCCAAGGCATATGTAATTGTGATCCAATGATTCCCACAGCCGTTCCTATACTTACCCATGCATCAGAAAGATTATCTTTGGCAGCGGCCATCACGGCTTTGCTATTAATTTTTATCGCTAATTTTTTGTTATAAAGATAAACACCTATCATAACGACCGCTGAAGCTATCCCTACATAGGCAGCAAGCATATCAGGAGACTCATTCCTCCCCCGAAACATAGCGGGAATGGCATCCGTCAACACCTGGATACCAACGGCAATCATAATAAACGAAGCCACCATAGAGGCGATGGTTTCACTCTTCCAATGGCCATACCCATGATCGTTATCAGGCGGTCGTTGCGATATTTTTAACCCGATAAGGACAGCAATCGATGCAATAATGTCTGTTGTATTATTTAGTCCATCAGCTCTTAAGGCAGCTGAATCACTCATATATCCGATAACTAGTTTTACAGCTGATAAAATAAGATAGGCAACAATACTTATCATTGCGCCTCGTTCCCCTAATCTAAGGTCTTTATATTTCTGGTCATCCATTCTCCTGACCTCCCCACAAATTCCTTCCATATCATAACAACCAACAGTCGGGTGGGTCTAGAGCAACCTTTTTGCGCCGCTTTATATAAGTAGGCTTTAGATAATAATGTTTCACAAGGGAAAGATTTCTAGTGAGGTTCGAACAATCTCTTCTTTTTGCTATAATTGAAAGAAATCTCTTCAAGAAAGGTCTTTTTAATGAAAAAAAGAAGAATAATACTTATAATAACGTTGATTATACTTGTTTTGTTTTTACTTTTCGGTACCTATAAATTAATGAATATGCGAACATTCCAATTGTTTGGCGGACTTACGGATAAAGTGGAGACCAACCAAAAGGTAGTTGCTTTAACCTTTGACGATGGACCGTCTAAAAATGTAAATTCTATTCTTCCATTATTAGAACAATACAAGGCAAAGGCTACTTTTTTCCTCATTGGTCACGATATGGAACAGTACCCTGTGGAAGCGGGGAAAATAGCTACAGCTGGTCACCAGCTAGGAAATCACACATATTCGCATAATCGAATGGTATTCAAAACACCGTCATATATAAAGAAAGAAATAGAAAAAACGGATCAGCTAATCCGTGAAGCAGGCTATAAGGGTGAAATTGATGTCCGTCCACCTAATGGTAAAAAACTAATCGGATTCCCATATTACCTCTATACACATCATCGAGATACAATTATGTGGAGTTTGGAACCCGATAGCTATTACTCATCCACAACTGATAAAATTAATTATGTGAAGAAAAATATAAAACCTGGATCAATTATCTTGATGCATCCGATGTATGACCAAACTGGCGAAGAGCTAAAAGCGATTGAAGGGATACTAAAGGCACTAACGGAGCAGGGATATACATTTGTTACTGTAAACGAGTTACAAGAACATTAATTCCATTTTGATAATTTTCATTAAAAAGATCTTCTATTCTTTGTTTGAAATAGAAGATCTTTTTTAAAGTTAATTTTCTTAATACTACTTACTTTACAACGTTGCGTTTAACTCAATCATCTTTCTTGCTTCCGCCTGAAGGACTGAATAGACTTCCAAAAGAGGTACATTGAATGCAATTGCTGCTTCTTTTATTTCTTCATATTCGGGTGTTATTTTATAAATCTTGCCACCCTCGTATCCAATTTTAACTGTTAAATTTCCATAAATAGTTTCTATCTTTTCAAATCGACGTGATAGGATTCTTCGTGACCATTCAGACTTACGAACACCAAAAGTACTGGTTTCTTTAAGCAATAGATCTTCCATTGCTAGACTATCCTGTGGCTTTGTATGAACAGTAATAAGAGAACCTGGTCTACTTTTTTTCATTGTTATTGGAGTAAAAAAAACATCTAGTGCTCCGTTTTTTATAACCTTTTCCATGACATAACCCAAGGTTTCCCCTGTTATATCATCTAACTGACATTCTAATATAGATATAGTTTCCCTTTGAGGTTCATCCTTTGCCTGAAAAAGAAGAACCCGCAATACATTCGGGTGTTCGAAATTCTTTTTTCCAGCCCCATATCCAATACGCTCTATAGACATGGCAGGCATATGGCCATAGTCATCAACTAGAGCTTTTAAAAATCCAGCTCCTGTTGGGGTCGTTAATTCTCCCTTTACATGAAAATCGGCTAAAGGAACACCTCGTAGAATTTCAGCAGTAGCTGGCGCAGGAATAGGGTATAGACCATGTGCCATCATGACTTTTCCATATCCAGTTGGAACTGGTGAAGCAATAATCTTATTAATATCTAAATTCTCTAGGGCCAAACATACCCCAATTACATCTATAATCGAGTCCATTGCCCCTACCTCATGAAAGTGGACATCTCTTGGATCCATGCCATGTATTTTTCCCTCTGCCTCAGCTATCACTTGAAAAACAGCACTGCTTCTCTCCTTAACTCTAAGAGGTAACTCGCTTTCGTTTATCATATTTAGAATGGTTGAAGCTTTTCTATGTGAATGATGATGGTGCTCACTATGTGAGTGTTCATGTCCTCCGTGATGGTGATGGTGTTCGCCATGTGTGTGACTATGGTCTACATGATGATGATGGTGCCCGCTATGTGAATGGCTATGATCTTCATGATGGTGATGGTGTCCATGGTCATGCAAATGCGCATCATGAACATGTACTTCTTCTTTAAAGTGAAGGTCAAGCTGTTTTGCAGACATTCCTTTCTTGTCTACTTGCTTCACATTTAAAGAAAAAGGATCGATTGGCAGCTTCATCAATTGTTCTCTAATATAAGTTATATCCGCTCCTAAATCGATCAATGCTGATAATGTCATATCTCCAGAAATTCCAGATTGGCAATCAAGATATAGTATGTTCATTGTTTACCCCCTCTGAAGCGAGCTGAAGGATGAGTGCTGCCTGATATGCTGCTCCGAATCCATTATCAATATTTACCACACTCATTCCTGAAGCACAGGATGTCAACATCCCCAAAAGAGGAGTTAATCCTTGGAGGTGTGCTCCATATCCAACAGAAGTAGGTACAGCAATAACTGGGCGCTTGACCAATCCACCCACAACACTAGGCAATGCGCCTTCCATCCCTGCAACCACAATTAGAACACTAGCTTTGGTAATCTCATCGCGATAGGCTAGTAAACGATCAATACCTGCTACACCGACATCATAAAGTCGTTTTACTTTACATCCCATCCACTCTGCAGTAATCGCGGCTTCTTCTGCAACAGGTAAATCAGAAGTACCTGCACACATTACCATCACTTCACCGTGATATTGCCTGGAAGCTGAACCGTAAAGCAAGATTCGAGATACTGCATCATAGTGTGCGGAAGGATAATTATCTAACAGTAAAGCGGCCTTCTCTTCTGATAAACGTGTAACCATTACTTTACCGTGAGATTCAATCAGCTTCTCCATGATAAGATTAATTTGTTCCGCGGTTTTCCCTTCTCCATAAATCACTTCAGGATATCCGGTACGTCTTTCTCGATCAATATCTACTTTACTAAATCCTAAATCTTCAAATTTCCTCATGATTTCACCTGCTGTCTTAAAGTTTCGTATTAAATAAAGAAGCCTTCTTGATATCCCATTAAATAGATATAGTAAATTCCGTAACAAATACTAATGATTGCTGCAGAACCTGTTAATATACGGTCCAGCTTTTGCGTTTTGCCTGAAAAAACAAATGGTAGGCTGATAACAAAGGTAAACAGAAGCATCCCAAGTATGGTACCAGCACCGAACACCCCAATATAAAGAACCGCACTTCTAATGGAATCAACTGCCGATACAACTAGCAATGTCATTGCAGCACTTCCTGCTAGTCCATGGATTTGACCAATGAACATAGATTTTAAGAAAAATTGTTTGTTTTCTTTAGTAGGTTTCTTTATATGATTCTTTTTTAACGTTAGAAAAGAAAGAATTCCTAGGTAAATGAGCATAACACCTACGCCCATTTCGAATGCCATGCCCCACTTTTGAGGGATACTTCCTTTTGTAAGTGCTAAAATAAGAAATACGCCTAGTAAGGTCAAGGTATGTCCTAGCCCCCAAAAAACACCTAAAAAACTGGAATGAAAAAGTGATTTCTGCTTGCCTGCTATTGTAGATACCGCAATAATATGGTCAGGTTCTAAAGCATGCTTAAGTCCCAATAAAAATCCTATTCCTAAAACTCCCAAAAGACTTCCCATCTCGTTTTCTACCTCTCAACCTCTTGCAAAACTTTGTTCATACTGCCACTTTTATAACCAATAAGATCCATCGTGACATACGTATATCCAAATTCTTGAAGTTTCGTTGTGATTTCTTGATGATGTTCCATTAAGTGTTGCATTTCTTGTGGTTCTACTTCAATTCTAGCAATCTCACCATGGGTACGTACCCGCACTTGCCGAATTCCAAGGGCTCGAATAGCTTGTTCAGATTTATCTATCTTTTTTAATTTTTCTATCGTAATGTGCTCTCCATAAGCAATCCTTGATGATAGGCAAGCAAAGGAAGGCTTATCCCAGGTAGGTAGACTCATTTGTTGTGACAGCTCACGAATTTCACTTTTATAGAGATCTGCTTCTTGAAGTGGTCCCCTTACATTGTATTCTCTCGCCGCCTTTGTTCCTGGCCTATGTTCCCCAAGATCGTCTGCGATTAGCCCGAAAGCTACATTATTGTAGTTATTTTCTACCATAATTGGTACAAGATGCTCAAACAAGCTTTTTTTACAAAAATAACAGCGGTTTGATGTATTCTCAGAATAACCTGGAATATTTAATTCCGATGTCTGAATTACCTCATGTTTTGCCCCCAGCTGTTCGGCAAGTTTAATAGCTTCTTGTAATTCCTCAAAAGGGTAGGTCTCACTATCTGCTGTTACAGCCAATACGTTTTCCCGGCCAAGAGTATCGAGTGCTGCCTTCAATAAAAAGGTACTGTCTACCCCGCCAGAAAAGGCGATGACTACTGTTTTCATTTCTCTTAATATTCCTTGAAGTTTGTTATATTTCATTTCTAGCAATTTAATCACCCTTTATCCATGTTTTGGGGCAAGCTCAACTGCCTGTCTTATTGCCTCCACTAGACTCTCTTCGCTTGCAATACCTTTACCCGCAATATCAAATGCTGTACCGTGATCCACACTTGTTCGAATGATTGGCAGTCCTACTGTAATATTGACGCCTGATTCCAGGCCTAATACTTTTATCGGCCCATGGCCTTGATCATGATACATGGCGACAATCATGTCAAAATCGCCTCGAGTTGCCCTAAAGAAAAGTGTATCAGCCGGAAGTGGTCCTACTACTTCAATCCCTTCCAATACTGCCTTTTGCACAGCAGGAGTAATTTTTTCCTCCTCTTCCCCATTTCCAAATAATCCATTCTCACCCGCATGTGGATTGATTCCACAAACGGCGATTTTAGGAGAAGGAATTCCAGCTTTTTTCAACGTCTGGTCCGCTAGTTGAATAACATTATAAACCCGTGTCGGATTAATCATTTCCACTGCTTTTATTAAACCAACATGAGTTGTTACATGAATGACTCTTAATTTAGGTGCGGTTAGCATCATGGCAAAGTCTTCTGTTCCAGTCAATTCGGCCAGAATTTCTGTATGTCCTGGAAAAAGATGACCTGCAAGATGAAGTGCCTCTTTATTTAAAGGTGCCGTACATATGGCATCAATTTTTTGTTCCTTTGCTAGAGAAATGGCTTTTTCTAGGTATCGAAATGAGGCATTCCCTGCCTCTTTGGATACCTTTCCTACAGGCAGTTGGTCACTTAAAAGCTTTAAGTCAAGGCATTCCACCGTCCCTTGCTCATACCTTGCTTCTTCCGTTTCTGAAATAGAATTGATTTTAAGCTCAGACCCTACAAAATTTACTGCCCGGGTTAATATGGTGCTATCACCTATTACCACAGGGTTACACATGTCAAAAATAGCTTGATTTTCTAGTGCTTTAATTATTATTTCTGGGCCAACGCCGGCTGCATCACCCATTGTAATAGCAATAATTGGTTTCATTGATTACCTTCTCCTTTTAATTGTTGTAACGCGTTGTAAAGGGACATCTCCGATCCGAATGCACCAGCTTTTGTTACCGTAAGTAAACGGGGGCCACCAATCATTCGCGATAAGGGCAAGCCCCTCTCGACTTCATCAATTAACTCTATCCCCGTCACACCAAGTTCTCTAGAGATTGATTTTGCCGTATCTCCTCCAGTTAAAATGATTCCTTGAAGTTGAAATTGACTAACAGCTTTTTTAACTATTTTCCCTAATGCTTCGACAATTACATAGGGGAGGTTTGGGTGTTTTGATAAAGAAGTACGCTGTACCTTTTCGACATTAACAACGACATCCTGTTTATTTTTCAAATGGACTATCAATTCCTCTTGGCACTTTACTATTTCTAATTCTCTCTCCTCTTTTTCTAAGAGATTATCAGGAATTAAGCTTACTATATTTACAGATGACAATTCCTGTAACGTTTCAACCTGGCGTTTGGCCACACTAGAGCGACTACCAGAAACAATCAATACCGGTTGCTTATTATTAACTACTTCTCTCCCTACTGGTCTTTTATGTTCTCCATTATTTTTGGGTACAAGAAACTCTGCTAATCCTGCAGAGCCGACCCACAAAACTCTAAATGGTAAATCCTTAAAACCAGTAACAATTTGTTGAAGATCTCGTTTGTTTTCTGCATCAATAACAAATAAGGTCTTTTCTTCGTTAATAAGCTCTTTCGCTTTTTGATAGATTACCTGAATATCTTGATTTAATAAATCCTTTGGAAATAAAGATGCCTCTCTTTTGGACTGATTTGATAGTAGTCTGATTATATTTGATTCTGTAACGGGTGTCTTAGGATCCTGAGCAATTTCCGTTTTTTCTATCGGCTCTCCATTTAAATAATGGATTCCATTTTTTGTGATTCTGCCCATAGAAGGTAAGGCCGGTACGATAATTGCGACATCAAACGAAAGCCTATCCATCAATCCATCTATCTCACTACCAATATTTCCGCGTAAAGTCGAATCTATTTTTTTATATATCATACCGACAACTTCTTCACTCAAGGTTGCAGCCACACGATCAACTGCTTGATAAGCTTCCTGCTGACTCAAAGCTCTACTGTCCGTATCATAAATGATGACATCAGCTTCAACATCTCCTACAGCAGGCTCATCAAAGAAGACAGCCGCTTTTAAACCTTTTTGGGTAAATTGAACTCCGGAGTCACATGCACCTGTTATATCATCTGCAATTAAAATGATTTTTTCCATTGTCCATCAGCCTCACTTACTCTTCGACGTAAGGAATGGTTAGTGGACCTAGCGGTAAAACAGCAATCGACATATTTTCACCGTAAGTTTGTTTTAATTCCTCCAACGTTTGTTCAATATTATGGCTCGGTTTTAGCATGGTACCAAGCACTTGTTCATCAGATAGCTGAGAGAAAACATGGATATCTGCCCAAACTTGAGTGACGGCTTGCTTTTGAACTTGCCATTGATCAAACATCTTAAAATTCGGATCATTAATAAGATCCAATAAAGCCTGTGGGCTTTCAGCTAATTCGAATATTTTCGAATAATTACCATGACTCGGAAGTCCATCAGAACATTCTGAAGCCACAATAATCGCTCCACCCTTTTTTACGATTTTATGTGCAGCGCTCATTCCTTTAACAGCTTGATAAAGATTTTGATCAAGCGGGTATCCGGAATTGGATGTAATTACGACATCAAATCGCTCCTCACATCTAATCATTGCATGTTGTTTCACAAATGCACACCCTTTGTCATGTGCTTCATACAATTCACCAGCGAATACAGCCGTAATTTCTTTTTCACGATTTAACGTTACATTTAACATAAAACTTGGTTTACACATCCGATTGATTTCACGAGTCATGTCTTGAACGGGATTATCCACCATATTGCCCCAAGTTGAACGTGCATCCCCTATCATTCTAGCGTTATGAAAGGTCATAATCGTTTCAATTCCGGCTATCCCTGGCATAATTCCTTTTGGGCCCCCTGAGAATCCAGCAAAAAAATGCGGCTCAATAAAACCTGTGACAATTCGAAAGTCAGCTTCTACATATTCCTTATTTAAATATACATCACACCCAAACCTACTCTTACCAATATTAACTAATGTTTCTTTATCATGACATTGATTGTTAATGATGCGTACATTATCTACTACCCATTCCCCTAGCATCTGTACAAATTCTTCTTTTGTTTGGTCACGGTGAGTACCTGTTCCATTAATAATGACAAAGTTTTCCAAAGGGACATGATCAAGCGCTTGAATCAATAGCGGCACTAGCTTGTGATTCGGTGTAGGTCGGGTAATGTCACTAATTACAATAGCCACTGTATCTGTAGACTTTACCATTTCCCTTAAAGGTGGTGTACCAATAGGATCGTTTAAAGCAGCTTTTATCGCTTCCTCATCATGATCTAATCCTGGCAAGTGATTCGGTTCTACAATAAAGGCATGATCAGGTATATTAACGGTTAAACCGTTTTTTCCATATAGTAAGGTTGTTTCCATAACTAAATCCCTCTCTTTTTGTTATTTGTGCAGGTCTATTTTGAAATGATCTTATAGAGAAGTATTACATTTTTTCAATTTATTGAAAATTTATTCGATAAAATAATCTCACCCCTGAAAGAGTACTCAGGGGTGAAATTTTTATTTTGCAATTGATTGAGGAGTAGCTTGGCTGGTTGCAACAACCTCAACTTTACCATCAATCCCTTTTCTCTTTTGATACTTATCAACAAGGATAACAGCAATCGGACATAAAATAGCTGTTGTTAAAACAGAAATTGATATTTGAGCTGTTGCTAGGTTAGCAATTTCCGCATAGCTAGCTGCCTCAGCCTTACTCATCATCCCTGCCCCAGCTGCAACTGCTGCTGCAGCTGCAATTGCTGCTGGAGTACCAACCGCGTTACCAGCAGTAGAAGCTTCTGAGACTGGTGCAATCATACTTTTTTCTCTAAATAATTTAAATACTAATATTCCAGTAGTTGCTGTAAGACCAGTAGTAAGAATTCCTAGTGTTAGGCCTGCTGCTACAACAGAAGGATTAAAGAAACTAGCAAAGTTCATTCCTGCACCTAAAGCAAAGGCAAAGAACGGTACCGGTAAAATTTCTCCTGGCTTTAAAAAATCACGAATTTCAGGGTCTAAATTTCCTAGAATCATTCCAATTGCAATAGGTAATAAAACGGCTATAAATGCTATAACTGGAAATTTGGAACCTAATAAACCTAAAGACATTAGAGTAAAGAAAGGACCGTCATTAAGTGATAAAACCGCAACTGCTCCTACATCTGAACGGTTTCCATATTGACCAGTTAATGCCGCATACATTCCACCATTACCATTTGTCATTGCTGCAATAATAGCCACTGTTGAAAGACCAAAAAGTCCTGCCATTGGATCAAATAGATATCCGAATAAAACCCCAATCCCTAATCCTGTTAAATATTTAGAAGTAGTAAGTAAGACACCCTTTTTTAAGGCAGATCCCCCCACTCTTACATTCATTTGGCTTCCTGCACTAAATAGAAATAATGCAATTAAGACAAGTGCGCCATTTTTAAAAAGGGCTTCCGAGAATCCTCCTATTCTTAGAAACTCATAATTCCCTTCTGGTGTTTGAGAAACTCCTAGAGATTTTAAAAAGTCCATTACAACCGGTATATGCAATTGGTCAACAGTATTTAGTAG
Source organism: Neobacillus rhizosphaerae (assembly GCF_050477885.1). Taxonomy (GTDB): domain Bacteria; phylum Bacillota; class Bacilli; order Bacillales; family Cytobacillaceae; genus Neobacillus; species Neobacillus rhizosphaerae_A. The sequence continues at coordinate 19,075 of NZ_JBCNAC010000091.1, forward strand.
TGCCCCTAGCATTAACGGGACAACCATGAGACCTCCAGGAACTTTTTCGATCGTTTGTTTAATTTTCATTTACGTGGCCACCTTTCCAGATTTTAATGTTTGAGAGTAAAAAAAGGATCTTACAACTTGTTCTGCACATTGTACTAGTAAATCTGCCGCATTCTCGATGGCTTCACTCAACGTCATAGGCTTGTTTAAAATACTATTAACGCTTACAATTCCATGTTGATATAAAACATCTATACCTGTCCCGATAGATCCGGCAAGAATAACTGTAGGAATATTCTGTAATTTCGCAGCCTGAGCTACCCCCATCGGAGTCTTTCCTGAGGCCGTTTGAAAATCTACTTGTCCCTCTCCAGTAATGACAAGGTCTGCTCCCTCGAGGGCCGCTTGAAGTCCTGTATGTTCAATAACAACATCAATACCTCGTTTCATACTAGAAGGAAAAAATGCTTGAAATGCCCCTCCAATTCCACCTGCAGCACCTGCTCCCGGTAAATCATGAAGATGGATACCGGTTACTTTTTCGACTTCATCTGCCCAATGAGCTAGACAACTATCTAACAATTGAACCATGTCGGGAGTTGCTCCTTTTTGTGGACCAAACACATGGGATGCTCCATGTAGGCCAATTAAAGGATTTTCTACATCTGAGGCAATCAGAAACCTACATTCTTGAATTCTCTCGTCAAAATTGCTTAAATCAATACAATCGATTTTTTCAAGCTCAATACCACCAGGTGAAATGCTGTCACCCTTTTCATCTAATAGGGCCAAACCTAAGGCCTGGAGCATTCCCGCTCCCCCATCATTGGTTGCTGATCCTCCTATTGCTAGAATAAATGACTTAAAGCCATCATCTAAAGCCCGTTTAATAAGTTCTCCCGTTCCAAAGGTAGTGGATTTTAAAGGATTAAGTTCTTCTCGAGGTACTAAGGAAAGGCCAGAGGCCTTAGCCATTTCAATGATACAGGTTTTTCCATCACCTAATATACCGTATTCAGCTTCAACCTTTTGACCTAGAGGTCCGGTAACATAGACTGGTACTTTTTGTCCATTAGTGGCAGCAACTAAAGTATCTAGAGTTCCTTCTCCACCGTCAGCAACAGGAAGACATAGACTAACGGAATCTGGAAATGCCTTGCGAATGCCTTTTTCTATTGCTTTAGCTGCTTCAACTGCCGTTAAACTCCCCTTAAATGAGTCTGGGGCTATGACAATTTTCATATCACCGCTCCTTTCGAAAACGCTTTCATTATTGATTTTCATTATACTAAGCTTGATTATAGAAAACATCGGGTGTACCATATAAAAAAAAGAGTTTATTTTTAGAATTTTTCGTATAGTTTAACTAAATTTCCGGAGGAAAAAGATGTTAACAAGAGAAATTGCAAAAACTATTGTACTAGAAACCTCTCTTCGCCTAAATCGAAATATCAATATTATGGATGAAAAAGGGATTATAATTGCCTCGGGCGATACTTCTAGAATCGACGATATTCATGAGGGAGCACTGGAAGTTTTAAAAAGCGGTAAAACACTTATCATTCATTCCAATGAAAAAGGAGTTTGGAGAGGAGCTCAACCTGGCATTAACCTTCCTATTCTTTTTCAGGATAGAATTGTGGGAGTGATTGGGATTACGGGAAATCCTGAGGACATTAAAGAGCTTGGTGGTATCGTAAAAATGACTACTGAGCTCATGATTAAAGAGAAGTTTATTGCTTCTCAATTAGAATGGAAACAACGCACAAAAGAAATGATTATTGAAGAATTATTGAAAGGTTCTCCTTCCTATAGCAATATCGAACGTGGACTTAATCTAATTGGATTAAACCTTACGTCACCATTTATCACACATATCATTCAATTAACAGAACGGAACATAACGAATCAATCATTAACTGATAAAATTGAAGGAATCATTGGCGAAAAGCACGGGCTTGTTGGATTCATTAGTATTAATCGAATGTTTGTTGCATTTTCAGGATTAACCCAGCAAGAATCAGACAAAAAGCTTCGGAGTATTTACCTTGAGTTGAAGAAACTCCGGTTGAAATTCCGGCTCGCCTACTGTACTCCTTTCCAATCAATGAGTAAATTCAACCAATCCTATATTGATTGTGACCTCGCCCTTAAAATTACTGATGTTGAAGAAGATTTGATTTCATTCGCTGAAGTGGAAGCAAAAGCGTTAATTTATAAAATAGATCATGCCTGGGGTGAAAGGTTCTCCAATAGAATCGTGAATAAAACGTTAATTAAATTTGCAGATACTCTTGAAGCTTATTTTAAAAACAACTTAAATATCCAAAAGACTGCTAATGACCTATATCTTCACAGAAACACACTCATTTATCGCCTTAATAAAATAGAAGAAGAAACAGGTTACGACCCCAAAGTGTTCAAAGATGCTTTAACTATACAACTTGCCCTTTGGACAGATAAAAAATTAAAAAGCGAGGAATTCATTAAATAAGAATCACAATATATTAATTATGATAATATTGAAACTTTCTTTGGGCTTATACGTATATGATCTTAGATAGAGGTAAAAAATTTGATTATCTAAAAAAATAATAGATGGGTGATTTATAGTGGGTTCTACGATTTTACTTATAGGAAGTTATGCTTTTGAAGCATATTATTGGCTTATTCTCATATCGATCTTTGGTTCCTGGTTTCCTCAATTTCAAACTTCAAAAATTGGTGGATGGGTTTACAAGCTAGTTGAACCATATTTAGGTCTTTTCAGACGATTTATCCCGCCTCTAGGACCAATTGACTTTTCACCGATCATTGCCTTATTTGTTTATCGCTATATCGGGGGCTTTGCGATGGAGGGGCTACGCCTTTCCTTGGATACGATTGGAATATAAGACATTTGGCGAACAGTGCGGTACTGTTCGCTATTTTTTTGATTATATATCCTACGCAACCATTCTCTCATTCCATCTATCACTTTCATGCTCATAAATGATTGAAAAATAAAATAGACCTTCAGTTATTGAAGGTCTATCACACTACTTTAACCTTGTTTTTGTGTCTTTACTCCGCTTTTGCGTTTATACATATTTCGATCCGCAATAATCAACAGTTCCTTCATTTCACAAGCATCACTAGGATAGACAGCTGTTCCGATGGAAACAGAAATATCCATTCCCATTTCATTTGACAACTGATATAAACCTGATTCAATCTTTTTCGTGATGGCTCTCGTTCTTTTCTGGTCAGAGTATGGTGAGACAATCAGGAACTCATCCCCACCCCATCTAGCTACAATATCTTGCTCACTCGTGCTCGTTAAAAGCACCTCTGTAATCTTCGTTAGTACCAAATCCCCTAGTTTATGGCCATACTTGTCATTTATTTGTTTAAAGTTATCGCAATCTATGACTGAGATCGTTAATTCCCCTATTTTTTTATCCATTTTTGCTAAAAGTTTTGGCGCACTCTGTGAAATAAAACGCCGGTTATACAGCCCCGTCAAAGCGTCTTTTTGCGAAAGAAACTTTGCTTTATCATATTGCAATCCTAACCACCAGAAAAACGGAGAAAGCAACGGAATAAATAGTAAGTCCCATTTATATTGACCATTCTCAATCATAAAGACGTATGAACCTTCATAGTCTATTAAAAAATAAAAAGAATGCCAGCCCAAAACTATGGTTATGTAAATAATAACTATACTAATTCTACCTAAATAGCTCATCTGACACCCCCATTTTTCATATGCTAATTTTACTATAAAACAGGAAATTTGTTACACATTTTACAAAATTAAAGAAAAAATAATTCTACCTAAACCGACAAAAATGGACAGGGTAACCCTGCTGTGTAAAACTTATACATAAGAAAATCTTATACTAAAACATAAAAAAATGTAAATTTTATTAAACGACCATACAGGTTATGATTAAGACGAATTAGGAATGAAAAAAAAGAAGGTTTTCACATGAGAGACAGTAAGTACTGGAATATAATGATTTCTTCCACTCTATCCTCACTTGGCAGCTCCATGTATTTTATCGCCGTTGCCTGGATTTTATATAAGATGACGTCCAACGCGACCTATACAGGATTGATGGTCGGCATGGGGTTCCTTCCCGGAGTGGTGCTCAATTTAGCTTTCGGAGTAATAGTAGATAAACAAAATCGTAAGAAGTTGACGGTGATTTCACTTGGGTTTGTCACACTAGCCATGATCATGCTTCTACTAGCTATGACTAGCAACATCCTCAAGCCTTGGATGATTATTCTTGTTCACATGATTGTTCAGACCTTTTCATCCCTGTTTAGAACGGCTCAACAAGCCTTTATCACGGAGCTTTATAAGAAAGAGGACATCCCTCGTATTTTCAGCGAAACCGGTTCGGCTGTATCTGTGGGCGGTTTAATCGGAACCTCATTATGCGGCGGTATGTTAACTATTTTTCCAACAAGTATTGTGATGTTATTTGTTTGTCTTACTTTTGCCATTGGCACGGTTTGTATGATGCTAATTAAATATGTTCCTAGAGTACGAACTTCAAACAGTAGTTTAAAATCAGGGATACTCGATTTAAAGGACTGTTTTGTATATGTTCATAAAAATCGGCTCATGTATTCGTTATTATTAATTATGTTTGTTGGCCAGTTGGTCGTTCATACTAGTGCTGGTATGTTATCCGTGTACACGAGTTCTTACTTACACGGCACAAGTACCTTATATGGAATTTTAGAATGTGCGACTTCCGTTGGAGCCATTATTGCAGGTGTAACAGCAACCTCCATTTTGTACAAAAGCAAAAACTATGTTTCTGGCTTGTCTTTCGGTATCACATCTATTGGTTTGTTGTTAATGACGTTGACCCGAAATAATATTGCTGCTTTTATCGCGATTCTCTTGATTGGATTAGGTACCACTTGGGTTCGAGTATTAATGCAATCTGTTCAACAGGTGTATACCGAACCTGGCTATTACGGACGGATGGCTGCCATGAGACAAACCATTAATCAAGGGGCCGTTACCATCGGAGCCCCCGTTCTAGGATGGATTGCAGAACATCATGGGGTTAATAATGCTTACGGTTCTCTATTAATTCCAGTGTTAGCCTTAATGGGATTCTCTCTGTTTTTTGCCACCCAGCAGACATTTAAAAATGTCATAGGGTCGATGATTCCACAAAGTCAGAGCATGAAATAGACTTTTTTCTTCAAGAGTATCGATCGTCGGATTTTTTTAATTCGCTGATAACCTGCTCAATTTCGCCGATAAACCATAAAATTAAAAGAGACAGTCGGGATCGAACCTCCCTGCTGCCTCTAATTTTTATGAAGGAATGATAATCTCCAGTTTCCCTTCTTTATTGGTCACCTCGACCACCTTGTCCACAAACAAATAAGGCGTATCGAACCTATCTTGCTTTTTGATATCTGCATAGCTATTATTAGCAGTCATCACGGGGAAAACGGCGTTAGTCTTTTTAAATAGATTTTGAGTAACCTCGATTTCAGCCATTAGAATGACTTGTTTATTGGAAATCGCAAAAAATAGTTTGCCAATCTCTCGTTCATTTTCATCCATAATAGATATCTGTTGCAGTATCGAAATCAAACAAGTAAGAAAATCATTTATTTTATCATTAGACAATCCCTCAAACTGACAATCTGCTAAAACTTTATTCAATCCCGCTTTGATCTCCTTGAAGGAAAACACATCTTCGATCCTTAGCGCAGCTTTCGTCCTACCAAGACTTTCAAACTTTTTCCTCGTCTCATAAAGGTATTCCTTTATAACCCCATTATACTTGCCACGGGTTAAAACAAAATCCGTAACCTCATTAACCCAGCGCAACTCCTTGCCTTGATTTCGGAGCAAAGGTAAAAATCCATAGATATCTTTCTCATCAAACGTACCTTCTGTCAGTTTTCCATAGTAATAATTCAGTAATGATTGCTCTTTCATATCCATTTCGTATTCTCCTAGATGTCTTGATACTAACTATTGTACATCAGTTTGAATAACAAACAATGAATTTCATAGATAAAAGATTTTGTACCCCAAAAATCGTTTGGCCATCCAATAAATGGGGTATCGAGAGCAGTAGGTAGATAGCTTTTACATAGGAGGGAAACGTATGGAAAATAAGAAGATGGCGCAATTACAGCAATCAATCATAGACAACGGGCAAAAGGCTGGTTTAACTACTAACCAAGGATTGAAAATGGCGGAAGATGAGTTTTCTTTAAAAGCTGGACTACGGGGTCCTACTCTTATGGAGGATTTTCACTTTCGAGAAAAAATGACGCATTTTGACCACGAACGGATTCCTGAACGTATTGTTCATGCACGCGGCACAGGGGCACATGGTGTTTTTCAGCTCTATGAATCTTTACAGGAATATACAAAAGCTGATTTTCTAACTGACACCACAAAAACAACACCAGTATTTGCCCGCTTCTCCACCGTACAAGGTTCGCGAGGATCAAGTGATACCGTTCGCGATGTCCGAGGATTTGCGACCAAATTTTATACAGATGAAGGAAACTTCGATTTAGTTGGAAACAATATGCCTGTATTCTTTATCCAGGATGCGATTAAATTCCCTGATTTTGTTCATGCTTTGAAACCTGAACCACATAATGAAATTCCACAAGGAGCCAGCGCTCACGATACATTCTGGGATTTTATCGGCCAAAATCCTGAATCAGCCCATATGATCATGTGGGTCATGAGTGACCGTGCGATTCCTCGAAGTCTACGTATGATGGAGGGCTTTGGTGTACATACCTTCCGTCTTGTCAATGCACATGGTAAAGCACATTTTGTAAAATTCCACTGGAAACCTGTCCTTGGTATTCATTCTCTTGTTTGGGATGAAGCACAAAGGGCTGCAGGTAAAAATCCTGACTACCATCGTCAAGATTTATATGAAGCGATCGAAAAAGGTGATTATCCTGAATGGGAACTGGGTGTACAGTTAATTTCCGAAGAGGACGAATTTAAGTTTGATTTTGATGTTTTAGACCCAACTAAATTATGGCCTGAAGAAGTGGTACCTGTAAAAATCATCGGTAAAATGACTTTGAATCGCAATGTTGACAACTTCTTTGCCGAAACAGAACAAGTTGCTTTTCACCCTGGCCATGTGGTACCAGGAATAGATTTTTCCAATGACCCACTTTTACAAGGACGATTATTTTCCTATACAGATACCCAACTTTCTCGATTAGGCGGTCCTAACTTCCATCAAATACCGATTAATAAACCGGTGTGTCCTTTCCATAACAATCAGCGTGATGGCATGCACCAAATGGCGATTCACCGCGGTCAGACAAGCTATCATCCCAACGGTCTCAATGCCAATCAACCAGAGCCGGTGCCAGTCGAACAAGGAGGATTTGAGCATTATCAAGAAAAGGTGGATGGACGTAAAATTAGAGGGCGGAGTGAAAGTTTCTTAGACTTTTACTCTCAGGCGAAATTATTTTATAACAGTCAGGCTCCTTATGAACAGCAGCATATAATGGACGCTCTTAGCTTTGAACTTGGCAAGTGTTATTCCGATCTGGTTAAAAATAATGCGGTTACGCTTCTTAACCATATTGATCGAAACATGGCCCAAGAAGTGGCTGAGAAAATAGGGGCGGTCCTGCCAGAAGAGAATCTCGAAGTCAAATCTGATAAAAAATCTCCTGCACTAAGCATGGCCAACACCATCAAGAAAACAGATACAAGAAGTGTAGCTATTCTAGTGACTGGCAATCCTGATACCTACCAATTAACAGAATGGATTAAAACGTTAGCCCAGAATAACTTGAATTATAGTATCGTCGCTAACAAGATTCAGCCGTTAAATGCTGTCTTAAAAGTGACGGATACCTTTGATACCGTTGATTCCAGTCTATTCGATGCAGCCATCTTAATAAGCAACGAAGCAAAACTTTCAGCACCTGCTTTGGAGTTTATTGAGACGACCTACAAACACTTTAAACCATTAGCAATTGCGGTAAGCGAACGTAATGCATTAGATTATAGCCGTGTACAGTTAGAAGAAGCCGGTGTCTTTGATTTAACCAAAACTGAGATCCAATCCTTTATTGAAGGGATTGCACAGGCTCGTTTCTGGGAACGTAAAATTTAATTTTTAGACTCTGTTATAACTGAATGATAATTTCACTGTATTTGAAAAATAAACGGAAAAATTCCGCTTAAATTGGGAAATACCCTTATTTCCTTAAAAATAAGGGAAGTTTTTCCGCTTATTTGATCAAAATCGTTGGATTTTGTCTTATTTAGAGCAGTTAACCGGAATATTTCCGCTTATTTCTGCTTCTTAGGCTTCCTCTTTATACAATAGCCGGAAATTCTCCGCTTATGAATTCTCATACCTATACGAAAATTAGCAAAGAATGATAACAGAACCAATTTAGCCCTAACCTTTTACTGGTTAGGGCTTTTCCTATTCTTTTGAATAGGACTCCGTCTTAAAGATAAAGCTAAAACTAATATATATCCGTTAAAACGAGGTCTTTATGATAACCGTTTCACTATTCTTTTCTGTCACCTTAATCGTGATTATTTCATTTTTTTCTATCAAAAAAGCAAATCACGCACTCACGCTTATTTTTCTATTGATGGTGATTGAGTTCTTCTTCACCAGTTTTATCTCTGTTATTGTCGACAATGCTAAGTTATGGACTGTCACTAAGAGTACAAGATACTTTATTATGTTCCGTGTCACAGAAGTAGTTGTTTTTCCCTTATTACTTCTTTTTTACATAGAAACTGTTAAAAGAATGACCACCCCCTTAAAGAAGCTGATTATAAGTATGCTTTGGGTTGGTATTCTAGTGGGAGTGGAGACGATTTTAATACATATTCATATCTTCACTTATGAAAAATGGAAGATATGGGGTTCCATCATAGTATGGTCCACATTTCTGCTGTTCCTCTATATACTGCGAGGTATATTTACCAAAATCCTTTATAAAGAAGGGATTAGGAAATGACGATTCTGCCTTTGCCACAAAAGTTCGATCAAAATGAATGGTTTATTCTCTTTACTATCATTGTTTTAGTGTGCTTATTGAATAAATTACCAAGAAGGTTTCCAACCTCCATTACTATTCTTTTACTGATGTTCACGATCTCTGTAGCAAGGGGTGTTGATCATGTGATTGCCGGCCCACATGTTGATTTATACGACATCATGGACTCGGGAGACTTTGAACTTTTTGATCTATTATGTTATGTACCATACGCCCCTTTCGGATATGTCTTTATTTATCTCTATGACAAATTTCAACTAAAAGGGATAAGCCTTATTTTATATATAGTCATATTTTCAGTTGGAAGTATTGGCTTCGAATGGATGACAGGTTCAAACTATATTAGCTATTTAAAATATAGCAGCTGGAAGCCTATATACTCCTTGCCTATCTACTTAGTTATCCAGCCCTGCACGATATTATTTTTCCACTTAATAACATCAATCCATGAAAAATCACTAACCGCAGTAGAGTGAACAGGAGGTTATATTTGTGAATCTAGATGATATCATCATTGCTCGTGAAAAAATGAAAGGAATTGTTCATACCACACCACTTGATTATTCCAAAACATTTAGCAGACTCTCGCATAATGAGGTCTATTTAAAGCTAGAAAATCTTCAAAAAACAGGCTCCTTTAAAGTCAGAGGCTCTTACAATAAGCTGACCTCCCTTTCAAAAAATGAATTAAAAAAAGGGGTCGTCGCAGCGTCCGCTGGGAACCATGCACAGGGAGTTGCCTATTCTAGTCAAATGCTCGGTGTTCCTTGTAAAATTGTCATGCCTAAAGGGGCTCCACTTAGTAAGATAGAAGCCACAAAGCAATATGGGGCTGAGGTTATCTTAGAAGGTGCAGTTTTTGATGACGCCCTCGCCTATGCATTACAACTGAAAGATCAACTTAATAGCACATTTATTCATGCCTTTGATGATGAAGCGATCATTACCGGACAAGGTACCGTCGGATTAGATATCCTCGACCAACTGCCCGAGGTGGAAGCAATTATCTGCCCTATTGGCGGAGGTGGACTCATCGCTGGAGTAGCGATGGCCGTAAAGGAGAAGAATCCTCATGTTTCTGTATATGGTGTTCAAACGGTAGCCTGTCCGAGTATGAAAGAGTCACTGTTAGAAGGTAAGCCCGTGATGGTTCAATCATCACCCACGATGGCAGACGGCATTGCTGTTAAAAGACCAGGAGAGATAACCTTTGACATTGTTCAAAAGTACGTAGACGATATTTTTTGTGTCGATGAAATGGAGATTTCCCGAACGATGCTGATGCTTTTAGAGAGAAACAAGTTGCTGGTGGAGGGTTCCGGAGCTACTTCCCTCTCCTCCCTGCTTTTTGAAAAAGTAAAACTGAAAGAGAAAAAAGTGGTCGCCATTTTGAGCGGCGGAAATGTGGATATGAGTTTAATTTCTAGAATCATTGAACGCGGCATGGTGGAAGCCGGCCGCTATGCTGATTTTACCATTACCTTAAAAGATAAACCTGGTGAGCTTCAAAGAGTTTTAAGCACAATCACCGATTTGGACGCGAACGTTCAATCCGTTAATCTTCACCGAATGGGAAAAAATATCTATCCTGGCTTTGCCCAAATCGAGATTTCGGTAGAAACAAAAAATCACGAACATATTGAACAGCTGTATCACGCACTTTTAGGAAAAAGCTACAATGTAATGATGGGGCAATACTAATTAAAAAGGAAGAACTACGTCTGTACGTTGTTCTTCCTTTCATTTTGTTGTTAAATCTTTTTTACAAATTCCGATTTTAATTTCATAGCACCAAAACCTTCAATTTTGCAATCGATATCATGATCCCCATCAACCAAACGAATATTTTTAACTCTTGTCCCCATTTTTAATACAGATGAGCTTCCTTTTACTTTCAGGTCCTTAATGACAGACACGGTATCTCCATCATTTAGCACATTTCCATTTGCGTCTTTAAAGATCTTTTGGTCATCATTATTCTCTTTGCCTGATTCTACGCTCCACTCATGCGCACATTCGGGGCAAACAAAGAGGCTTCCATCCTCATATGTGTATTCTGAATTACACTTTGGGCAATTTGGTAAATTAGACAAAAGTTTATTTCCTCCATTCACCCTAGTCCATTGCAAACATAAAACTTACTAGGGAGTTTTTCATATGCTTATATATTGTCACAGTCTTCTTCTATAGACAAGGAACCCTCGGAATTTCTATTATTAGTCGCTTCCTAAAAAAAGAAATCCCTAAACATGAAGGGATTACTTAACCAAAAATTTTTTAAAATGCGTCAAATTACATGACTTGCTTTTCTTTCCTAATAGCAGGAGGAGCAACGGTGATTCCCGTTGTTTCCTCAAAATTAAATAGACTTGAAGGCAGGTCGGTAAAACGCTCTAATTCATTGTAAGCAGGAATACCATGGTAAGACATATCTAGCCCCTCGTCTTCTTCCTGTATAGTTGCTCGGAAACCGACTGTCATTTGGCATACCCTTGCTATAATAGTACCCCCAATGAGACCCCAGACAATTACAACTGCTGCACCTAAAAGCTGTACCTTTAAGAGTGAGAGATCACCAGTTGTTAACAATCCTTGTGACTTATCAAGTAAGCCAACAGCAATCGTTCCAAACACACCACCAAAACCATGTACTGCCACAGCACCTACTGGATCATCCACTTTTAAGAAATCAACAAACAGAGTAGCATAAATTACTATCAACCCACTAATAGCTCCAATTAAAATAGCACTCCACTCAGAAACATAGGCACAGCCAGCTGTTATAGAAACCAAGCCAGCTAATACACCATTGATCGTCATACTTGGATCTGCTTTTCCAAATTTTTTCATCGTTAAAAACAAAGCAACAGAACCACCGCTCGCTGCAGCTAACATCGTATTGATGGCAATGGGCGCTAGCGCAGAGCTTGACGCATCTAAAGTACTTCCCGCATTAAATGCAAACCACCCGAACCATAAAATAAAGGCACCCGCTGATGCTAGTGGAATATTACTCGGTGCAAACACATTCACACTACCATCTGAATTGAATCTACCCCTTCTTGGCCCTAACAGTTTGGCCATTGCAAAAGCTGCAAAGCCACCAACGGCATGAATGGCTGCTGACCCAGCAAAATCCTTCATCCCTAATTTTGCTAACCAACCATCGCTATTCCATATCCAATGACCAGAAAGCGGATAGATAATCATACTGATTAATGTCGCCGTAACCACGTAGGCTTTAAAGTTCATTCGTTCAGCAACTGCCCCAGAAATAATGGAGATACAAGCTACGGCAAATCCCATTTGAAAAAGAACAAATGCAACGCTTGGCAATTGCATTGAAAGTTCAATTTTATCCGGGCTTCCAAAAAGCGTCGTTCCTATAAATCCAAAGGTATCCTTCCCAAACATAATCCCAAATCCAATCAACCAAAATGCTAAAGCACCAATGGTTAAGTCCACGAATATCTTCATTGTCACATTCACTGCATTTTTCGTACGGACAAACCCGGCTTCTAATAAACTAAATCCACCTTCCATAAACAGCACCATCGCTGCAGCAAGGACAACCCAAACTGTATTGATATACATTAACTCCAAAAGATCACCCCTTTTCGCCCGCTAAGTCATCGATATCATAGTCAATTGTCCCAGTTCGAATGTTATAAGCTTCTAGAATAGGATAAACATATATTTTCCCATCCCCATCAACACCTGTCTGAGCAGCAGTAACAATAGTCTTGATCGTAGACTCGACCAAATAATCCGATAGAACAATTTCCAATTTCACTTTTGGATGAAGGGTCACCTGATAATTTTTCCCCCGGTAGACTCCTTGCGTATCTTTTTGTTTCCCTCTTCCAACCACCTGAGAAACGGTAAATCCAGTAATCCCTATTTTCTTTAATCCTTTAATCGTATCCGTGAGCCTCTCCGGTCGAATGATTGCCTCAATCTTTTTCAAAGAAACAGCCCCTTATGTTATATTTCCTAACATGAATATGTTACAATATATAACATAAATAAATTAGCCGTCAATGTATTTTCTTGCCAGTTTAAAAATTCTGATATTTAAGTTGAACGTAATCGTGAGAAGAATCAAATAACCTACTCGAAAGCTACATAAGAATACTACAAAAAAACCGCACCCATTTATGGTCCGGTTCTTTGGCTTTTAGCTAGACTACTTCAGGTCCTCTTACACAGTAAAGAACGAAATCGTAAAAACAGTTCCTTTGTTCCTTTCACTTGCAACAGTGATGCTTCCACCATGCGCTTCAACAAATCCTTTGGCGATGGAAAGCCCTAGACCCGTGCCACCCTCATGACGAGATCTCGATGAATCCCGTTTATAAAAACGGTCAAATATGAACGGAAGAACATCTTCTGGTATTCCATGCCCCGTGTCACGCACTTGAATAAGATGGGCTTGATCTCGTTCTACAACTGATATTTCCACCATTCCCTTCTCCGGGGTGTGGCGAAGGGCATTACCAATGAGATTGACAATAACTTGAGTCATTCGATCAGCATCCATTTGTAGCAGGCATGCTGTTGGAATTCGGTCGTGTTTAAGGGTGATTTCTTTTTCATCTGCAAGCCACTGCAACGTGCTACATATCCGATCAATCAATCGTTTTACATCAACATTTTTCTTATTTAACGGAAGCTTACCCGCTTCAGCAAGGCTTAATTGTTGTAAATCACTCACCAAACGGTTCAGACGATAGACTTCATCCGTAAGTTCTAGTACAACCTCTTCTGACGCTTCGATTGCCCCCTCTTGTATCGATTCCAATTTCCCTTGAAGAATCGTAAGTGGCGTTCGTAACTCATGGGCAACATCAGCAACAAGGGATCTTCGTACCTCTTCATTTCGTTCCAGCTTATGGGACATGTCATTAAACGCTTCTCCAAGCTCACTAAATTCATCTCGCGTCGAAATCGCAACTTGATCTACTTTTTCCCCACTCGCAATCTTTTTAATAGCTACCATTAGATTGGTTAATGGCTTTGATATCTTTCGCGCAATCCATATACTAAACAGGACCGACATAGCTGCCGCAATCAAACCGCTAATGAAAATAGCCGTATTGGATGAACGCAGGAACTCTTTTTCTAAATCCTGAAGTATATGCTGCTGGATGACTAATGTCCCTCTTTTTTCCCCATTTACCATCAATGATAGTGAATTTCCTTTCAATTCACTACCAACCATTCCGATTCTAGTACCTTGCGTATCGGCGATAACTATCCCCTTAGTATTTAAAAGAAGATAGTCCACATTGGACATGGTCATATTCATGGACAAGCCCCGCATCATCATTCCATGACCTTGAACCCCAGAAGATTCACCCTCAAAAAATAACTCCTGGGCATGTTCCCATGAACCGGTTTCCTGATAATAAAGCTCGAGAGATTGTTTCATTCGTTCCATAAACCCGATGTTATGTTGTTCCAAGTAATTTTGGAAAGTGGACTGAATTCTTGATTGCAAAAAGACAGACTGACTTATGCCCATTAATAGCACAATGACACTAAAGGCGACAATTAACTTTGCTTGAAGCTTCATTTTTTCTCACCGAAACGATAGCCTATTCCATAGACTGTGTGAATATACCTTGGGTGCGCCGGGTCTTTCTCCACTTTTTTCCGCAAATTACTGACATGAGTGTCGATTGAACGTTCATAGTTAATGAACGCTTCCCCCATCACACTGTCCATCAACTGTAAACGGCTATACACGCGGCCGGGTTTTTGGGCAAGGGTAACCAGTATTTTATATTCAGTAGGCGTTAGATTTAACGGTTCATCACTCACTCTTACTTCATATGTGCTTAGGTTTATTTCAATCTCACCTCTAATTAGTAATTCGTCACTCTCAACATCTATTTCATCTGGTGTAGTTCGTCTCAAAACAGCTCGCATTCTTGCAGCAAGCTCCCTCATGCTAAAGGGTTTGGTGATATAATCATCTGCTCCCATTTCAAGCCCCAAAAGCTTGTCTATTTCTTCCGATTTCGCGGTTAGCATGATGACTGGAATTTTCCTCTTAATTATCCTGATCTCTCTTAATGCTTGAAACCCATCCATTTTAGGCATCATGACATCCAGTAGCACAAGATCGACCTTATGGGTTTCGATTAAATGAACTGCAGATACTCCATCTCCTGCTTCAACCGTTTCAAATCCTTCGTTATGCAAATAAGATTGAATCATCTCACGTATTTTAACCTCATCATCTACAACCGCTATGACCTGCCCCATGTGTTCGTCCTCCTCGTTCCTCTTCCTGTCTATTATTATATCAAGGGAATCTCTTCTATCTGACAAACAAATTTGACCGGTTGGTTAAGGATTTCCCTTTTTTGTTGCTAAAAAACTCTGAAGCAAGGCTCCAGAGTTTTCCTGAGTTTACTATTCAAGTCAAGGGTCCTCTACTAGATTTCTTGGCTTGTATTAGTGGTATTGTTTTGACCATGACCCATTCCTTGACCCTTGCCCATTCCTTTGCCATGACCGTTCATTGGTCCAAAAGTATCTCGTTGGATCGCTATTTTCATCATACTTTCCATGTTTTTCAACATCTGATCCATTTGCTCTTGAGTCATAGTTCCGTCCTTCACAAGCTTTTCAAGCTCTGCCTTTCTTGACTGCATCATTGAAGTGAGCAGGTCTTTTTCCTTCACACCCTTATCAACTGCGATGTCAGCCACAGATTTTCCATCCTGGCGAGCTGCCTGAAGCTCATCCACTGTCATCCCAAGTGCATCCGCAATAACCGCAGGCATGGTCCCGGCAAAAGATTGACCCATCATTCCGCCGCCACTTCCCATCGCACCTCCAGTCATTGGGCAATTATACGTATCTGTGTCTGCTTTGGGTGCCGCATTCTCATTGGCTGTTTGCATCACCGCTAACCGGTTGCTAGTTGTATTTGTATTCGTATTAGCAAAAGATTTACCAATGGGAGAAAATAAGGCTCCCAATGAGAATACACCTACAAAAGCACCGGCTACTAAAAGATTTGTTTTTTTCATCTCATCCAACTCCTTTTTTGCTTGCATGACTGCTCTACATTTACATCCTACCTAACAACTTTTCAGAACTTCATTTGAAAATGTCAAGATTATGTTAAGATGTATCAGAGCGCGTTGAGGTAAATGTTCTACAAAACTAATCAAACGTTTGATTAGTTTTTTTATGTAAAAAGGGGTACCCTCTTTTAATGGGTACCCCTTTCTTTCTAGTTCTGACTATTTGATTCAAGGATTTCCTTTATTGTTTGTAAGTCTTTCTTGTTAGCCTTTTTCATCATGGGAGCCATAAACGGTGCAAAGATTTTGGAAAAGCCAGTTGGATTTCCCTTGTTCCTTAATGTCATTCGTGTTCGATTACCCTCTAGACCCTCCCAAGTATAGGTGGTCTCCATTGGAAATGGGCCCTGTGCCGTTCTCATTACCAGCTTTTTTTCCGGCTCAAGCTCTATAATTTCATATACATAGGCAAGCTCTCGCCCAAGAAATTGTGCCTTAAAAGCCACTCTTGAACCCAATGCCAACGGTTTTTCTGTTTTCCATTCAGCCGACAGGATATTAACGTACCATTCGGGGGCATTGTCAGGATTCTCTGCATACGTTGAAACCTGATCAACGGGACGGTCGATTATAATATCTGTAAATACATCTACCAAAATATGATACCTCCCTGGATATTTCTCAGGATTACCTCCCTTGAGAGTATTCCTTCCGAATGATCGTAAGGTTGTCCTTATGACATTGCTTCGTAAAATTAGATGGAAAAGGCATTTCCTCTTCTAAGGCTGTCAATGCCGCTACATCTTCTTTCGTCACAGCATAAATCAATCGCTCGAGGTAATCTTGTGATAATTGAATCCGGCGGTGGATCTCTTCTTGACTGGTTGTCGTTTGACCATGACCTGGAACCAAAACTGAAACATGATGCTTCTTAAGAATCTGTTCTGCCTTTTGAAGTGTTTGTTCGTACGCTTTGGCACTGTCGTAGATAAACGGCAGCTCGAAATCAGAGAGATAATCCCCTGCAATCCAAATTCCGAGCGGTTCGATAACTGTAAATAACCCATCATGCGTATGTCCCTGTGCCAGATAGCAGGTGAGCGTTGACTCTCCAATTTCAAGCTTCTGTCCGTCTTCATTAATTACGATATCCACTTCTGGAAAAGCAATCGGGTAAGGACGGTGTATGTAATAGTCATTGTAGAACTGACGTATCATGTCTACCTTTTTCTCCTTATCTGGATGCTCCTGCAGTCCTTTGCTTCCGATGACCTTTGCACCTGGAAACGCAAGATAGCCGATAACATGGTCAAAATCTCCGTGTGTAAATAGAAGGTATAACTCTTTTTCCCCTTGAATCCTTGCTACATGTCTTTGGATTTCTTCTATTTCATGAGGCAGCCAGTTTGGGTCTACCACAAGAACGTAATCCTTCGTATCAACTACTGTACATGTTGTTTGATACAGGGCACTTTGATACACAGTAACGTGTTCATTTTGAAATTGAATCATTGCTTCTCCTCTTTCCCTAAGGGATTAAAACAATTTTGCCGGTGCTCTTTCGGCTCTCTAAATAGCGGTGTGCTTCTTGCCCATCACGAAGTGCAAAGGTTGTTGGCTCTGCTAATCGAACTTTTTCTTCCTGCATCCAACGGAACAGTTCACCTGAACGTGCTACTCGCTCATCACGAGAAGTAAGAACATTCCATAGATCTCCACCGGTCAAAGTTTTGGACGTATCCATTAACATTCTTGGGTCAACCAGCGCTGGGTCTCCCCCTGCCATTCCGTAAAATACTACCGTTCCCCCAATACGTGTCACTTCAAAACTATCTTGAAGCGTCGATCCGACTGATTCATAGACTACATCTACACCTTTACCATTTGTTGCCTCAAGTATTTGCTTCTTCCAATCATCCTTATACAAGAAGACATCAGAAGCTCCTGCTTCCTTTGCTACAGTTGCCTTTTCAGCAGAAGAAGTTAAGCCAATGACCTTTCCACCGAGCAACTTAACCATTTGTACCAACAGCTGGCCTACCCCACCAGCAGCTGCATGAACGAGAACCACATCATTCTTTTTCACCGCATAGCTATCGCGGGTTAAATAATGTGCGGTTAGGCCTTGCAGCATGACGGATGCTGCCTCATTAAATGAGATTGTTTCTGGAACGGGTATGGCTTTTTCAAACGGAACAGCTACATATTCTGCATTCGCAAAAGGCACATCCGCAAAAGCAATTCGGTCCCCAACTTTTAGGCCTTGTACATTTGCCCCGATTTCCTCAATGATCCCTGCTCCTTCATACCCAAGAATATAAGGTGGTTCTCCCACAAGATGGTAATTTCCTTTTCTTCTATATATATCAGCAAAGTTCAGACCAATGGCTTTTATTCTTAACAGTATTTCATCTGGACCGATGACAGGATTAGGGATTTCTACATACTCCAGTACTTCAGGTCCTCCAAATGTATTAAACACAAGTGCTTTCAATTGTATACCCTCATTCTGTGGAATTTTCAATACGCATCTATTAAATAGAATAATGAAAAGAATTGCAACTAATTATCATTTTGAAGCGGAAGCTCCAAAAGTTTCTTTTTTGTATAACGAAAAAGAAGAATTAAGAGTACAGCGGTTGTTGGATAGAATGGAATGGAATAATAGAGCTTCCAACCAGTATAAGTCAAGGCATGATTTTTAACAGTAATCCATTCAAATAATAGTGAAAATCCAGTCCAACCTAGCATATACACAACTGTCTTCTTTCCATAGAGTTGAAATTTATCATAGCCATATAAAAAGATTAATGAGGCACATGGATACATAAAAAGATGAAACAGTGCACCTGATGCCTCATAGGTAGGATTATCACCATAAATATATAGTTTGAAAGGAGTAGCTAAAAGGAAATAGTCAATGGTTGATACAAAGCCAATATTGAATACCCAAATAATAATGATAATAACAGGAGGAAAGTATTTACGAATAGGTAAAAATAAAGCAATAATAGCAGCTGTGGTTAAAATGAAATACCATTCATTCCAATCGAAGGTAAAATTCATAGATGGTTACCCCCTTTATAAAGAATCCTGCGAAAGACCTTCATACAAACAAGTAACACCGATAGAGTTGCCACCCAATAAGCAAATGACCACCAAACCCGCCAGTTCTTATGAATCAGAACACCCAATAGGTCTGATAAGTATTCCAATCCTGTTAAAAAGAAGACGAAGCTACCGAATAACAGAAACTTTTTCCAATATGTTGTTAAAAAAAGAAAGTAGTGAAGAAAGATGACCATGAGTAGAGGAAAAAGAACTGTACGGTTAATAAAATGAGAAAACTCCAGGCTCTGTTTTTCAGGGACAATCAATGTTTTAAAATTCATATAACAAATCGCGGAGAAATTTTGATAGAGATAGGTGCTAATCATCCAATAAACGATGATTTCGAGTATATGGAGCATCTTCTTTTTCTTGATAAAAAGAAATAAAGCAAGCACATTTAAGACGATATAAAAGAATAAAACCATTCAAGATGACCCCTTCGATGTTTGCCTATTTGCTTTACTCTTTACTTATCAATTATCTTGTTCTATTCAATGGGGATTTATTATACATTGTATTTTCTTACACTATGAACGAAAAATAGATAAGATTTCTTTGCTTTGCAAAATATATGTTTCAATCTCTTATATATAAAATGACAAAAAACATAATTTGTCATTTGATTATTGTCACTACTCTTGTTAGAATATAGTCATCTTTTAATTGGAGGATTGTAATTTATGCAATATAAAAAGCTTGGTCATAACGAATCATCCGTATCTACTATCGGTCTTGGATGCATGGGAATGTCTGACCTTTATGGGAAGGCTGACCGTAAAGAAAGTATCGCTACCATTCATGCTGCATTAGAAGCAGGTGTCTCTTTATTTGATACTGGAGATTTCTATGGGGTGGGGCACAACGAGTTGCTTTTAAATGAAGCACTAAAAGGAACAAAGCGCGATAATGCCTTTATTGCAGTTAAGTTTGGTGCTATGCGTTCTCCTGATGGAGGCTGGGTTGGCGTTGATACCCGTCCGCAGGCAGTAAAGAACTTCTTATCCTATACGTTACAACGTTTAGGCGTGGATTATATTGACTTGTATCAACCAGCGCGTGTCGATCCGAATGTGCCAATTGAAGAAACTGTGGGTGCAATTGCCGACATGGTGAAAGCGGGTTATGTGAGAAACATTGGTCTTTCAGAGGCAAATGCAGACACCATCCGTCGTGCACATGCCGTTCATCCGATTAGCTGGCTGCAAATTGAATATTCCTTATTTAGCCGTGGAATCGAAAAAGAAATTTTACCAACCTTACGTGAACTAGGAGTCAGTCTTTCCGCATATGGTGTCCTTTCACGCGGATTATTAAGTGGAAAGTGGTCAAAGGATCGTCAAGGAGCACCTGATTTTCGTTCTTTTGCTCCACGCTTTATGGGTGAAAATTTAGATAAGAATCTAGCACTAGTTGAGGCATTGCGTGAAATTGCTGAGGAAAAACAAACCAATGTGGCACAGCTTGCAATCGCTTGGGTTCTATCACGAGGCGAAGATGTTATCCCATTAATTGGTGCGCGCAAACAGTCTCAGCTTCAAGATGCACTTGATGCGGTGAACTTAAAGTTAAGCCCTGCTGACCTCGAAAGAATTGAAGCGGCCGTTCCACCGGAAGCAGTTGCTGGCACACGTTATGCTGCTGAACAAATGAGCACACTGGGAGTAGAATAAGATGGCTGATCAGGTTTTAACGAAAGAAACAATTTTAGATACGGCGGAGGAAGTCCTTCGCCGTTTTGGCCCTGAAAAAACAAGTGTTGTCGATGTTGCACGGGCTCTAAATGTCAGTCATGGCACCATCTATCGCCATTATGCTAGTAAAGCTGCATTAAGAGAAGCCGTTGCCGAAAGATGGCTTCATAGCATTTCTAAACCATTAGCGTCTGTTTTTCAAAAGGATTGCTCTGCGACAGAGCGTTTACATTTATGGGTAAAAACGCTGATTCATATTAAACATTCCAAGGTAAAGGAAGACCCTGCGTTGTTTGCTATGTACTCGATGCTTGTGGAAGAGTCGGTTGAAGCGGTAGAAACACATATTCGTGAATTGATTGGACAAATCATCCCCATTGTTGAAGCTGGAATTGCTAGTGGAGAGTTTAAATCGACTGATGCTGTAGCAACAGCAAGTGGTGTCTTTATGGCAACCGCACGTTTTCATCATCCAGCCCTTGCAAAAGAATGGACCTCACCTACCATCGAGCAGGAGTTTGAGATCGTTTGGAGCTTGATTCTTTCTGGGATAGTAAAATAAAAAGGAAGTGCCATCGGGGTTTAATTCTCGATGCGCACTTCCTTTTTTACTTTTAGAGAATCCCCGGCTTAATTAAGCTCATACTAATATCCCACAATTTCCGTGCTGATTCCTGATCATTTGCAGCATCAGTGGTTTCTGCTTCTTTACAGTTAACAAAGAATTTACCACTTACAGCAACTACATTGGGTGAAGACGCAAGATAGACAGGTGTCACTGCACCTTTTTCAGCTCTAGCTGAAAGTGTTTTGAATACCGTGCGAAGAAGCCAAGGCATATCATGCATAAGATTGGATCGAATAATTCCAGGGTGCAGACTGTTGACCGTAACAGGCTTTCCTACAAGGCGCTTTGATAGCTCATTTGTAAACAAAATTAATCCTAACTTCGTTGGGCCAACCGCTCTGAAGAATGCATAGTTTTGCTTGGTCATGAGGTCATCAAAGTTCATTTTAATCCCATTATGTTTCGATGCCAAATTAATGATTCGCCCCTCGCCGCTTGCTTCAAGCGAATCCAATAACAAATGGGTGAGGATGAAATGGGACAAATAATTGGTGGCAAAGGTGGTTTCAATACCATCTTCCGTCTCAGAACGTTTTGATAAAAAGACCGCGGCATTGTTGATGAGTACATCTAACTTGGTATACTTTCTCTTAAACTCTTCTGCCGCTTGTTTAACTGAACGTTGAGATGATAAATCGGCAAGCAGCAACTCTACCTGGCTGTTACCTGTTTGGTCAATAATCTCTTGGCGCGCTTGTTGCCCCCGCTCTTTATTTCGGCACAACAGAACAACCGTTGCCCCTTTTTTTGCTAACTCTAGCGCTGTTGCTTTGCCTATCCCTGAGTTGCCGCCTGTTATTAAACAGATTTTCCCCTTCATTGATATCTCCCCTTAAAAATATCTAAATTAATAGTTTTTCTTTTCAATTTTTTCGTAGGTTTTGCCATGAATCGCATTTAGTACAGGCTCAGATGCTAGAAAGTCATGAGGAAAGCCAAGTTCAATTTTACTTGCTTCACTTAGTTGGCTAAGATGTTCATCTGAAAGCTGGAAAGTTAAACTTCCGAGATTGTCCTTCATTTGCTCTTCTCGTTTTGCGCCAATTAGTGGAATCACCGTACCCGATTGCTGTCGTACCCAATTTAGTGCTACTTGGGCAGGTGAAACGTTAAGTCCGTTTGCCACTTCTTCAACAACTGCAGCAATCGCTCGGTTTCTTTCATTTAATCGTGCACTTTGCGGAGATAATCTACCGTTTTCAGCGGAAGGGTTTTTATATTTTCCAGTTAATGCACCACCGGCCATCGGCGCCCACGCAGTCACACCTATATCAAGTGCTCGCGCCATAGGTAATAAATCTCTTTCTGTAGTCCGTTGCAATAAATTGTATTCCACCTGCAAGCCGATAAATGGAGTCCATCCACGTAAGGAGGCTAACATATTGGCTTGAGAAACAATCCAAGCAGGCGTATCTGAGATTCCGACATAAAGGATTTTTCCTGAACGAACTAAGTCATCAAGTGCTCTCATTACTTCTTCTACAGGGGTCATGAAATCCCAAGCATGAAGCCAAAGTAAATCAATGTAATCTGTCTGAAGCTGCTTTAAACTCTTTTCAACGGATTGGACAAGATTTTTCCGATGGTTTCCGCCGCCATTCGGATCGTTAGGGCGAGTGTTGAGTGTATATTTTGTTGCCACTACATATTGCTCTCGTTGTTCGCGAATAAACTCTCCCACATATTTCTCACTAGTCCCATTGGTATAATTTACTGCCGTATCGATAAAATTCCCGCCTGCTTCTACGAACGCTTGAAAGATTTTTTGGCTTTCTTCCTTTGATGCACCAAAACCCCAATCTTCCCCAAATGTCATTGTACCTAGTGCTAATTCAGATACTCTTAATCCGCTTTTTCCTAGTAATTTATACTTCATTAAACAGCCCTCTTTTCTTAAAAAATTAATATGATGCTTTTAACTGTTCTACTAATTTTTCCGCGCTTTCCCTAACTTGCTCTTTTGTTAGGAAACGAACTCCCTGTGCTGTATATGTTGGCAAAAAGCGCATTCCTGTCAGGTTTGCGGTGGCTTGGAATGGCTTCGTTAACTCACTCATGCTGTAGTGATTATAGCCGCCTGCTTGATAGGCTGCTTCCGGTCCACCAGTTGAAATCGCCAGCATAAATTCTTTTCCTCGTAAATTAGTTCCTTCTGAACCGTATGCCCATCCGTAAGTGAGAACAACATCCTGCCACTCCTTTAAAAGAGAAGGACTGCTGTACCAGTAGAATGGGAATTGAAAGACAATTCTGTCATGTCCAAGTAATAGTTTTTGTTCATGAGCGACGTCAATTTTTCCATCAGGATAGGCTACGTATAATTCATGCACCGTAATATCTTTTTCTTGATGTAATCGTTCAGCCCACATTTTATTTATGACTGAGTTTTTTAAGTTTGGATGTACAACAATTACTAATGTCTTCATGATGAATTCTCCTTTAAATTTGTATATACAAATGATTGATAAAAAAATATATGTAGAGGTATTTTCTTTCAAGACACCTCTATTAATGTTTAAGCATTAATCATTGACGGTTGAAGAACAAATTCAACGTAATCTTTAGTGCTTTGTGCCAGCTGTTCATCTGTAACATAGGCAACACCATTCAACACGAATAATGGCATAAATCGTGTCCCAATTAAATTGCTTGTTTGTTGTAAAGGTGTGGTTAATGTCTCCATGGTAAAATGGTTGTACCCTGTCGGCTGATAAGAATCTGCTGGACCAAAAGTTGAAATCGCAAGTCCTAGTTCTTTACCGTGGAGCTTGTCGCCGCCTTCCCCATATGCCCAGCCATAGGAAAGAACCTCATCCTGCCATTGCTTTAACAAAGGTGGTGTACTATACCAATAGAATGGGAATTGAAGAATAATACGGTCATGCGCCGCTAATAGCTTTTGCTCGTGTTCAACATTAATTTTTCCATCTGGATAGGCTTGATAAAGAGTATGAATGGTTAATTCTTCATGCTTTTTCAACTCTTCCATCCACGCTCGGTTAATTCTGGATTGCTCTAAATTAGGGTGAGTAATTATTACAAGTGTTTTCATCATTTTGTCTCCTTTATCATTCGAATAGTTTAGGTTTGTCTTGCCAACAATGTTTTACTCTAAAATTAGTAGTTAGAATCATATTTGTATATACAAATGATTAGCTAAAAAATATTACTTTTCTTCAAAAATAACTTCTACTTCTTTTTTTGTTTCATACATGTTATAAAAAGTTTCAGCAATATTCTCAGCAGAATAGTACGTTCCTTCTTTAACAAATCCTTTGATTGTTAGAGTTCCAACATAAATCCCTTTCGCACTTAACTCTTGATGTAGGCTATATGCTAAGCTGCGAATGCCTGCTTTTCCAATCGCTAAGGAAGCATAATCGACATATGGATACAAAGCTAGCCCGCCACCAGTTAAGAGAATTGTTCCATTTTCCATATAAGCAGTTACCTCTTTTACACTTGTAAGAGCACCAGCTACACTAATTTTGAAATCTTTGATTAGATCATCCATGCTTAATGTTGTTGGTTTGCCTGGTCTGCCTGCTGCCGCGTTGTATAAAAGAACATCGATTTTTCCATACTCTTTAATTACTGACTCAATTGCTGCTTTTAAGGACTCTTCTGATGAGACATCTCCTGGAAATCCTTTTGCAACAATTCCTTCACTCTGCAGCTCTTCTTCATATTTCTGTAACGCATCTATACGTCGTGATACAAGGGCAATTTTAAAGCCTTTCTTGCCAAATTTCTTTGCTGTACTCAAGCTAATCCCTGGCCCTGCACCGAGAATCAGCAATACATTTTCTTTCATAAAATAGCCTCCATATTTAAGTTTCTAAAACCACTTATATTTGTATATGCAAATGATAGGGTAAAAAAATTACAGTTCTTTTTCTAGCTTATTGCTTGCTTCATGAAGCATCTTGCTTAAATCCATACTGAATTCGCGTCCTAAAATGTCAGAATAACCCACGAACAATTCTTTTAATGAAACACGGAATTGATGGTATACCTTTTCTCCCTCATCAGTCAAAGAGATATGCGTTTGTTTTCCATCCATTTTTCGTGTTACCAGCTTAAGTTTTTCTAATTTATCTATAAACCGTGTACTGGTAGAAGGAGCAATGGAGAGCTTATGACATAATTCTTTTTGAGTGATTTCGGGATGGAATTTTACAATCATGATCATGTATAAATAAGAAGGTGCAAGTTCCCCGAAATCAAACGTCTTCTCAGCCAATTTTGAAATGTTGCGAGCAAAACGGCTTGCAGTAAAATATAAACAATGAATTAATACCTGTTCTTCTTCATTCATTATTGCTCAGTCCCTTTTTTCATTTGCATATACAAATTAACATGGTTTATCATTTTAGTCAACTAAGAAAAGTTCAGTTTTCTTGTGATTGTTTTCAACAGTATATATTATTAACTGTGTTGGAAAAAGTAGATTAACACTTTTTAACAAAGGATGATAAAAATGAAAGCATTGCTTTTACATGATAAAGGGCTTTGGAAAGAGATGAAGGTAGAAGAAATAGATATTCCAAAACCGATTCCAGGCGAGTTATTAATTGCGGTTCATGCAGTCGGACTCAATCCGGTTGATTATAAAACGGCAACAGGCGGTAATCCAAATTGGACATATCCTCATATTCTAGGATTAGACGTTGCTGGGGTAGTTGCAGAAGTAGGCGAAGGTGTAATTGGTTGGGAAAAAGGCGATCGAGTAGTTTATCATGGCGACCTTACGAAAAAAGGCGGTTTTGCTGAATACGCAGTGACAACTGCTCATACAGTTTCAAGGATACCAGATCAAGTAACATTCGAAGATGCTGCGGCTTTGCCGACAGCAGGATATACTGCTTATCAATCCTTATTCCGTAAGCTGCCAATGGACCACATTGATACCCTTCTCATTCACGGTGGCGCTGGTGGTGTAGGTAGGTTTGCTGTCCAATTAGCGAAGTGGGCCGGTAAAACAGTTATCTCTACGGCTTCTCGCCATAATCACGAGTATGTGCAATCTCTTGGTGCCGATTTTGTTATTGATTATCGAGAAGAAAATGTGAAGGCTAAGGTAATGGAGATTACTAATGGTCGTGGGGTAGATGCAGTTATTGATGCAGTTAGCCGTCAAAGTGCTACCGATTCACTGGACATGCTAGCCTTTTTAGGACACATCGTTCATATTTCTGGTGCCCCGGATTACACACAGGTGAAGCCTTTTACCAAAGCGGTTTCTTTCCATGAGATTGCGCTTGGGCCCGCCCATCAATCCGGTGATCGAAAGGCACAAGAGGATTTAGGTGTGATGGGGAACGAAATGCTCGCTTTAGTAGCAGAGGGGAAAATTACTTCTATGTTGAAAGAAGTTATTACACTTGAACAAGTACCTGAAGCCCTATCTCGTCTTTCTGAACGACATGTGAAGGGTAAGATTGTAGCTAAAGTAAAGTAAAAGCTGAGTGCAGGCGAACAGTTGAATTCTGTTCGCCTTTAAAATATGTAGCGGTGATTTATGATTCGCTGATAAAACCTGTAAATTCGCCGATAAACGCATGAAATTCGCTGATAAGGTATAAATTTACACCAAACAAGGTAGTCTAGCTATCCCCAAAACTACGCAAAACGCCTATTTTTTATTAAAGGGAACCGCAGATCGACTTTGATGATACATTTTCATAGCAAAATATGACTCTTCTGCTGTATCGCATTAGGTTACTGCTCTCTCCAAAATCCACCGAACAACTCAAACATACCAGTCTGATTTGTTCCCTCAAGATTTATTATGAAAGGAGTCTCCCCTTTTTCTTCTAATACCTCTTTCGCTCGCCCCTCTCCAAGCGGTGTACAGAACAATAAACTTGTGCCTGAGAGTTCTAGTTTTCGGCATCTGGCATTCATGACTGCATCAATAAATTCCTCACTTGGCTCAAGGTTTAATAATTCTCCCCACTTAGTTATGGTATTTTCTAAGTTTTGAACCACAAACCCTACACTTTGGAATATTGGATTTCCTATCCGGTGTGCTTCTATTAATCCTTGCTCCTTTAATTCTACAAGCCTCTCTTCATCTGACTTCTCCCACTCGATAAAAAATGGCATAGTAAGTTTGTTAGGTTCATTTTCTAGAAATAAAAGTGACCACCTAATGATTTGCCCATCTGCTCGAACTCGTTCTCCAGGAAATGGGCCATACACCGCATTCCCCTCTGCTTGAAGCCTTTTAGCTAATTGTTGAATCCCTCTTGTTCCAATCGCTATTTTAGCAGGCCCCTCGTGCCCTTGTTTTGAGAGTTGCTCCACAATTTCTGTAATCAATCGATTATTTCTTTGTTTCTCAGCAATTGATAAATCTTCAATTCCTAAAAATTCAATATAGCTTAACCCAAAGTAGGATAAAGAGTTATAGGTTCCCCACCATTGATGATGGCCCCCGTTAACGGCATGAAGGCCTTTTTCTTTTAAAGGAAGTATAACCTCCTCAGGCTTTTTTAAAAATATTACAAGATGATCAAAGGAAAATGACATGTTATAATGGCTCCTTTCTCCATATTTAATTTCTACTGAGTAAATGGGCAAATGGTATATGAATTGCATAAGATACGGTAAAAACAAATATGATTAAAATAAGAATCCTAAAAAAGGGGTCGGTTGAATGAATATTTTCAATAAAATTGCTTTATTTTTTGTCATTTTATACTCTGTTACCATTATCGTAAATACCTATTTAGGAGAAACTGAACGGGTACAGTCCAATGTTATTTACTTCTTAATGAATGGGTTTGCTTACATTGTATCAGCATTAGAAGTGGAAAGAGAAAAGGAACTACTTGAGGCAGCTTAAATTTCGGAATTAACATAAACACAAAAAAAGCGACTGCTTAATAGCAATCGCTTTTTCCTTTTCTAGTGGGCCTAAATGGACTCGAACCATCGACCTCACGCTTATCAGGCGTGCGCTCTAACCAGCTGAGCTATAGGCCCCTAAATGGAGCGGGTGATGGGAATCGAACCCACTACATCAGCTTGGAAGGCTGAGGTTTTACCAGTAAACTACACCCGCATATTTAGATTTAATATATCTAGAAAAAATGGCGGTCCGGACGGGACTCGAACCCGCGACCTCCTGCGTGACAGGCAGGCATTCTAACCAACTGAACTACCGGACCATATTGCGGGGACAGGATTTGAACCTGCGACCTTCGGGTTATGAGCCCGACGAGCTACCGGACTGCTCCACCCCGCGACAATAGAAATTAAGCTATTTTAAAAATAATATGGAGGAGGAAGAGGGATTCGAACCCCCGCGCGGTTTAACCCGCCTGTCGGTTTTCAAGACCGATCCCTTCAGCCGGACTTGGGTATTCCTCCGTACATATATGGTAGCGGCGGAGGGGATCGAACCCCCGACCTTACGGGTATGAACCGTACGCTCTAGCCAGCTGAGCTACACCGCCAAATAGTTAATTGAATTATGGTGGAGCCTAGCGGGATCGAACCGCTGACCTCCTGCGTGCAAAGCAGGCGCTCTCCCAGCTGAGCTAAGGCCCCATAATTTTAAAAAAGTTAGGACTGGTCGGGAAGACAGGATTCGAACCTGCGACCCCTTGGTCCCAAACCAAGTGCTCTACCAAGCTGAGCTACTTCCCGAAATATAATGGCGCGCCCGAAAGGAGTCGAACCCATAACCTTCTGATCCGTAGTCAGACGCTCTATCCAATTGAGCTACGGGCGCGTATAAATGAAAAGTAAAGTGGTGCCGGCGAGAGGACTTGAACCCCCAACCTACTGATTACAAGTCAGTTGCTCTACCAATTGAGCTACCCCGGCATGTATCTTAAGAAAAATATATGGTGGAGGATGACGGGATCGAACCGCCGACCCTCTGCTTGTAAGGCAGATGCTCTCCCAGCTGAGCTAATCCTCCAATAATGGTGACCCCTACGGGATTCGAACCCGTGTTACCGCCGTGAAAGGGCGGTGTCTTAACCGCTTGACCAAGGGGCCACTTTAAATCTTGACGCCTTAATCGCCAAAAAATAAAGTTTAGCCTGGCAACGTCCTACTCTCACAGGGACTTTCGTCCCAACTACCATCGGCGCTGAGAAGCTTAACTTCCGTGTTCGGTATGGGAACGGGTGTGACCTTCTCGCCATTGTTACCAGACTATTTTGTTTGAGAGATCGTTCTCTCAA
>NZ_JBCNAC010000092.1:0-8634 GCF_050477885.1 Neobacillus rhizosphaerae
AATTATATGGACTTAATCGTTTGAAGTAGTGCCGGGGTCACATAGAGAGGTTTTACGTGCCCGAAGAGGTAGTCAAAAAGAGAAAAGGGTAACGTGGAGCGGTCTACGTGCCCGAAGAGGTAGTCAAAAAGGGAAAAGTGTAAGGTAGAAGCGGTCTACGTGCCCGAAGAGGTAGTCAAAAAGAGAAAAGGGTAAGGTAGAAGCGGTCTACGTACCCAAAGAGGTAATCAAAAAGAGAAAAGGGTATCGTGGAGCGGTCTACGTGCCCGAAGAGGTAGTCAAAAAGGGAAAAGTGTAAGGTAGAAGCGGTCTACGTACCCAAAGAGGTAGTCAAAAAGAGAAAAGTGTAAGGTAGAAGCGGTCTACGTGCCCGAAGAGGTAGTCAAAAAGAGAAAAGGGTAAGGTAAAAGCGGTCTACGTACCCAAAGAGGTAGTCAAAAGAGAAAAGGGTAACGTAGGATGGCTCTACGTGCCCGAAGAGGTGGCAGAAAAGAAAGAATGTTTACTTATAACAAGGATAAGAGCATGTTTCCAGTAACATGCCCTTATTTATTCAGCCTCTCTTTGATATTCCCAGAATGCGCCAAGAGTATAATCACAAGAATACCCCCAGCTATGATGCAGCTCATCCAGTCAACCTGATCGATTACTAGAAACACAGGAATAAGCAGAAATGCCCCCAATCCTGCAAAAGTAAAGCTTTTGGTAAAAGGATAAAGGACCAGAAATCCTAGGATTATGACAGGAATTAGGAGTGGTTCAAACATTACCATTCCCCCAATAAAGGTTGAAATTCCTTTTCCACCCTTAAACTTCAAGGTGACCGGCTTTAGGTGGCCGATAATGGTCATTCCTAACCCTAGCATCTGAACGGGTGCGGATAATTCTAAATAGCGAGCGAGCCATATGACAAGAACACCTTTTAAGGCATCACCTACAAAGATGAGAACAAATGCTTTTTTTCCAAGGAGCCGTCCAGCATTCCTAGCCCCAACATTACCGCTACCATGATGCCTGATATCCTTATGATAAAACATCTTTGTGATCAGATATCCGAACATGACACAACCGATTAAATAAGAAATTACTAGATAAAGATAAATCATTGACTCACTCCTTAAAGATTCGTAGTACATGGTGTCAGGCACCACGTTCTATTTAGGTAAAAAAAATCTTAAAAAAGATGGAGGTCTTAGAGGACATAGGTAGAATTGTATTCCATAAAGGAAAAAATCAGCTAAATACCACTGCTTTTATATTGAGGTGAAAATCCAGTGATTTCAAATAATATTTTAACTGAATTAGAGAAAAAGATAAAAAAGGATAAAATCACCTCATGTCTCATCCAGCAAGAGAATTCTTTAGTTTTCGAATACTATAAAAATAATAAAATGAAGGACAAACAGCATAAGTTAAACTCTGTTACAAAGAGTGTGCTCTCTATTTTAGTGGGAATTGCGATTGATCGTGGTGATCTAAAGGGAGTTCAACAGTCAATAGCTGACTTTTTTCCAAACCTAACAGACTGGCAAAAGCAATTAACGATCGAGCATCTACTTACAATGACCCCCGGATTTGATTGGCCAGAATTTACGAGCTGGGGTGGGAGAGCCATGCCCATGATTAATTCGCGAGATTGGGTTCGTTTTATCCTAGAAAGACCGATGGTTGAGGCTCCAGGAGAAAATATGCACTATAATTCAGGGTGCTCCCATCTGTTAAGTGCCATTCTCCATAAGGCGGCAGGTAAGTCTTTAATAGGATATGCGAATGCTTACTTATTTAAGCCCTTGGGGATAAGTGACTATACATGGTATTCGGATGCGAAAGGGATAGTAATCGGTGGCTTTGGGTTGTCATTAAAGGTAGAAGATATGCTAAAAATTGGGCGGTTGATGCTACAGGAAGGAAAGTGGAATGGCCAGACGGTGGTTTCGGAGGATTGGGTGAAGGAGTCTACGATTCCACGTTTTCATACCTATAATAAAATTGGCTCCTATGGCTATCATTGGTGGATCTTAACCGATGATGATCATCAACCAGCGCAGCCACAGTCCTACTTTGCCATGGGATATGGAGGGCAGTACATTATTGTCGCCCCTGAAAATCAACTTATCGTTACATTTACTAGTGACCTAAACAACGATACCTTTAAACCGTTACAGTACTTTAAAAAGAGTAGTTTAAATGAGGCATAGAAGACTAGGTGGAGTCATGAATTGGTTTCTAATATAAGGGAGATGTTTATGTTTTAAAAATTTTTAAAACATTTAAAAAACACTCTTGCATTTTGATGCTAGGCGGTGATATTATCAAATTATAAAAAATCTAAACGTTTACATTTGAAGAGAACATAACCAGTAGACTAGAATCTTTGAGTCTATTATTTTTTAAAACATAAATCTAAACGTTTACATTTTAGGGGATACATATGATGGAGTACAAACCAACCATTGAAGATGTTGCAAAGCTTGCAAAGGTCTCAATTGCTACGGTTTCGAGGGTAATTAATAACCAAGGTGGCGTTCGAAAAGTAACTGAAGATCGAATTGTAAACGCTATCAATGAACTTGGTTACATCCGCAGCGCTGTAGCAAGAAGTATGAAAAGAAAAGAAACACATACCATTGGCATTATTGTGCCAGATATTAAAAATCCATTCTTTCCGCTAGTGGTTTCTGGAATTGAGCAAAAGGCGAGAGAACTAGGGTACTACACAATTCTAAGTAGCACCAATGAATCACCGATTGTAGAAGAAGAAATCGTGAAGATCTTTATTGAACGTGGTGTAGATGGCGTCATTATTACAACCGCCAATGAGACGGGAGATCATATCAAACTCTTACAAGATCAAGGAATACCTATCGTCGCTGTTGACAGGGCCATCAAGAAATTTGATGTTGATACAGTACTGGTTGACAATGTGAATGGTTCCTATCAGGCCGTACAGCACCTCATTTTACAAGGGCATAAAAGAATCGCTATCATTTGTGGCCCACAACAAACCACTCCTGGACTTGAACGGTTTTTAGGCTATAAAAAAGCACTCGAGGATTATAATATTCCTTTTGATGAAAGCTTGGTTATTCAAGGAGATTTTATGGAAGGCAGCGGCTATTCGGGAGCACATGAACTGTATGATTCAGAAAATAGACCCACTGCCATTTTTTCATCAAACAATCTTATGACTATTGGGTGTATTAAAGGCTTAATAGATTTAGATTGGAAATTGGGAGATGAAGTATCCTTTATAGGTTTTGACGACGTAGAAATTGCTACATTTATCAAGCCGAGATTATCGGTGGTATCTAGACCCATGATGACAATTGGCGAAATTGCTGTCCAATTATTATACGAACGAATGAATATGAAGGGTGAGCTTCCAAAAAGAGAATATCTTTTATCACCTGAATTAAAAATACGAGAATCCTGCCAAGTAAAAATAAAAATCTAAACGTTTACATTTTTAACATAAGGAGAGATAAACACGATGAAAAAAGGCGGAATTTTAAATCCAAGAATTAATCAATTAATCTCTGAAACAGGTCATACAGACTATGTTGTCGTGACAGATGCCGGTTTACCTATTCCTGAAAATGTGACCCATCGAATTGATTTGGCACTCAAGGAAGGTGTACCCGGATTTTTAGAAACGCTAGATACGGTTTTGACAGAACTTGAGGTTGAGAAAGTCATTCTAGCAGAGGAAGTCAAAACAGTCAGTCCAGAAATGCATGATCAAATTGTGAGCCGCTTTGAAAATATACCAATTGAATACGTTCCACATGTGGAGTTTAAACAACAAACCAAACAAGCAAGAGGATTAATACGAACAGGTGAGTTTACTGGATATGCCAATGTTATTTTAGTAGCAGGAGTTGTTTACTAAAAATGAAAGCTCGTTCAAAGGGGGACAGATGAATGAGTACAACGTTACTTGAAATGAGGGAAATCTCGAAGGAGTTTCCTGGAGTGAAAGCTCTTGATCATGTATCTATTCATGTAAATCAGTCAGAGATCCTTGCCTTACTTGGTGAAAATGGAGCCGGTAAGTCCACGTTAATGAAGGTGCTTGCAGGTGTTCATCAGCCGAGTAATGGGCAGATCTATATAAATGGAGAACCCGTAACGATTGAAGGGCCAAAACACTCTCAAAGTCTTGGAATCAGTATTATCTACCAAGAATTTAATTTAATTCCGCATATGAGTGTAGCAGAAAATATTTTCATTGGTCGTGAGCCGCGCAAAACAAAAGGGATCATAAACCGTAAACAGGTTAGGGATGAAACAAGAATTTGGCTAGACCGGGTAGGATTAACACGTGTGTCACCGGATGATTTAATCATTGACCTGTCTGTGGCAGAGCAACAATTAATCGAGATTGCCAAGGCACTTTCCTTTAATTCAAAAATCATTATCATGGATGAGCCGACAGCTGCTTTAAATGATGAAGAGACTAGTAAACTATTAGCCATTATGAAGGACTTAAAGCAACAGGGAATGGGAGTCATTTTTATTACCCATCGCTTGGAAGAAGTCCAAGCAGTTGCTGATTCAATCGCTGTATTAAGGGATGGAAAATACATCGGGAGTGCCTTGGTAAAGGACGTTACAAAAGATGATATGGTTACGATGATGGTAGGCCGTGAGTTGACTGACTTGTATCCAGAAAAGGGTACTCCTGCTACCGATGTGCAACTTGAAGTCAAAGATGTTTCGGTTCCGGACATGCTACATAACATTAATTTTTCCGTTAAAAAAGGAGAAATCCTTGGGATTGCTGGATTAATGGGTTCTGGAAGGACGGAGCTTTCAAAAGCGATATTTGGCTTATACAGCAATATGAACGGTTCCGTAAAAGTAGATTCGAAGACAGTAAAGAGCCCAAGGGGAGCGATTGATGCAGGTATTGCTCTGGTAACAGATGACCGTAAGCAGGAAGGCTTAGTCCTTGGGTTATCAGTCTATGAAAATCTCCTTTTACCTACTTATCGGAAGATATCGCGGTTTGGCGTTTCCAAGAAGAAAATGAAAGATGAAATTGTAAACCGGTGGGTCAAGGATCTAAAGATAAAGGTTCATGATCCGAGCGTAGAAGTCAGGACGCTAAGTGGAGGAAATCAACAGAAGGTTGTCCTCGGAAAATGGCTTCAGATGAATCCCAAAGTGCTAATTTTAAATGAACCAACAAGGGGTATTGATGTTGGGGCAAAAGCTGAAATTTATCAAATTATGAAAAGGCTTACAGAGGATGGGATTTCCATTATCATGATCTCTTCCGAAATGCCGGAATTGCTAGGCCTAAGCAATCGAATTTTAGTAATGAATGAAGGAAGAATAACAGCTGAACTCAGTCAGCATGAAGCGACTCAAGAAAAAATCTTTTATTACGCATCAGGGGGTGTGACGAATGCCTAGTACGACACCTGTTAAGCAAGAGGTGCAAAAGGAAGCCTTTAATTGGCTTTCCCTCATTGAAAAGTACCGTGTATTATTGATTTTTATTGTATTGTGTGGGATTGCAGGGGCATTGTCAGATGTATTCTTTACAATGAGTAACGTGATGAATGTGCTTCGTCAAGTATCCATTATTGCCATCATTGCAAGCGGGATGACACTCGTCATTTTAATAGCAGGCATTGACCTTTCGGTTGGAGCTGTTATGGCGTTTTCAGGAGCTATTTTAGCAGGTGCGTTGACCGCTGGGTGGCCACTGGCATTAGCACTGCTTGCTGCACTTGGCGTAGGATTACTATTTGGACTCTTTAATGGTTTTATTACAGCAAGATTCGGTGTCCCTTCCTTTATTGCCACTTTGGCAATCATGGTTATTGCACGCGGGATGACGCTAGTTTATACGAAGGGTTATCCATTAGTAGTAAGTAATGACCTATACCGTTATATTGGGAGCGGTCGTTTCTTCGGAGTTCCTATTCCGATTATCATTATGTTTGTTGTTTTTGGATTCATGTATTGGATGTTAAAATACACCAGCTTTGGCCGATATATCTTTGCCATCGGTGGAAATGAAGAAACGGCTATTCTCGCAGGTATTAATGTGAGAGCTATTAAAATAGCTGTTTTTGGAATCTCAGGTTTGCTTTCCGCTTTATCCGCTATTATTTATACCT
Organism: Neobacillus rhizosphaerae; assembly: GCF_050477885.1. Taxonomy (GTDB): domain Bacteria; phylum Bacillota; class Bacilli; order Bacillales; family Cytobacillaceae; genus Neobacillus; species Neobacillus rhizosphaerae_A. Next base: position 6,132 of record NZ_JBCNAC010000092.1, read on the forward strand.
CACGATTAATGTCAGCTCAGCCAACTGCGGGTACAGGAATTGAGTTGGATGCTATCGCGGCCGTTATTATTGGAGGGACTAGTTTAGCAGGAGGAAAAGGTGGAGTTACGGGTACTCTTATCGGGGCTTTAATTATGGGGGTCCTTGATAATGTTCTTAACTTGATGAACGTTTCTCCATTCTATCAAAGTATTGCTAAAGGTCTTGTCATTCTAATTGCTGTATTAGTAGATAGTAAGTTTTCAAAAATTAAAAAATAAAACATTGGGGGTATTAAGATGAAAAAGATTATTTCTTTGTTGGCATTATTTGCGATTATTATTGGTCTTGTTGGTTGCAGTATGGACGAAGGTTCAAGTACAAAAACTTCCGGTTCAAAGTCTAAGGATGGCAAGCTAAAAGTCGGTCTCTCCATGAATACCCTAAACAATCCGTTCTTCGTAGCTGTTAAAGAAGGGGCAGAAGCACAAGCAAAGGAAGATAAGATCGATCTTGTTGTAACAGATGCACAAAACGACCCTGGTAAACAATTAGCAGATGTTGAAAACCTTTTAGAGCAAAATATCGATGTACTTATTATTGACCCTGCCGATAGTGATGCGATCGCAGAAGGTGTTAAAAAAGCTAACGATGCAAAAATCCCTGTATTTACAATTGACCGTCAATCAAATGGCGGAGAAGTAGTTACTCATATTGGTTTTGACGCTCTTAAGTCTGGTAAAATTGCTGGTAACTTCTTAAAAGAAGCTCTTGGCGGTAAAGGAAACATTGTTGAAATTCAAGGGATTTTAGGAACAAACGTAGGACAGTTCAGAAGTAAAGGGTTCAATTCTGTGATGGACGAAACTCCTGGATTCAAAGTGGTTGCAAGACAGGCTGCAAACTTTGACCGTGGTGAAGCAATGAAAGTAATGGAAGATATTTTACAAGCAAACCCTAAGATTGATGGTGTATACGCAGCAAATGATGAAATGGCTCTTGGTGCCTTAGCTGCAATCGAGGCAGCAGGCCGTCTTGATGAAATTACTCTAATCGGCTGTGATGCAGTTGACCCTGCTATTGAAGCGATTAAGGGTGGAAAATTAGAAGCAACCATTGCTGAACCACCAGTATTCCTAGGAAAAGAAGCGGTTAAGACAGCTTTAAAAATTTCTAAAAAGGAATCAGTTGACAAAGAAGTAATTCTTGATTCAACACTTGTGACTCCTAAGAACGTAAATGAGGTTAAAACTAAGTAATAGATTAATAGTTAGAGTAGTAAAAACGCATCTAACCTTGCGTTTTTACTACTTTAAAGGGAGGTTTCTTCATGTCAAAGGTTGTTGTAGTGGGAAGCTATGTGGTGGATTTAATGAGTCGTACTCCTCACCTTCCGAAACCAGGTGAGACGGTTCTAGGTGGCCCATTCAAGATGGGACCAGGTGGAAAAGGAGGGAACCAGGCAACGGCAGCGGCCCGTTCTGGTTCAGAGGTAACATTTATTACTAAATTGGGTGATGATCTTTTTGGAAGAGAGGCCTTGGCGCATTTTACTGCGGAAAAAGTAAACACCCAGTTTATGAAGGTGGACCCTAATCAAGCGACTGGGGCTGCTTTGATTGCTGTTGATGACCGGAGCGAGAATAGCATTGTGGTGGCATTAGGGGCATGTGGTACGATTACGGAAGAAGAAGTGGTAGTTGCTGAAGAAACATTCAAAGAAGCTGACGTTGTGTTAGTTCAATTAGAAACCAGTATTGAGGCAGTGGAGACGACTGTACGTCTGGCCAAGAAGTGGAGTGTACCGGTGATTTTAAATCCTGCTCCCTATCAGGAGTTTCCAAGAGAAATCCTAGCGGATATCGCGTATATTACACCTAATGAAACAGAAGCCTTTGAATTAACGGGAGTAGAAGTAACTGATGAGGCATCTGCTTTAGTTGCCGCACAGAAAATCTACAGCCAAGGGGTGGGTACAGTAATTATCACTCTAGGTTCAAAGGGTGCTTACCTTTTTACAGGTGGAGAAAGTGGAGAACTGGTACCTAGCTTTAAGGTTGAAGCGGTTGATACAACAGGAGCGGGAGATGCCTTTAACGGAGGATTCGCTCACGCCCTAAGCAACGGATTTTCCGTACGTGAAGCCATGGCCTACGCCAACGCCGTTGCAGCCCTTTCTGTCACCAAAATCGGAACTGCACCTGCCATGCCATACCAACATGAAGTAGAAGAACTAGTAGCAAAAAAAGCGTAAAATAGGTGTCAGGCACCATCCGTGGACACTGTCCACATGGAAAAGACAGCGGGCAGAGTGTGCTCGCTGTCTTTTTTTTAAAAGGTAAGAAAAGTATAAAATTTGTCACAGCCACAGTTTTTGATAGTATGGTATTTTATGTTCCGACCCAATGGAAAGAAGCCCGACTTTTAAATAGAAGAAGGTTCTAATGCCCGAGCAAAAGGAAAAAGTGCACGACCGGTAAATAGAAAAAGGTTCTAATGCCCGAGCAAAGAGAAAAAGTGCCCG
>NZ_JBCNAC010000093.1:0-62203 GCF_050477885.1 Neobacillus rhizosphaerae
TTTCCGCTCCAGGCACTTCGCTTTCCGTGGGTGTTTCGGCGAGCCTCCTCGGCGCATGCGCCTGCGGGGTCTCCCCTGAACCATACTCCCACAGGAGTCTTCGTGCCTTCCGCTCCAATCAACAGGGTGTAAAAATCAAATCAACACTGTTCTTTAACACAGCCTTAAATTAAAATTTTCTACTAACTTGGTATGCCGCTTTAAAGTGAAAAAATATTTTTCGTATATCTATTGCTTTTGTCCAAAAAAAATACTAGAATAATTTCTAATATAAAAAATTTTTAGAAAATTAATTTTAATGATATTAAGGGGGATCTAAATGAAGAAAACAGCTCGAGCATTATCCTTTGCATTAGCAGGTATGCTGATGCTAGCAGGTTGTGGCAGTAAGGAATCTTCAGGAGAAACAGGAAAGGGTGGGGCAGAGAAAGAATTTAAAATTGGCATTACCCAATTTGCGCCTCATCCATCTTTAGATGCTGCGACAGAAGGCTTTAAAAAAGCATTAAAGGACAAGGGGATAAAAGCTACATTCGATGAACAAAATGCACAAGCAGATATGAATAACACCCAAACCATTGCCAATAACTTTGTTGGAGATAAAGTGGATTTAATTTTTGCAAATGCTACTCCAAGTGCGACAGCAGCATTGAATGCGACCAAGGAAATTCCTATCATTTTCACTTCTGTTACAGACCCTGTAGGAGCGGGATTAGTAGAAGCATTTGATAAACCGGGTAAAAATATTACCGGTACTACTGATAACCATCCTGATGCAACGAAAAAAACAATTAACTTTATTACAGAAGAAGTGAAAGCCAAAAAGGTAGGAGTCATCTACAACTCTGGAGAACAAAATTCTGTTGTTCAGGTTAAAGAAGTGAAGAAGCTGGCAGAAGAGAAGGGAGCAAAACTTGTAGAAGTTTCCGTGGCTACAACTGCAGAAGTAAAACAGGCAGCTGAATCTCTTGTAGGGCGAGTGGATGCAATCTACATACCAACAGATAATACAGTTGTTACTGCTCTTGATTCTGTTATATCGATTGCCAATAGTAAAAAGATTCCATTGTTCGTAGGTGAACTGGATTCGATGAAAAAAGGTGCGGTTGCTGCAAGTGGTTTTAGTTACTTTGATCTTGGCTATCAATCTGGTTTAATGGCCGCTGAAATTTTATCTGGAAAGAAAAAGCCATCAGAAATCCCAGTTGAACTTCCAAGCAGCTTAAAACTTGTCATTAATAAGTCTGCTGCAGAAGCGCAAGGATTAAAGGTTAATGATGATTGGAAGAAGCTAGGAGAGTTTTACGACGGAAAATAAGATTGAAACTAAATCAAGGAGGAGAACACTTGTGGTTCTCTCCTTGATTTATACATAGGATGGTTAAGAAATGGTGTTTTTTTATGTAAAAAAAGGCCATAAAGAAGGGATGATTTCAATGTTTACAGCCATATTTGGATCTTTTGAGGCAGGTATCATCTATGCGATTATGGCGCTGGGCGTCTATCTTTCCTTTCGCATTTTAGATTTTCCTGATTTAACAGTGGATGGAAGTTTTGTGACAGGAGCAGCCATTTCGGCTGTCATGATTGCAAATGGAACAAATCCTTTTTTAGCAACAATCATGGCTTTGTTTGCCGGATTTGCAGCAGGCTGTATGACAGGCCTGCTACATACCTTTGGAAGAATTAATAACCTGCTTTCAGGTATCCTTATGATGATCGCTCTTTACTCTATTAACCTTAGAATTATGGGTCGTTCAAATATACCTTTATTAAATACGGATACTGCCTTTACAAAAATAAGTAATTTATTTGAAAAAACAGGGATTGATTCTTTTTTTAATAGTATTCTTTCACTGATAGGTCTAGGTGACAGTCTTCCAGAAACATGGGGGATATTGATTTTTATGGTTATTGTTACCTTGTTGATTAAGTTCTTAACCGATGTATTCTTGCAAACAGAAATTGGGCTTGCTGTAAGGGCGACAGGTGATAATAAACGAATGATTCGCAGCCTTTCGGCCAATACCAACCTTCTTGTTGTTCTTGGATTAGGCTTATCGAATGCTTTAGTTGCATTTTCAGGTGCACTTATTGCGCAACAAGGAGGATTTGCGGATGTTGGAATGGGAATAGGAATGATTGTCATTGGATTGGCATCGGTAATAATCGGTGAAGCTTTGTTTGGTACAAAGACGATTGCGAGAACTACACTCGCAGTTATTGGGGGATCCATTATTTATCGTATTGTCGTTACATTAGCTTTACGAGTTGAATTCTTAGATCCTGGCGATATGAAACTAATTACTGCACTCATTGTTATTATTGCATTAACTACACCGAAAATCATTGATGGTTCTAGAGAGAGAAAGCGGAAAGCGAAGAGACGAAGCGAAAGAATAAACATGGTACAGGCTTCCGCAGTGGCAAAGGGGGAAAATCATGCTGCACTTAAGTCAGATTCATAAAATCTTTAATGAGGGTACACCAGATGAAAAAATTGCCATTGATCATATTAACCTTACTCTCGAACCTGGAGATTTTGTCACAGTGATTGGCAGTAATGGGGCAGGTAAGTCAACACTAATGAATATTATTTCGGGTGTACTTTTTCCGGATATCGGGGAAGTTCATATTGGTGGTAAAAATGTGACACATATGTCTGAATTCAATCGTTCAAAAATGATTGGTCGAGTTTTTCAGGACCCTATGGCCGGAACAGCTCCTAGTATGACCATTGAAGAAAACTTGGCTATGGCTTATTCAAGAAATAAAACTAGAACACTTAAGTGGGGCGTAACCAAAAAAAGACGTGAATATTTCCGTGACGTCCTGGAATCTTTGCACCTAGGCTTAGAAAATCGTCTCAATGCAAAGGTGGGTTTATTGTCGGGTGGGGAACGGCAGGCTTTATCCTTATTGATGGCCACATTTACAGAGCCTTCAATCCTGTTATTAGATGAACATACAGCAGCTCTTGACCCATCTAGGGCAGAGCTTATAACCGAACTGACAAAGGAAATTGTTGATAAATACAAACTAACCACACTTATGGTCACGCATAATATGCAGCAAGCTATTGACCTGGGAAACCGTTTAATCATGATGGATAAGGGTCAAGTTATCCTTGAGGTCAACGAAGAAAATAAGAAGCATCTTACAATCGAAAGCTTATTAAGTGAGTTTAAGAGAATTCGTGGGTCACAAATGGCAAATGATCGGGCTATTTTGTCATAGAAAAAATTTTAAAAAATTAAATTTAGATAGACTTCCTCAAATATAAATATTTCCAATATTTATATATTGCAAACTACCTGTATATTCAGGTAGTTTCTTTGTTTTTCTTAGGGAAATATCTGATTCCAATGAATTTTCTTTAATGCCCAAAAGCGGTATTGCTTTACTTTCCACTCTTGAGAGGACAAGAGAACTTCATTTAAAATTAATTCAGAATATTACTACATTATTAAATGGAGGTTTCTCGATGAAAGAAAATAGATTAACTGCAGAACAACTGGTAGATGATTTTTTTCCTGTAAGAGATGTGGATTATATTGAAATCTACACTGGAAATGCTAAGCAGGCTTGTCACTTTTTTTGCACGGCTTTTGGTTTTCAACCTGTTGCCTATTCTGGTCTTGAAACGGGAAATCGTGAAAACGTTTCTTATTGTTTGAAACAACGAAATATTCGTCTTGTTATTACTGGCACCTATAAAGAGGACAGCAGGGTTGCACAGTTTGTGAAGAAACATGGTGATGGTGTGAAAGACGTAGCATTATTGGTTGATAATGTAGAAAAAGCATTCGAAGAAGCTGTAAATAGAGGGGCAATTGCTATAGCACCCCCATTTGAAATGAAAGACGGTCAAGGGACTATTAAGAAAGCCGTTCTTGGTACATATGGTGACACTATCCATACGTTAATTGAACGGAAAAACTACCAAGGTACTTTTTTACCAGGATTTGAACCTTATTCAGTTGCATTGCCAATTGAGGATGCAGGATTAATCGGTATTGATCACGTGGTCGGCAACGTTGAAAGCATGGAGGAGTGGGTGGAGTACTACTCAAAAGTAATGGGCTTCAAAGAAATGAAGCATTTCTCTGACAAGGACATTACTACGGAATATTCTGCACTAATGTCAAAGGTTATGCACAATGGTGGTCGGATTAAGTTTCCTATCAACGAACCTGCTGAGGGTAAGCGAAAATCACAAATTCAAGAGTATCTAGAATTCTATAATGGACCAGGAGTACAGCACTTAGCGATTTTAACGGAAGATATCGTTTCAACAGTAACCACCTTAAAGAAGAATGGTGTGGAGTTCCTCAAGACACCTGCTACTTATTATGAATCATTAAGTGAGCGGATTGGAAAAATTGATGAGGAGATAGAAAAGCTTAGGGAATTAAATATCTTAGTAGACCGTGATGATGAGGGATATTTACTGCAGATTTTTACGAAGCCAATCGTCGATCGCCCTACATTATTTATTGAAATCATTCAACGAAAAGGAGCCAGAGGCTTTGGCGAAGGAAACTTCAAGGCACTATTTGAATCGATTGAGCGTGAACAGGAACTACGTGGCAATCTATAACAATAGAAATAGCAAGGGAGATGTGCTCTCCCTTGCGAAACTATCTGGTTATTTGAAAGAGTGGTGGACAGGAATTGGAAATCTCACCAGAAACACTTGAATGGAAAGATGCTTATAAACTTTTAGTCGGATCGATTTTGCCCCGTCCTATTGCCTTTGTATCAACAATAGATGCAAACGGCATTGCAAATGCAGCACCCTTTAGTTTTTTCACGGCTGTTTGTGCGGACCCCATGCTCATCTGTTTTTCTCCCATGAGGAAGGGAACGGATGGAGCGAAGAAAGATACATTAGTCAATATTGAAAGTACAGGTCAGTTTGTGATTAATATTGTTAGTGAAAGTATGGCAGCACAAATGAACGATTGTGCCATTGAGTTTTCTTCTTCTGTAGATGAAATAGAGGAAGTGAATCTCACAAAGGAACTAAGTATTAAAGTGAAAGTACCGCGAATCAAAGAATCACTCGTTCACTTAGAATGTGAGCTCTATCAAGTACTACATTTTGGCGACAAGCCTGGTGCAGGCAGCCTGGTAATCGGAAAAGTAATACACGTCCATGTTAACGATGCACTTTATGATAAAGGGAGAATTGATACTTCAAAATTACAGCCTATAGGCCGAATGGCTGGTAACACCTTTACTAACCCATTGGCAAAAACATTTGATATGATTCGAAAATAGATAATAGGTGAGTGCCATGAAATTTGTAACCTTTGAAAAAACAGACCGAACAATTAGATCTGGGTGGCTGGATGGTGACTTTGTGGTGGATATGTACGAAGTATCTGAAGGCAAACTGCCAGAAACCCTGCTCGAGTTTTTAGATAATAGCGAAGAAAATATGAAAATGGTGATGAATCTCGCTCCAGTAACTAGTGAACAAAAAGGAAGGTATCCATTAAGTGAAATACGGTTAAAAGCACCTCTTCCTATGCCTAGGAGCTTTCGTGATTTTTATGCGTTTGAACAGCATGTTAAAACAGCAAGGGAAAACCGGGGGCTTGAAATGATACCAGAATGGTACGAAATCCCTGTTTTTTATTTTTCTAATCATCTAGCAATTAAAGGTCCAGATGATGAAATCATAAAGCCGAATGAATGTGATTGGCTAGATTACGAGTTGGAAATTGGCTGTATCATTGGAAAAAAAGGTAAAAATATTCAAGCTGAAGACGCTGATAAGTATATTTTTGGATATTGCATATTAAATGATTGGAGCGCAAGGGACCTTCAAAGGAAAGAAATGAAGGTGGGGCTTGGTCCGGCAAAAGGGAAGGATTTTTCAACTTCTATTGGTCCATGGATTGTTACGAAAGAAGAGTTGGAGTTGATTAGGTCCGGCAAGGGTTATGATCTATCGATGAGGGCACGGGTGAATGGTACATTGCTTTCGAATGGAAATATGAAGGAACTTCATTATTCTTTTGGAGAGATGATTGAGAGAGCTTCAGCTGGTGTTACACTTTACCCTGGAGAGATTATTGGTTCAGGAACAGTTGGTACGGGATGTATTCTTGAACTTGGTCAAAAGGTACACAGATGGCTTTTACCAGGTGACATAGTAGAATTAGAAGTTGAGCATCTCGGTATCCTTTGTAATAAAATTACGGATGGAAATGAGGTGAAATAATGTATTATCGTCAAATGGGAAAAATCCCGCATAAACGACATACGATGTTTAAAAAAGACGATGGGAGCCTGTATCGTGAACAGGTAATGGGTACGAGAGGTTTTTCAGGAACCCAATCTATCCTTTACCACCAGTACATGCCAACGGAAGTATTAAAGTCAGAACTAATCGGTACGTATTTGCCTGAATATGAGGAACAGCAATCTTTGAAGCATCGGCACTTTTTTACTAGTAAGGCGGATAAGCAAGGGGATGGTCTGACTGCTCGAAATTATCTTTTAGGAAATCAGGACTTACTAATTGGGACAGCACAAGTGACTAAACCAATGAAAAGCTTCTATCGAAATGGTGATGGGGATGAAATGCTGTTTATTCATCATGGTACAGGAAAGTTGGAGACAATGTTTGGGACCATTTCTTATCGACCAGGGGATTACCTTATTGTACCCATTGGAACGATCTACCGAGTAGTTCCTAATGAAAATGAAAAAACACAAATGTTATTTGTGGAATCCTTTAGCCAAATTACTACCCCCCGACGTTATCGGAATGAATATGGTCAGCTTCTCGAACATAGCCCGTTCTGTGAACGTGACATTCGCGGACCTGAAACGCTGGTTTCTTATGATAAAAAAGGAGAATTTGAAGTATTAACAAAATCAAGAGGGATCATTTCTTCCCATATTATTGGGCATCATCCGCTTGACGTTGTTGGCTGGGACGGGTATTTATATCCTTGGGCATTTAATATAGAAGATTTTGAGCCTATTACAGGGAGGGTTCATCAGCCTCCACCAGTACATCAGACATTTGAAGGAAATAATTTTGTTGTTTGTTCGTTCGTGCCACGTCTGTATGACTATCATCCTGAAGCCATTCCAGCACCGTATTATCACAGTAATGTAAATAGTGATGAGCTCCTGTATTATGTGGAAGGAAATTTCATGAGTCGTAAGGGAGTTCAGGAGGGTTCAATCACACTCCATCCAGGTGGTATCCCCCATGGTCCACACCCCGGTAAAACGGAGGCAAGTATAGGAAAAAAAGAAACGCTAGAACTAGCTGTTATGATCGACACCTTCCACCCTCTGAAAATTGTAAAAACGGCACAAGAGTTAGAAGATCCCGGCTATATGTTTACTTGGAATGAGAATTAATGATGAGGCGGACTCAGTGTTTTTGAGTTGGCCTTATTTTTTTTGTTCTGTATACGCAAATTAAAAGCGCTTATACTTATAAAAATGGTATGGTAGAAATATCTAAATAGTACAAACGAATAGAGGTGAACTCATGGAGCTTGAAAAAATTATAAACAAACTAACGAGCCATACTCCAACTATTTTAGGCAGTGAGAAGTTTTCGAAATATGCAGTCATGCTGCCGCTCCTACAAAAAGAAGATGATATTCATGTATTATTTGAAGTGCGTTCCCTTGAATTAAGAAGGCAGCCTGGGGAGATATGTTTCCCAGGAGGAAGGATTGATTTACAGGATATAGATGAAAAGGAGGCAGCCCTTCGAGAGACAGTTGAAGAATTAGGAATTAGTAGTTCAGAAATCACAGACATTTTTCCGCTAGATTATATGATTTCACCTTTTGGAATGATTGTTTATCCGTTTGTTGGACTGATTACTAATCCTGAAAACATTCAACCAAATCCGTCAGAGGTTGGGGAGGTCTTTACAGTCCCAATATCCTTTTTTCTACATCATTCTCCAACTATTTACCACATTAACTTTAAAGCAGAGCCTGAAAAGAATTTTCCATATGAGCTAATAACAGGTGGAGAGAACTATAATTGGCGGACGAGAGACATGGAAGAATATTTCTATCTTTATCAAGATAAAGTAATTTGGGGGTTAACCGCCAGAATCCTCGCCCATTTTATTGAAATGGTTCGCTAGGCAATTAATATAATAAAAAACAGTGAGACTAGTTTAGTTTGCTATTCTCACTGTTTTTTTTTTGCTTGTTTGTCTAGCGTGGACAAGTGTGCGTGTAGAAAGGAAAAAAACACTTGATTATTTTCAGAATTGGAATAAAATTAAGATTATATTTTCAGAGGATAGGGAGATGTAACATGAAAGTAGTTAAGTTTGGAGGCTCCTCATTGGCTTCCGGAAAACAAATGGAGAAAGTATACCAAATTGTAATATCAGACCGTGAGCGAAAAATTGTAGTTGTTTCTGCACCTGGGAAAAGATATACAAACGATGAAAAGGTCACAGACTTATTGATACAGTGTGCTGAGGCAGCTTTACAGAACCATAACATAAAGGAAAAGGTGGATGCAGTGATTGGGCGTTATGCTTCTATTGCGGACGAGCTCTCCCTATCGGATACTGTTATTGAAGAGATTCGTGATGATTTAATGGGAAGACTACAAGCCGATAAAGATAAACCTGATCGGTTTATGGACCGTGTAAAGGCAAGTGGGGAAGATAACCAAGCTAAACTAACAGCCGCCTATTTTCGGAAACGGGGACTGGAAGCCCATTATGTAGACCCTCTTGAGGCGGGGCTGCTTGTTAGTGATGAACCAGGGAATGCTCAAGTATTACCAGAGGCTTATGAGAACTTGTACTTGCTCAGAAAACGGTCTGGGATATTGATCTTTCCAGGTTTTTTTGGTTACAGCAAGGAGGGGGAAGTGTTCACATTTTCTCGCAGTGGATCTGATATTACAGGCTCTATCCTAGCAAATGCAGTAAAAGCCGACCTATATGAAAATTTTACTGATGTGGATGCAGTCTATTCCGTAAACCCAAATATTGTGAGTAAGCCAAGAGAAATTAAGGAATTAACCTACCGTGAAATGAGAGAACTATCATATGCAGGGTTTACCGTATTGCATGATGAAGCACTGGTACCAGCCTTTCGAGCTGAAATACCTGTTCAGATTAAAAATACTAATAATCCAGCAGCCCCTGGAACAAGGATTGTTAATGAGCGGCACAACACAAATGGTCCTGTAATCGGGATAGCGAGTGACAAAGGATTCTGCAGCATTTACGTAAGCAAGTATTTAATGAACAGAGAAATTGGCTTTGGGAGGAAGCTATTGGGTGTGTTGGAGGACTTTGGGCTTTCTTACGAACACACACCTTCGGGGATAGATGATATTTCTGTTATTATGAGAGAGAATCAATTAAATTCTAGCCTAGAAGAAAAGATTATTCACCGTATTAAGACAGAATTGCAGGCTGACGAGGTGCAAGTTGTACATAGCTTAGCACTCATTATGGTTGTTGGTGAGGGGATGCGTCATAATGTCGGTACGATGGCGAGAGCATCTAAGGCATTAGCGAGGTATAGTGTTAATATCGAAATGATTAATCAAGGCTCATCAGAGGTTAGCATGATGTTTGGAGTTAAGGAAGTGGATGAAAAACGAGCAGTTCAAGCACTTTATGAAGAGTTTTTTGTTCCAGTAACAGTTTAATGGAAATGAAAAGTAGAGGCTGACTCTTTTGAGTCAGCCTTCTTGTATATTTTTCTTCTTCAACTTCGATCGAGTTCTAATTCCCGCCACGATCGCTATTACAAGACCACCAATAGTATCTGCAATCAAATCTGTCATGGTGTCTTTGTTACCTCCACCCTGTAGGGTCATATCGAAAAATTGATCGGAGCTAAATTCATATACTTCCCATAAAACTCCTCCAAGGGCTGCAAATGATAAAGTAAATAAAAAAACAAACCAAGGGGATATCTCATCTCCTGCATTTCTATGGATTAAGCGTTCGTATAAGGCAATTCCTGAAAAAGCAAGAATGGCTCCACTTACAAAATGCATAAATGTATCCCACCAGCCTAGCCCATACCAGCCTAATATCGAACCAAAATATTGAGATCCTACCAAAAAAATCAAATAAGAAATAACGATTGGCAAATTAAATTGAAGTTTGGTAAACAAGGCTAAAAATAGTGGTACCGCACCACAAACAACTCCGCCAATTGCGACTGTCCCTTTAAAGCTCACATCATTTGTAAAATAATATACAGCTAAGGCAGCCATAAATAGAACATACAGTAAACTAAAAATAATTACCAGCTTTCGGTTCATTTTTTTACCTCACATTATACATTTTGTTTTCTCACAAAGGAATAAATGGCCATTATTAGACCCCCTGCTAATCCATAGAGCAAGTCTAGCATTGTATCCGTATTTCCTCCACGCTGCATGGTGTGTGTTATAGGAGTTAAGTCTCCTAAAAATTCATAAACCTCCCAAATTACACTTGCTAAAACAGCAAGGGAAAGTACAAACAAAAAAAGTATCCATTTCGATAGATCATTCCGTACTTTCACGGGTACGCATAGTTTATACAAGGTTATGCCTGCTAGAGCAACATATACCCCTTTATAGAAGTGAAGGGTAGAGTCCCACCACTTATAATGAAGATAAAAACTAGATATCGATCCGAGAAACAAGGAACAAAAAATGAAGAGATAATATCCTACTATAAGGGGGATATTGAAAGGAATATTTTTTTTGAATAGCAATAGAAGTGGAAGGGCACTTACGAAGATGCCCCCAAGTGCGACCTGCCATCTGGATGAATCCCCTTTAACTAAGTAGAATATCAACAGAGATATCATAAAAATAATAAAAACCATACTTAACAATAGGATGAATTTTCGTTTCATGGCTTCACCTCATAATAAAAACACTCTTTACAATTATGTCCAATTAATAAATTTGAAATCATCGATTTTGTCCTCGCATCCAAACGTAGAAAGAGGTATATTGGATGAGACGATAGAATCAAGTGTATAGAATGAATAGGTGGAGGTTTCTATGCAGAAAGCACAAATACCAACATACGAGCGAATTGCAATTGATTTGGCCAATAGAATATATGATGGAAAGTTTAAAGTAGGAGAAAAAATTCATGGGAGGTCTACTTTAGCAAGTGAATATAAAGTGTCTCCCGAAACTGTACGAAGGGCGATTAAGATCTTGGAGGATGTGGAGATCGTGCATTCCACAAAGGGCAGTGGAATTGTGATCTCATCAAGGGAGAATGCCTATAAATATATTCATCGTTTTTCAAATCTTGAGAGTATTAACGACCTTGAGAAACAAATGAACTCATTAATAAATGAAAGAGATAAACTGGATGAGCAGTTATTTGAAACATTAAGAAAAATTATGGATTACTCAGGAAAACTTCGTCATACGAATCCATTAGCCCCTATAGAGGTAGAGGTTTTTCCAGGTTGTACTCATATTGGTCAAACAATTTCTGAGACAAAGTTTTGGCAAAATACGGGTGGTACTGTCATTGGTATGAAACGAAAAGGTGAATTGATTATTTCACCAGGGCCCTACGCATTAATTATGGAGGGGGATATACTTCTAATAATAGGTGATGATCAAACATACGACAGGGTGCTTCATTTTTTACACGACTGAATCACAAAGAAGAGGCAGCCTCATAAGGGTCTGCCTCTTCTACGTAGATGGATAAATTCTTATTCAAGTAATCCTTCTTCTTTCAGGAATTCTTTGGCTACTTTTGCAGGTGACTGTTTGAGACTGTCAACCTTGTAATTTAATTCACGCATTTTTTCGTCTGTAAGTTTCCCTGAGAGAGAGTTCAAGACCTTTTTAAGCTCTGGGTGTTCCTTTAAGGTTTCTTCCTTAATAATAGGTACTGCGTAATATGGAGGGAAGAAATTTTTATCATCTTCTAATACTTTTAATTTGAAGGCTTCAAGTAAGCCATCTGTAGAGAACGCATCTATTACATCACTCTTATGGTTCTTGAGGGCGGTATAGCGTAGTCCACCGTCTACTGCTTTCACATCTTTAAATGTCATATTATAGGTCTTAGAAAGACCGATTAACCCATCTTCTCGATTTGGAAATTCTATCGTTGGTCCCATTATCAGTCCGTTGCTTACTCTAGCAAGGTCGGAAATGGTCTTTAAATTATATTGTTTAGCTGTGTCCTGTCTCACTGCCAAAGCATAGGTATTATTAAATCCAATCGGTTTTAGTAATTCTATATCATACTTCTTCTTAAATTCTTTCTGAACATAATTATAGACTTGATCCGGATTACTCTGAGGAGGCTGGTTTAAAATATTAACCAAGCCTGTTCCTGTATATTCCACATACAAATCAATATCTCCGTTTTTAAGCGCGCTAAAGGCTACCTGACTACCGCCAAGATTCAGCTTTCTCTCAACTTGGATATCTGTCTTATTTTCGATCAAATCGGCAAGCATGTTTCCTAAAATTAATTGTTCACTAAAGTTTTTTGAACCAATGACAATCTTTTCTTCTGCATTTGCTGTTGAATAAACTTTAATGGTGCCTGCAGCTATCAATAGAAAAGACGCAATGGCAATCATAACTTTTTTTGCCTTTTTACCATTTTTAACAGAATTCGAGGACCTGCTTTTCTTGCTAGTATAAGAAAGTGAAGCCTCAAGTTTTCCGACAACAAAGTCAATTAAGAGAGCTAGGATACACGCTGGAATTGCTCCAGCTAAAATCATGTTGTTATCAACAGTTTGTACTCCAGAGAATACTAAATAACCAAGCCCACCTGCACCTACGAAGGCTGCAATTGTCATTAAACCAACAGCAGTAACTGCTGAAATTCTGATTCCCGCCATAATCATCGGGAAGGCAAGTGGTAGTTGAACCTTTCTCATCGTTTGACTCTTGGTCAGACCGATGCCTTTGGCGGCTTCCAGAATGTCTCCATCAATATTTGTTAATCCTGTATACGTATTCTTTACAATTGGGAGGAGAGAATATAGTACGACCATTACAATTGCTGGTTTACTTCCGATTCCAATAAATGGTATGAGGAAGCCGAGTAAAGCTAAGCTTGGAACAGCTTGAATAACATTTGTAGTTCCAATTATAGGTTTTGAAAGCTTTGGTTCATTTGAAATTAAGATTCCAAGTGGAATACCGATAATAATAGCAATTAGTACAGAAATGACGCTTAAATAAAGATGCTGTCCTAGTAAGTCAGCAATTTGTTCATGGTTTGAAGTTACATAGTTCCAAAAATTGCTCATTAAAATGCCACCTCCAAGTCAATTAGTTGGCTGCTTAATGCGGATAATATACTGCTTCTCGTAATCAGTCCAGTTAACTGGTTAAAAGAATTTACCACCGGTAAATAGCCAATTTTATGTTCATTCATCATCGCTAAAACGGAGATTAAATTGACATCTTGTGATACGGATAGAACATTTTTTTCCATGACAAGCTCGATTGCAGTGTTTCGATTGAGTAACTGAATGCTTTTTAAAGTAACTAGACCCTGAAGGTTATTATTTTTATCAGTAACCATTAAACTGTCAACTTTATTTTCCTTCATAATCTCAATCGCCTGCAATACGTTTCGCATTGGATTAATTTTGATTGGATGCTGAATCATAATATCCTCTGCCAATAATAATTCAGGATTGTTCCAAACCCTTCTTTTTCCAATAAAATCTTCTACAAAGTCATTAGCAGGATTTTTAAGAATATTTTCCGGTGTGTCATATTGTAGAATGTCTCCATCTTTTAATATACAAATTTTGTCTGCTATTTTAATAGCTTCATCCATGTCATGTGTAACAAAGATAATAGTTTTATTAAGTTCCTTTTGCATTTGGAAAAGTTCATCCTGCAGAGAGCTTCTTGTAACTGGGTCTAGTGCGCTGAAGGGTTCATCCATTAAGATAATATCGGAGTTTGTTGAGAAGGCTCTTGCTACACCGACTCTTTGCTGTTGACCACCACTTAACTCTTTTGGGAAACGGTGTAAGTATTCTTTTGGTTCTAAACCAACCAAAGAAAGCAAGTCCTTTGTTTTTTTCACAATTTCCTCAGGCTTTTCTCCTTTAAGTTTTGGAATTAATTCTAAGTTCTCTTCAATAGTCATATGAGGAAACAGCCCGGTGTTTTGAATGACATATCCAATATTCCTCCGAAGTTCTATTGGATTCATGGTTGAAATATCTGTTCCATTGACAAATATACTTCCAGAGGTTGGTTGTATTAATTTATTGATCATTTTAAGCAATGTTGTTTTCCCACAGCCGCTCGGTCCAATAAAAACAACTAATTGACCAGCCTCTATTTCCAATGAGAAAGGATTAATAATAGTTTTGTTGCGGTATTTTTTTACAATGTCCTTAAACTCTATCAAGCTCATTCCCCCTAAATAATAATTACTTACCTGACAAACTAACAACTTAATTATATCACAAAAGTTGTTAGTTTGTCGAACCGAGTTGTGCAATGCCTATTTGTTAGAGTTTAAGTTTAGTTGTTATAACAAGGAAATGTTAAAATGAAACTAATATTATTATGATGATGAGGGGGTTTGTTATGGCCATTATTCGCGATAGGTTGAGTACAAAGTTTTTTCTTTTTCTCTTGTTAGCTTTTTTATTGATTCATGTACCGCTTTTTGGAAATTATATAAGAATAATCAATACCCTCATCCATGAATCAGGACACGCATTGATTGCTTTATTCGGTGGGAAAGTAGAGCGGATTTCTTTATTTATGAACTCTGAAGGAGTTACGTATAGCAGCCAGTCGACATGGATCGGTAGTTTCGTGACAAGTCTTGCAGGGTATATATTCGCTTCATTTATGGCTTTTTTATCTTTTTTATTGATCGGTAAGAATAAACAAATAATTTTAATTGATATTTTGTTAGGGTTTATCTTTTTAAATCTAATTTTTTGGGTACGAAATCCCTATGGGATATTTTGGCTTTGTTCATTCGCAGTGGGTTTTCTTTTTTTACTTATTAAAGGAAGTCAAAATGTAAGAGATTATTCTTTATTGTTAATAGCATCTATTTTACTTATTGACTCGGTCAAAAGTGCTTTTGAAATACTGTATATCAGCTTTCTTCAACCTCAGGGTGCAGGGGATGCTGCAAATCTGGCACGTTTAACGGTGACCATCCCTGCACAAGTCTGGGGAATCTTCTTCTTTCTTCAAGCTATTTGGTTTTGTTCTTTTGGATTAAAAAGAGGCTATTATAGAGTAGGTAAATAAGGGGGATGCTGACTCAAAAGCTATGAAGGTACTGGCCTTATGAGTCAGCTAATTACCGAAATTATTTCCCTAAGTCTTTTTTGGTCATCTCACTTCGAATACTAGTTTCTTTAGAGAATTCGGTATCTTGTTTCTTATTATTTGGATATTTATTTTTACGTTCACGGTTATTGTTACGATTTGTCATGATTGTTACCTCCTTTCAACGTCTTCTGAAATTATTTTTTGCATCGTGTGGTTTTTTACTCCCGATTTTTATTTTGTACCTTAAAAGAAAAGCTCGACCGTATCTAAATGATATGGTCGAGCTTTTGTTATGATAGTGATATTATTGAATCCACTTTTGCCGAACGAAACTCTTCTGTAAGATTTTCAATAATTTTTTGGACCGGAAGGATATCTTTGATTTCATCCACTCGGGCTCCAGCAAATACAAGTCCATTTTCAACATCACCTGAAACGGATGTAAGTAATGAATCTAATGTGCAAAACCGGTAAGAACAATTTTTTAAACAATCATGGCACTTCGCGATTTTTAGTTTATTTGAACCACTAATTAATTTAGTAAAGTTGTTATTTATTGCTCTGCCTTGTAAACCCACGGTAGTTTTCACTAGGACCAAATCTTCTTTCTTTGCTTTTACATACTTTTCCTTAAATGCTAATGGAGCATCACATTCCTCACTCGCTACGAACCTGGTCCCCATTTGTACGCCCGACGCTCCCATGGATAGTGCTTTTGCAATATCAAATCCATTCATGATTCCTCCAGCTGCGATAACTGGTATGGATACAGCATCAACAATTTCTGGTAAGATTTCGAACATTGGACGATCTGTTCCAAGATGTCCTCCAGCCTCAAAACCTTCAACGACAACTGCCGCTGCTCCGAGCCGTTCAGAAATTTTTGCAAGTTTTGCTGAAGATACAATGGAGATTACAGGTATTCCAGCTTGTTTTCCCCAGGAATACATATCTCTAGAGATTCCAGCGCCGGAAATAATAAAATCAACCTTCTCTTCTAAAGCGGCTTTCATTTTTTCAGCAAAGTCATTCATAGCAAAAAGGACATTTACACCTATATACCCTACACCCTTAATACACTCCTTGGCTTTTCGGATATGTGTTCGCATCTCATCAACGGTTATTCCAGTACCAGAAATAATCCCAATACCTCCTGCGTTTGCGACAGCCGAAGCTAACTTACTTAATGAAATACCTACACCCATGCCACCTTGTATAATCGGAACACTTGGCATCATATGCCCAATTTTTAATTGTGGAAAATTCAATTCATTACCTCATTTCAATGTTTAGTTACTTCTCCTGAATCATAACATTCGAATTTATTCATGTCTGTGATTACTATCACCTGGTCATATAAGTAGGTTTTATACTTTGAAATTTTATATGGATAAGAGTAATCTTAAGGTAACAAACTACTAAACGTTATGGATAGAGAATGGAAGGTGTAGGTATGGTCAAGCTTTTTACAGATATTGATTTAGATGGACTTGGGTGTGGACTGATTGCAAAAATGGCTTTTGGAGATAAGGTCAATGTATACTATTGTTCATATCGAAATCTCAATCAGAGAGTTGAGTCAGTCATCACAAATCCAGAGAATGCTGGGGAAGAAATCTATATTACGGATTTAGCAGTAAATCAGCTTATCGAGAAGAAACTTGAAGCACGTTATCAGCAGGGGAAACATGTTCAAATGATTGATCATCATGTAACCGCCATGCATTTCAACCAATATAAATGGGGTTTCGTAAAAACAGAATATGAAACAGGAAATCTAACTTGTGCAACATCTTTGTTTTATGATTACTTAATTGAGAATCAAATAATAGAGCGAAATAAAGCTTTAGAGGAGTTTATTGAATTAGTTCGACAGTATGATACTTGGGAATGGGATCAAAACAATAATGTTACAGCAAAACGGTTAAATGATTTGTTTTATATTTTGAATCGGGAAAAGTTCGAAGAAGAAATGCTAAAAAGGTTAACTGAAAATAAAGAATCATTTTTGTTAAATGAGACAGAAAATTTGCTTCTCGATATTGAAGAACAGAAAATTAGTCGCTATATTCATTCTAAAAGCAGGCAAATGGTTCAGACCTTTGTTGATGATTACTGCGTAGGAGTTGTCCATGCGGAGCAGTATTTGTCAGAGCTCGGGAATGCCTTAAACAATCTTTATCCCCATTTGGATATGATAATCCTATTAAATGTTGGTGGTAAGAAATTGGGTTTCCGAACCATTCATGATGATGTCAATGTGGCTGAATTTGCAAAGAGATTTGGAGGAGGAGGACATCCTAAAGCATCTGGTTCGGAAATGACATTGGAGGCTTTTCACTTATTTATTGTGAATGTTTTTGAATTCATACCACTTAAACCAGATTCAGATCGCAATGAATACAACGTGAAAAATTCAACATTCATTACTAGTTATCAAAACCAACTGGGCGAAAATTTTTATGTCCTGCCATTAGCAGAGGATAACCATTTTAGCATTATACATAATGGAAAGAATTTGGAGGGAAGTTTTAACTCATTTGCGGAGGCAGAAAGGTTTCTTAAACGAAATAATTCATGCTGGCTTCGTCCAGATCATGACTATCTTAAATTTCTCTCGAACGTTCTTGGGGAACCACTTGAAGAGATAAAGGAAAATTACGATGAGATAATAAGTAGCCGAATAATGGATGTTATTGATCAATGAGGAAGAGAGCTTAGTTTATAAAGCTCTCTTTTATTTTGGTAAATTTATCGTAGGTATTTCGGATTATTATTTCAGAATTGTAATTGATATGCAATAAAAAGTTAATTGAACAACATAATTCTGTAATCTTAGGAGGGTAGAATAATAATTATACTATAATGCGTAAGAAATTAAGGGGTATGTTTAGAAGGTAACAAAAATATTTGTATACCTTTTTTTTGTTCAATTATACACAACGGGGTGATAAAATGGCTTCCACTTCAAAAAGGAGTAAATATTTTGATAACGCAAAATTTATTTTGATATTTCTCGTGGTTTTTGGACATCTCATTAGTCCTTTAAAAGAACAGGATGGTTTTCTTTTTACCTTATATACAGTTATATTTCTTTTCCATATGCCAGCTTTTATCATGATTTCAGGGTATTTTGCGAAAGGATTTAATAAGAAAGGCTATTTATCCAAATCAGTAAAAAAAATACTAATACCTTACTTTATTTTCCAAATTATTTATTCCATTTATTATTACTTTAATGGCCAAGAAGAAAGCCTTAGTTTTGATTTTTTACATCCACATTGGACGCTTTGGTTTTTGTTAAGTTTATTTTTCTGGAATTTACTGTTATATCTATTTGCAAAATTAAAATGGATGGGATTTGCCTTGGCCGTTGTCATAGGAATTTGTATAGGTTATGTGGATCAAGCCGGAAGTTTTTTAAGCTTATCTAGAACTTTTGTATTTTTTCCGTATTTCTTATTTGGTTATTTGCTAAAAGAAAATCATCTAAAACGCCTTATTCGAACAAGGTATTCTCTTCCAATTGGGTTAATAATAATTGCTGGGACTCTTCTATACTTTGGGGTAGCTTTTCCGAAAGATGCTGTCCCATGGCTGTTAGGAGATACTTCCTATGCAAACATGGGTGGAAAAGAGATTACAGATGGGTTTATTAGAGGTATCCAATATACACTTACATTTATCGTTATATTCGGATTTATGATGTTAATTCCGTCTGGCCATTTCAAAGTAACGAAAATAGGTGAAAGAACAATCTATGTTTATTTATTCCATGGATTTATCATTAAATCCATTCAATCCATTATTCCTGAAGAGGTTGTAAATCCAATCATAGGTAATTATTTTCTTCTCATCTTCATCTCATTGATTATCTGTTTAATACTAGGGAGTTTTTTAATAAAGAAATATACGCGACCTTTGGTTGAACTTGAATTTCCCCTTAGTAACAGGGGGGGATAAAATAAAATGAGGCTGACTCAATAGTAATGAGTTCAGCCTCATTTTATTCAAGCAGCTTATAAGCCAAAAAGGGAACTGATCATATTTTTTCTTTTTTTTCTCCCTTTAGACGAAGAATCAATAACCAATGTTTTTTCCTTTTTGGATTGGCTTCTCTGCTCAGCCAATTGCTCTTGAAGTAGTCTAAGCTGACTAGTTAATTCACTTACCTGACTCTGTAATTCTTCAATGTCGCTGCGATGTTGAAGAAGCTGATAAGAGGCAACAGAATCGGCCTTAGAATTTATGCTAAGTTCTAATTCGTTTACTTTCTTCCAAACTTTACCAATAACCTCATCGTTCTCAACTGCTTGCACTACTCCCTTTCGAATACTCTTCTTTGTTCGAACTGGTGTAATATCATGCAGGAGAGTACCACATTGAAGTTCTTCATGAATTTTTTTTAGCAGATTAATATCATCGTTAGAAAAATAATAATGTCCCCGATCATTTTTTTCCATCGGAAGCTCGAGTTGTTTCACCCACCTTTGAATTGTACTAGCAGATACCCCTAATGATTTTGCTACTTCACTTGTATTCATGTCAAAACCTCCTAGTGATTAAATAATCCCAAACCACGAGTGACGTAAGGCTAAGTAAAACGATTATGAATAAAAGGAGCTTTTAACATTATTGAATGTTCATTAATTAGCCCAAAATTTCCACCATTTCTTTTCTTTAGCAGCAGCTACATCTCTGAAACTTGTAAGCATTTGTTGGAAAGCTAATTCTCTTTGGGTAACTTCATTACGGTATTGATTGCGCTCCTCAATGAAAAATTTCCGGTCTTCTGTAATAGCTTCAGTGAGACTTAAAATTTCGGTATTCGTTACATCAACATAATGTGCTAATTCCTCGGTTGTCTCAGATAATTGTTTTGAAAGTGTAAAAATTTCTTCTGAAGCATCTATGGAAACGTTAGCAATGCTTTTGGAGAGATATTGTAATGATTGTGAGGTATTCTCTGATGTTTTTTCAAGTGACTCCGATAATTCTTGTATGTCAGCTTTTGTCGTTGCTGAGGATTTATAGATGGAGTCAGAAATGGACTTAACCGTATGATAAGTTCCTTTATAAATCTCTTTTTTTACTTCTTCAACGACTTCCTTCCGAACCACATTCCGAATTTCTTCTTTTACTTCATTTAAGAAATTTTTCTTATAGTTCTCCATGGCTTCAAAAAATAGTTCTGTATTATTAAAAACGTCATCATGAACAGCAACAGGTGCTAGGGAATCAGCTATTACTTCTAATGGTACTTCGGTAACAATAGTTTCATTTTCAGGTTCATGTTCTTGCACTTGCTCTAATTGTTTTTCACTTAGCGGTACCTCGGCTGTAATTTCCTCGATTTCCGCTTCCGGTCCTTTCAGCAATTGTTCACGGATTAAAACCTTGCTTAATTTTTTTGAAGCCATTTGTTTTATTTCTAGTAGGAAATCAATCTCTACTTCAGTGTAAATTCTAGCGCCTTGTTTTGAACGGGGAATTTCTAATAAATCTTCAAATTCCTTTTCCCATTGGCGTAAGATTCCAGGTGCGACATTTATTTTTTTTGACACTTCTTTTAGGGTATAGGTTTTCATTAAAATCTTTCCTTTCTTTTTTTATCTAGGAAATATTTCTTCATAGATTAACTATTCACCATTAGGCATCCAATTTTCCTGCTACCTGACAAAAGCTATCAAAACAAGACTGAAAACTTGAAAAACTAACATATTTTTGCAAAAGGTGCACTTTGTTGTGAAAATACTAAAAAAGTGGTTGAGCAAAGAAAAAAAGAGGTTTAATATGGGAGTGTAAATGATGAAGAGAGAAGGATTTACATGTGGATTGCAGCTGCGTTTGTGACAATGGTTAGCTTCGGAGCTAATAATACTATTTTTAAATGGAGTACTGGTCGGGGACTTTCAAAAGTACATATTCAATTCTTTTTCTATTTTGTCGCATTTATATTAACTCTTGCTTTTGGAATAGTTAATGACTCCGTACATATGAATCTAATAACCATATTACTTGGCTCTATGATAGGGATATTAAATGCAAACGGAAATATCCAAATGTCAAAAGCATTTGAAAAGGGACCGGCAAGTTTAACGTCTCCCTTAATTGGTATAAATGCCATATTTCCGATACTTTGTGCTGGTCTTATTTTTCATGAGCATATCACCGTTATCCAGTGGATAGGAATAATTATTATGCTTGGGTCTGCTATGATTATCCAGTATTCATCTGATAAAAATAGAAATATAAATTATCTTCCATGGATTTTGCGAGTGGGGCTAGCGATTGCATCTTTTGGTTTACTAGGAATCTTAATGAAAACGACATCTTATTTACATATTCAGTCGTTGGCAATCTTAATCTCCATGTATGGTGGGGGAAGTATATATTTAGCAATAAGTAGTATTACAATGAAGGAAAAATGGAATGGTTTAGAAGTAAATGTGGGTGCAGTCGTTGGCCTGATAAGTATTTTGGGCTACAGCAGTTATTTTTTTGCATTAAGAACTGGTACGGCCAGTATTGTATTCCCTATTGTAAGTTTAAATTGCTTAGTGGTCGTCCTTGCAGGCTATTTAATTTATAAAGAAAAATTAAAAAGTTACCAGATCATAGGAGTATTTTCAGCATTACTTGGAATTATTTTTACGAAATTGTAATACAAACTGTTAAAAGAGGTTGACCCCTTAGTTTTGAGTCAACCTCTTTTAATTTATAACGGTTCGGCACATCTAATTTATTAGGTTAAGCTTTTTTAACCCATTATATATACCAGAATTGGTCACATCAGTGGTTTTATGTTTTGCATATTGAAATAGCTCTGGATGACCATTCCCCATAGCAAAACTCTCTCCAACATTTTGAAGCATTTCTTTATCATTCATTCCATCACCAAAGGCAATAGAACTTTCTTTATTCATACCAAGACGCTTTAAAACCATTTGAACCCCATAGCCTTTGTTAACTTTGTCTCTAATCACATCATAGCAATGCCTCATGCCCTCTACATTGACTTGGGATAAATGGATTCCATCCTCACTGTTATAAAGAGATGCCTCATTTTCTTGTAGATTGACTAATGTCATCCCTAATACACTGCTGATAATAGAGGGAGTATAGAATTCATTCTTATGTAAATGGAACTTTTTAATAAACTCATTCATATGTTGTGAGTTTAAATCTGTAAAGTAGTTTTTTTCATGCGTGTACAAAACTGCTTTATGATGGTTTGCTGCTGCAATGTCTAGAAAATGTCTAACAGATTCGCTGTTCATCGGTTCTTGAAAGATATCTTGTCCTTGATATATTGCGTATGCTCCGTTGTAGCCAATAAAAGATTTAATATTCAATTCCTTCGCAAGGTCATCAATTTCGTGAAGCGGACGGCCAGTTGCCAGAAAAACCTCTATTCCTTTTTCCTGAATTTGAGAAACAGCCTCTTTGGTCGATTCTTCGATTGTGTCCTCTGGTGTAACTAGTGTTCCATCGATATCTAAAAATAAGATTTTGTAATCGGTCATAAATGGTCTCCTTTTTGTAACATACAATTAGTTTACCACTTATTTCATAGATATTTCATTCAACTGTGGATGAAAGATAGTTAGAAAAATTTTTCTCTTTGAAAATTTTTATTTTATGGTATAGTTAGTATCGGAAAATAAAAATAAAATTCGCTTTTTGCGAAAGAGGTTCTAGCACCCCTCTCAAAAAAAACTAAGAGAAACAGCACTGCTTTCTTAGTAGTGCTGTTTTTCCTATTTAAGGAGAATGAAGGATATGAAAAACAGCAAAGCTTTGGTTGTCTTTAGCGGTGGGCAGGATAGTACCACTTGTTTATTTTGGGCATTAAAGAACTTTAATGAAGTTGAGGTAGTGACTTTTGATTATAACCAGCGTCATAGCCTAGAAATCGAGTGTGCAAAAAGTATTGCAAATGAGCTTGGTGTCAGGCACCATATTTTAGATATGGCTCTTTTAAATCAATTAGCTCCTAGTGCGTTGACACGGGATGATATAGATGTAAAGGATGGAGAAGAGGGTGGATTGCCATCTTCATTTGTCCCTGGAAGAAATTTGGTGTTTCTAACGTTTGCTGGTATTTTAGCGAGTCAAATTGGCGCTAAACATATTGTCACTGGTGTATGTGAAACGGACTTTAGCGGTTATCCAGACTGTCGAGATATTTTTGTTAAATCGTTAAATGTAACACTTAACTTATCAATGGATTCACAATTTGTCATTCATACTCCACTTATGTGGATCGATAAAGCAGAAACTTGGAAATTAGCAGATGAGCTTGGAGCGTTAGAGTTCGTCAGAGAAAAGACACTTACTTGTTACAACGGCGTAATTGCTGATGGTTGCGGGGAATGTCCTGCCTGTAAGCTAAGAAAAAGAGGCTTGGACGAATACCTTAAAGTAAGAAAGGAGTTTTAACCACATGTATGGCTTTCGAATTGTTGATAAACTCCAAAAGATTGATGAAGATATTAAAAAAGAACAGTTGAAATATCATCATAAGCGAGTGTTAGTAAGTAAGGAATTTACTTTTGATTCTGCACATCATTTACATTACTATGAGGGAAAATGTAAGAATTTGCACGGTCACACTTATAAAGTAGTCTTCGGATTAAGCGGATTTGTCGATGAACGTGGTTTAATGATGGACTTTGGAGATATAAAAGAGATTTGGAAAAATGAAATTGAAATTTACCTTGACCATAAATATTTAAATGAAACGCTGCCACCGATGAATACTACAGCAGAGAACATCGTTGTATGGATCTATGAAAAAATGGCTGATGCGCTACTAAAGGGAGATAGACAGCAGCAATACCTTGGTGCAAGAGTAGAATTTGTTCGCTTATTTGAAACACCTACTAGCTACGCTGAAGCTAGAAGGGAGTGGATGGAAGTTGAGTAAAATACCTGTAATGGAAATCTTCGGTCCAACCATTCAAGGGGAAGGAATGGTTATCGGTCAGAAAACAATGTTTGTGAGAACGGCAGGCTGTGATTATTCTTGCAGCTGGTGTGATTCCTCTTTTACATGGGATGGGACCGGTAAAGATGATACAAAGATGATGATGCCAGAAGAAATATGGGAAGAGCTAAGAAATCTTGGTGGAGCTGGATTTTCCCATGTTACTATTTCTGGGGGTAATCCTGCTTTATTAAAGAATTTAGCTAACTTCATCACTCTTTTAAAGAAAAAAGATATCAAAATCTGTCTTGAAACCCAGGGGAGTAAATGGCAGGATTGGTTTTTAGAAATTGATGAATTAACTATTTCTCCAAAGCCACCAAGTTCAACAATGATTACAGACTTCACGATTCTAGACTCTATTATAAAGAAATTGGAAGAGAAGGATTCGTCAAATCGTGTTAGCTTAAAAGTAGTCATATTCGATGAACATGATTATGAGTATGCTAAAGGTGTGTACCTCCGATATCCGACGATTCCTTTTTATCTACAGGTTGGTAATGATGATATAACAACAGCGGATAATCAGGAACTGATAAGCCGTCTATTAAGCAAATATGATTGGTTAATTAACAAGGTGATGGAGGATCAAGAATTTACCAATGTAAGAGTGCTTCCACAATTGCATACCTATTTATGGGGGAACAAAAGAGGAGTATAGTAATTGAAAGCTGCTACATGCAGCTTTTTTTTTATAGGATTTTTTCACATGAGGAATACTATCACAAAAGAAAAAGTGAGGAAATTTATGAAAAAGTTACTATTCCTGTTCCTATGTTTTTATGTTTTCGGACACGAGGAAACCGCGTGTGCAGAGAAAAAAGTGCCTATCTTAGTTTATCATTCTATTGCAGAATACAATGGACATGGTTCTAAGGAACTGTATGTAACCCCTGGAAATTTTGAGGAACAAATGGTGTTTTTACGAGACCATGGGTACACTCTCTTAACATTTGAACGGTGGCAAGACATCGACCATGTACCTAAACCCATTTTTATTACCTTTGATGATGGATACAAAAATATCTTAAATGCCTATGCTATTTTTCAAAAATTAAGAACTCAGCACTTTAAACCGATGGGAACTATTTTTGTTATCTCTGATTTTATCGGCAGGTCCAACCGTCTTTCAAACTCAGACTTAAAAATGATGGCGAATTCCGGATTGTTTTCAATTCAATCACATACAGTTACACACCCTGATTTAACGAAGGCAGAGAATGTTGGTTATGAATTAAAGAATTCTAAGGAGCAAGTCCAGAAAATTACCGGAAAACCGGTTATTGTCCTTTCTTATCCTTATGGAAATACGAACGACAAAGTAATTTCAGAGGCAAAGAAATATTATAGATTTGCTCTTACCACCACACCAGAAGTATTTTCTCCGTCTGGAGTTAAAAATGAGCTATATTTATTACCAAGAATATATGTTAAGTATTCAACTACACTAGACGAACTCATTAATTTAGTAAAGTAATATGATATAGTCGAAGATCCTCTTGAATATGATTTTTGAGAGGGGGGAAAGTAATGACTGCAATTAGTGTGTGGGAAGAGCATTTATTTTGGTTGGAGATATTACAGGATCATGCGATTTTTGTTCGTGATCATTTGTCTGTTGAAGAACAAAAGGAAATTTCAATTGCTGAAAGGTTTATTCAATCATTTGGGATAGTGCTTAATAACCTTAGACAAATTCATCCTGGAATTGAATTTTCGTCTAAAGAACAGATTGAATTGGCAAAGCAAGCATATTCAGTAGCATATGAGTATTACCGATTTGAAGGCCATTTGCAAAATCTAAGAATCCAAAATCAAATTAACCTAAACTTGTCTCCAACGTATTTAAATGGGACATTGAATGAAAATCAAGAATATTTACGTTTATTATCCTACTTCGTAAATGGTCAAAATCCGGAGCCGCTAAGGCTTGACCAGCTCTTAGATTTATGGCTGGAGGATCAGTTAGGGCATATCATATTATTAAGGAATGTACTAGACCCTATAGAAATAGCGATAGAAAGACAATCGGAGGCATTCGCACAGAAGTTCCAAATGTTTATCTTGCAAAATCACCATATAAAAGGGTATTTACGATTTACCGAACAGGGTTTCCCACGACAAAAAGAACTTGCATTAGAGGTAGGAAGAGCTGTTATTGAAATGAATTTGTTTGTTAGGTCTTCCGTAGAAAAATACAAAGGCGAACGAATTTTAAATAAAACGACTTTACGGTTTATTGAACATCACTTTCCTGAAACTTGTTATTTCATAAAAAAACTGGCCGATTTTGCCTCAGAACTTCATTCAGAAGGTTCTCAGTGTTCGTTAAGAAAACCATCTTTTATCTAAAAAATTGGAACGATGCACCTGAAAAATGGTGCATTTTTTTTTACTAGTGCATCTAACACTACTTAATCTATTAAATCCTAATAATTTGAAGTTATTGATAAAATCTTGTAAACTGCCCGACATCTCTATGTAACCAAATATTATTATAATAGTGTAAACGTTATGTAGACTTTAGAAGGCAGGTGTCAATATGGAAGAGACCATAGCAAAATCATATTTGCAAAAGTCACTGGACGAGTGGAAGGATGATATTTCATTAGTCTTAAATGAGATAGCTAATGAATATGATGAAGTTGCGCAGGAACTGAAGGTTTATTCATATAAATATGGAATTACGAAGCAAGTAATACAATCAACGGTTAATGAAGAAATAATAGAAAATATTCGTCAAATGTACCATAAACCATTTGAAGAAAGTTATAATCAGCTGAAAGAATACATAAAAGATTTAGAGGAAAAAAGAAGAGTTTTTCAAATGTTTATTCAAAAAATTGAAGAAGTTACAAGAAAAGAAACAGCTAAAATTACTACATTTTAATTAAAGAGTAAAATAAAAAAAGTCGCCAACCATTTGGCGGCTTTTTTTATGAACAAGTGGTTTAGTGTCATGCATATATTGAATAACAGAATTTTTTTGTGAGGTGTGAAACAAATGATCACAGCATCTATTGGAAGTAAAACCTATAGAATACCGGATAACCTCGAAAAGTATTTTCAAATGTTTCGCTCACATGTCGTAGGGATGGATTGGGAGTTTGAAGCTCCCTATGGAAAAAAGAAGATCATTTATGCAGATTGGACGGCGAGTGGAAGACTATATCGTCCCATTGAACAAAAAATCTCTGAGGTATTCGGACCTTATATGGCTAATACACATACTGAATCAAATATAACCAGTTTGATGATGACCGGAATCTATAAGCATTCGAGGGAAATCATTAAGGAACATGTAAATGGGGACCAGCATGATGCTGTTCTCTTGGATGGCTTTGGAATGACATCAGTAATCAATAAGTTGCAGCGTTTGTTAGGTATTCGAGTACATGAGAAATGGAAGCATCGATTGAACCTAACCGAAAAAGAGAGACCAGTTATTTTTCTAACCCATATGGAGCATCATTCTAATCAAACATCCTGGCTTGAAACAGTGGGAGATGTGGTTTTGTTAAGTCCTGATAGAGATGGTGGGGTGGATATTAAACAGCTCATACAGCTGCTTGATCAGTATAAGGACCGGCCGATGAAGATTGGATCGTTTACGGCATGTTCCAATGTTACAGGAATTCAAACTCCTTATCATCAATTAGCAAAAATCATGCATCAACATGGAGGTGTTTGTTTTGTTGATTTCGCTGCTTCTGCGCCTTATGTAAGGATTGATATGCATCCGAAGGATCCATTAGAGAAGCTTGATGCTGTATTTTTCTCACCTCATAAATTTTTAGGGGGACCTGGAACGAGTGGTGTGTTAGTTTTTGATTCAAGATTATATTTCAATCAAGTTCCCGATCATCCTGGTGGCGGGACAGTAACCTGGACAAATCCATGGGGGAAACATCAGTATTATAAAGATATTGAACTGCGTGAGGACGGAGGGACGCCTGGAATATTACAAGCAATCCGAACGGCCCTATGTATTAACTTGAAAAATCAAATGGGGATAACCAATATACTCAACAGAGAAAAAGAACAGCTTGATATTTTATTACCTCGATTAGCAGAAATTCCTGGACTACATGTTTTAGATGGTCGCATAACAAGCCGTTTGGGGATAGTTTCATTCTACATTGATGATATTCATTATAATTTAATCGTTCGCTTACTGAACGATCGCTTTGGAATTCAAGTACGGGGCGGGTGTTCTTGTGCAGGAACATATGGTCATTACCTTTTTGATATTGATCAAGAAGCCTCAAAGCAAATTACTGAAAAAATTAGTCTTGGAGATTTATCGAGTAAACCAGGTTGGGTACGTTTTTCCTTACATCCTATCATGACAAATGATGAAATTATAATGTTTGTAAAAGCCGTGAAGGAAATTACAATAAACATAAATGAATGGAAAAAAGATTATATCTACGATTTATCCAGCAATGATTACTTTTTTATTAACCACAAGAGAGAAGATATGGGAAATTACTTTCGAATGGAATGATTTGATTAAAAAATGGTCAATTTATGACCATTTTTTGAACCTTTACCTATACCCCTATGCGTACTAAAAGTTTGTGCTATAATTCACATATAGTAGTAATTAACCACTCATTCGAAAGAAGGTAATCATAGATGTCTAAGAAAATTGTTATTGTCGGTGGGGTAGCAGGTGGAGCAACAACAGCTGCAAGATTGAGAAGATTAGATGAGAATGCTGAAATTGTTATGTTTGAAAGAGGAGAATACATTTCCTTCGCAAACTGCGGTTTACCATATTATATTGGTGGAACGATTTCAGAACGAGACAAGCTGCTAGTTCAAACAGTAGAGGGTATGTCCAAGAAATTTAACCTAGATATTCGCAACCTAAGTGAAGTAATAAAAATTAATCGAGAAAGAAAGACTGTCGAAGTCAAACGTGTAGGGTCAGGTGATACCTATGAAGAATCCTATGACGTGCTTGTTTTATCACCAGGTGCAAGTCCTATTAAACCACCAATCACTGGAATTGAAAAAGCGGAATCTCTGTTTACATTAAGAAATATTCCAGATACAGATAAAATTAAATCGTATGTAGATACACACAAACCGAAAAAAGCTACAGTTGTTGGTGGAGGATTCATTGGTATTGAAATGGCAGAGAACCTTTGGGATTTGGGAATGGAGGTAACTCTAATTGAAATGTCTAACCAAATCATGGCTCCAATTGATTTTGAAATGGCATCGATTTTACACGGTCACCTTCGTGAAAAAGGAGTGAATTTAATCCTTGAAGATGGTGTAGAAGCATTCGAGCAAAATGGAAAAATCGTAAAGTTAACGAGCGGTCAAAAAATTGATACGGACATGATTATTCTTGCAATAGGTGTTAAGCCAGAAAATCAA
Organism: Neobacillus rhizosphaerae; assembly: GCF_050477885.1. Taxonomy (GTDB): domain Bacteria; phylum Bacillota; class Bacilli; order Bacillales; family Cytobacillaceae; genus Neobacillus; species Neobacillus rhizosphaerae_A. The sequence goes on from NZ_JBCNAC010000093.1 coordinate 29,672, forward strand.
TTAGCAATTGGAGCAGGTCTAAAGGTAGGTGGGCGTGGTGGGATCCAAGTAAATGAATACCTTCAAACCGAAGACCCAAGTATATATGCTATTGGGGACGCCATTGAAGTGAAGGATTATATCAACGGTCAACCTACTCAAATTCCATTAGCATGGCCGGCAAACCGCCAGGGAAGGATTGTGGCGGACCATATCAATGGCATTGCTGCTCGCTACAAAGGTACACTAGGTACATCCATTGCAAAGGTTTTTGATATGGCTGTTGCCTCTACAGGTAATAATGAAAAAACGTTAAAACGCTTAGGGATTCCTTATGAAGTCGTACACGTGCACCCAGGATCACATGCCGGCTACTACCCAGGAGCTTTTCCAATCGCACTTAAGTTAATTTTTGAAAAAGAAACTGGAAAAATATATGGTGCTCAAGCTGTTTCCTATGATGGGGCGGATAAGAGGATTGATGTCATTGCAACAGCAATTAAAGGCGGGTTAACCATTTTTGATTTGCCAGACTTAGAACTTGCCTACGCACCACCATTCTCATCTGCTAAAGACCCAGTTAATATGGCTGGCTATGCAGCAAGCAATATTGCTGAAGGAAGGGTTGAAACCGTTCAATGGCATGAAATAGATGAAATTGTACAAAACGGTGGGTTATTAATTGACGTTCGTGAACCGATTGAAAGGGAAATGGGCTTTATTGAAGGATCAATTAATATTCCACTTGGAGACTTAAGGGATCGATTAGAAGAACTATCTAAGGATCAAACAATCTATTTAACTTGTCAAGTTGGTTTACGCGGTTATTTAGGTGCCCGTATCCTTTCACAAAATGGGTTTAAAGTAAAGAATCTTGACGGCGGATTTAAGACTTATTCAAGTGTATTTGAAAATAGGCAAAAAAATAATGAGGCCAAAATAAATGATTCTGGCATGATCGAGGGGATAAAAGTGAATCAGACAAATGTTGAACCTGTTGATACCATATTAATTGATGCTTGTGGTTTACAATGCCCTGGACCAATCATGAAGGTATACCAAGCAATTGAAGGTATGAATGATGGTGAGATTTTGGAAGTTCATGCTACTGACCCTGGGTTTGCAAAAGATATTCAATCTTGGTCCAGTAAAACAGGAAATACATTGTTAAATAGTAAGTATGAGGATAAGAAATTTAAAGCATATATTCAAAAAGGATCGAAGGAAGCGGAGAACAACGTTCAGGGTACCTCTGTCCCAACAACAAAAGATGGAACGACCATGGTTGTATTTAGTGGTGATCTTGATAAAACAATTGCCTCCTTTATCATTGCCTGCGGTGCTGCTGCCATGGGTAAAAAAGTAACCATGTTCTTTACCTTCTGGGGGCTAAATGTTCTTAGACGTAAAGATGCACCACCTGTACAAAAAGATTTAGTGGAGAAAATGTTTGGTATGATGATGCCTAAGGGTGTAAGTGAGCTGCCTCTTTCCAAGATGAATATGGGCGGTATGGGTGCCAAAATGATAAATCATGCAATGGAAAGAAAGAATGTTGATAGCTTAGATACATTAATGAAAAATGCAATGGGTGCAGGAGTTAAACTTGTAGCTTGCTCCATGTCAATGGATATTATGGGGATTAAACAAGAAGAATTAATAGACGGCGTTGATATTGGCGGGGTGGCTTCTTACCTGGGTGATGCCGAGGATTCTGGTTTGAACTTGTTTATTTAATAAGTATTTCGATAGACATCTGTGGTATTATCGCTTAAAATCTATACAACAGAGGTGAGTATATTGATCTACGATGATAAGGCAATCAATCGTTTGAAACGGGCTGAAGGACAAATAAAAGGCATCTTGAGAATGATAGAGGAAGGTAAGGAATGCAAAGAAGTGATTACCCAACTGTCTGCTGCAAGATCTGCAATTGACAGGACAATCGCTGTTATTGTTAGTTCCAATCTCGAACATTGCATTCGTGAGTCCATTGAAGCCGGCAATGAAGATTCTTCTAAGATTGTGGAAGAGGCAGTTAATATGCTAGTTAAAAGTAGGTAAATAGGGAAACGTCTATCAATAATTGATAGGCGTTTTTCTTTTTAAAACAAGGCAGGCAACCAGTAACTGTCATGGGCATATGCTATCAGAGAAAGGTGGGATAGCATGATTCATATTGTTAAGCCCGGTGAAACGCTGAGCATTATTTCAGCTAATTACCGAGTAAGTCTCCGCCGCCTTTATGCTGCAAATCCAGGGGTGGGGCATTTGCAGGTGGGGCAGCATATCCAGATTCCTGGTTTGCCAGAGCCAAGCACCATTCCCTATTCCATTCAAATATCTGTAGGGAAACGAAGACTTACATTATTCAACAACGGAAGGCTTGTTAAGATTTTTCCGATTGCCGTTGGGAAAATGTTAACACAGACTCCATCGGGTGATTACGTAATTGTTAATCGTCAGTATAATCCAGGGGGGCCATTCGGAGTATTGTGGATGTCATTATCCAAACAGGGGTACGGGATTCACGGAACCAATGATCCAAGTTCTATTGGAAAAGCTGTTTCACATGGCTGTGTAAGAATGTATAATCGCGATGTAATGCAACTCGCTGAAATGGTCCCCAATGGTACGCGGGTAATGATTCGTCCATAAGATAAGACGGCTGAATATAATCAGCCGTTTTAATTATCAACAACAGTGACAAGCTTCCTTTTTTCATTATAAAGATTCATTCTCAGTGTCCAAAGGAAGTAAACTATACCCAGGCTACTATAGAAAATCCCTCCAATTAGACCCATCATTTGCGGGGAGATAAACTCCAGTAATACACCGGTCGTGAACATCGAAATACCGATACAAGTATTAGCAATAGTTGCAGATAGTCCAAAATAAACTCCATGGTATTTAGAAGGAATCGTTTGCATTACGGCAGTGTCCAAAAGGGTATTTCCTACTCCGCTAAAAATAGTTAATATTCCAAACAAAACTACTACTAAAACAAAGGAGTTGGCTTGGCTGATGCCGGAAAGGACTACTCCTTCCATAAAAAGACACATAAAGGCAATGGAAAGATAACTTCCTGTAATCCATTTTGTTAATATCGGACTTATTAGAAAACCTGTTCCAAGAACACTATAAAAAATTCCCACACCGAGATCCCCTGCATGGAAGGTCTTAACAGCGTACACACTCAACAATATATTTTCAATACCATTTACCAAGGGAACAAGGACATCAAATGTTAAAAGCATGAATAAAAAAGAGGATGCCATGACAAGGGGAAGAATCTTCCCGGATGGCTCTGTCTTTTTTCCCACATTAATACTTGTTCTTGAAGATTCGAGATTAGGAATCGTACGAATGATAGAACCTGCTAGAATGAAAGAAAAGATGTTTACGATAAAAGCAGCTTTTGCTCCAAAGAGGAAGGAGACAATCCCTCCACTAAGTGCTCCAACAATCAATACAAACCCAAGTGAAACTTGTTCCCAGGAGTTGATTTCTTTCATATGGTCTGATTGGACAATGGCAGGAATACTAGCTTTTCGTGTAGGTCCGTACAAAGCTTCTCCGCTTGCAAGGAGGAAGGAGCCAATATAGACGATCCATAAATCATCTGACGATTGAACAAATAAGAAGGAAAGTGCAATAAATGCTCTTGATAAGTCTGTGAAAACCAGTACGGTTTTTCGAGTCCACTTTTCCGCAACCTTACTGCTAAGTGGGCCAAATAGAAGGAAGGGGAGCATTCGTAAAGCCATTGTAATCCCAACGGACAAGCCTGAGCCGGTTAAGTGTAAAAGTAATGCAAGTAACGCCACCTGACTAAAGCGGTCTCCCACACCATTTATTATCCCGGCAAAAAATAATTTTCGATAGGATTTTTCTATTTTTATAATTTGAAACATCTCTCCATCCTCCAAAATAAGTTTATCATCTAATTAGATATAATTCTAATTAGATGATAATCGAAGTTATTAAAAAAGGAAAGGTATTTTTGGTAAAATTACAAAAAAATCCCACCTTCTGAATTAAGAAGGCGGGACTTAATCAATTATTTATAGATTACAATTGAACCAACGGATTTGTCTTTGGAATGGCCATTTACACGAACTTTTAGGCCGTAACTAGTAAGATTTCTTCCGGCATCTAACATAAATGTATTTACAAAGGAATTACTGTCGTCAAACAATGATACAGCAGGTTGACTTGGGAACAAAATAGAATAGGTAGGGTAACTAATATCCAATCCTGTTGTTGGTTCCAGTCCAAATGCAGCATCTGCTACATGGAAACGGGTACTAGCCTCTGTTCCATTACTTAACTTGATATCCTTTCCAAGGTGAGCATCAACAACACCTAAGAATCCATCCCCAGGGTGAATTCCTGTCCAGTTGTCTGTATAGCTATCATCCACATACCATACTACAAGACCACCATCATAGCTCATTAAAGAGTTTCCACGTTTAATATTAGCTAGACCATTGTCTAGACCTTGATGGTTCCGCCATTCAAGCAGGTAGTAATGATCAGCATACACATTACCATCGAACTTATTAAAGCCATTATGAGTAAAAGCAGAAGTAGCACCTTCGCCATTTTCATTCAATACAGTTGAACCGTCAGCAGTAACTTTTACATTATCAACGAAGAAGCCAGTGTCGTTGTAACCCCAGTCAGTAATATAACGGAACTTCAATTGAATCTTTTTACCTGCATATGCAGATAAATCAAAGGATTGTTTTGTCCAACCGTTAGAGTCACCTGTGAAACCTGGCAGGTTTGCAGGAATAGTTGGGTATACGCCACTTACAGTATCAGATCTCGTATTACCATTTCCAAGAGATTTCCAAGTTGCACCATTATCTTCTGAAACTTGAACGAATGCGAAATCCCATTGTTCTTCGATTTTATACCAAGCATCAAAATCGAGTGTTGCAGAAGACTTGCCTGTCAAATCAACAGAAGTTACCATGTTGTTGTCAGATTCATCCCCAGTACCGCCCCAGAAAGAGTAATTGCCATCAAAAGGAGGTAATAATGGTTTTTTCTTTTGTGGTAGGTTTACGCGAATTGCTTGATTATTCTTGCCAAGTGGTGAATTTGCTTGGTCAAGTAAGAATTGTGTTCCTTTTGTTGTGAGGTCTTCTAAATTTACAACAGTAGGAGCAGTCCATTTACCACCAAGTGTAGCTTGGAAATATTGCTTTGCCCAAGGAGAGAATCCAGTCGGTTCAGCACCAGGAACTTTTCCTGCCCAAGAACCACTTGCCATAATTGACCAATAACCAATTGCTTCTCCTGTACCAGAATATTGTGTATCATATTCGTCAGGAAGGCCTAAGTCGTGGCCATATTCGTGGGCAAACACACCAGTTGCTCCGTCTTCTGGCATCATAGTGTAGTCGTAGAAACCTGGTAATCCTTGGCCAAGTCCATCAGGATCATAAAAAACTGCTGAACGGTGTGACCAAATAGCATCATTTCCTTGCTTTCCGCCACCAGCTTCCTGGCCCATTCCTGCGTGGATGATTTGCAGGTGATCGATTAAACCATCGGGTTCCCAAAGATTACCGTCTCCATCTAAATCATGTGGGTCTTCCAAATCATAGTCTTGTAAAGGAATTTTAGCAGCAAGTGCAGCTTGGTAGGTATCTTTTACTAATTGTTTTGAACCACCTGGAGAAACATTATCATGGCCATTTTTACTATCTGCCCCATAAAATTTTGCGGTACCAGGGACTTTTAACCATCCATATGCTTTTCCATTAATAGTATACGTACCGCCAGATTGTTGCTCATAAAATTGCTTTTGAGAAATAAAGTCTTCACCGTTAGGTCCCTTTACTCCGTTATTCCCAAAAATCATTTCCTCATAATGCTGAAGTGTATAATCAGGGTAATAGTTGTCAGTTTCACCCTTGGTGATACTGTTATGTGGCAAATCTGAGAATTCAACTACTAATGTTAAGAGCTTTCCCTGTTTTTGTACTCCGGGGGATTTTCCTTCCTTTACATTTTGTCCGTATTTGTTACCATTACCTTTCATCATTCCATTGTTATATTCCTTGAATTGTTTATGCTTTTTTGCATCACCAGCTTTTACTTTAGCAGCTAATGGATCATTTGTTTTTACATTATCTTCTTTACCTTTTTGAACTAGATAATTGTGTAATGCTTTTTCTTTCTCTGCTTGAGTAGCATCCTTAGAGATTACACCATCCCTAATTAGTAATTCTATTATCTTGTCCTCATTTACAACAGCTAAATCTAGTGATCCAAAAGAATGAGAGATAGAACTTGGATTCTTATGTAGCATTTCTCCGCTAGTAGTACTTACATAATTGCCAGGAAAACCAGCAAACAATGTCCCAGCCATTACAGCAGTGGACAGTCCTGTTTTTAATATTTTCTTCATGAAACTCCCCCTAAAAAATATTGGCTTGCTTTTCAATAATATTTTGAAAATTAGGACAAGACAATAGGATTTTTTCCTTAAATTTCTGTAAATTCTAACAATTTATAGTTAAATTGACTTATTTATCGACGACAATTCCATTTTTTTTGCAAAAATTTAGCAAATCAACAGGAACAAAAATTAATTTACAATAGTTAAATCTGTATAAATAATGTTTAAACAAGGACTGTAAAGCGTTACACTGACAAAGGATAGCAATTTACAAATTGTGTGAATCGAAAAAGAAATATTATTCAATTACCGATTTCTCCACTTCACAAATCGACAATAGAAATCTAAAATAAAAATAGGATATAGGAAAATTTAAGGATAAAATACATATAGGGTTCAGCACGAGGGGAGACTTTCTTTTTGAAAAAAGTTCATATTATCCATGAGAATAGTGAATGGACACAGCATTTAACAAAGCGCCTTGATGAAATAGGGGTGCCTTACGAGGAGTGGCATTTAGACAGCGGACGTCTCGACCTTTCAAAAGAACCTCCAGAAGGAGTGTTTTATAATCGAATGAGTGCGTCTTCCCATACGAGGGGACACCGTTTTGCACCGGAATTTACAGCGCAAGTACTTGCTTGGCTAGAAGCGCACGGTAGGAAGGTTATAAATGGTACACGTGCTCTGCAGCTCGAGATCAGCAAAATAATTCAATATTTAGAGCTAAACAAATTTGAAATCCAAACACCCCGAACAATAGCTGCAGTGGGGAAGGAGCAAATCCTAGAGGCCGCTGTAGAATTCTTAGATACCCCTTTTATTACGAAACATAACCGTGCAGGGAAGGGGTTAGGTGTACAACTATTTCAAACTTATGATGGCCTGAAGAGTTATATCGAAAGCCCAGTGTTTGAGGAGCCAGTTGATGGTATTACTTTAATTCAAGAGTACATACAAGCACCAGAAAGCTATATTACGCGCTGTGAATTTGTAGGTGGGAAATTCGTTTATGCAGTAAGGGTAGATACTTCGGAAGGCTTTCAATTATGTCCAGCGGATGCTTGTCAAATAGGTGATTTATTCTGTCCTGTAGGGGAAGAAAAAGAAGAGAAACCGAAGTTTGAAATTATTGAATGTTTTTCAGATTCTATTATTAATAAGTATGAGAAGGTACTAGCTGCCAATCATATTCAGGTAGCCGGTATTGAATTTATTCGCAATGCAGCGGGTGAAATCTATACGTATGATATTAATACAAATACAAACTACAATTCAGAGGCAGAAGCTAAGGCTCAGAAATTTGGTATGCTAGAGCTTGCCAAATTTTTGAAAGCACAACTTTAAATTGTTGTAATATAATTCATATGGAAAAAGAGGCTGCCCAATAGGGAAGCCTCTTTGTTGCATTATCTTATTCAGCTTTAGCTGCTTGGATTTGTAGATTGATTTTAACCTTATCTCCAACTAAAACCCCACCAGTTTCAAGTGCTGCATTCCAAACTAAGCCGTAATCAGAACGATTGATTGACCCTGATGCGCTGAAACCTACTTTTTCATTGCCCCATGGATCTTTTCCTTGCCCTTCAAATGAAACAGCGAATGTTTCTGGCTTTGTTACTCCGCGAAGTGTTAAATCACCAGTTACATTGTATTCGCCATCGTCAGTTTTCTCAATCTTTGTTGCACGGAAGTTCATTGTTGGATGATTTTCAACATCAAAGAAATCTGCAGATACTAAGTGACCATCACGATCTTGATTGCGAGTATCTACACTCCCAGTCTCAATTGAGAATTCGATTGTCGCATTTGTTAAATCTGTTGGATCTGCTTCAATTGTTGCGTTAAAGTTATTAAAGCTTCCTTTTACGTTTGCAATCATCATATGACGAACTGAAAAATCTACGCTACTGTGTGCAGTATCAAGTGCCCATTTTGTTTTTGTCATTAGTAAATCTCTCCCTTTTGTTTTGAAGTCATTTATCTTGAAATTGAAATAACTTAATTCAAGATAAATTATATGATGGGTTTGATTCGATTGTCAATTGTTTTTTATAATGTTTTTTCAATTTTATCGAATACTACTTGTATACCTAATATTGGGGGAATGAAATTGAATGAGGAAAATAAAAGGAATGAACCTTCCATTTTTGATGTTATTCGTGCTTCATTCTTGTCTTCTTGGATTAACCTTTTATAAAAACAAAAATAGAAAAAATATATTTATTTTGCTGGTATCCAATATGGGACTTGCGTACCTGTTTGAGTACTTTGTATTTAATATATTTAAGTTATATAAATATAAACCGAATATTATTAGGAATAATTTTTTTGATAATGTTTTTGGAGCTGTCTTATCCCAAGCAGTTTTTGTCCCTTTTACATCTGTTTTTTTGACGTATTCAAATTCAGGATGGTTAAAGAAGATATCTGCTAGTCTGTATTTTTCGATTATAGAAATGTTATTTTTACGTTTGGGAGTATACAAACACACCGGATGGAAAACTGTTTATACCTTTGTATTAATCCCTTTTTACTTTAAATGGAGTGATATTTGGTATTACCTGCTTGAAAAGAAGAATGAAATAGTACGATTTATTTCCTTCTTTTTAATGATCGTGGTTACAGAGACAAATTTATTTTTACTTTTGGCTCTATTTCGAAAGGTAAGATTTGGGGTTGGAAGACACCACTCATGGAAGGAACATTTTATTATCTCACCGATATATTCTATTTCAGTGTCTTTATTCACTGCATTTTCTTTGAAAAGTCATAATACTCTTGATGCCAAGCTAAGGGTCGTCATATTTTGTACTCTTCTTAAGCAATACTTTATAAAAATTAAGCTCTTAAAAAATAATCTGAAGTTTTACCAATATGTATTAAAACGGATTATAATGGTTTCAATATACGGACAATACAGGAAATGGGTGTATGGAGATTTGGAAAGGAAGTCTTAATGAATAAAAAAAAACGCCTAAACAGGCGTTTGCTTTTTGTATGAAAATCCTTGAAAATTATGTAGAGTGATGATATGATGACTATTGGCACACAAAAATTTCATTTTAAGGAAAGTAAAATAACTCACTATAACAATATCACGTATGCTATTGGTTGTCAAGTAAGTAGAATAAAATATTATCTGGAGTGTGATTAAATGAGCGATTTACAAAATAAGGACTGGCAACTAGAACAAGAAAGAGTTTGTGCAGTCGTTGAGGAAATCGACCAAAAGGTAGCGAACCTATTGTCAAATACCAGTAAGGTTAGCTCAGACGTTCTAGAGCTTCGTAAGACTTTTTGGGAAGATGTAACTGTAAATTTCGAAGAACCAGATGATATTATCGAGACCGCAGCTAGTATTAAGCAACAGGCTGAATTGCTGTCGGAACGAGAACGAACACATAAACAATTGGATCAACAACTTAAAATCTTAGCTAAATTAAAATATTCCCCGTACTTTGGGCGAATTGATTTTTATGAAGAAGGAGAAAAGTCCGCTGATCAAGTGTATTTAGGGATTGCTTCATTAATGGACCAACATGACGAAAACTTTATAATTTATGACTGGCGTGCTCCAATCTCTAGCCTTTATTATGATTATGCTCCAGGACCTGCTGAATATAAAACCCCTGAAGGAGACATTAAAGGGGAAATGTTATTGAAGAGACAATTCATTATAAGGGCATCTAAAATTAAAGGAATGTTTGATACAGGTGTAACAATTGGTGATGAAATACTTCAAGAAGTTCTAGGCAACAATGCAAGCACTCAAATGAAAAGTATCGTAGCAACCATTCAACGAGAGCAGAATGAAATTATTCGAAACGAGAGAAGTAAGATTCTTATCGTTCAAGGGGCCGCAGGAAGTGGTAAAACATCAGCCGCAATGCAGCGGATTGCATACTTGTTATATCGGTACCGTGGAATTTTAAATGCCGAAAATATTATGCTTTTTTCACCTAATCCGTTATTTAATAGTTATGTGTCAACGGTATTACCAGAGCTTGGTGAAGAAAACATGCAACAATCTACGTTTCAGGAATACTTAACTCATAGGTTAGGGAAGGAATTCGAGGTAGAAGATCCTTTTTCGCAAATGGAATTTTTACTTCGTGCCTCAGGAAATCTTGAATATGAAACAAGAGTCCTAGGAATTCGTTATAAAGCAAGTATCGAGTTTAAGCAGAAAATTGATGAGTACGCAAAAGAGCTATCGAAGAAGGGCTTAATTTTTAAGGATTTGAGTTTTAGAGGAGATGTTTTGATTTCCAAAGATGAAATTCATAATTATTTTTATTCATTGCCAGATAGTTATTCCATTCCAAATCGAATTCAGGTTGTAAAGGATTGGGTATTGAGAGAATTAAAACGTGCAATGAAACGTGAGCGTACTAGAAGTTGGGTAGAGGATGAATTGCAATATCTTGAGAAAGAAGATTTTATGGAGGCATTCAAAAAGCTGCAGGAGAAAGATCGTTTTTCAGAAAATACATTTGATGATTTTGAACGGGAGCAAAAATTATTAGCAGAAATGGTTGTCAAAGAAAAATTCAAACCCTTATTTTCACGGGTGAAGAGTTTAAAATTTATTAATATGCCTGAAATTTATCTTCAATTATTTAAGGGATTGGAAATGGAAAATGAAACAATCCCACCAAATTGGGAACAGATTTGCAATCTTACAATAAATAAATTAAATCATATGGAAATTGCCTATGAAGATTCCACACCCTATGTTTACCTTCAGGATCTAATCGAAGGAAGAAAGTCAAATACTGCTATTCGTCATATTTTTATTGATGAAGCGCAGGATTATACACCTTTCCAGTTTGCTTTTATTCAAAGACTTTTTCCTTATAGTAAAATGACACTTCTTGGTGATTTCAATCAGGCTATCTTCTCAGGAGCGACGGGTTCTAAAACGGTGTTAACTGAATTGGACATCAAAGGAGAGGAAATTGAAAGGTTTGTATTAACAAAAACGTATCGTTCTACAAGAGAAATTGTTCAATTTACAAGTGGTTTGCTTACAGATGGAGAAAAAATCATCCCCTTTAATCGTAAAGGGAGGAAACCTGTTATTGAAATGGTTAATCACGAAAAAATTAATCATTTAGTTCTTGAAAAAATCAAAGAATGGAAAGCAGATGGCCATCGAACGATTGCAGTAATTTGTAGGACAGCAGAAGAAAGTAAAAATGTTTTTGAAGCACTTAAACAAGAAGTCTCACTGCACTTAATCGAGAAGGGGACAGTTTCTTATGAGCGCGGAAACCTTGTCATTCCATCGTATTTAGCTAAAGGTATAGAATTTGATGCGGTAATTCTATATGATTGTTCCCCATACATTGAAGAAAGTGAACGAAAACTATTCTACACTGTCTGTACTCGGGCTATGCATGAACTGCATATATTTGCTACGAGACAGGTTACGCCTCTTTTAGACGTTGTACCAAGGGATGCTTACGAGTTAGTTTAAACCCTTAAAGAAAAGCTGTAAGGTGCTTTAGTGGATCTTGCAGCTTTTTACATATACTAAATGCTAATAATGACAGAAAATGGGGAGTCTCAATGTTAAAGGAACATCGATCTTTGATTGTTTTTTTGCTGCTATTTTCAACAGTTTTAATTTGGTCATCCATACACCCCTTTGATCGGTTTACCTGGTGGTTGGAGGTCATCCCAGCATTAATAGGTGTTTTAATTTTGCTCTTCACTTATCGCTTCTTCGCCTTTACAACACTGGTCTATTTTTTAGTCCTTATCCATTCGTCGATTTTATTTATTGGTGGACATTATACTTATGCAGAAATGCCATTGTTTAATTGGTTTAAGGAAATTTGGGGATTAGACCGTAATTATTATGATCGACTAGGTCACTTTGCTCAAGGGTTTATTCCAGCCATCATTATTCGAGAATTACTAATACGAACCTCTCCATTAAAAAATTCTAAATGGCTACCTATTACAGTGGTGTCCATGTGTTTAGCGATAAGTGCAGTTTATGAATTAGTTGAATTTTTTGTTGCTGTTTTAACTGGTGAAGCTGCCGAAGCGTTTCTTGGTACGCAAGGAGATGTATGGGATACTCAGTGGGATATGCTATTAGCGTTAATTGGATCCATTATTTCCTATGTAACACTGTGTAAAACTCATTCACAACAGCTAATGAAAATGAAAAAATAAAAACAGCCGCCGGCTGTTTTTATTTTTTCCATTGCTTTTGTACTTGTTCATACGCAAGGCGGAGTACCTCTTCATTAGATGTTTCAGGATTTGTAATGACGTTTGTTAAATAGCTTCTTCCTTCGAATGTAATGGTTACTTCAATTTGTACCATATTTTATCACCTTTCTTTGTTCAAATAGTTATTGGTATATTTGTTGGATTAAAGATAGACAACATTTCAGTGTATGATTGTTGCCCTATGCGTATGACAATAAGTGTAAGCAGGACATGGAATTTGTTATAATTGTTCCATAAAGTGATTTGTAGGGAGAGTAATCATGTCAATGTATTTTGAAGAAATAACAAAAGAAACACTGTATATTGCTTTAGAGACAGTTAATTCAAATCCAGAATATAATGTATTTGAGAATGGAAACGAGGTAAGGACACTAGTAGAAGTAGAGGAGGAGTTCTTAAATCCTCATTCAACGAGCGTATTTATTAAGCTTGATGATACGTATATAGGAGTCATTGATTACTTGATGGAAAATCCAAAAGATCATTATCCATGGTTAGGACTATTAATGATTCATGGCGATTATCAGGGTTATGGCTTTGGCGTTCAGGCCTATTCATTATATGAAAATGAGATGCTAAAACGAGGTGTCAATAAAGTACGTATTGGTGTTTTGATTGAAAATAAGAAAGCAATTCGCTTTTGGGAATCATTAGGATTTGACTATTATAATACAGTCATTGCACAAAATGGAAGTGGGATTTTTTGTTATCAAAAACGATTGGGTTAAAAAAACTTCCAAATGGACGCTCTAAACTTCAATTACCATAAATTCCTCTGCAAACAATTGAACATCATTTTTATTTATTTTATTCTTCTTCATTAAAGATTCTGCCAAAACTATGTGGGCTTGAATTGAAATATTTCTTTTTAAATCACGAATAGATACCTCGCCATTCAATAATTGAATGGCTTTTTCTTTGATGTCTTGATTCTTAGATGATTTGTAAAGAAGATAAGCAATACAAGTAACCTTGTCCACAAAGTAACCTCCTATCAAGAATCGAGTATCTTTTGTTTTGTACTTATTCGACGAGAAACCAACTTTTTCCTTCTACGAGTCAAAGGATTATTGAAAATTCCAACAAAAAATAAAAGAGATATATCGGACCAAAGTTGTAGAAATAATCAAGCTTCTATACGAGGAGAAAAAAACAAAGATTTCTTAAGATAGAAGCATAGAACATAAATTAATCTTAAGGAGTTTTGAAAATGGAATACAAACCAGTTGTCATGATTACAGGAGCATCAAAGGGGCTTGGCAGGGAGTTGACTCTAGCTTTCGCACAAAAAGGAGCAAACTTAGCTATATGTGCTAGAGGTGAAAAGAACTTACAAGAAGTAAAAAAAGAAGCAGAAATTAATGGAGCCTCTTATGTGCTTGCGGTGACAGCAGATGTAGCTAAATCTAGGGATGTAGAGAGATTTGTTGCTATGACAGAAGAATTATTCGGGAAAGTAGATGTTTTAATAAACAATGCGTCAATTCTCGGTCCTAGTCCAATGCCACTTTTACTAGATTATCCTGAAGAAGATTTTTTGGAGGTATTAAAAGTAAATGCAGTGAGCCCGTTTTTAGTTACGAGGAGGATTCTACCAGGAATGATCCTAAACAATAAAGGTTCAATCATTAATGTCACATCAGAGGCCGGGAACACTGGCTACGCTGGATGGGGGGCATACGGGATATCAAAATTTGCACTTGAAGGATTAACAGAAACATGGGCAGATGAGCTTAAGGAAACAGGAGTTAGAGTAAATATGGTAGATCCAGGTGAGATGGATACAGAAATGCATCAGTTAGCAGTTCCAGACTGCGATTATGAACTGGCAAATCCAAAAGATGTAATTAATGTTTTTCTTTACCTAGCTTCCGATTCTTCCAAGCATGTCAATGGTCAGAGATTTCAGGCACAGGAATTTATGGGAAGGGAGCAATAAGTATGCATGTAGAGACACTTAACTTTGAAATCCCGCCTTTCTTAAATGCCAAAATGCCACCTGAAAGAAGGGGTGTACGAAGAGACCATGTTAAGTTAATGATTCAGGATCGACAAACAGGGCAAACAAATCATGATATATTTTTCAATATTGATCGTTATTTATCAAGGGGAGATGTAGTTGTATTAAACAGTAGTAGAACTGTTCCCGCTATATTAATAGCAGACTTATATCGTGAAAAAAATTGTATCCAAAAAGGTATAGAAGTCCGCTTAGCAAGAAGGAAAAGTAGTCATACTTGGGAAGCGTTAGCAGGTTATGATGGAATAAAGAATGGAGATCTTCTGGTCCTATCTTCAACTCTTTACGGGGTTGTGTCATGCGCTTCAATGAATATCCCTTTTATTACCATTCAATTCTCAAAGCAAGGTATAGCTTTGTATGATGAAATTTACTCTCTTGGAGAACCAATTCGGTATGAATATATTACTAATCCTTGGGAACTAAACTATTATCAGACTGTCTTTGCTACCCAGCCTGGTTCTGTAGAAATGCCATCCGCAGGCAGGGCCTTCAGTTGGGAGCTATTATTTAAGCTCCAAAAAAAGGGGATTGATCTTGTATTTATTCAACTTCATACGGGCCTTAGCTATTTATTGGATGACAAGTGGGACCACTCTCCAACAGAAAACTACGAGGAATATAACATTCCAGAGGAGGCTTGGGATACAATTTTACGGGCAAAAGTTGAGGGGAGAAGAGTGATTGCGGTGGGAACAACAGTGGTACGTGCAATGGAAACAGCCGCTTTGGATGGCGGTCTATTAGGATGGACCAATCTTTATATAAAGCCAACATACAACCTAAAGATTGCAGATGGGATTATTACGGGAATGCATGAACCAGAAGCTAGTCATCTAGACATGCTGTCGGCCTTTATTGAGAAAGGTCTTTTATGCAAAGCCTATCAAGAGGCGCTAAAAGAAGGGTATTTATGGCATGAGTTTGGTGATATGAATCTCATTTTATAACATGCTAGAATTTCTTGAGCCTTGACTCTACGGTCAAGGTTTTTAATTCGTCTACCACCATGGTAAAATAAGTGGGAAGTTGGTTTTAATAGGTTTAATTTTATTAGTAGTTTGTACCGCTCACATGGAATGCAATCTAAAAAAATTAAAATCTTTACTATGATAGTCTATTTTACAGAAAATTCAAATAAATTAATTTTAAGGATTCTTCTTGGAGGCGGTGTAAAATGT
Source organism: Neobacillus rhizosphaerae (assembly GCF_050477885.1). GTDB lineage: Bacteria > Bacillota > Bacilli > Bacillales > Cytobacillaceae > Neobacillus > Neobacillus rhizosphaerae_A. The sequence goes on from NZ_JBCNAC010000093.1 coordinate 45,516, forward strand.
TTCTTTTCAAAGAAGAACATTTAACAGGTTTTGAAGTTAGGAAGTCAATTATAAAAGAGGGATATTCTATTAGAAAGTTATATTATGAAAACCCTTACAAAAGAGGCGTGCAAGCCTATCTATTTGTGCCTAATCAAACAACTTCTCATCCAGCTGTTATTTTTATGCATCCTTGGCAGGACGATCGAAAAAGTTTCTATAAGGAAGCGCAATTGCTTGCTGAAAAGGGGTTTGTTTCTCTAATTATTGAATCTTCATTTTTAGGGGGATGTCATCAAGAAGGGAAACAGTATAAAAAATTCATTCAATCAATAGAGTCGTTAGCGGATATTCAAAATTACACTCGAATGATAATGGATATAAGACGGGGAATTACTCTTCTTACTAAACAAAAATTTGTAGATGCAAATCGAATGGCCTATGTCGGACACGGCTTCGGTGCCGCTTGGGGAGGAGTACTTGCCGGCATTGAAAACCGTATTAAGACTTTTGTTCTAATAGCAGGTGCCTCCAAAACCTCAGCCTGGCATATGACGAGTGAACATCCTCTGGCTGTTTTAATTCGGAGTTTTTTACCACCAGAACGGTTTGATTTTTTTATTTCGGATTTACGTAAATTCGATGCCACTCATTATATAAAAAATACAGCACCCGCATCAATTTATTTTCAATTTGCAAAAAATGATGAGTATGTTGATTATGACCAGGCAAGCTCCTTTTATTCTGCAGCCAGCTCTCCGAAAAAAATAAGTTGGTATCAAACAGACCATGGATTTTCACAGTGTGAAGAAGCTTTTTTAGATCGCCATAATTGGCTTCTTGAAAAGATTGGGCTACCCAATGACATCTATGTAACGGAATAAACAGTAAACTAAAATTAATTCGCTTACAAACGGGAATTTTGTTGAAAATTGCTTCATTGAATGGTATTTTATATAATATTGAAGGGATAAAAGAAAACCGAGGATAGTCAGTGAATTTTACCTTTCGTCCCAATGGGGATGGGAGGTTTTTTATTTCATCACCTATGGGCGAAGGTGGAGTACAGTTACACTGGCCAATAATGAACGTTATACATATGATTTAGGAGGAACCACAATGAAACAGACCTTAATCAAGGATTTGTACAGAAACACAGAAAGTTATGTGGAACAAAAGGTGAAATTATCAGGATGGATTCGTACTATCCGTGATTCCAAAACTTTTGGTTTTATTGAATTAAATGATGGTAGTTTCTTTAAAGGAGTTCAAATCGTTTTTGACGAGAAATTAAATAATTTTAAAGAAATAACAAAGCTTCCTATAAGTTCAACAATAAAAGTAGAAGGAGACTTTATTTATACTCCTCAAGCAAAGCAGCCCTTTGAGATTAAAGCAACGGAGATCACTATTGAAGGTACATCAAATGTAGATTATCCGTTACAAAAGAAAAGACATACATTTGAATACCTTAGAACGATTGCCCATTTAAGACCAAGAACTAATACATTCGCGGCTGTGTTTCGGGTGAGATCATTAGCAGCATATGCCATCCATAAATTCTTCCAAGATAAAGGATTTGTATATGTCCACTCACCAATTATCACTGGAAGTGATACGGAGGGTGCTGGAGAAATGTTCCGTGTGACGACATTGGACTTGGAAAATCTTCCGAAAAATGAAGAAGGAAAAACGGATACATCAAAGGATTTCTTCGGTAAAGAGTCTAACTTAACTGTAAGTGGACAGCTTTCAGCAGAAGCATTTGCCTTAGCTTTCCGTAATGTTTATACCTTTGGACCGACCTTTAGAGCTGAGAACTCTAACACCGCTCGACACGCAGCTGAGTTTTGGATGATTGAACCAGAAATCGCTTTTGGGGAGCTTCCTGATATTATGGATCTTGCCGAAGAAATGGTTAAGTATGTTATTGGTTATGTAATTGAACAAGCGCCAGAAGAAATGAACTTCTTCAATAGCTTCGTTGAAAAAGGCCTATTAGATCGCTTAAATAATGCCTTTACGGCAGATTTCGGCAGAGTAACATATACAGAAGCCATTAATCTGTTAAAAGAATCAGGTGAAAATTTTGATTATCCGGTTGAATGGGGAGCAGACCTACAAACAGAGCACGAGCGATATCTGTGCGAAAAAGTGTTCCAAAAGCCAGTATTTGTTACTGATTATCCAAAAGAAATTAAAGCCTTCTATATGAGACTGAACGAAGATCATAAAACAGTTGCTGCAACTGACTTACTAGTTCCAGGAATTGGAGAGTTAATTGGAGGCAGCCAGCGTGAAGAACGTGAAGATATTTTAGCTGGGAAAATTAATGAACTTGGTATGAATGAGGAAGATTACTGGTGGTACTTAGAGTTAAGAAAATACGGCGGAACTAAACATTCTGGTTATGGCCTTGGATTTGAACGATTAATTATGTACTTAACTGGTATGACAAACATCAGAGATGTCATTCCATTCCCAAGAACTCCAGGAAATGCAGAATTTTAAGCCAAAAAAGACCAATTCATTCAGTGGATTGGTCTTTTTTGTAAATCTTGTTTGTGTTTTTAAAAAACTTGTAATTCTTCTTCAAAATAAAATGTTCCTGGGTGCTCTTTAACGGTATAGGAATATCTCTTCATATTTTTTACATATTGCCATTTTAAAATGGTGACCATTTCACCAGTTTCTTTAATGTTTACCGTTTGGCCGCTACTATATCGGTTATTTGAATTCTTCATTTAAATACACCCCTTCTATATTACAACTTAAGTATAACACAAATTAATTTATTCTATTTGTCATTCATTTAGGTTATACTATAAAGTTAAAAATTGGAAGTTATGCCTTTTCCTTTCATTTTTAAAGCTACTATGGTATGATAAGTAAAAGTGAGGTGTCATTTTGACAAATTATAAAGCAAAAAAGAGTAACCTCAAGGCCTTATTATCCAAAAACGGCATGAACTTGGATAATTTAGAAAAGAATACTAATATACCTAGAAGTCAACTTAATGACTATTTATCCAAGAAAGTAATGAGTTTAAATTCTGCAATGACCATTTCCAAAGAATTGAATTGCAAGATTGAAGATTTATATGTATGGACTGCTGAAGAAGCATAAACTTAAAGAAAAAAACAGACTCATGTATGAGTCTGTTTTTTTGCTTTTAGATAAATACACATAAAAAAACACGCGAAACGCGTGTTTTTTCACCAGTTCTAGTTGGATAAATCACATTTATCTAAAGGAATCACTTTAGTTTTCTTTGTGAATTTGTATCCCAACCATAAGATAAGGAAAAGCGGTAACCCAATATAAGAAACCAACACACCATTCCAATCGATATGGCTTCCAATAAAGGCGGAATAGTTTTGTCCTAAAACAACGAATCCGCAGACAGCAAAGGCAAAAATAGGACCGAAGGGGAAGAATTTTGATTTATATGGTAATAAACTTAAATCCTTTCCTTGCGCTATAAAAGCTTTTCTGAATCGATAGTGACAAACTGCAATTCCAAGCCAAGCAATAAAGCCGGACATACCAGAAGCATTTAATAACCAAACATAAACCGTGCCATCGCCGAAGAAAGAAGCAAGAAAGGCCAAGGTACCGACTAGTGTTGTTGCGAATAGAGCATTAACAGGTACACCATTTTTATTTAGTCGCCCTAGAAACTTTGGTGCTTTGCCTTCACGTGCTAAGTCCCAGAGCATTCGAGTAGAAGCGTACATACCGGAATTACCCGCTGATAACACAGCTGTTAAAATAACAGCATTCATGACAGAAGCGGCAAAAGCAATTCCTGCCTTTTGAAAAACAAGGGTAAATGGACTTACAGTAACATCCCCATTTGCTAAATTTTCATTTGTATAAGGAATTAGAAGTCCTATTACAAAAATAGCTAGTACATAAAATAAAAGAATCCGCCAAAATACTTGTTTGACTGCTCGTGGAATAGCTTTCTTTGGATCCTCCGTCTCACCAGCGGCAACACCTAAAAGCTCCGTTCCTTGGAAAGAGAACCCAGCTGCCATAAAGATTCCGAGCATTGCCATAAAACCACCGTGGAAAGGTGCATCACCAACTGTGAAATTTTTGAAGCCGATTGCTTCATCACCCATAATACCGAAAATCATTAGTGTACCAGTTATGATAAAGATAATAACCGTTACCACCTTTACTAATGAAAACCAGTATTCAGCTTCACCAAATCCTTTAACAGAAAGATAATTTAATAGAAACATAATGATTAAAAAGATCCCACTCCAAATGAAGGATGGTGTTTGTGGGAACCAAAATTTCATGATCATCGTAACAGCTGCTAACTCGGCTGCAATGGTGATGGCCCAGTTATACCAGTAATTCCAACCTAATGCAAAACCTAGGGAAGGATCGACGAATTTAGTTGCATACGTACTAAAGCTTCCAGCAACAGGCATATAGGCTCCCATTTCTGCTAACCCTTGCATTAAAAAATAGACCATTATACCAATAATTAGATAGGAGAGAATGGCACCACCAGGTCCTGCAGAATGTATTGCACCGCCACTAGCAAGGAATAAACCTGTACCAATTGTCCCACCAAGTGAAATCATGGTAAGGTGACGAGATTTAAGGCTTCGTCTTAACCCAGATGATTCTTCATTTGATGATAAATCACCATTATATTCATTTTCTTTTAATACTCTTGCTGTTTGCATAATCTTTACTCCTTTTTTGTTTTTTTCTTTTTTCGAGAAGGAGTTTGGAATAAAAAATGCCATCGAAGTAGAATCGATGGCATTATCAATACCCCGCATCATACCTTCCGAAAGATAGCTCAACACGAATGGCTGGTAGGTCCATTCGTGACAGTTCTGTTCCTATTTGGAGACAGCCCCAGCATGCTTTGTCAGAGAGAAAAGCACACTTCGGCAGTTTTTCCTTTCAAACGGAGTCAAAAATGTCTCTGCATCTCATCCGCTTTACTAATAAAAACCGCGACCTCTACCTCATCGGTTTGATGAGGATTTAACATATAAAATTAATATATTTCTAAAGTATAAATATTATTGTATATTTGTCAATATATTTTTCTTGAATAACTTTTTACATTCAACCAAACATTAATTGACAGATAATTAAATCTTTTGGAAAAAAACTATTAAATTTACTTTAAAAATGATAATCGGTATTATTTTTAAGTATAAATGATGGCAGGTATTCGGAGGTATTTTCCATGCGGATTTTTGGAATTATTACGGGATCACTAATTATTGTACTGGCATTTAACCTTTTTTTAATACCTCACGAAGTGTTAAGCAGTGGACTGAGTGGTATTTCCATGATATTAGGGATGGTTACGCCACTTAATACAGGGTTAGCAAATTTCCTTTTGAATTTTCCGTTACTGGTTATTGGGTACAAAATGTTAGGCAAAAAATTTATTATGAATTCGATCTTTTCAGTTCTCATCATATCTGTTGGACTTTATGTAGTACCTGTCTATGAAATTGCAAATGATAGGATATTGTCCTCCATTTTTGGTGGTGCTTTAACAGGTCTTGGGGTGGGGATTGTCTTCCGAAGTTCTGGTTCTACAGGTGGCTTTGATATTATTGGTATGATTGTTTCGAGAAAAAAGGACTTTCCAATCGGTGCACTACTATCAGGTATGAATGCAGTTGTTATTTTGATAAGTGGATTTCTGTTCAATTGGGATGCTGCACTGTATACGTTAGTATCTATTTTTGTAACTGGTAAAGTAGTTGATGCCATCTATACCGACCATGCTAAATTAACGATAATGATTATTACAGATAAGGGTGAAGAGATGAGGTCACATCTGTTAACCAATCTGTACCGAGGATTAACAATTATGGATGGAGTTGGCGGCTACTCAAATAATAAAAGAAATGTATTAATAACAGTGATATCACGGTACGAACTGAATGAGATTAAAAACCTCATTGTTGAAGTAGATCCTACCGCATTCGTCAATATTACTGAAACGATAGAAGTAATGGGACTGTTTCATCGTCCAAGTCCTTCATAATAAAAAATGGGCCTGCACTAATCTAATAGTGAGGCCCTTTTTTAATCAATTATTAATGTATCTTTCAAATACAAAACCAAAATCTTTCACACAATATTGTTTTTTACTATCTTCTAACCATTGAAAAGCTGCTTGGTTCAGCATTTTAAATTGAACAACTAAATTGCTATCGGGACTTGTTATTCGACCTAGAGTAGTAGAGGCAACATCAAGGCTTTGTTTGGCAAATTGAAGGCTAATTTCATTTTCATGTGATATTTCGGCAATTTTTATCAACGCTTTATATAAATCTTTCACTTCCTCGATATGCTTCTTATGTACATCAATCGAGAAAGGCTGTGAGCCAATTTTGAACTTAATTTCAACATCAAGGTCTACGGTCCCAGCTGTTTCAAGTTTAACATCAGAAATCCGATTGGTTGCAAAGCTGTATCGGTGCAGCATGCGCTTCTTGCTTGTAGCACTTGTACCATCAAGGTGAATTAGGGCATTGTTTGTAAAACAATATTCATCGGATTTTGATTTGATTAAAAAATAAATTTTTTCATTATCTTCGTGCATGACATAATCATCAGCATCAACCTTATCATAATTCTCTGGTTTAATGACACTACCAACATCACTTAATCCTAAAATATCTGCAGCTACTTTTCCAAACATTCTCTCAACCTCACTTTTTAAGAATCTTAACATTCATATGTACGAACGAAGCGGCATAAAGTTTCACAACTATTTATTTAGATTTCAAACCACAAAACACTTTATGATCATAGTGGTAATTGTATGTTAATAGTTTTACAGATAATTCAAAAATTTGTTAAAATTAGTCATGAACCTAATGTGAATGGAGGTAGTCCAATGTAAGCACCTTAACTTTTTTTATAAAAATTCAATAAAAAGTGAGGGTGTTAATATGTCTATTTTTGTTAGAAAAGAGACTTCTTTTCGGTTTCTTTGGTGTGGGCAAATATTTGCTAACCTTGGGGATATTTTGTATGTAGTTTGTTTAATTAAGTTAATTTTTGACGCGACTGGATCAGTTACATATATGTCGCTAGTCCCGTTTTTCAATACCATTTCTGCCTTAATTAGCGGGCTATTAGCTCCGTTAATAATAAATAAATTCAAGCTTAAATCAATCTTGTCATACTCACAAACCGGTAAGACGGTGCTTCTGCTTTTGTTATTTTTTGGTGGGGCAACTATTGGAGAGGAAAGGTTGGTTTTGATTTATATTCTGATATGCCTAATATCTTTTTTAGATGGGTGGGCGTCCCCAGCTCGGAACGCGCTAATTCCTAATCTTGTTGATGAGAGTAAACTGGTGAAAACTAATAGCTTACTTTCTATATCTGATCAAATAGTCCAGCTAATTGCTTGGCCAATTGGGAGTATTTTGTTGGTTTTAGCTGGTTCGATAAATATACTTTGGTTAGCCTTCTTACTGTTTCTTCTTTCAACCGTTTTTATGTGGCTGATTAGTGATGGTAGCAAACAATTACCTTACGGAAACGAATTGCATATGGATGTGTTAAAAGAAGGCTGGGCAATTATTTGGAAGTCGAAACAGCTTCGAATCATCAGTTTGATGAACATTCTTGAAACATTTGCTAATGGTGTATGGATTGCTGCTATCTTGTTTGTATACGTATCGGAGGCTTTAAATAAAGGGGAGAGCTGGTGGGGATTTATTAATGGCTCTTTCTTTGGAGGCATGCTCTTTGGAGGGCTACTTATTTATCGTTTTTCTTCACTAATTGAAAGGAATCTTGGAAAGACCATTTTCTGGTCAACCTTCATTTTAATTGTGCTAACCTTTTTATTCGGCACTACCTCTATTCCGTGGTTTGCCCTAGTTGTCTCTTTTTTATTTGGTTTACCACAAATGGCACGTGATATTGCAGAAACAACCATTATCCAAAAAAGCGCTCGAGAGCAACTTTTAGCAAAGGTCTATTCAGCTCGTGGAACCTTAATATTTGCAGCATTCGGATTTTCATCCCTTGTAATGGGCTGGATTACTGAAAAATTTGGGGTGAGAGTCACATTTTTGGTGGCAACCATGTTTTTTCTAGTTTCTTTTATCGTTGCATTCATTAATAAATCGGCCCTATTTGTTGAAATAGAAAAGAAAAGAGTTTAACTTCAGTTAAAAAACGGAAATCACTTGATGGTTTCCGTTTTTTATTGGAGAATACACTATATACTCTTATAATACATAGTTTATTTTATATTTTCAGTAAAAGGGGGTATTGGAGCATTGCGGCCTATCATTTTAGGAGTTTTTGCAGCTTTCTTTTTTGCATTTACATTTATATTAAACAGATCAATGGACTTGGCAGGAGGAAGCTGGATTTGGAGTGCATCACTCAGGTATTTTTTTATGGTACCCTTTCTTTTCTTGATTGTACTAAGTAGAAAGAACCTTAAACCATTGCTTGTAGAGATGAGAAGTCGTCCAACTTCATGGATAATTTGGAGTACAGTGGGGTTTGGATTGTTCTATGGACCTATTTGTTTTTCAGCTGCCTATGCACCAGGTTGGTTAATCGCAGCTACTTGGCAAGTAACCATTATATCTGGTTCCCTACTAGCCCCGCTTTTTTATGAAACAATCCTAACTAAAAAAGGACCTTTAAAAATTAGGGGGAAAATTCCTTATAAAGGCTTACTCATGTCAATGATTATATTACTTGGAATCATTCTCATCCAGCTTGAACAAGCAAATCATTTATCATTTCTTACTGTAAGCCTTGGTGTTGTTCCTGTTTTAATTGCCTCGTTTGCCTATCCATTAGGAAATAGGAAAATGATGGAGGTATGTGGTGGTCGTCTTGATGTTTTTCAACGCGTGTTAGGAATGACAATAGCCAGTCTACCTTTATGGATTATCTTATCCATTTATGGAGTGATAGAAGGTGGATTACCAAGTATGGGGCAAACGATTCAGTCTGGGCTTGTTGCTATTACCTCTGGAGTCATTGCAACGATCCTATTCTTTCAAGCAACAGACCTAGTGAGAGGTAATATGCAAAGACTTGCCGCTGTTGAAGCCACACAATCTATGGAGGTTTTATTTGCACTCCTTGGAGAGATGTACATACTAAATTCAGAACTTCCAACTATGTTATCGTGGATTGGTATTCTGTTAGTCATGGGTGGAATGTTACTTCACAGCTATGTGTCACATAGACGAGAATTATCTAAAGACCAAACTGTTAGTGCATAAGTTAGATATGACTCCTAAAAATCCTTATCAAATGATTGATAAGGATTTTTGTGTTTCTGCTATTAACCGTTAAGATAGGGGGTGAGTTTTTCAATTGTCTCTTGTAAGAGAGCTGCATTTTTTTTGTACATCGCTTTTGATTTTGTACAATTAGTTTCAAGTGAAAAGATTTCTAAATCTGCCTGTGCTTTTTTTAAGGTTGCCAGTAATAAAGGACGCTGGGCAGGTTCTGGCACTTGTATCTTATCATCATATAGATCAACAGTCAGTTCACCATAGGAATCCACCTGTCCAAGAAAAACATTATCAAGAGTCACACCTAGTTTTTCTAACTCGGTATATAACCAGCCTCTGCCTTTCCCTGCACATCTTAAAGGTTCATCAACAATGTTCCCGTCCATAATGACTGTTTGTGGTTCTTTTTCATTTGGCATTTTCATTTGTAAATCTCTAGGTGTCAAAGGTCGGTTTTCTCGTTTTAATAAGGTGCTTAAATTTCCTCGGGGTTCTAGAACGGCAAATTCAACATCAGCAATTTTAAAAATATCCTTTTGTCGAAGTAGGGCAGATAATTCATCAATAGTGTATTTCTCTTTTTTTAAATTTTCCTCTAAGATTTTTCCGTCTTTAATTACGACAGTGCCTTTACCTTCTGCGAAATCACTAAATTTTTTCCTTTTTATTGCTAAATAATTCACTAAAAAGGTAACAAATCCAAAAACAATGAGTGCCAATACACCATGAAACATGTTACTTTCAAGTCCAGTAACTACTTCACCGGCAATACTTCCTATTGTAATACCAGCAACATACTCAAAGAACGAAAGCTCAGATATTTGCTTCTTTCCAAGTACTTTTGTAGTAATAAATAAAAGCAACAAGAAGAATAATGAACGCCCTATAATAAAAAGCCCATCTGGCATAATTTATCACCTCATTTTAGGATCCGCTGTACTGAGGCTCATTTCGTTCAAGCTCCAAAACTCGATACTGAAGATCCTTCCTTATTTCTTCAATAGTTATCGTAGCTTCATGAAAAATAACTTGTGCTTCTTTATCAAGTGAATTTAACGCCATGGAAGATAATTGTGCCTCAATTCCTTTCATGGTTGAAAGACATTGTTTAACGTTTGAAGCAATTGTCACATGAACAACTTCCTTTCAGAAATCAAAAAATGAAAAAGGGGTTGGCAGATATGCCAACCTATTCTACCTTATTGATTATATTGCGGCTCTTCACTAAGAATCTCTTGAAGACGTGGTTCTAGGCTGTCTAGGACTGATTGTGTTTGTTGAGCGGCTTGTTGATATAGCTGCTTTGCATTTTGGTTATCTGTTGCTAAAGCAAAGGTTTCAAAGCTTGCCTGAGCACTTTTTAACCCTGCCAATGCCTGTTTTACTTGTGTTCCAACTGTCATGTTTAATCCTTCTTTCTTGGTAGTAATAATTGAATTACAAAACTAGTATGTGAATTTTCTCTTTGCTTATGTAATCTAACTTAGAAACATTGTACTTAAAAATTTTCCAATAGATGAAAAGTGCTTTTGACTCCTGCATATAGTTGTAACATTAATAAAATTAATTTAGGGGTGAATTGAGTGAGGCAAAATAGCAAAGATGATTTTGTCCAGGGATTTGTGCCAAATCATAATCACGGTTCTGTGGATTATACAGGAGTCAGTTCTGGCCATGTACATCAATGTTTAGATATTACATCACCACCTATCATGACCCAAGACGGTGGGCACGTGCATTTTACTGAGGGATATGTATTATTTGAAAATGGTCATACACATCACTATCGCGCATATTCAGGTCCAGCCATTCCAGTAGGAAATGGAATGCATGTCCATTACTATGATTTTCATACAACAGAAGATAATGGTCATAGCCATCATGTAAAAGGAGTCGACCAGCCTGCTCCAGGATCGAAATGAATTTAAAAAACCAATCTTTCATTTAGGTTGGTTTTTTTGAGATTTTTTCTAAAAAATGTAAGAATAGGATACAAATAGTAAGAATTTTGAGGTAAAATTACAGTAAACTTTATTTTTGGAGGGATTTGGTGTTTTTATCAAGAAAGAAAAAGGATGATGAACAAAGTCAAGCAAAACTGGTTGCGTACACAATTATATTATACATTTGTAGTTTCATCGCACCATTTGTTATTGTTTCTTCTTATCAAAGTATGGCTTATTTTTCGCGTACATATTGGTTTTTTTCAACACCTTTCTCGGCTTACATAACTTTTATGGGTGGGATGCTTTACATAGCAGTTGTTATCACACTTTATCTGATTTTTAGGCAGAAGTGGGAGGGTGTAAAGTTTAAATGGTTTACTGGATTCGTACTTCTTGTCAGTATTCCTGCCTTTATATTCAGTTTAACCAATTATTATTATTTGGATGATGCAGGTATTCATTACAATGCTTTGAATGGAATAGAGGAAAAGGAGTACAGTTGGGGAAAAATAGAAAAGGTTCATATTGTATACAGGAATCATTCAGGAACAACAGGACTGTATCAATATAAATTTGAAATGTCAGACGGAACAATGGTCACGATTCCTTTTAATGATAAGCTTGCGGAATATAAATTTAAAATAGAGGAAATAATTAAAAATAATAAAATCACTGTGGTAGATAATTTTAAGAATCCAATAATAGATTAAAGAAAAAGTCATCTCACTTGGACTGTAGGATGACCTTTTTCTTTTTATATTTTAGTTGGTTCGAGGACCAGTGGATGCAAGGCGTTCGTTTGGTCAATAAAAATAAATGAATCGTATCTCTGTCCCATATTCGAGGGAACATAATTTCCGAAATGCTCATACTCAGGTCGGTAAACAACACCAATTGCTCTATGACCGATAGTGGTAGTGAATTCATGGCGATTCTCGTCTGTAAATATCAAATATTTATTCACAGGATCACTTTTATGCATTAAGGATTCCCAGCTTCCATATTGGGCTGGAGGCACATTCATTATTTGAAATTCATTTCCCCATTCTGTGGAGGCAATGACCGTTCCACTATAGGTTCCAAACCCAACAATATAAACTGAATCATGTGCGTGTGCCTCTCTAATTAATTGACCAACATTAACCATTCCATCATCCTTCATATCTGTTGCTCGTGCATCCCCAATATGAGTGTTATGCTCCCATATGATTACCTTAGCATCATTACCATAAAATCTTATTATGGCATTAAGAGCTTCGACCATGTGTTTGTCGCGAATATTCCAAGATTCCGAGTCATTAGTCACCATTGTACGATAGTAGTCCTCAGCATTTGCTGTAACTAGAGCATTTACTTCCATATTCAAGCTGCTTTCAGGATCGGCATCAAATTTACATTTATTTTTTCTAATAGAAGCAAGGAGGTCAAGTGCTTCTTTTATGCAGTTTTCAGATAAGTATCCAGCAGAAACCGCATAGGATTCATGATTGCGATTATATGGCTCAAAACAGGAGAATGCTTTTTTTGCTACAGCAAGTTCAGGTGAATTTGTTTTTTCTAAATAGTTAACTATTTCATCCATACTCTCAAAAAGGCTATATACATCTAATCCATAAAAGCCCACTTTTTGCTTTGTGATATTGTGCTGGTTATAATCCTTTAACCATTCAATCAGGCCAATGATTTCCTGATTTGACCACATCCATGTTGGCCATCGATTAAAAGCCTCCAGCACTTCTTTTACATCTTTAGTTTGATGGTTAAAGCCTTTTATATATTGGTTAATACTCTGACATGATGGCCAATCACCTTCAACTGCTATAAATGAAAATCCCTTTTCCATTATTAATCGTTTCGAAATTTCGGCACGTAATGAGTAATATTCAGAAGTTCCATGTGAAGATTCACCGAGGAGGACATATTTTGCATCGCCAATCTCATCAATTAAAGGATCAAGATCATCTACCGATTCGAAAGGTTTAGCATATTTTTTTATTGATTTCAGCATATTTTACACCCTTTTCTTTGATTTCTAATGTGAGATAATGTTCCCTTTTTAAAATGGTTATAGTCCTTTTGAAAATTCAAAAAAAAAATCCCCTAACTGGGGAATTTTTAAATTACCTATGCATTGTCCACATACCAATATCCTTAAAACCTAGTTTTTTATATATACGTCCAGCCTCAGGATTATCATAAAAAAGACAGAGGACCTTGCCTTCAGCTAAAACATCTTTAAAAAGTTTTTTCATAATAGCCGTCGCAAGGCCTTTTCGTCGAAAATCGTTTCTTGTGCATACCCCTACAATCATGGCAGAATGTGAATTTTCTGCAGTGGTTGATACACAAGAAGTAATAACACCATTTCCCTCTGTATAATAAGTTCTAGCAGTATTAGTTTCCATAGATTTTACTAGCATATCTCGAGCGTCACTTCTAATACGAAACTCCTTAATTGTAGAGCGCAGATCAATTATTTGATCTACATCGTCTAAACCAGCTTGTTTTATCTCTAGCTCAACGGTGTTTAAGTTTAGATGGCTGTCTGAACGGCACTCAGCAAAATAGGTTATTTGTTTTTCTCCAAGGCTAAGATCCTCAAATTGTTCAAATTTTTCTACGATGTCAGATTTTCCAGAGAGAAAAATAGGTTGTGAATAACTTTTTATGATAGAAACAAAGCCACTGACATCGAATTCTCCATTTGCGTAAGGTATAAAGGATTGATAAAAACGAAGAAGAACGGCTTTCATTCTGCCATTATAATCAAATTCCCCCCAAAGTTCTTGAAAATCGGTTTCAAAGCCAAATGCCTCAATATCACCTAGAATAAATAAATTAATTGAAGGTTCCACTCTTAAAAAGGTGAGGACCTGTTCTTCATCATTTTTTGTAAGCTTTCTAATCATTTGAAATCCCCCTTATTTTTACCTAGATTAATGAAATGATTGATGAATTTCAAGACTTTTTTAAATAATCGTAAATGTTTTCGCAATGAGGGAAAAGTAGCTACTAATAGAAACCTTAACTTTTAAAGGTTCACTAGTTCGTCACAAATATTCGGTAAATTCTAAAAATTCTATGTTATAATCAAATTGTAAAGAAAATACAAAGATAACATCTTAGGAGACTCAACCATACGTGTTCGTTCCGTTCGCGAACGAGTAGTAAGGTTATTCCTATTCAATCAATTGGTAGGTGGAGCGAAGGGATCTTAAAAAGAAAAAGCTAAATCATAACAATCCTTTATTCATTAGAATCTAAGAGCAAGTGTTATTGGTTTCCTGGAAATGAGAAACGTTTTTCTGCTTATTCAAAAGGTTGTGTTAAAGAACAGTGTTGATTTTTATACCTTGTTGATTGGAGCGGAAATCAACAGGCAATTTTAACAGAGCCATTCAAAAAGTACGTAGAAAAACTTCTCACACCAAAATGTATTCTTTCGAAAAGAGAAACATTAACCTAATAACATTAAACAAAAAGTTGATTTAATGACTTTTCAGCTCTCTAACTAATGGGGTACTCTTTCAAAATGAAAGATGTTAGGATTTAAAGAAATGTAAACTGTTCTTTCAGGTACATTAATGAAGCTTTTACTTTTTTAAGAACTATTGCCATGAGGCCGATGATTTAATTGAGAGAATAATGAATAATGAGTCCCATCGGTTTTAAACCGACAATTTGTTTCTTTTTAGGAATTTGAATTCCATTACATTACATGAGAATTAATTCCTTCAACGGAACAAACACACATTGGCTGACTTTTCAAAATTCCTTTTGCTCAATTTAATGAATAGAAGGAAATGAAAAAGTTGATGTAGTTTTGCTAATGTCATGGTTGGGTCCCCTAAGGTGTTATTCACATTAAGGAGTTGCTTCAAAAGGAGGCAGCTTCTTTTTATTTGTTTTGTTCTTTGTTAATTAATGAATAACAGGATTTATAATGAAAGAATATTATAGGAGATATTTGGGAGAATAGTTTCGAAAAGGAGTTGAGTTTAAAATGATTAAAAAGAAGGAACCTTCCATTGCTCCGGGGATGGATGATCAAGAGGAATTAGAACGAAGCGCGTCAGGGAAGGAAGTAGAAGCAGGGGAATACACGAGTGTTACAACCCTCTCATACGATGAAGTAGACCCTAGTTGAAAAATTAAACTGCCTGAACTCAGGCAGTTTTCTTGTTATCGTAATGTAAAGTGTAAGGCGCAGATAGGCATTAAAATATAATTAGTGGAGAAAATTCGATATAATATATGCAGAAAATAAAATTTGAAAGGGGAAAGATAATGTCAGGAATTCAAGAATTGAGTATTATTGAACAACAGGAAGCGATAATGGCAAAAATTGAACACCGTAGATTAACCAAAAGAAAGATTTTTCAACGAATTCTATTAATCACACTTGGTGCTGCTTTAATGGCAGTAGGTCTTGAAATATTTTTGGTTCCCAATAATGTAATTGATGGTGGAATTACGGGTATTTCCATCATGCTGTCTTATATTACAGGATGGAAACTAGGGGTATTCATATTTATTCTTAACATCCCTTTCTTCTTTATAGGTTATAAGCAAATCGGAAAAACCTTCGCTTTATCCACTCTTTATGGGATTATAGTCCTTTCTATTGGAACAACCCTGCTTCATCCGGTTCCAGCGTTCACACAAGATATCCTCCTTGCTACTGTATTTGGTGGGATAGTACTTGGTATTGGAGTAGGAATGGTCATTCGATACGGTGGCTCACTTGATGGTACAGAAATTCTTGCCATACTCTTTAATAATAAACTCCCATTTTCCGTCGGTGAAATTATTATGTTCTTTAATCTCTTTATCTTGGGAAGTGCCGGTTTTGTGTTTTCATGGGATCGTGCAATGTACTCTCTTATTGCCTATTTTGTTGCTTACAAGACTATTGATATCACTATTACAGGCCTCGATGAATCCAAATCCGTATGGATCATTAGTGACAACGCAAAGCAAATTGGCGAAGCCATTTTGAATCGACTTGGTCGTGGTGTTACCTATATTAATGGTGAAGGCGCTTATTCGGGGGATGATAAAAAAGTTATCTTTTGTGTGATTAATCGGCTGGAAGAAGCAAAATTAAAAGAAATTGTCACAGAAAATGATGATAGTGCCTTTTTGGCAGTAGCTGATATTGCTGAGGTTAGGGGTGGACGATTTAAGAAAAGAGACATTCACTAATAAAATGAGTTTTCACTTTCATCAAATTTTGTCGCTTCTAGGTAGATAAAATGAGAATCAACAACCAATTATTGTAGTTTTTATGTATTTCATGTCGGTTGTTAGGGAAAAGATTCTATTTGAAGTTCGTGTTTTGTCGTTCTATGCGCTTGCCTAGGAAATAGTGCGCGAAAAATGATATATTTCCTAAAAAGATGGCAGAGTTTTCTGCCATCTTTTTTACATTAATGGAAAGTGTAAAATTCGACTTTGAAAACTGTCCAGCTCCAGCGCC
>NZ_JBCNAC010000094.1:0-6076 GCF_050477885.1 Neobacillus rhizosphaerae
CTGTCGGGGCTGACCAAGGCGCTTACGCTTTTCTTAATTAAAATAATAATTCAAAAACCTCGTTTAATTGGGATGCTCTTTTTTCATCCTGCTCCTCTTTGGCGTAGTTAATTTCTTTTGGAAGCATTTTATTTAAAAAAGCAATCTCCCTTTGACTTAAAACTTGAACAAATGAACCTTCAGAACGATAATCTCCTTCCATGAGCTTACGGTAAATATGTCTTCCCTCTGAATGGTCGTCTGTATAATTTGATAATATTTCTCTTAGGTATCCTAGTGTTTGATCCATGTATTCATCCATCCCTTCACACCTTTATTTTTTGATGTAACGAAAATAATATACGTTAGAAGAAGTAAGCAAAATAAAAAGGACCTCACACTTCAGGGAAATGAGGTCCTACTGTATAGTTTATTTTGTACAACTAATAATCCGATAACTCAAAATATTTTGGTATTTAATAACTATGTTTCCATGTTCATTTAGAATTTGAAAAAGTTCAGGCTCGAAGTTTGCAGAGAAATTAAATTCTGGTGCGTGATTTCCATGACTAAGAGACTGTTTTTGAGTTTTTAATAAGATATTTTTAAAATTTGCGGCTTCTAATAATTTTTTCCAGTCATCTTCTAATAATAATGAATCTATTGCGTAAAACTTTTTAATTTCGGATTCTTCCTGCTGACTTAATTTTGAATTGATGGTCATTTCATTAGCAATTAGGCGACCACCTTTTTTTAGCACTCTATAGAACTCCTTCAGTGCTTTCGGTTTATTGACAAAGGCTAAAACTGACTCAGATATTATAAAATCAAAGGAATGATCTTCTAAAGGGATTTCTTCAATGGACCCTTGAATTAACTGAATAGGAAGCTTTAACGACTGAAAACGACTTTTGGCTTTTTCAACCATTATTGGATTAATCTCTAATCCAAAAACCTTAGCATTGTATTGCTGATATAAATAGGCAGCCGTTTGGCCAGTACCACATCCAGCATCTAAAATTAATGAGTTATTCGTAATATTTTCTCCAGAAAGTATATCTTTTGTTAAAAGGATTCCACCAGGATGGGCTCCTCCAACGCCAAATTTAGCTAAGAAATCAAAATAAGTTAAGCCTCCCATAGACACCACCCAAATTATCTTTTATGCATTCTATGTAAAAAAGCGGATAGAGGTTCTTTTGCTTATTCATTCCAAGAAATGACAAAGAACGTATTGTTTCCTAGGCATATTCAAAAGTATTAAGCGCAAATTAAGTAAATGGAGGGGAGAAATTTACTTTCCATACCATGCTTAAGGAGTGCTACTCATGCGAAAAATGAATAAACTGCCGTTTCTCAATTTGTTCATGCCTAAACGGAAGAGTAGAGGAACTATGTGGGCCTCGCTTTTAGGATTAGGAATAAGTGCTGCTGTTTTTGGAGTGAAAAGAGGAAAACGTAGTGACATTACACGTCCGATTCAAAATGCTGTAAGAAATTTTGCACCTAAGACAAACATTAATTTAATGGATAATGCGGCTCTAACCGAATTCTCTGAAGAATTATTAACAAGTGCATTAAATAATAATAAGGAATAAGAAAAAGTCCGCTAATCATGCGGACTTTTTCATTTATTTAATAAGGGGGAGCTGGTACTTTGCGTGGGATATATTGGATATTTTCAGATGAATATAGTTTAATTACCAACAAATGCCCCATTGTCCTTGCCTGAATTAAAATAGGTTGATTATACAAGTTCTTAAATTCAAAGTCGGGACCATACCAACTAACGGTGGCATCTCGACCAGGTGGAATATAGGGAACCTTTTTACTATGAGAAAAACGCTGAACAATTTTTAAACCAGCGTTATCAACCGCATTAAATAAAGTGGAGGATACTTGGCAGATTCCTCCCCCAATATCTTCCGAGTATTCTCCTCTGATAATCACAGGGGCTCGTAAATAACCTTTTGCAACAGTCCTTTTACCAACTACTTTGTTAAAAGAAAAGGCTTCCCCAGGAAAAACAACAGTATTATTAATCGCTTTTACGGCTAATTGAATATTAGTGGTTCTCGTTTTGTTACTAGGATTAAAGGTTGTTACATACCGACCAATACGTACGCTTCGAATCTCTCCAAGTAATTCACTATCCACTTTCGCATAGACTGGGAGCATAGGAATTTCTAATGTACCATGTCGACGTGAAAAAAAGTATGAATAAAATTGTTCTGTAAATGCTTGGCGATTAATACGAAAACCAACTTGTTCTGAAACAATGGTCCCGTGTTGATTTATGTATGCATTTTTAGGCTGAGTAGTAATTTGTTTATCGAGTTGATTTAAAAACTGATTGTATTTTGCATTATCAATTAGTGGTAAATCAATATTAGGATTGGAAAAATCCATCCGATTCAATGTAGTTATATTGTAGCCGTCCTTTGTAATTTCTAAGTGGTCTGGGGGAACTACTGATTGAGCCACCATCAAAAAACCAAATATCCAAGTCAACATCATATCGTAACCCTCCTCATTATAATATAAGTAGAAAATTGACAATCCATGTAAAAAGAAAGAAAGAAATCAACAATGATAAAAAAGGAAAAATTTCATTAATTTTCCATATTGGTATTTACAAATTAGAATTGTTTTATTATCATTATCAATAATGATAATAAAAAACAGGAGAAGAAATTCATGATAAAAGAATCAACGGTTGATGTGATCCTACATCCTGTTCGGATGAGAATAATCCAAACTTTAATAAATCAACAAATAACAGCACAGCAAATAAAGGATATACTTCCTGATATTCCACAAGCATCCTTGTATCGTCATATTAAAAAGCTTGTTGAAGCGGAGGTTATTCATATCATTGATGAAATACCAAACCGAGGTACGGTTGAAAAGGTGTATTCAATTAATGACCCGAACAAGATGACTTTAGGAATAGAGGAATTAAACAAACTCTCAAAAGATGAACATATGGGTTTATTTTTTAAATTCATGGCGAATTTACTGGGGGAATACGAGCGGTATTTACAACAAGAAAAAATTGATTTAGCTGTTGATGGTGTATCTTTTCGGCAAACCTCAGTTTATTTAACTGATCAGGAGTTTGCTGATTTTATAAAGGAACTCGTTGCAGTCTATTCAAAGGTTTCTCAAAATAAGCCGGAAAAGGGTAGACGAAGAAGAACGCTTGCAACAATTAGTATTCCAGAACAATCAAAAGAACAATAAGGGGAGTTAATTTTGAAAATTATAGAAAAAGAAATTAGCATTCAAAGCAAAGTAGCGCTGAAGGGAACATTAAGCATGCCAGAAACAAAGTCAGTTAAAAGTCCTGCGATATTAATTATAGTGGGTTCTGGAAAATTAGACCGTAATGGAAAAGTAAACAAAAAATTGGATCTTAAACTCTATCGCCAATTGGCTGAATTTTTAACATCTATTGGATATATTACCCTTAGGTATGATAAACGAGGTGTTGGGGAAAGTGAAGGAGACTTTTTAACAACAGGATTATGGGATTTGGTGGATGACGCACAGGCCGCTGTACAGTTTTTGAAAAATCTTCCTGAAGTAGACTCGAAAAGTGTGATTGTCCTTGGGCATAGCGAAGGCTGTACTATTGGAACTGCTGTTGCAGCACGGGAAGATCTCGGTGGGTTAATTCTACTTTCAGGTGCTGTCGAAAGAATAAGCGAAGCATTAAAACGGCAGAGGGATCTTGCAGTTGTTGACATCAAAATCGCAAAGGGACTTCAAGGATTTTTATTACGTCTCTTTGGTACACATAATAAAGTGGAACAACAGGCGCAAAAAGCTATTAATAAGGTACTTCAGTCAACGGATGATGTGATGAAAGTAAATTTTGTTAAAACAAATGCAAAATGGATGCGAGAACATTTTCATTATAATGTTAGAGAGGATTTATCAAAAGTAACGTGTCCAGTTCTTGCCATAACTGGGGCACGCGACGTTCAGGCGAATCCAGCAGTCCTTAAAGATCTACCTATTTACGTTAAGGGAGATGCACAATTTAAAGTAATCGAAAATATGGCACACTCTTGTAAACTTGTCACACATAACTCATCTATTTTTACGATGAAAAAAGACATTGTGGCACAAGGAAACCTTCCAATCCATCCTGAATTGAAGAATCAACTAGAAACATGGCTTCAAGACCACTATATCAACACTCAACCAATACAATCAATAACCATATAGATATATTAAGGCTTGCCCAACATTCGATGGGCATTTTTTTTGCACTTGAGAAAATGGTCATTTGGTAGGTGTAATAGTAACAGATATTTCGATAAAATAGTATTTACTGTTGTAAAATGTCAAAGGAGGCTAAAAAGGACTTGAGATTAAGGATTATTCTTTTACTAACTTTAACAATAATAGTACTGCGTCCATTATCTACATTTGCAAATGAAGAAGTTACAAAGAATGGTTGGTATGAAGAAAATGGAAAACAGTATTATTACAAAGATAATCTAGTTGTGAAGGGCTGGGTAGCCCTCGGAGACAATTGGTATTATTTTAACCATAGTGATGGAACACTTCACAAAGGTTGGCTATATGATAATGGCAAATGGTATTTTATGAATTTTAATGGGGTAATGCAGCGTGGGTGGCTAAAAGATGACGAAGAATGGTATTACCTTGATAGCAATGGGGCAATGAAAAGAGGTTGGCTTTTTAATGGGGGGAAATGGTATTATCTTGAGCATTCAGGAAAAATGCAAACAGGCTGGCTCTATTTAGCAGGGAAGTGGTATTACCTCGCTGATAATGGTGCAATGCAGCAAGGTTGGTTCCTTGATAGTGGGAAATGGTACTACCTTAGTAAAAACGGTGATATGCAAAAAGGTTGGATGTTACAAAATAACCGTTGGTATTATTTAAATCAATCAGGAGCGATGCAAGTTGGCTGGATTTATTTAGATAGATGGTATTACTTTAATCGAAATGGAAGTTGGATTCCGAGTACTATTGCAGACCAGTTTAATACCATTGATGATAATAATCAGCTAATCCTTGTTACGACATCCGGTTATTCCACGAATGTTGCAAAGATACGAACCTTTGAAAAAGTGGATAATAAGTGGTATGAAAAACAAAATATATCAGGATTTATTGGAAAAGAAGGCTTTGCTACCATAATGAAAGAAGGGGCAAAAAAGTCTCCAAGAGGGAAATTTTCAATTGGCACCGCATTCGGACGTTATCAAAATCCTGGAACAAAACTGCCATATCGACAAATTACAAGTGATGATGTATGGGTGGATGACCCGGCATCTCCGCTATATAATACTTGGCAAAAACAATCAGAAAATAATAGTCGGTGGACAAGTGCGGAAAAAATGAATATTCCAGCCTATAATTATGGATTTGTTATTAATTATAATACTGTAGAGAGAATTCCTGGGGCTGGTTCGGCAATCTTTTTACATGTGGCAAGTAGTTATACACTTGGTTGTACAGGAACGGTACAAAATAATGTCCTTTCCATTCTTAAATGGTTAGATCCTAGTAAAGAGCCTGTCATAATTCAAACTCCTGAGAGCGAAATCGGTAATTATTAGTGAATGAAACAAATAGAAACATACTTTGAAGTAGGGAGTACTGGATGAACCAGTACTTTTTATATTCTGTGAAAGTAATGAAAAATTTGTAGAAGTATAGTATAGTAGCAGTGTTGTAACATGTAGATAATTGCTAGCAATTAGATAACGGTTTTATAGGAGATGCTATCATGACTGAAAACGAAAGAATTCAATTAAATGTAAGAATCACCAAAGAAACTTCAGCAAAACTTGACGAAATTGTCGAGTATTATCAACAAGGATTGAAGCTTGGTAGAATTTATAAGGGTGATGTGTTAACAGATATTATCGAAAAATCGTATGAAGTGATGAATAAGCAAAAAAAATCTTTCAAGAGATACTAATTGGAACAAGGTTCGAGATTTTCTCGGCCTTTTTTTTAGGCTTTGTTAAAGAAAATTGTTGATTTTTATACCCTGTTGATTGGAGTGGAAGGCGCGAAGACTCCTGTGGGAGTACGGTTCAGGGGAGACCCC